>CALWBQ010000001.1 GCA_944376125.1 uncultured Lachnospiraceae bacterium
TGAAGGCGTTTCATGACGCTGGCGTCCGTACCACCTGTTTTGTCTCCCCCATCTTCCCCGGCATCACCGATGTAAAGGCCATCATCCACCGGGCGAAGGGGCAGTGCAATCTGATCTGGCTGGAAAACCTTAACCTGCGTGGCAGCTACAAAGCGGTCATCATGGACTACCTCCGGGAAAGATATCCGCAGCTTCTGCCGCTGTACCAGGAGATTTACCAAAAAGGAAACCGCACCTATTGGGAGCTTCTGGACGGGGAACTGAAACGCTATGCCGCCGAGATTGGGCTGGACTATGTGACCAACGATGACAGTATGAAGCGGCCATTTGATGCTCCGCCGGTCATTGTGAACTATTTTTATCATGAACAGATCAAAAAGTCTGCAAGGAAAGGTGGTGACAGCCATGCCTGAATTACCGGAAATTGAAGCAATCAAACGGGTGATCGAACCGCAGATAAAAGGATTTGCGGTTCAGCGGATCACAGTCAACAGGCCGGAAGTGGTTGCACACCCATCATCTGCTGATGAATTCTGTACTCGAATTACCGGTCAGTTTTTCACCGAAATAGACCGTAGAGGGAAATTTCTGATTCTCTGTCTCAATAGCGGTGATAAAGTAGTCCTGCACCTGCGTATGACTGGGTGTTTGCTGGTGACACCGGCAGATTACCCGGAAGAAAAGCATACCCATCTTGTGTTCCATCTGTCCGGAGGCAGGGAGCTGCGTTTCTCCGACACACGCCGGTTTGGGCGCTTCTGGCTGCTACGGCAAGGAGAGGCAGATACATACACCGGGATGGAAAAGCTGGGCGCAGAACCCTTTGAACCCGGCTTCTCTGGGGAATACTTGTCCACACACCTGGGAAAACGGAAGAAAGCCATCAAGGAATGCCTGCTGGATCAGAACGTGATGGCTGGGATCGGCAATATCTATTCCGATGAAATCTTGTTTGCCTCCTGCATCCACCCGGAACGGCCCGCCAACACGCTGACAACCGAGGAATGGGACCGGCTTGCTTCGGTTATTCCAGAACGGCTTGCCTTCTTTGTCGAAAAGAACAAGACCACGCCGGAGGAATATCTGGCGGCAAAAGGCCAGGACTACCGCAACACACCGTTTTTACAGGTCTACGGCCATGAGGGAGAGCCTTGCCCGATTTGCGGAACGGCCCTCTGCCGTATCACGATTGGAGGCCGGAGCAGCGTGTATTGCCCAGTCTGTCAAAAAACAAAGTCTAAGCTGTAAAGAAAGCCCCTCTTCGGCGGGGCTTTCTCGATTTATTCTGCGGCAATAAAACCTTGTTCTTTCAGGCTTTCGATCAGCGCCGGATTTTCCGGGCCGGTCAGAGTTCCTTCTTTGTCTACCGTGTACTCGCCGATTTCATAGGCAAAGCTGGGGGCTGCCTTGTATTCCGGTTCCGCGCCGGTAAATTCGCCGATTGCTGCCACGAGTTCCTTGCGGCGCACACCTGTCACATTATAGGCCGCTTCGATGCCTTCCGGCTCGCTTTCTTCTGCGGTAGGTTCACTGGGATCTTCCGCTGGAATTTCACCGTCCTGCGGGCTGTCCTCCGGCGAGGCCTCTGTTTCCGGCTCGCGAGCCTCTACGGCCACAACCTCTGTGCTTTCCTGTGCAGCAGCTTTGGCGGCGGCCTTCGCCGCCCGGCTTATTCTGGTGCGTGCCTCCGGGAATACCTCCGGCAGTGTGCCTTCCTCATAGTGGATTTCAAAGGTGATCTTTCCGTCCATATGTACGTTGAAATGGAAGTCGTTCATTCCACTTCTTTCAGCTCGTCCGGCAGCTCGATGTTCTTGTAGCGCTTAACTTCCTCACCGTTTACCATGAGGCAAACCGGAACCGCGTCCCTCAGTTTCGCTGTGATTTTTCCTGTTTTCATTATCATTTCCACCTTTCATTTTTCTTGGGCTTATGCCTTGTGTGAGTCACAGCTTACACACCACCAGTGGAAAGTCAAGGCTTTCATCTTCATTTTCAAGAATTCTAGGTGTTCTTTTTTCTATATTCGGATGGGCTTTGGGTGCTCCACCTTCGGAATACTTCCGCAAAATAACTGCTTCCGCTAAACCCTGCAGCACTTGCAATTTCGATTATCGTCATATCTGTACTTTTCAAAAGTTCTGTGCTTTTAACTAGCCGATATTGAATCAAATATGCATTTGGTGTATATCCGATATATTTTGTGAACAACTTGCAGCACTTACTTTGTCCTACAGCACCTGAAGCGGCAATATCCGCAAGAGTGATTTTTAACGCATAATTCCGCTGGATAAATCCAATCATGTTTTTCAAAATGGAAAGATCTGTGTTTTGCGGTTTCAGCGGGTTTTCAGGAGAGAGATTTTCGTATAAACGAATCCATATATCATAGAACAGCTTCTGTACTTTCAGCGGGGCGGCGTTCTCATCTTTCAGGAAAAACATGGTTTGGATATTTTGATAGATTTCCCTTTGCCATGCCGTACCGGCGCTCAATTTGACAAAAGGAGCATTGCGGTTCTGGAGCACCGGCAGCACATAATCCCGTTCATAAGCAGATGTAGCGCACAACATAAGCGGATGCAACAGGATGCAGATAAATTCACAATCTTTTTTGTGTGCAGAGAATCCGAAATGAATTTGCCTTGCATTGACTACCACCCCTTCGTTTTCCCGGATTGTGATAATTTCACCGTTAACATTGTACTGCATTTCTCCGGATAAGACCGCAACCAGTTCAATATCATCATGCCAATGCAGGGGCGCGGCGTAATTCGGGTAAGAAGAGAGTAAAGCTTTCCGGATATAAATCGGGTAGTCTATATAATCATAGCGCACCCGTTCCGAACGGTCGTCTTTTATTTCGAGAAGAGTCATATTTCGTAGCCTCGCAGGATTGTTATGAGATTCGATAATATATTGATAGAAAATTCAACTCTAATACAATATTATTATATAGGCGAGCAGATTTCCTGTCAAGAAGATGCTGGCTAATAAGGAGGTACCCTATATGGTTCATTTACTATTGGCAATTATTTATCTGGCGTTTATCAGTCTGGGTCTGCCGGATTCTCTTCTCGGTTCCGCATGGCCTTCCATGTATCAGGAATTCCAAGTCCCGGTTTCCTACGCAGGGATAATCTCCATGATTATTGCAGCGGGTACAATCCTGTCCAGCTTGCAGAGCGACCGGCTGACCAGGAAACTAGGAGTCGGCAAAATCACTGCGATCAGCGTAGCAATGACCGCTGCGGCGCTGTTCGGCTTTTCTATGAGCCATTCCTTTTGGATGCTTTGTATTTGGGCCATTCCTTACGGCCTGGGCGCTGGAAGTGTGGATGCTGCCTTAAATAACTATGTGGCCCTGCATTATAAAAGCAAACACATGAGCTGGCTTCATTGTATGTGGGGAGTTGGTGCGACGCTTGGCCCCTATATTATGGGTTACGCCCTTTCGGATGGGCGCGGCTGGAACGCCGGATACCGTTACATCAGTTGGATTCAAATGACTTTAACTGCACTTCTGCTTCTCACTCTACCCTTATGGAAAGCCAAAAATCCGGATGAAGGCGAAGCGGAAACCAGGAATGCAGAAACGGAAACGCTTCCGCTAACACAGGTCGTCAAAATTCCAGGTGCAAAAGAAATTATGGTTTGTTTCTTCTGTTACTGCGCTCTGGAAGCTACGACTATTTTATGGGCAAGCAGTTACTTAAATATATACAAGGGGGTAAACGCAGAAGAAGCAGCAAGTTTTGCAGGGATATTCTTTATCGGAATTACAGTTGGGCGGGCGATTAGCGGTTTTATCACCATGAGATTTAATGATACGCAAATGATTCGTCTCGGCCAAGTTTTAATTGCCGCAGGTGTTATTGCCATGCTTCTACCGGGAACACCAGTAATTACCCTGATTGGCTTATCTCTCATAGGGGTTGGTTGCGCACCGATTTATCCCTGCATTATTCACTCAACCCCCGACCATTTCGGCGCAGATAAATCACAAGCGATGATTGGCGTTCAAATGGCAAGCGCGTATGTTGGTTCTTGCTTAATGCCGCCGTTGTTTGGACTTATCGCAAATCATATTACAGCTGCATTATTGCCAATTTACTTATTAGTTGTGTTGAGTTTAATGATTGTCATGCATGAACTTTTAACCCGAAAAGCACCTGCTTTATCACAGAGAAAGGACTAATTGAGATGAAATAGAACATATGGCGGTTTATGTAAAAGATTTGGAAAAAAGCGCGAAATTCTTTGAAACCTATTTTCAAGGAAAGAGAAATGCGCTTTATAAAAATCCGAAAACAGGCTTCTCCTCTTATTTTTTGTCTTTTGATGACTCCGGAAGGCTGGAATTGATGCACCTTCCGGGGATTCCAGAGACAGACTCTTCTCCGCAAATTGGATATGCACATATTGCATTTCAGGTTGGCTCAAAAGAGAAGGTCGACCAGCTGACGGCCCGGCTGAAAAAAGATGGATACACGGTGAAAAGTTATCCCCGAACCACTGGCGACGGTTATTATGAATGAAAACCGTATGCAAATTAAAGTGGAAATACTGGCTGATAATATGGTGATCGCTGATGAAAAAACAAAATGATTTTATGAAAAAGCTTCTAACCTTAGTCTTTCCCATTGCTTTCCAGCAGTTCATGCTGGCTCTTGTCAGTGCTTCTGATGCGTTTATGCTGGGATTTTTGTCACAGGATGACCTGTCCGCTGTATCCTTAGCTAGCCAGATTACCTTTGTGCAGAATCTTTTTCTGGCAGCAATGACAATCGGTTTATCCATGTTTGCTGCGCAATATTGGGGGAAACGGGATATTGGCGCAGTTGAGAGGATTTTTGCTTATGTTTTGAAAATTACCGTGGCCATTTCTTTCCTCTTTACATTGGCGGCACTCTGTGTCCCCGAAATGCTGATGCGTATATTTACCTCGGAAACAAATTTAATTGAAAAAGGTTCCATTTATTTACGGACAGTTTCTTTGTCATATTTACTGACAGGTATCTCCCAGATCTATCTTTGTATTTTGAAGAACAGCGGGAAAGCAACGTTAAGCAGCATTATCAGCTCCACAACCGTTGTCCTGAATATCCTTTTCAATGCAGTTTTAATTTATGGTCTTTTCTCTATGCCAAAATTAGGAATTGCTGGAGCCGCCATCGCCACTGTCATAGCAAGAATCATAGAAGTGATCTGGTGTCTGGGTGAAACTGCGAAAAAAGGCCGGGTAAAATTGCACTATATATATGTTTTGAAAGGCGACTCAAAATTAAGCCGGGATTTCTGGAAATATACCACGCCAGTCCTCGGCAATGAGATTGTTTGGGGCGTTGGTTTTACGATGTATTCTGTCATTATGGGGCATTTAGGTTCCGACGCGGTTGCTGCTAACTCTATCGCCAATATTGTAAAGAATCTGGTTGCCTGTTTCGGCCTTGGCCTTGGCAGTGGCGGCGGGATTATCGTTGGAAATGAACTGGGTGCAGGAAAGTTTGATACTGCGAAAGCATATGGCGAAAACTCTGTAGATTTTCAATTTACTGCGGAATTGCCTCTGGGCTGCTTCTTTTGATTTTAAACCCATTCATCCTTTCCATTGCAGACTCCGGTATGAAGCTAAGTGAAAATTCGGTGTTTTACTTAAAGTGGATGCTGGTCATGTGCTCGTATTATATGATTGGAAAGTCTATAAACGGAACTACCATTGCCGGTATTTTCTGTGCAGGCGGTGATTCAAAATTTGGATTCCTCTGCGATACTGTTACCTTATGGTGCATAACGATTCCGCTGGGACTGCTGGCCGCGTTTGTTTTCAAACTGCCAGTACTTGCAGTATATTTCATTGTCAATCTGGATGAAATCATCAAACTGCCTGCCGTTTACCGAAATTATAAAAAGTATAAATGGGTAAAAAATCTGACGCATTGAATACTATGCGGGAAATTCCAATAAAACAACAGCTTGAAAGAGAGGTTTTCATTTATGAGCTTGAAAGAAAGAATGCATACAGGAGAATTATTTTTACCTGGTGATACGGAGATTATGGAATGGCAGATAGAATGCCTCGATCGGTTATATGAATTCAATTTGACCCGTCCCACAGAAGAGAAAAAACGGGAAGAAATGTTGAAAGAGATGTTTGCGGAAATTGGCGAAGGCTGCTATATTGAGCCTCCTTTCCATGCGAACTTTGGCGGCGCGCACGTGCATTTCGGAAAAAATATCTATGCGAATTTTAATCTGACCTTAGTAGACGATACGCATATTTATGTGGGCGATTCTACAATGTTTGGCCCAAATGTTGTAGTTGCCACAGCGGGGCATCCAATCTTGCCTGAACTGCGTGAAAAGGCATACCAATACAACTTCCCTGTCCACATTGGAAAGAATTGCTGGATTGGTGCGGGAGCGATTATTGTACCCGGCGTTACAATTGGCGATAATGTGGTTATCGGAGCTGGAAGCGTTGTAACAAAAGATTTGCCTTCCAATGTGGTCGCTGTAGGCAATCCATGCCGTATCCTGCGAGAAATCAACGAGCACGACAAAGAATATTACTTCAAAGATCGGAAAATTGAATTTCAAGCATTATGAGACCAAAGGAGTACTCAATGACGGAAAAAGAAAAAATGCTGCGTGGAGATCTGTACGACACCTCTGACCCGGAACTTGTCCGGCTGCGCCATATCGCACGGGACACCGCACGGAAATATAACGCCACCAATGAGGATGATACCGCCCTCCGCCGGAATTTACTAGAAAAAATCCTGGGAAAACTTGGGGAAGGAACGGAAATCAACCCGGACATTAAGCTGGATTATGGCTGCAATACCTACATCGGGGATTGGTGCTATATCAATTTTAACAGTGTTTTCTTGGATTGCGCAAAAATCTGCCTGGGAAACAACGTTTTTGTAGGGCCTTCGGTATCTTTTTTGACTCCCATCCACCCCATGACTGCAGCGGAACGAAACATCCGGTTTGCCGAGGATGGACATCCTTATATGTTAGAATCTGCCAAACCGATTGAGGTTCAGGATAACGTGTGGATCTGCGCTAATGTCGTAGTGCTTCCGGGAGTAACAATCGGGCATGATGCTGTTATCGGTGCTGGAAGCGTTGTGACAAAAGATATTCCCCCGAATGTCTTTGCGGCGGGAAACCCATGCCGTGTAGTCCGTCCAATTACCTCTCAGGACAAAGGTAATTACACAACCTGATTGTACTCTTCGAGCAGCCTTCTACTACTGATAAACCAGCCCGCCCTGTGCAGGCTGGTTTATTTTTGCGTTTAGCCATAAAAAATAAAAGATTTCTCTGAGAACTTTCCGGTTTGCCCGTTGCAGATGTGTTCTGGTAATGTGAGGAGGCGAAAAACAACCAGCTCAAAT
>CALWBQ010000002.1 GCA_944376125.1 uncultured Lachnospiraceae bacterium
CTATAATTATGAGGTCAAAACAAAGTTTTTGGATGAAGGCATTACCTACGATGACCTGTCTGATGAAGACAAAGAGCGTTACGAAGATGACTTCATCGAAGATGGCATGATGCCGGATTTTATCCCGCCCGCAGCTCTTAATAAATTTGTGTTCAATGAAACGACGGTGGATATTGTATTGCAGGATTTAATGGAGCGGGGGATCAAAGTCGCAGGCGGGGACCGGCTGGGTAAAACAATTATTTTTGCACAGAATAAGCGTCACGCCGAATTCATTCTGGAGCGGTTTAATAAACTCTACCCACAATATCGCGGTTCATTTGCCCAACGCGTGATTTGTGACGATAGCTATGCCCAGACTATTATAGATGATTTCAAACAGCCGGAAAAGGAACCTCATATTGCGGTGTCAGTAGATATGATGGACACTGGTATTGATGTGCCGGAATGTGTCAATCTGGTGTTTTTCAAGAAGGTGCGCTCAAAAGCTAAATTTTGGCAGATGATTGGCCGCGGCACCCGCTTGTGCAAGGGATTATCTTGTGTGGATCAGATTGATGGAACATACACGGATAAACGTCGTTTCCTGATTTTTGATTACTGTAAAAATTTTGAATATTTCCGGGAACATAAGGAAGGGTATGCGGCCAGAGAGACAAAGACATTATCGGAAAATATTTTCGGCAAACAGATTAACATTGTTATGGCTTTACAGGAAAGTACCTTTGCAGACGAAGATTACCAGGCGTGGCGAAATGAACTTATCGAAACCTGCCATAAGCAAGTTGCGGAACTGAACCAAGAGCTGATTTCTGTAAAACTGCGGATGCAGTATGTGGAAAAATATAAGAAGAGTGATGCCTTTCTTTCCCTAAGTGAAGGAGATAAAGGCGAGTTACTGACACAGATTGCACCGCTTGTCCAATCGGAAGAAACGGATGAATTCGCCAAGCGGTTTGATAACTTTATGTACGGACTGATATTGGCACATATTGAACAGATGCCTGCTTTCAAGTATGCCAAAAAGCAGTTGTGTGACACTGCTTCTCTGCTGGAACGCAAGGCAAACATTCCACAGATCAAGGAAAAGCTGCCGTTGTTGCAGGAAATCCATACCGATGCTTTTTGGAACGCCAATGATATTCTGCTGTTTGAAAAGGTTCGGAGAGAGCTTCGTGGTTTGATTCGTTTTTTGGATGAAGACGATGGAGGGCAAAAACGTATTATTACCAAACTTACTGATCCAATTACAGATAGCCAGGAAGGGGTTCAGTTGGATGCAGCGTATGATTTTGAAGACTACCGTGCCAAAGTAAATCGATATGTCAATGAGCACGGAAATGCGTTGGCTATTTACAAGCTGACCCATAATATTCCGTTAGCTGCGGGCGATTATCAGGAGCTGGAACGAGTGTTGACAAGCGAACTCGGGAGCAAAGAAGATTACAAGCGCGAATTTGGAGACACGCTATTTGGTCTGCTGGTTCGTAAAATTGCCAAGTTGGATCACGAGGCAGCCATGCAGGCGTTTTCTGCCTTTATCAACGACCAATCTTTAAATCAGAAGCAGATTGCCTTTGTGAAAAAAATCATCAATCACATAGAGCTGAATGGGTATATGGAAAATGTTTCAGAACTTACAAAGCCGCCATTTGACAAACCGGTTAGCTTTATCAAGCTGTTTGACGCAAAGACTAGAACCGCATTGATAGCAACTATTAATCAGATTCGTGAGAATGCTGTTCAGATAGTAGCATCATAACAGCGAAATGGTACACAGATTTCCATGTAGATAAGCTGTTAAATCTGTATGACGGTCATGTTCGGGCAGGAAAAATCCGACAGCCCCAGATGAGGGAGATAGCCTCTGCACGAACATAAAGGGGTGTCCAGAGGGCGCAGCTCCTTTGACTCTGGGTTCCCAAGAGGGGCGGGCATCATCCCTGTTGGCACACGATTTTCCGTAGGAAAGTCTAGTGTGTTACACCTTTGCGGGGCAGTATAAGCGATAGAAAAAAGCTGGCAGACGGTGCGGGTATGCACTGCCTGCCGTGTCATCTGCAGAACAAAGGTATAGGCGGTGTGAAAGTTTTTTGTAAATATGTAACGGAAAGGTCCTTCTATGATAAAATCTAATTCATAGGGGCCTTTTATTATGGCAAAACAAAAGAAACCCAGACGGCTGAAGACCTCCAAGATGCACCCAGAGATCTGATTGGCGGAACAATCAAAGAAATGGTGGAAGCAGAAATGGGCGGCCATCTCGGATACGAAAAATCCGAACGTTCTGATTATGATGATTACCGGAATGGTTACAAACGTAAAAGGGTAAACAGCAGCTATGGTTCTGAAAGCTCTTTCCTGGGATGTGATTGCCCCTATTTTTGTCATAGAAGAATCTTGATTTGCAGACTTTTCTCTACAGACTCAAGTAAACTGCGCAAGATAAAGCCTTCTTGTGCGGAACCACTCAATACCAATCGTGTTTTTCCCTGCGGTCTAGGCGATTGATTTGATCCATTTCTTCCTCAGTCAGCTCAAAGCCAAATAAATCGAGATTTTCCCGAATATGGCCGGGATTGCTGGAGCCGGGGATGACTGCCACACCCTTCTGCAGATTCCATCGCAGAATTACCTGGGCAGCCGTTACTCCGTGAGCATCGGCGATAGAGGAGATGGTTTCATCTCCTAATAGTTCTGCTGTGTGCCCCCGGCCGCCAAAGGGATACCATCCCTGAACAGTAATGCCTAACGCTTGAATATAGGGTATTACATCGTTTTCTTGATAATAAGGATGAATCTCGTTCTGTACCAATGCTGGCATAATGTTGACATGAGGAAGAAAGTCTTCCAATTCTTCCACGTACCAATTTGACAAACCGATTGAGCGAATTTTCCCGTCCTCTGCTGCCTGCTCCATGGCGAGATATGCGTCCACATCGCTGCTGCCTGGATGATGCAGGAGCATCATATCAATGTATTCAATATCCAAAGTTTCTAATGCCAGTTTTATGGCTTCTTCAGCGCTGGCAAACTGACTGGGATAGAGTTTTGTGATGACGAAGATCTCTTCTCTGGGTATGCCGGAATCTCTGACAGCGCGTCCGACAGCGGCTTCATTGTGGTACATGTAAGCGGTATCAATCAGCCGCCCGCCAGTTTCCAGCAAGGCTGTCACAGCGCGGTAACACTCTTCATCGGAAAGACTGTAGGTTCCCAGCCCCATGATCGGCATTTCATATCCGCTGTTGAGGGTGACTGTGTGGGTTTCAAAGTTAAAGTTTCCAGGATTTGCTTCCGGCTTTGAGGAATCTGAGACTGTTTCCATTGCTGCCTCAGCGGGTTCTTTTTCTGCTGTGCCGATGGACGGGCTGGATTCATTTTCAGCCTGGCTGCAGGCAGAAAATGAGATCAGCATAAGTGAGGATAATAAAATAGAAAAAAGTTGCGTTGGCTTCATTTCCGCCTCCTGATATCCATTCAGCGGCAGATGTCTGCCGCTTTCTCAATACTACCCGAACAAGGATTTTCCGCCGTTCAGGGTTCCGATCTGTGCCATATCTTTTTCCGACAGCTCAAAATCAAAAATATGAAAATTTTGTTCCATGCGCTCTCGGTGTGCAGTTTTGGGAATGACGGCAATTCCATTTTGAACCAGATAACGAAGAGCCGCCTGCCCTGCAGTTTTACCGTATTTGCTGCCGAGATGCTTTAAGACCGGCTCATCAAAAATACGCCTGCGTCCCTCGGTGAAGGAGGCCCAGGACTGCATTTGGGTGCCGCTTCGGTTGAGCTGCTCTTTCAGGGCGAGCTGCGGGTAGTATACATGGGACTCTACCTGGTTGACCGCAGGGATGATCCCGCAGGAACGAATAAAACGTTCATACCTGATTCCGTCAAAATTGGAAATGCCGATAGCTCTGATTTTTCCTGCCTGGCAGGCTTCTTTTAAAGCGGCGTACATTTCCAATGAGGCATCATAGGGCTCATGGATCAGAAAAAGGTCAATGTAGTCAGTTTGCAGGGTATTTAGAGACTGTTCGATCCCGGATTTAGCTCTCTGGTAGCTGGCACTGGGGCGGTACAGCTTGGTGGTGATGAAGATTTCCTGCCTGGCAAGGCCGCTCTGACGAACAGCCTTGCCGACGATGTCCTCGTTGTCATACATCTGTGCCGTATCAATCAGCCGATAACCGACTTCCAGGGCTTCTAAAATACAGCGCTTTCCCTTTTCTCCCCGCACATCCCAGGTGCCGAAGCCGACCATTGGCAGTTTGACATTATTGTTCAGCGTCAGGTATTCCATATTGCCTCCTAGGATGGAATTACTTCAGATTTTTCCTGAAAAATTGTTCGATTTTATCGAAGGGGATCGCATTTTTGCCGCCGCCATCATACAGATCTGTGTGCACAGCGTCAGGAATAATCATCAGCTCTTTATTGGCTGTGTAGGGGTTATCCTTTACCATGGCAGCAAAGGCATCCCTGCTGAAATAGCAAGAGTGGGCCTTTTCACCGTGAATGACGAGGACGGCGCTGCGGATCTCATTGCTGTACTGCAGGATGGGCTGGTTCAGGAACGACATGCAGCCGATCACATTCCAGCCGCCATTGGAATTCAGAGAACGGGGATGATAGCCTCGCTGGGTTTTGTAGTAGTCATAGTAGTCCTTTACGAAGAATGGGGCATCTTCTGGAAGAGGATCCACGACACCGCCGCCAAGAGCGTAGCTGCCATTTTGATAATCCGCCAGTCTTTGAGCATTCATGGCCTGGCGCTTGGCATAGCGAGCGTCAGCGGAATCTTCAGAGTCGAAATACCCTTTGGCGTTTACACGGCTCATATCATACATGGTGGAGGCAACTGTAGCTTTAATCCGCGTGTCCAGAGCGGCGGCGTTCAGAGCCATTCCGCCCCATCCGCAAATGCCGATGATGCCGATTTTTTCCGGGTCAGCCTGATCCAGAAGGGAGAGAAAATCGACAGCGGCCTGGAAGTCCTCGGTATTGATATCTGGGGAAGCCATATAGCGGGGCTGGCCTCCGCTTTCGCCGGTGAAAGATGGGTCAAATGCGATTGTCAGGAAGCCGCGTTCTGCCAGTGTCTGCGCATAGAGCCCGGATGCCTGTTCTTTTACGGCGCCGAAGGGGCCGCACACGGCGATGGCGGGGAGCTTGCCGGATGAATCTCTAGGTACATACATATCTGCAGCCAGTGTAATGCCATAACGGTTGTGAAAAGTGACTTTGCTGTGATGAACTTTCGCGCTTTTGGGAAAAGTTTTGTCCCATTCTTCTGTCAAATTTAGTTTTTCTAATAATGCCATTTCTATATCCCATCCTTTCGCTTAATTAGAGTTCTGCAATTTTTTGATCTGGTAGAGCAGAAAGTCCAGGAGATCGACCTTTTGCTCTGAATTGTGAAGTTCATTGAGAAGCTGTATCTTATGCCTCCGCAGTAGTTCGGAGGCTTTATCCAACTGGCAGGCTTCCAGCTGCCGGGCAATCTGTGCTGTCAGCTCCTCGCTGCACCCAAGCTGGCGGAGACTGCGGATCCATTCATCAATGTAGAGTGTCTGATTCATTTCCTGTACCTCTCTTCTGCTTTAATATAGAACAGATCTGATGATTTCGCTAATGGGAATCTTTCATATCGTGATATGATTTTTTTTCAATTCATGCTATAATAGCTGCAAAGCGAGATGAGAGGAGAAAAGAGTATGGAGATCAGAACTCTTCGCTATTTTTTAGAGGTTGCCCGGGAGGAGAATATGTCGAAGGCGGCTGAGAGGATGCATGTATCTCAGTCAACGCTGTCTAAACAGCTAAAAGGACTGGAGGAGGAATTGGGAAAGAGGCTGTTTGTCCGGCACAGTTTTTCTATTGAACTTACTGAGGAGGGGATGCTTCTGAGAAAACGGGCGGAGGATCTGATTTCGATGACGGATAAAATAACGGCAGAATTTGCAGCCATGGATGATGTAGTGGGAGGAAATATTTATTTCGGCTGTGCAGAATCGTACCAGATTCGGCATCTGGCCAGGATTATCAGGGATTTTAAAAAGCAGTATCCAGATTTTCATTATCACATTACCAGCGGTGATACGGAGCAGGTGACAGAAAAGCTGGATAGAGGACTCTTGGACTTTGCCGTGATTGTGCAGGAACCAGACTATGAAAAGTATCATGTCATTCAGATGCCGGAGTCTGATAGGTGGGGGCTTGCCATGCTGGCTGGAAGCCCGCTGGCTTCCAAAAAAGCAGTAACCTTTGAGGATCTGAAAGGACTGCCGCTTTTCTGTTCAGAGCAGGGATGGCATCACGATCTTCCCAGGTGGTGCGGAAGCCGGATGGAGGAACTCACCCTGGAGGGTTCTTTTCGGCTGGCTTACAACGGAGCAGTTTTTGCAAGGGAAGGACTGGGATATCTGCTGACGTTTGACCATCTGGTGGATACCAGCAAGGAGAGCGGCCTCATTTTCCGGCCTCTCTATCCCGAATTGAAGGCAGATATGTTTATTATCTGGAGAAAACGGCAGGTTTTTACCCCGATCGCAGAGCGGTTTATCCGGGAACTGAAGGCCAAACTAGGATAATTTTAGAACTGATTCACTGCCGACCAGCTGGTTGACCCTTCAGATGGCCTGTGCTATCATTTTTTGTTGGAGGTGGAGAGTGTGACGACTAAGGAAACGCTTCTGACCCTTTTGGAAGAAAATAGGGGAAGATATTTTTCTGGGGAAGAGATTGCTGAGAAATTGTCAGTGACCCGGGCTGCTGTCTGGAAGGCAGTGAACGGCCTCAGAGGTGATGGATATGAAATCGATGCGGTGAAGAACCGGGGTTACTGTCTCGCATCAGATACAGATATTCTGTCCTGGCAGGGCATCCGGAAGTATTTGAGCTCAATCTGCGGAGCGCTCACTTTGGATGTTTTACCTTCAGCGAGATCTACTAACGCTGTAGCCAGAGAAAAAGCAGCAGAGGGGGCTGCGGAGGGATATACAGTCATAGCCAATGAGCAGACAGACGGCAGGGGGAGGCAAGGCCGAAAGTTTTACTCGCCGGCAGGCAGCGGGATCTATTTGAGCCTCCTTCTCAGGCCAAAGAATTGCTCGCCGGACCAAGCGGTACGATTTACCACCATGGCTGCTGTGGCCGCATGTGAGGCGGCAGAAGAAATTTCTGGCGAGAGGGCAGAGATCAAATGGGTAAATGATATCTATATGAGAGGCAAAAAGGTCAGCGGTATTCTCACAGAAGCCTCATTCAGCTTAGAGACGGGATGTCTGGATTATGCGGTTCTTGGAGTCGGATTTAATGTATATATGCCAGAGGACGGATTCCCGTCAGAACTGGCAGACACTGCCGGAGCTGTTTTTGCCAGGCGGCAGAATGATGGAAAAAACCGGCTGACGGCAGAATTTTTAAACCGCTTTATGCAGTATTACACTGCACAGGATATGGCCAGTTATGGCAAGCAGTATAGGGAGAGAAGCATGGTGATCGGAAAGAAGATCAATGTGATCTCTCCAAACGGGTGCAAAAATGGGACTGCGCTGGATGTGGATCAAGACTGCCGCCTGATCGTTCGATATGAAAATGGAATGGTGGAGAGGCTCTCATCAGGGGAGATCAGCATCTATGTCGATGAAAATGCTATGGAGAAGTAGGGGGAAAATGTACCCTAATAGTAAGATACAGAAGAGAGATTGTGTTGAACGATTAGGGTATGTTTGTTCTGCTTGAGGAAAAATATCACGGAAAAGTTTTGCTAACCAGCATGGCATATATGTACTGTGCAACGAGAAAAGGTATACAGGAAGACGCTGAAATACAAGTATGAATCGGCGCCTTCCTTTTTTGGCTCTTGGCAAGCAATGTGTGCCTTCGCGTCCCCAAAAAACGAAAAGGAAATTTTTGAAAATCAATATATTTTTATCGAAAAACAATAAAAATATATTGATTTTCATTTAAACCTGTGGTATTCTTTTCCTAAGATGAAAAGAGAGATTGCGAGGAGGAAAAACTGATGAACTGGTCTTATAAAAATTCGATTTTTCTTACCAAGATATTTATCATCCTGTTCTGTGCCGCTTATGCGGCGGTCGTGGCGGCCTGTCCGTTTCTTGTCGGGCTGTACCTGGCGTCCAGCTATACCGCGGCCGGCATGTCTCCAATCCCGTTTATGGCGACGATCTATCTCTGCGCTGTCCCTGCAGGGATTATCTTGTGGAAGCTGTGGAAGCTGATCGGAAATATCGGCCGGGAGAACATTTTTACTGACGAGAATATCTCCTGCCTGCGATGGATTTCCTGGATGTGCTTTGCAGTGGCTGCTGTTACCCTGGGGTCATCATTCTATTACCTGTTTTGGGGAATCGCCTCTGGTCTGACCGTGTTTATGGGGCTGCTGATCCGGGTGATTAAAAATACCTTTGAGCGGGCGAAGGAACTGAAAGATGAGAACGACTTTACAATCTAGGAGGGACGGATATGCCGATTGTGGTAAATTTAGATGTGATGATGGCGAAGCGGAAAATTTCTTCTGGTGAGCTGGCAGAAAAAATCGGGATCACCCAGGCGAACCTATCCATCCTGAAGACAGGAAAGGCGAAGGCTGTCAGATTCTCCACGCTGGAGGAGATCTGCAGGGTTCTGGAGTGCCAGCCGGGGGATATCTTAGAGTATCGGAAAGAAGAGTAGGAGACAGAGAGGAGGAATCTGCAGATGGAAAAACAGGAACAAGAGAAACTGTCCTATATTCCCAGACCAGAACAATGGATACTGGGAACTGTAACGCTGCTGGCCGGATTTCTATATGCAAAAATGCTTTTTGGAGACTCTTTTGGAACAGTTCTCTTCACTCACTGGCCGTGGGAGGCGCTGTTGGCAGCATTTACTGCAGTCTTCATAGCGGCAGGAATTTTCTATGGACAAAAGATGGGAAAGAGGGTGGACTGGTCATCAAATATCTACTTGTTTTTTACGGCTGCGGCCGGGATATGGACAGCATTATGGGGAGGGGACAGCCGGCAGGACATCTGCCCCTATGTGGTTTTGTTCCTCCACGGAGCGGGCGTCTATTGGGTTTTAGCCTTATCAGGAAACCGGCTGGACGGACGTATGGATGAGCGTGGATTGGTGGATCTGCTGCGCGGCCTGATTCTCCTGCCGTTCGGATATTTTGGAAGGTGGTTCATTGCCCTAGCTAATTTTCTGCGAGGAATCCTGGCGCTGAAAACCAGGCACAGCCGGGCAGCCTGGCAGGCGGCGGCAGGGATCCTGCTGAGTATTCCAGTTGCCTGTATCGTGGTTCCGCTTCTGATGGGGGCAGATGAGACGTTTAACAGGATTGTGACAGAGACAGCGGGAAGCCTTTTTATATGGATAGGTTCTCTGTGGAACGGACAGAGAGTAATGGTGTGGGGGGTGGCCCTTCTGGTATGCTGCTATCTCTTCGGCCTTTTCTACGGGGCGTTTGAGACGGCAGAAAAGGAAGCGCCCAGAAGGCTCTCCCTTCCTCCCGCTATGTTGGCTGCTTTCCTTGCCATGTTTCTGATCTTATATGGGCTCTTTTTTCTGATCAAGCTGACGGAGATCCCACAGGCACTGGGGGAGATCAGGACGGGAGAACTCCTGAGAAGCACTTATGCGAGAGAAGGATTTTTCGAGCTGTGCTGGATTGCATCGATCAATTTTGTTATATTTGCCCTGGTAAATTGGTACTGGCCGGAAGGTTCCGGGGAGAAGAAAGGTGTGAAAACTAAGAAAGTTTGTCTTACGGTGCTGGGGATTCAGACTCTTGCCTTTATCTTTCTGGCGCTGTTCCGAATGGGATTTTACATTGCTGGATTCGGTCTGACTTTTAAGAGGGTGTTTACCACCTGGTTTATGATTGTGCTTCTTGTGACCTTTCTCCTTATGACAGCCGGAAACTGGAGAAAACTGGATGCTGTCAGACTTTCGGTACTGTTCGGGTGCGTGACTTTCCTAATGCTGGCCTACAGCAATATCCCAGCGTGGACGGCCGGATGACGGCGGAAAATTTGGCCCTCGCCCTGAAAAATCGCAAAAAACATTGATAAAACTGCCTGAAGCCGATAAAATGAGTACAGAGAGCCGGCAAATGCGTGCCGATCAAAGACTGACAGATGAAAAAGGAGCAGGGCTATATGGCAGAGAAATATAATCTGATACAATCGATCAAGACCGCTGTCAGCAGGGTAGTCGTGGGCCGTGAGACGACTATTGATCTGCTGACAGCGGCTTTTTTGTGCGGCGGTCACGTACTGTTGGAGGATGTTCCTGGGACGGGAAAGACCCTTCTGGCAAAGACTATGGCCAGGGCGCTGGATCTGGATTTTCAGCGGATTCAGTTTACTCCGGATCTGATGCCTTCCGATGTTACGGGGCTGAATTATTTTAACCAAAAAATAGGGGAATTTGTTTTTAAAGCCGGTCCAGTGTTTACCAATATCCTTTTGGCCGATGAGATCAACAGGGCGACGCCAAGGACGCAGTCGGCACTATTAGAGTGTATGGAAGAGCACCAGGTGACGACAGATGGGGAGACACGGAAACTGGAAGAGCCGTTTTTCGTTATTGCGACGCAGAATCCCATCGAGACGGGGGGAACCTACCCCCTTCCGGAGGCCCAGTTGGACCGGTTTGTGATGCAGCTCTCCATGGGACTTCCAAATCTGGAGGAAGAGCTTGCAATCCTGGAGCGGTTTGAAAAAGAAAATCCGTTGGATAACGTGTCCCCAGTCTGCGGGAAAGAGGAAATTTTAAGGCTGAGAAGAGAGCTGCCTGAAATTTATATCCATCCGGCTTTGATGCGATACATTGCCTCTGTTGCCCAGGCCACCAGGGAGCAAAGCTCCATTCTGCATGGGGTCAGCCCCAGAGGAACTCTGGCTCTGATGAGAGTGTCCAGGGCGTATGCTGTGGGAAAGGGAAGAGACTATGTGGTCCCGGAGGATATTAAGGAGACAGCGGTGCCGGTTCTGGCACACCGGCTGGTAATGAGTCAGAGGAGAGGAGACAGCCAGGCTGCACAGAAGGCAATCCGGGATATTTTAGACAGTGTCCCGGTGCCCACGGAGGAGTGGAAACGGTAGCATGGAATTTATGATTATATTGGCCGCAGCGGTTTTTCTGGTGCTGGGGCAGGAAGTGCTTTACCAGCGGAAATGGGATAAAAACTTGACAGCATCCCTGGAATTTGGCCAGGAAATCCTGATGGAGGGGCAAAAGGGATCCATAAAAGAGATCGTCCGAAATGAAAAATTTCTTCCAATTCCCGCCCTCCATGTCAAATGGAGGGTCAGCCGGAATCTTCAGTTTGATGCCAGAGAGAATACAGCCATGACAGATCAGACTTACCGGAATGATATCTTTTCCCTGATGCCTTATCAGCAGATTACGAGAACTCTGACGTTCACTGCGCTGAAGCGGGGGTGCTATGAAGGCAGCCAGATAGAACTGGTGAGCCATGATCTGTTTTTTAGCACCAGTTATTCCAGACAGCTTCCTACAGAAGCCAGAATGTATGTTTATCCCGCACCGGTGGAGACCGAACGCCTGGAGCTGATTTTTGATACGCTGCTGGGCGCCTACAGAGCCAGAAAGCGGCTGTACGAGGATCCTTTTGCTCTCAGAGGGATTCGGGAATATCAGGCATCTGATCCGTTTAACCGAATCAACTGGAAAGCGACGGCCAGAGCCGGGGCAATGATGGTCAACGAGTATGAATATGCGGCATCCCGCAATACGGTTCTGTTTTTGAACCTGGAACCAGACAGTATCTGGCCCAGACAGGATTTGCAGGAAGAGAGCATCCGGCTGTGCGCAGCGCTGGCAGAGAGGCTCTCGGCGGAGGAGATACCGGGGATTGTGGTTGATGCCGGAAGGATGCCCGAGAAAAAACTGGGAATGAAGTTCTCATTTGGTCCGGCTTATATCAGACAGCTTATGGAATACTTGTGCTGTCTGGATCCAGCCGAGCCTCAGCCTCGGTTTGAGAGTGTGCTGGAAACTTGGAAAGACCAGATGGAGGAAGACAGGTATCCTTTTTTTATTTTGATTTCTACCAGCCAGTCCCAAGGGCTTCAGAGGGCGTATGAGAAACTCGCCCGAATCAGTCCCGGATCGCTGTGGATTGCGCCGCTGTATCCGGAAGACAGCCTGGAGCTGTCTGAGTGTCCGGCAGCGGAACCGATCCGGTGGAATGTGGAGAAAGGATGAGGATAAGTGGCAAGAAAAGCAGTGCGTTGGTGGATAATGGCCAGCATGGATGGAGTTCACATATTTTTGGCGGTGGTTCTGACGGGGGTGTGGCTGGCAGGATGGCAGCTTGAGGCAGATGGCGTGAAAGAGGCAGCATATTACGGAATTAGCATTGTGGCTGTGCTGCATATTCTTCATTGGGGGCTCCAGTCTTGCCAGAAGTTTTTGGAATTGCATCAGGAAACTGACCGGCTTCCAGTGCGGCAGATAAAAGGGGTCTGCGGGATCTTCCTGGGGGCTCTGCTGGCTCTCTTGGTGATCCTGATTGCTGTGGTGCCCCGCATGGATCTGACCCTGCTTTACCGGGCACTGAGGAGGGCGGCATCTTGGCTGGCTTGGCTGATCGGAATCCTTTTTCCAGGAGAGCAGTCTCAGGAAGCGGCACCTGAAGAGGCAGCGCCAGCTCAGTTTGCTCCGCCGCCCTGGGCGGCAGAGGCGGGAGAACCCTCTGCTTTTGTGAAGTTTCTGGAGGTGCTGCTTCAGTGGATGGTATGGATCGTTCTGGCTGCCTTTGTAATCTGGATTTTGTACCGGATTTTTGTCAGAATTCGTCGATACCTCAGCCAGGTGAACTGGGACAGCGATGAAAAAGTATTTTTGGAACCAGAAATCTTTGCAGAGAGAGCTGGAAAGACCAAAAAGAAACGGCCGCGGGGCCTGCTCTGGGACCGGAGCTATTCTGGAAAGATCCGCAGGCTGTACCAGAAGCGGCTGAGAGAAGCGGCAGGAAAAAAGAGGACGATGCTTTCTCCATCCTGGACGCCGGAAGAGCTGGAAAAGGCAGCAGGTGTGGAATTTCCGGAAGGAGGGCTTCACGATCTGTATGAGAAGGCCCGCTATAGCCGGGAGGGCGCAGAAAAGGAAGACTGGGAGCATCTGGCTGCCCACAGATGAGCCTGAGGCAGAAATTAGCGAATAATATAGAAATGACTTGTATCTTTTATAGTTTTGCTAGTATAATGGTGGCATCAGTGCACAGGGTGCTGGATAACATAGACTGAAAATGGTTTTGCTGTTGAATGGGGGAATAAGAATGGCTGAGAAATATAAAGTGAGACTGGAAGAATATGAAAAGGCCCGAAAAGCGGCCCAGAAACAGTACCGTGCCAGTATTGTGGCCGGCGCTTATCCATATCTGCCGGCTCTGGATGACCTCCTTCCATATGTAGATATAGTATCTGAAAATGATTTGGGAACCGTGGAGGTTCCCCTTGATATGATCGTGGGAACTAAGACCGCTGGACGGCAGACAGCCTTTGCCAGCAATTTTATGCCGCTGCTGTCTCCTCATACGGAATTTGGCGGGAAGTGGATGACTCTTTATAATGCCCAGTTGGAAGAGGGAATCCGGGATCCCATCAAAGCGTATGAGTTTTTAAATAAATTTTATGTCCAGGAGGGCAATAAGAGGGTCAGCGTGCTGAAATTCGTCGGAGCAGCCAGCATCTCTGCAAAGGTGACACGGCTGGTTCCGAGGCGTTCGGATACAAAGGAAAACAAAATTTATTATGAATTTATGGATTTTTACAGGGTCTCTGAGATCAATGAGATTTGGTTTTCTAAGGAAGGCAGCTTTGCGAAGTTTGCCCAGATGACCGGATATGGTATGGATGACCCGTGGACCTCAGAAGAAAGGCTGGAAGTCAAGAGCGCCTACTCCAGATTTCGTTCGGCTTTTGAGGACAAAGGCGGAAAACGCCTCCCAGCGACGGCCGGGGATGCTATGCTGGTGTATCTGGAAATCTTTGGGATGGATCATCTTCGGAAAGTCTCAGACGGAACGCTGAAGGAAGAAATCGGAAAGATCTGGAATGAGATTCAGCTTGCAGGGGAGGAGAATGCGGTGGCTCTGGTGGAAGAGCCGGAGAAGAATAAGGATAAGGGGACAAATCTTCTGGATTTCTTTATCCCTGCGCCTGCCCCCAAATTAAAGATTGCCTTTATCAGTACAAAAACGCCGGAGACGTCCAACTGGACATACAGCCATGAACTGGGGCGCCTGTATGTGGAGCAGGTTTTTAAAGATCAGGTGGTTACAACCCACATCGACAATATCAATACTCCGGCTGAAACGCTGGGAGCTATTGAGATGGCGATTGCTGCGGGAAATACCGTCATTTTTACAACGGCGGCCCAGATGGTAACAGCCAGCTTAAAGGAGGCGGTTCTCCATCCGGATATTAAAATCTTAAATTGCTCTGTCAACACATCCTATAAATCGATACGTACCTACTACGGCAGGATGTATGAGGCGAAGTTTTTAATCGGCGCTATCGCTGCCACCCAGGCGGAAGAAGATAATCTTGGGTACCTGGCAGATTACCCGATATACGGCATGGTGGCCAATATCAACGCATTTGCGCTGGGGGCCAGGATGATTAATCCCAGGGCAAAAGTTTATCTGGAATGGTCCACCATAAAAGGGCATGATCCCATAGCGGCGCTGAAGGATAAGGGTATAACCTTTGTATCAGGCAAGGACAGCATTACCCCTATTGAAGAGAATCGTCAGTTTGGCCTTTTCAAAAAAGAGGGTAATAAAATCGAGAATCTGGCATCTCCCATCTGGCATTGGGGAAAATATTACGAGAAGATCATCCGCCAGATCTTAAACGGTGCCTGGGAGAGCGGCTTGGCAAAGCAGGAACGCGCCCTCAACTACTGGTGGGGCATGTCTGCCGAGGTGATCGATGTTGTGTATGCGAACAGAACCCCGGAAGGGACGAAGCATCTGATCACTCTGCTGAAGAAGGCCATCTGCCATGGGGAATTCCATCCCTTTGAGGGGATTATTACCGACCAGGAGGGGACGGTCAGATGTGCAGAAGGCGAGATTCTGACCCCGGAACAGATTGTGACAATGGATTGGCTGGCAGAGAATGTAGTAGGCCGGATCCCTCTCACAGAAGAGCTGACAGATGAGGCGAAAGAAGTGGTGCAGATCCACGGCACCCAGAAAGACGGGGAATAACAGAGGGATTCCCCTGTGATCCAGAAGAAGATACAACTAGAACGGAGGAACGAAAGAATGCGAATTTTAGTGATTTCTGATGAAGAATCTAAATCGCTCTGGGACTATTATGATGAAAGCAAGCTGAAGGGAATTGATCTGATCTTATCCTGCGGGGATTTGTCTCCCAAGTATCTGTCTTTTTTGGTCACCTTTGCAAAGGCCCCGCTTCTCTATGTTTACGGCAACCATGATACGGCGGCGCCGGAGGGCTGCATCTGCATTGAGGATCAGATTTACGAATACAAAGGTTTGAGGATCCTGGGATTAGGCGGTTCCATGAGGTATAAGCCAGGCCCTCACCAATATACAGAGGCTCAGATGCGGAGGCGCATAGCACTCCTATGGTGGCAGCTGATCCGGAAAAAGGGGTTTGATATCCTTCTGACCCACTCACCGGCTTACCAGCTTGGGGACGGCGATGATCTCCCGCACAGGGGATTCCAATGTTTTCTGGATCTGATGGACAAATATAAACCCAAATATTTCATTCACGGCCATATGCATCTGAACTACGGCGGCAGAGTGAAGAGAAGGCAGCAGTACAAAGATACCATTGTGATCAACGGCTATGAGAGCTATGTGATCGATGTGGATGTGGATGAGAGAAAGGGGAGGAAAGTGGTATGACCGATCACAAAGAAAAGCTGGAGGAGATCCGGAGACGGGTTCAGTCTGGAGGAAAGGTATTGATCGGCATTGGCAGTGAGTGGAAGCAGAACCGAAACGACAGCGACGAGACAGAGATCACCATCAGGCCCGAAGTAGAGAAGGCATATCAGTCGTTATATGAATGGATAAAGGATGCGGATTACTTTCTTGTGACTACGGTGACGGACGGTATGATATGGAGAGGACCGTTTGATTCTGGGCGGATCGTGGCACCTTGCGGAAACATTGGATGGCGCCAGTGCAGCAAGGCGTGTACTAAGGACATCTGGGAGGAAGGGGAAGTAGAAAGCGGCCTCTGTCCTCACTGCAAGAGCCCTCTGGTACCCAATACGATCCGCTGCGGCTGCTATATTGAGGAGGGGTATCTCCCTCAGTGGCAGGAATATACAAAGTGGCTCGCCCGGACTCTGAACCAGCCTTTGACGGTGATTGAACTGGGGGAAGGATTTGGTGTGCCTACAGTTATCCGATGGCCATTTGAGAAGACCGTCTTCCTGAACCAGAAAGCATATATGTACCGGGTTCACAGCCGGTTTTTCCAGATTAGCGATGAGCTGTCAGGAAGAGCGGAGGGGATTGCCGCGGATTCTGTTGAATTTATGCTGCAGGCATAATAGTGCGGCGTCTTGTTTGGGACTTAGGAAAGGAATAGAACATGACAGCGATTATTGATTACGATGCAGGAAATCTCAGGAGTGTACAAAAAGCACTGGAGGCGTTAGGAAACCAAGCGGTTATTACCCGGGATAGAGATGAGATTCTCGGGGCCGACCGGGTGATCCTTCCGGGAGTCGGGGCCTTCGGGGATGCCATGGAAAAGCTCTGCCAATATGGGTTGGCAGATACGATCCGCCAGGCTGCGGCTTCTGGGAAGCCGTTTCTGGGAATTTGTCTGGGCCTGCAGCTCCTGTTTGAGAGCAGCGAGGAGAGCCCGGGGGTGGAAGGCTTGGCGATCCTTCCCGGAAAAATCTTGAGGATACCGGATCACCCAGGGCTGAAGATTCCACATATGGGATGGAACTCCCTTTCCATTACGCCAGGTTCCCGACTGTTTCAGGGAATTGAAAATGGGGCATATGTCTATTTTGTCCATTCATATTATTGTAAAGCCGATGACGAGTCTATCGTAGCGGCATCCACTGAATACAGCACCCATATTCACGCGGCGGTGGAGCGGGGAAATATTTTTGCCTGTCAGTTTCATCCGGAAAAGAGCAGCAGCGTGGGGCTGCAGATCCTGAAGAACTTCATTGAGCTGTAGGAGGTGCCGGATGTTTACAAAGAGAATTATCCCCTGCCTGGATGTAAAAAACGGCAGAGTGGTAAAAGGAGTTAATTTTGTCGATCTGAGGGATGCCGGAGATCCGGTTGAGATCGGTGCAGCTTACGATAAAGCCGGGGCCGATGAGCTGGTATTTTTGGATATCACTGCATCATCTGATGCAAGAAATACGGTAGTTTCCATGGTGCGCAAGGTGGCAGAAACAGTCTTTATTCCATTTACAGTGGGAGGAGGCATCCGCACGGTGGATGATTTCAAGATGCTCCTTCGGGAAGGTGCGGATAAAATTTCTATCAATTCGGCGGCTATCGACAGGCCGGAGCTGATTTCAGAGGCAGCAGACAAATTTGGCAGCCAGTGTGTTGTGGTGGCTATTGACGCCAAGAAAAGGCCGGATGGCTCAGGGTGGAATATTTATAAGCACGGAGGCCGCATTGATATGGGAATTGACGCCGTTGAGTGGGCCATGAAGGCCGACCGCCTGGGGGCAGGCGAAATTCTGCTGACCAGTATGGACTGTGACGGCACGAAATCAGGTTATGACAATCTGCTGACCAGAACCGTGGCAGACAATGTGTCTGTACCGGTTATTGCATCTGGCGGTGCGGGGACGAAAGAGCATTTTTATGAAGCGCTGACAGAAGGTGGAGCGGATGCAGCTCTGGCAGCCTCCCTGTTCCACTATAAGGAGCTGGAGATTATGGATTTGAAGCGCTACTTGTCCCAGAGAGGCATCCCAGTGCGGATGTAAATCAAAGACTGACAGAAGGAGGCTTACGAAAGATGGCTGCGATTGATAATGACTGGCTGGAACCTCTGAGCGGAGAGTTTAAAAAGCCTTATTACCGCAAGCTGTACAATACAGTTAAGCATGAATATGAGACCCGGAGGATATTTCCGGATGCAGACGACATTTTTAACGCTTTTGCCTTTACTCCTCTATCCAAAGTGAAGGTGGTTATACTGGGGCAGGATCCCTACCACAACTATGGGCAGGCTCACGGCCTGTGCTTTTCTGTAAAGCCGGATGTGGAGATTCCGCCGTCTTTGGTGAATATCTATCAGGAACTCCATGACGACCTTGGATGTTACATTCCGGACAATGGCTACTTAAAAAAATGGGCGGATCAGGGTGTTCTGCTCCTGAACACTGTATTGACGGTGCGGGCGCATGCGGCGAATTCCCACAGGGGAATCGGATGGGAAGAATTTACGGATGCTGCGATTCGGATTCTCAATGAACAGGAGCGGCCCATGGTGTTTATCCTCTGGGGACGGCCAGCGCAGATGAAAAAGACTATGCTGACCAATCCGCAGCACCTGATCCTGGAGGCACCTCATCCAAGCCCGCTGTCGGCCTCCAGAGGATTTTTCGGCAGCCGGCCGTTCAGCAAAACAAATCAGTATCTGACAGCCCATGGCCTTGATCCCATTGACTGGCAGATTGAAAACAGGGGTACGAATAGAAAGCAATAGGAGATCATATTATGGAGATTTTTGAAGTATTAAAAGTGATTGTCCTTGGAATTGTAGAAGGGTTTACGGAGTGGCTTCCTATCAGCAGTACAGGCCATATGATCCTGGTAGAAGAGATCATTCCCCTTCATCAGTCAGAGGACTTTAAAAATGTCTTTATGGTTGTGGTTCAGCTGGGGGCGATCCTGGCAGTTCTGTTTCTCTACTGGCATAAGCTGAATCCTTTTTCCAGGAAAAAACGGAAGGCCCAGAGAGAGGCTACCCTCGCCCTCTGGATTAAGATTATTATCGCCTGCCTTCCCGCAGCTATCGTGGGGCTGCCCTTTGATGATATTTTGGACGCCTATCTGATGAATTCTTATGTAGTGGCAGCGATGCTGATCATATATGGCGTTTTATTTATTGTCATAGAGAACCGAAATGCCAATGTCACCTTCCCTATCCAGAAGACGTCCCAGATTACACTTCAGACTGCTCTGTTTATTGGCCTTTTCCAGCTTCTATCTTTGATACCGGGAACATCTCGCTCTGGTGCCACGATTCTGGGAGCCATGATCTTGGGGTGTTCCAGAGGCGTTGCTGCAGAGTTTTCCTTCTTTTTGGGAATTCCAGTTATGTTTGGAGCCAGTCTTTTAAAATTGGTGAAATTTGGAAGAATGTTTACAGGCCCGGAGATCGTCTACCTGCTGCTGGGAATGGCTGTCGCCTTTATCGTTTCGATTCTGTCCATCAAATTCTTGCTGGGCTACGTTCGGAAAAACGATTTCAAATTCTTCGGATATTACAGGATTGTTTTGGGCGTCATTGTACTGGCATATTTTGGGATTACTGCGCTGGTGGCGTAATTGCTGTCTGCCGGACTTGGGAGGGGCATATTGAAGTGCCTGAAAAACCGCAGAGGCCCTGCGGTTTTTTAAATACAGAAAGAAGGGGATAACATGTGGTTTTTATATGCCTGTGGCTCTGCATTGTTTGCCGGAGTGACTTCTATTTTGGCAAAATGCGGCATTAAAACGACGGATTCCAATGTGGCGACAGCCGTACGGACAGTTGTGGTTCTTATCTTTTCTTGGCTGATGGTAGCGATCGTGGGATCGGGAAAAGAGATTACTTCCATTGGCGGCAGGACCATGGTGTTTCTGATCCTTTCAGGTGCGGCTACCGGTGCGTCGTGGCTGTGCTATTTCCGAGCTCTTCAGATCGGAGACATTAATAAGGTGGTTCCGATCGACAAGTCCAGCACAGTGCTAACGATTTTGCTTGCCCTAATCTTTCTCCACGAGGGCCTGACGGTTCCCAAAGCCCTGGCGGTTCTGGTCATCGCTGTGGGGATTGGGCTGATGATCGAAAAGAAGGATGTGCAGGGGGACAGGACAGAAAAGAAAGGCTGGTTTTTGTATGCCTGCGGTTCCGCATTCTTCGCAAGCCTGACGGCTCTGCTGGGGAAGGTAGGTATCGCTGGGGTAGAGTCTAATCTGGGAACGGCAATCCGAACCGGTGTGGTTTTGGTGATGGCCTGGCTGATGGTGTTTGTCACAGGAAAGCAGAGGGAGGTCTTAAAGATACCAAGAAAAGAACTGATCTTTATCTGCCTTTCGGGGATTGCTACCGGTGCATCATGGCTGTGCTATTACCGGGCGCTCCAGATGGGGCCGGCCAGTGTCGTCGCCCCAGTAGATAAATTGAGTATTCTTGTCACAACCGTTTTTTCTTATCTGGTTTTTGGAGAAAAATTGAAAAAAAGAGAGGGCTTTGGCCTGTTTCTGCTGACAGCAGGGACAGTGGCCATGGCAGTCTTGTAAACTGGTATTGCCTGATGGGATAAAAGGGAAACCTGCGTGAAAAAGGGCTTGTCTGCATATAAAAGAGATATGCGGAGGGCACGGCAGGAAAACACAGCAGAATGAATGGAGGATTTTAGAGATGAAGATAGCAGTAACTTATGATAATGGAACTATTTTTCCACATTTTGGAAGAACGGAAATGTTCAAGGTATATGAGGTAGAGGATGGCGCGGTAGTTTCCAGTGAAGTGATAGGCTCGAATGGCGTAGGCCATGGAGCGCTGGCAGGACTTTTGGCAGGGCAGAATGTGGACGTTCTTATCTGCGGAGGAATTGGCGGCGGAGCTCAGGCGGCCCTGGAAGAGGCTGGCGTAGAGCTTTGCGCCGGGGCAGAAGGGGATGCAGACCAGGCCGTAGAGGCTTACCTGAAGGGAGAGCTCATATCATCAGGAGTAAATTGCAGCCATCATCACCATGAGGAGGGGCACAGCTGCAAAGATCATGGGGAAGAGCATTCCTGCCAGGGAGGCTGCGGGGAAAGCTGCGGAGGCGGCTGTGGTTCCCGGCCTGCGATCACAGGACGCAATGTGGGAAAGACCTGCCGCACCCACTACAGAGGCACGTTTAACGATGGGACACAATTTGATTCCTCTTATGATCGGGGAGAGCCGCTGGAATTTGTCTGCGGTGCAGGCCAGATGATTCAGGGCTTTGACGCGGCTGTGGCTGATATGGAGGTAGGACAAGTGGTGGATGTGCATCTGATGCCTGAGGAAGCATACGGAATGCCGGATCCGAATGCTGTTTTTACGCTGGAGATTGCCCAGCTTCCAGGCTCAGAAAATCTGGAGGCAGGCCAGCAGGTGTATCTGACCAATTCGTATGGACAGCCTTTCCCAGTGAAGGTGGCAGCCAGGGATGAGACTACGATTACCTTTGATGCCAACCATGAGATGGCAGGCAAAGAGCTGAATTTCCGAATTGAGCTGGTTGAGGTAAAATAGGGCGGTATGAAAATATCCTGACTGAAAAAACTGCGGGTTTTATGATAGACCCGCAGTTTTTCAGTCTTTGAATACGATTCGATAGAAGGGCTGCATACTGTTCGGTGTACGGCACTTCCGATAACAAGTGATGTTTATAATGATTCCGCGATCTCGTAGATCAGACGCTCGGAGTCTTCCCAGCCCAGGCAGGGATCCGTGATGGATTTGCCATAGCAGTCTTCTCCGATTTTCTGGCTGCCAGGTTCGATATAGCTCTCAATCATCAGACCTTTTACCAGAGCCTTGATGTTGTCGCTGTGGCGGCGGCTGTGCAGAACTTCCTTGGCAATGCGGATCTGCTCCATGTATTTTTTGCCGGAATTAGAGTGGTTGGTATCCACGATGCAGGCGGGATTTGCCAGATTCCGCTCACTGTACAGCTCATACAGGAGATTCAGGTCCTCAAAGTGATAGTTAGGGATCGTCTGGCCGTGCTTATTGACAGCGCCCCTGAGGATGGTGTGGGCAAGGGGGTTCCCTTCAGACTGTACTTCCCATCCGCGGTAGATATAATCGTGGCCATGCTGTGCTGCCACAACGGAGTTGAGCATGACAGACAGGTCGCCGCTGGTGGGGTTCTTCATTCCTACTGGGACATCACAGGCACTGGCAACCAGGCGGTGAAACTGATTTTCCACAGAGCGGGCTCCCACTGCAATGTAGGACATCATATCATTTAAATAGCGCAGGTTTTCCGGGTACAGCATCTCATCTGCCGTGGTCAGGCCAGTCTCCTGCAGAACGCGCATGTGCATTTTCCGGATGGCAATCAGTCCCTTGTAGATATCCGGTTTCTGCTCCGGATCTGGCTGATGGACCATGCCCTTGTATCCTTCTCCGGTGGTACGGGGCTTATTAGTATAGACACGGGGAATAATGATGATTTTTTCTGCAACCTTTTCCTGAACCTTGACCAGGCGGCTGGTATAGTCGCAGACAGCATCTTCGTTATCAGCAGAGCAGGGGCCGATGATCAGCAGGAATTTATCGCTTTCTCCGGTAAAGACCTTTTTAATCTCCGCATCCCGTTGTTTCTTGATTTCTGCCAGCTCTAATGGCAGCGGGTACTGCTCGCGGATTTCGGAAGGATCCGGCAGCTTTTGAACAAATTTAAATCCCATTTTGGCACCTCCATTAGTAGTAAAAAGTAGTTCTGAACGATATAAAAATACATTCAAGTTTACATTATAATATAGAAATTTCAAATGGGCAAGCAAAACACAAAAAATTCATTGCCAAAAATGTATAAATATGAAAGATATGGCCATTTTATAAATAAAAATAACTGGAAAGGAGTGGCTGGTTTGAAAAGGCGATATCGCCTGCAGCATTTGACAGATCCGGGAAAAGCGGAGGATATTTTGTCTGCTGCCTGCCAGGTAAAAGGCATTAAGGAGATTGCAATATCTGCAGATTTAAGGGAAATGGATGTGGAAGCAGATCTGGAGGAGCTGCCAATGGCAATGGAAAAGATTGTGAATATATGCAGAAGTGTGGCAGATGAATGTGAAATACAATATCTATTTTCCTGAATGGAACCATTTATTTGCGAAAAACACCATGGAGATATACCGCAAAGGCAAGCGGGCCGGCGGCAGTCGTCATGGTGTTTTTTAATCAGCCGCCGAGGAGCAAAATATGCTGCGGCAGAAGGCCGGAACAGTACATTTTGGTTCAGATAAATAGTATGATAAAAAATCACACTGTTTTTTCGCCCCACGCAATGGTATTCTGAAAATAGAGAGGGGGAGAATACTATGGAGGGAACAGCCTATTACCGAATACCAGCCAGAGAAGTTATGCAATTGTCAAAGATACCTATCTTCTGCATGGATGACCAGCCGTCTGTTTTTTATAAAATGGCGCTTGAGATGGCGGAAACAATAGAAGAGCACAACCGAAAAGGACAGCAGACGATCTATATTCTGCCCTATGGCCCGACTGGTCAGTACCCATTTTTTATTGATTTGGTAAACAGACGGAGGATCAGTTTAAAAAAATCATGGTTTATCAGCATGGATGATTGGCTGGGAGAAGACGGGAGGCTAGTAAAAAAAGACAGCATTCATTCGCTGAGACGCAAATTTGAGGAGGCACTGTATTCTAAAATTGAACCGGAGCTTCTCATGCCGGAAGAACAGAGGCTGTTTCCGGATCCAGAGAAATTGGAGGAAATTCCAGAAAAGATTCGGGAGCTGGGCGGTGTGGACATCTGCTTTGCCGGAATCGGAATTAACGGGCATTTAGGTTTTAATGAGCCGTTGGAGGCAGGGGTTCGGGAATTTGCAGATCTTGGCCCGAGAGTGGTAAAAATCTCAGATTTGACTATAGCCGTAAAAGCGGCATCCAGTTTTTGCGGAGCTCTGGAAGATATACCGGCGTATGGTGTAACCATAGGTATGAAAGAAATGTTGGGTGCAAAAAAAGTCAGAGTATACTGTTTTAGAGATTGGCATTCAGGTGCTGTGAGAAGAGCGGCGTGTGGTCCGGTATCGGCTGGTTTTCCAGCATCTCTCTTGCAGCTCCATGGGGATGTTTCTATTGTATGTTCCCCAAATGCGCTGGCGCCATGTTACTAGATATATGAGAGGAGGAAACAGCTATGAAGAAGAAAAGGACAATCGATAAGCGGGTGTGGTCACTGATTTCCCTGGTAATGTGTCTGATCATCTGGCAGTTGATCTCAATTTCCAGTGCAGGAGCTGTATTCGCTTCGCCAGAACGGACATTGATGGCATTTATCAGCATGGCGCAGGACGGCACCATTTGGGTACATATCGGTTACAGCCTTTTCCGGGTTTTGGCGGGCTTTGCGCTGGGGCTGATTGCCGCAATTCCCGTAGCATTTTTGATGGGATGGTATAAGATCGCTCAATATTTGCTGGAGCCGGTGGTTCAGTTTGTTCGCACAATACCGCCGATCGCTTATATTCCACTGGTGATTGTAGCTCTGGGGGTAGATGAATCTTCTAAAGTCATGGTAATTTTTATCGCCACATTTCTGGTTATGGTCATTACCATCTATCAGGGCGTAAAAAGTGTAGATTCAACGCTGGTAAAGGCGGCAAAAGTTCTGGGGGCTGGAGACAAAGATATCTTTTTTCATGTAGTAGTACCGGCTTCTTTCCCTTTTGTGCTGACAGCGATACGTTTGGGACTTTCGGCAGGCTTAACGACTTTGATTGCCTCGGAACTGACTGGTGCCAGCAAAGGGCTGGGGACTATGATTCAGGAAGCCAGTATGTATTTCCGAATGGATGTGGTTATTATGGGGATTGTAGTAATTGGGATCATTGGACTTCTTTTAAATAAGATTGTGCATCTTCTGGAAAGGTGGCTGACAGGATGGCAGGAAACGCATCAGGCAACGTAATTGTAAAAATTGACCATGTGGAGAAGATCTATCAAGGCCGGGCAGGAAATGTGACGGCGCTGAACGGGGTTGACCTGGAGATTAAAGAGAATGAATTTGTCAGTGTCGTAGGACCCTCCGGATGTGGAAAGTCTACTTTGCTCAATATTATTGCCGGGCTGGAGGAGCCTACCGGAGGCAAGGTATATGTAAAAGGGAAAGAAGTCGTGGGAACAGGAAAAGAGAGAGGGGTTATTTTTCAGCAGTATGCTTTATTTCCGTGGCTCACGGTGAAGAAGAATGTCAAGTTTGGATTAAAGCTCCAGGGAATTCAAGAGCCCAAGCTGTCCGAAATTGCAGAAAAATATATTCATTTAGTAGGGCTCGAAGAATTCAGTGAAAGCTATCCTAAAGAACTGTCAGGAGGGATGAAGCAAAGGGTTGCCATCGCCAGAGCCTATGCTGTCAATCCGCAGATTCTTCTGATGGACGAGCCCTTTGGAGCTCTGGATGCCCAGACCAGGACACAGCTTCAGACGGAACTTTTGAATACCTGGGAGCAAGAGAGAAAGACTTGTTTTTTCATTACCCATGATGTGGAGGAAGCCATTATATTGGCCCAGAAAGTGGTAATCATGAGCGCTCGTCCTGGCCGTGTAAAGGAAATTATTCCAGTCAATATTCCGTATCCCAGAACTCAGGAGACAAAGATGACAAAAGAATTTTTAGACTTGAAAGTTAAAATATGGGGACTCGTATACAGAGAATTTTTAGAAGTGCGGAAGTAGACGTTTACATTTTTATTACAAAACACTAAGATAAAAGGAGGAAAAACGATGAAAAGAATCGCAGCATGGATTACACTATTGGCTCTTTTGGGCATGCTCGCTGGCTGCAGCAAGCAGGGCTCTGCTCAGACTGAAACATCTGCACAGGCAGAGACAGAAGCGCAGAGCTCCGGCGAGTCAGAGCCTCAGGCTGATGAGGGGGCAGAGACAGAGGGGGAGACTGCGGCTGAAGAAATGCCGGAGCCGGTGAACTTGAGGGTCGCATACCATCCTAATTTTGGAGGCAATAATCTGTACATTACAGCAGAAAAGAATGGTTTTTTTGAAGAAGAAGGTTTGATTGTGGAACCTGTAAAGTTTACGGCAGGCCCTCAGGAAGTGGCAGCCATGGTAGCTGGAGATGTAGATATTGGATATATTGGCCATGGGGCGACTTTTCTGGCCGTACAGCGGCAGGTAAATGTGTTTTTAACGGAATTTCTTGGAAATGGAGATGAGATTCTTACATATAAAGACTCAGGAATTACGTCGCTGGAAGATCTGAAAGGAAAGACGATTGCTACGGCTCCGGGGACCTCAGGAGAGACGGTTCTGAATCTGGCGTTGGAGAAAGCCGGACTGACCAGTGATGATGTAAATATTGTCAACATGGATGCAGCAGGAATGGTGGCGGCTATTGTGGGAAAGAAAGTAGATGCCTGTACGCTCTGGCCTCCGCAGACAACAGAAGTGAGAAAGGCAATGGGAGAAGACAATATCGTCAGCCTGGCTACGATCGGCGACTTCCGTGACCAGTTTGCTTTCCCGGGGCATTGGGTTGTAACGCCAAAGTTCATGGATGAGAATCCAGATATCATGGTGAGATTTTCCCGGGCAATGCTGAAGGCTATGGATTACCGGAAAGAGCATCCGGAAGAAACCGCAGAAAATGTGGCTGAATTTATTGATGCCCCTCTGGACAGCGTGATGGAGGAGATGAACAGGATTGATATGTTTGATGCGGATTACTGTTATCAGGTTATGACAGATGGGACAGCGGCGCAATGGTATGATGCCCTTCAAAACCTGTATGTGAAAGATGGAAGTGTTGAAAAGACAGTCCCGGTTGAAGAATGGTTCTGCCCTGAATTTGTGAAGGAAGCATATGAAAGTATGAAGAACTAAAGAAAGGATTGCCTATGCTGATCATTATGATGGCGTTGATCGCTGCGGTAGCATTGGCCGTTGTCTGCCTGCGCCGGGATAAAATTTCCCTTTTGATCCTGGCGCTGTGCAGCAGTTTTATCATAATGCTGACGGGTATTGTTATCTATACGGCAAAGATAGGAGGGTTTTCCAGGAGCCAGCAAATCGCTCTGTTTCTTTTGCCTGATATTCAGCAATGTTTGCAGTATCTCCCTATTTCTCTGGATATCCAAGGATATTTGGCAGCCGTGGGGAGGTGCTGCTTTCCGTGCATTTTGCTTTTAATAGCACTGAACTATTCAATGAGTGCGCTGGTTCGCCGGCATTTTTGGTTTTTCCGGGTTTTAGCCTTTGGCGCGGCAGTTTGGCTGGTTTATTATTATCCTACTATGTTCCGCTTTTGGGTGAGAGGAAGGTGGAGACTGCAGCAATTTATGGGAAATCTGTCTCTGGCATGGATTATATCCTGCGTTCTGTTGGCAATTCTTTTGCTGGTGCACGAGTACCAAAACATATTTATACCGTATTTCAAAAAAAATTTCCGATATATTTTATTTTCCTATGTCAGCATGGCTTTTTTGTATCTAATCTATGGGATCCATGATCCGGCTCAGATTTACCAATTTTACGGCCTGGAATTTCTTTGGATTTGGAGGGGAAGCTATACAACGGGAATGATGGATTCTTTTACCTGGGCGGCGCTAGGACTTTGCTCCGTATTTTTTGTGATATTGGGTTCCGTAAATCTGCTCAGATATACGCGGGTGACATACAATGAGGATCTGGATACGGTATCCCTGAAAAGCAAAATTGACCAGACCAGGCTGGGGGCTTCAGTTTTTGTACACAGTATTAAAAATCAGCTTCTTGCCAACCGGGTGCTGAATAAAAAACTAGATCAGGAACTTTCTCAGCCTCAGCCCAGCCTTGATAAAATCCGGGAGCTGGCAGGTGAACTGAACGGAGTGAATGAGGCGATGGTGGCACGCATGGAGGAGCTGTACCGGGCCATCCGCACCAATTCGATTCTTTTGGTACCCGTTCCAGTCAAGGAGGTAACAGAGGCGGCGGTTGACCGGTTTCATCAAAAATATCCAGACTGTTTTGTCCGGGTTGATATCCGGAGCGATGGGATGATACTGGCTGACAAGGAGCATCTATCAGAAGCGCTGTATAATCTGCTGTGCAATGGACAGGAGGCTATATTAGAGTCTGGCAGAAAACGGGAAGGGAGTTTGGAACTGATTGTACAAAATCAAAGGCTTCACACAGTATTGGAGATTTGTGACAATGGAAAAGGAATCTCAAGAACCGAGCGGTTTCGGATCTACGAACCGTTTTATACCAGTAAAAATACCAGTTACAATTGGGGTATGGGGTTATATTATGTGAGAAATATTGTAAAAGGTCATTACGGGACACTGAAGGTAGAGAGTCATCCAGGCAAAGGGACGCATTTCTACATTATGCTGCCGCGGTATGCTGCGGGCGGCAAAAGACACGGGACAGCAAAAGGAGGGCGGCATTATGACTGGAAAGATCAGGCTTCTGATAGCGGAAGATTTTAAACTGCTCCGGGAGGACCTTGAGGAGCTTCTAAATTCTCAAGAGGACATGGAGACAGCCGGAAGTGCAGGGAGTAAAAAAGAGATTGTAGAGCTGGCGCAGAGAAGAGATTTTGATCTGATTCTGATGGACATAGAGATGGAGAATCTAACATCAGGCATAGAGGCGGCGGAAGAAATCAGAGGAGGCAGGCCGGAGGCGCGGATTATTTTTCTCACAGCCCATGATACAGATAATATGATTTATACGGCTATGGGGGCAGGGGCGATCGATTACATTGTAAAAGGGTGCCCGGATGAAGAGCTATTGTTTCACATTCGAAGCGCATACGAAGGCAAGCCAGTTATGGAGACACGGATCCAGAGCATCCTGCTGAAAGAGTATTCCAGGCTTAGGAGAAGTGAGCAGAGCCTCCTGTTTTTTATAAACAGCGTGGCGCAGCTGACACCTGCGGAGCGGGAGCTGGTTCATCTGCTGCTGCAGGGATATAAGGTCAGTGAGATAGCGGCTTTGCGCTGTGTGGAGATGGTTACGGTGAAAACGCAAATCAAGAGTCTGCTGAAAAAGTTTAACTGCAGCCGAACCAAGGAGATTGTAAAGCTGATCCGCGAGCTGGAGATTGAGCATCTATTCTGATCCCTTTTGCTAAAATGTAGGTTTGTCAAACATTTGTTACACTGAGCGTAAATAATCCCGAAGCACTTCATTGGGTGTTTTCCATCCCAGTGGCCGCATGGGGAACTGATTATAATCTCTCCGGTTATATACTTTGAGCT
>CALWBQ010000003.1 GCA_944376125.1 uncultured Lachnospiraceae bacterium
ACAGCTCAAAGTATATAACCGGAGAGATTATAATCAGTTCCCCATGCGGCCACTGGGATGGAAAACACCCAATGAAGTGCTTCGGGATTATTTACGCTCAGTGTAACAAATGTTTGACAAACCTACAGAACCGAGAAAGAATCCAGAATCTCTGCGGCCATTCTGCGGCCTTCCTCCCCACCGTCCTTCGTCAGGATCTGCACCTGCCAGAAGAAACCGCTGCAGTACAGAGCGTACCGCTCCTCATATCCATAGTCTGCATCTTCATCTGTATAGCGAACCTGAATCTGGTAAAACGACGCATCCGGGTCGTTTCCGGAGTCTGCCAGCCCGGCCTCAAAACTGATGATCTCAAAATTGGCGCTGATGCCTGTATTTAAAAGCAGTTCTTCACAGTCCTCCTCCGTGTCAATGTACGGGTAGACTTCCTGCGCTTCCTCCCCGCTCATCTGGATTACAGTAACCATCCCTCCGTTCCCTGAGAAGGTATTGATCCCGGAATCTCCGCCTTCCATCTGTCTCCAGCTTCCATCTGGGAACGTAATCCGAAAGCCTGCCTGCTGGTCAGTCCGGTCGTAGGTCCAGGGTTCTTTGGAATCCTCATAAGCAGAGGCCACATCGCTGTATGGGATAAAGGCTGACCAGCCCCCATCCTGCTGAACAAAAATCGTGTCAGCCTCTCCATCTGTGCGGGTATATATCTCCGCGCCTTCTTTCAGCCCCTCTGCTTCAAAATCCTCCTGCGGTCTGGAGTCCGTCTCCGCATCCACGGTTCCTGCAAGGGAATAATCCTCGGGCGCCTCTGTAAATTCTGCGTCGTACGCCCAGATATACAGAGTCCCTCCTACCATAACCATCGCATCTCTCAAAGCTGGCTGGCCGGATGGCTCTGAGCTTCCGGATGACTCCGCCACAGCCGTCTCCGTCCATTCTTCTGAAGTATCCGCCACAGATTCTGCGGGAGAAGATACTTCCATCTCTTCCCTTCCCCCCAGAGTGCAGCCGCCAAGTCCCAGCACCGCTGCACCGAACACTGCAAGCACTCTGCCAGCCGCTTGCTTTCTCCAGTTTTGTCTCATTCAATACCCCTTTCTATCAATCACTCAGGCTCTTTTGCCCCAAACAGGAGCGACAATCTCTTTAAACAGCTGTAAAAAGCCGGCACCAAAAATAAGTCAGCGCAGATCCATGCCACCGGGCTTCCGATGCAAACCACCGGGTAGCCAAATATTGGCACCAGACAAAACCCTACTACAGATCGGCCTATCATCTCGCATACCCCCGCCAGGATGGCAAATTTGCTGTACCCCATTCCCTGTATCGAGAACCGAAGCACATTGACCAGCACCAGAGGGATAAAGAACAGGCTGTTGCCGACCAGGTACATCCATGCCTGATCCAAAATTGCCGTCTCCCCTGCATCCACAAAAAGGAGAGCGATAGATTTTCCAAAGAAAAACAGTATCACAAACGCCGCCGCCGCGTATACAAACCCAATGATATTGGCGTACCGTGCCCCGGCTCTGACCCGGTCCAGTTTCCCTGCTCCTACATTCTGCCCTGCCCAGGTTGCCATCGTTCCGCCCAAAGCATCAAAGGGCGTACAGAAAAACATGGATACCCTGCTACCTGCCGTAACAGCAGCCACAGCCATAGACCCCAGAGAATTTACTGCAGCCTGGAGAATCACATTTCCAATGGCTGTAATGGAATACTGAAACCCCATAGGGAATCCCATCCCGCAGAGCACTGCCATCTTAGACCTGTCAATCTGCCGTTCCTCTTTCGTCATCTTCAAGATAGAGTATTTGCAGCGCATAAATACCAGACACAGGGCTCCCGAAACGCCCTGAGAAAAAACAGTGGCGTAAGCCGCCCCGGCAGGCCCCATTTTTAACACGATAATCGTAAACAGGTCAAGGCCGATATTGAGCAGTGAGGCCAGCAAAAGAAAATACACCGGCGTTCTGCTGTCCCCCAGAGAGCGAATGATCCCTGAAGTCATATTGTAAAGAAATGTGGTAGGAATTCCTACAAATATAATAAAAATATAGCTGTACGCCTGCCCGATGATGTCCTCCGGCGTCTTCATCCAGACCAGGATATTCATACACAGAGCCGATATCACTACTGTCAGGACAGCCGAAACTGCGATGGACAGCCATGCTGCATTTGCCACATATCTTCGAAGCCCGGAATAATCCCTCGCTCCGAACTTCTGCGCTACTGGTATGGCAAAGCCATTGCACACACCGATGCAGAAGCCGTTTATCATAAAGTTGATGGAAGCCGTAGATCCGACTGCTGCCAAGGCCGTCACACCCAGATACTTTCCTACAATGATTGTATCTGCCATACTGTAGAACTGCTGGAATAAAAGTCCCAAAAACATGGGAACTGCAAACTCCAAAATAATCTTCAGAGGGCTTCCCTCTGTCATGTCCTTCATCTGTTCTTGTGCCATCACTCAAAACCCTTTCTTCTCTTGTCGCTTTGCGCCTGTGTTCCAATGCGCCTTATTATCATACATCAACTTTGTGATTTTGCAACAGGATTTTGAAAGGAATTTCTCTGCAAAATATTGATACTTTGCAGAGAGCAAAGTCCCCCATGAGACAAGAAAACGCGCCAACGACGCGTTTTCTCCCCTGTATCTTAAAAACTATGCTTCTTCTGAGCTGTCTTCTTCCTCCGACTCCGGCTTCTGGTCCATCCGCACAGCGCGAACGGACTGGATCATCTTATTCCCCACCTTCAAAATCTGGAACTTATATCCAAGGCAGTCCACCTCCGGTTTTTCTCCTTCTGCAGGGATCCGTCCCAGCTTCGAGATAAGAAAGCCGTTGATGGTATCGTACAGTTCTTCATCCTCCTCGTCAAATTCGATTCCCAGAACATCGGACACTTCATCCAGAGGCGCCATGCCGCTGAGGATAAAGCTGCCATCCTCCTGAGCTACAATAAAGTCCTCATCCACATCGTACTCATCCAGGATATTTCCTACGATCTCCTCCAGGATATCCTCCATGGTAACTAGACCGGCCGTCTGACCATACTCATCCACCACAATCTCCAGATGGATTTTCTTAGACTGCATCTCTTTAAACAGGGTATCCAGGTTCCTGGTCTCCGGTATAAAGTGTGCCTCCCGCAAAAGCTGCGGTATCTCTTCCAAAGACTTGTCCCGGTATTCCGGTCTCTCAAAAAACAGAACCGCATCTCTCATATGTAAGATTCCGATAATATCATCGACATCCTCCCGGTATACCGGATAGCGGGAATTGTTTCCCTCTTTCAAGATAAACTGCAGAGCCTCCCTCAGCGGCACCGTGCAGTCCAGAGCCACGATATTCTTCCGGTGAGTCATAACATCTTCCGCGGTCTTATCCCCCATCTCAAAGATGTTGGTAATCATCTCGGCCTCATCAGCCTCCAAGACTCCCTGCTCATGGCCCTCGTTAACCATGGACATGATCTCCTCTTCCGTCACATTGTCATCAGAGGCATTGATATCAATTCCGGCTGCTTTCAGCAGCAGCACGGAAATTCCCTCCATGACGGCAGTAATCGGGAGGCAGACCTTCATAAGCGCCTTAACCGGAGTCAAAAGCCTCAAGCCCCACTTCTCCGGTTCTCTGGCCGCCAGTTTTCTCGGAACAATCACGCCCAGAATCATCAGAACCACCAACAGAACCAGCCCTGTCACCACCACGCACACCGGCATCAGCCAAGTCATGCTGAAAGAAAAGCGGCGCTCCAACATCCATGCCGCAGCAGAAGCCGTCTGGCCCAAGATACAGAAACCAGCAGCCATTCCCACTGCATAGACTGCCAGATGAAACGTATTGAGAAAGCGTTTTGGCTGCTCTGCTATCTCCAGCAGTTTCTTTTTCTGAGAATTCCCTTCCTCGGATTCTTCCTCCAATTTAGGGATATTCAGGTTCTCGACTGCAGATTCGAACCCATAAAATACCGCACTCAGTATCAGGAAAGCTAAAAACAACACGATACTGGCGGGCGAATAACCATCGTCCATCGGACTATCAACACTCCTTTTTTTGAATATAGATGCCGCTATCATACCATCTTTCCAGATATTCGTCAATGGCGCTAAAAGCCAGAGCCGGATTATGTATCCAGCTCCAGGCTTATTTTTAAGGCACAGTCTACTTTTTTTTGAAGTTCCCCGTCAATCCGGCAGATTTTTTCTTTGAGCCGCTGCTTGTCAATCGTTCTAAGCTGCTCCAGCAAAATCACTGAATCTTTCACCATATTGCAGTGGCGGGCATCCAGCTCGACATGAGTTGGGAGTTTTGCTTTGTTCATTTTGGAAGTAATCGCCGCGCAGATCACGGTAGGGCTGTGTTTGTTCCCTACATCATTCTGAATAATCAGCACCGGCCGGATTCCTCCCTGCTCTGATCCCACTACCGGTCTCAGGTCAGCATAATAGATATCTCCGCGTCTGATGATCACGTTTTCACTCTCCTATCCTTCGGATAGTATTGACACAAACCGTTAGACGTATACATTAGAGGTTGCATGATATACTTTATGCGAAAATATCATCTGCTGTGCAGACCCTACCAGGCGAGGCAGGCGGATGCTTCCATCATCCTTCCATTCTGAATATAAGCTCTCGGAACGCGTTTCCCGATCCCGCACAGGATTTCATAGTGAAATCCCCCGGATAATTCCGCCAGCTTTTCTGCCGTCAGCTCCTGCTCTCCCGATCTCCCCAGCAGGACAGCCGCTGTCCCTTCCTCCGCACCAGGGATCTCCGTCACGTCCACCATGAACTGATCCATGCAGACTCTGCCCAGAATGGGGGCTTTTTTCCCATCTATCAAAACCCAGCCTTTTCCTGACAGCGAGCGGGGATATCCATCTCCGTAGCCTGCAGCCACTGTCGCCACCCTGACCGGCTTATCCGCCCGAAAGGTTCCTCCATAACTGACCTCATCCCCGGCTTCAATGGTCTTGACATACGTAATCCGAGCCTTCCAGGAAAGGGCAGGCTTCAGATGGACCATCTCGTGATCCACCTCATCAGACGGATACAGACCATAGATGGAAATCCCTGCCCGAACCATATCCAGGGATGTCCCAATCCCTTCTATAATACCTGCACTGTTGGCGCAATGGCGAACCGGAATCTGGACACCGCGCTCCCTCAAAAGCCTATCAAAGAACAGATATCTCTCGTACTGGCGGCTGGCCGCCGTTTTGTCCTTCTCATCTGCCCTGGCAAAATGGGTAAAAAGCCCCTCGATCTCTAAACCTGGCAGGCCAGCCAGAGATGCCACCATGTCGGCAGACTCAGCGGTCGGCTTCATCCCGATCCGGTTCATACCAGTGTCGACAGCCAGGTGGATTTTGCCCTTTCTCCCAAGCTCTTCCGCGGTCGCCGCAAAGCGGCGTATCGCCGGCTCAGTAAACATAACGGGTCTAATATCCTCCTCAATCAGCCGGCGGAAGCGGCTCTCTGATACCGGTCCCAGTATCAGGATGGGGTTTGCGATCCCGTGGCGCCGCAGTTCCAACGCCTCATCCGCCGCTGCAACAGCATATCCTTTTACATAGGGATCGATGGCTCCTGCTACCTGGACAGCCCCATGGCCGTAGCCGTCCGTCTTAATCACCCCGATGATCCCTGTCTTTTCCGGAAGGTTTCTTTTCATCTCTTCCATATTGTGCCGGATGGCGTCCAAATCCACCTCCGCCCATGTCCTGTCGCAAATCCAATCTGCATACTCCATTTCCATTTCCTCCGTTTTCCGTCCCTTATCAGAACATTTCTGTCCCTCCCATGACTTTTCCTAATGCATCCGCCAGCTCTCCGGCTAAAAGTCCATAACTCCCGCTCTGCCTTCGAAGCAAATCTCCGGCAAGGCCGTGAAGGTATACCCCCAAAAAAGCCCCCTCTGCCGGCTCCATTCCCTGAGCGCACAAGGCCGCAATCGCCCCTGTCAGCACATCCCCGGAACCGGCTTTCGCCATCGCACTGTTTCCGCTGGTGTTTAGGTACAGCCGGCCCTCCCGGTCTGCTGCAGCGGTAGCGGCATCCTTCAGCACGCATGTAATCCCGTAGCGTCTCGCATATCCAGATGCCGCCTCCGCAATATTTTCCTGAAGCTCCCCGATGGTCTGTCCCGTCAGGCGTGCCATCTCCCCCATATGAGGAGTAATGATCACATTGTCTGTATAATACCGGGTCATCTCTGGGTTTGCCGCAATCGTATTAAGCCCGTCTGCATCCAAAATGATAGCTGAACAGGCGGATGAGAGAACGCCAGGCACCAGATTCCTGACGTAAGGTTCTGTCCCCAGCCCAGGGCCTAATACCACAGCATCTGCCCACACACACTGCTTATCCAGAAATCTGCTGAATGCCTCCGGTTCCTCCTCCACTGACCTGATATCATAAGTGCTGATAATTGCCTCTGGAAGCTGGCTCTGAAGGATCTGGCGGTTTGCCTCCGGCGTCAGAATCTTTACCAGACCGGCTCCGCACCGGTAGGCTGCCTTTGCGCTCAAGTAAGCGGCGCCGCTCATATTCACTGACCCCGCAACAATCAGAACATGGCCAAAGGTCCCCTTGTTGGAATATGCAGGCCGCTGCGGAATCAGCCTCAAATCTCCAGGGCCGTAAGTGAAGGCCAGGCTTTTGCCCTCTTCCTGCTCTTGGGCTGCCTTTTTAAGGCTGAGCTGGGGGAAACCGATATCGCCGATCACCACCTGCCCGGCAAAATCCCTCCCCGGGTACAGAACAGTTCCCCGCTTTTCCCAGCCAAAAGTCACTGTCACATCTGCCTTCAGCGCGGTTCCCATAACTCTGCCAGTATCAGAATGAATACCGGAGGGGATATCTACCGCCACAGTCAGTTCCCTCTCCTGTCTGGTCAGCATCTCAAGAAATTCCCGGTAATCCCCCTCAACATCTCTGGAAAGGCCCACGCCGAAAACGCCGTCAATCAATACCTGGCAGCGGCCTGGAATAAAATCTGTCCACTCCACTACAGGGATGCCAAGTTTCTCTGCAATACTCCTCTGGAGGCGGCATTCCTCTGTCTCTCTGTCTCTGTTCCCGCACAAAAGCACTGTCACGCAGTAACCATCTAAAAACAACATTCTGGCGGCCGCCACAGCATCTGCCCCATTGTTTCCTGTTCCGCATGCAGCCCAGACGAAGGCACCTTTCTGCACCCTCTTTTTCACCTCATCTGCCACACAGCAGGCAGCCCTCTCCTGAAGAACCAGGGAGGGAATTCCGATCTCTTCGATCGTATATCTGTCGACTGCCTTCATCTGCTCTCCTGTCACTAGGCTCCGCATAGCCATACCTCCCAACTTTCCCGTGCAGGTTTCAGACCTGCAGCTTCTTTTCTATGCCATAAATGCCGGCAAGGCGCCTGCGGCTGCCCTTCCCGGCATTATTTTTTCCACAGTCCGATAGCGGCTGCGGATCACTTCTGTTTCTTTTTCTTGGCTTCTTTTTCTTTCTTCTCCCTCTCTTCTTTATCCTGCATGCTGCACACCCGGTAAGAGAGACGCATCAGGCTCTCCGACAAATGGACATTTTCTACCACTACGTCGTCCGGCACCACTAAATCTGTATGGGCAAAATTCCAAATAGCCTTTACCCCAGCCTTGATAACTCTGTCTGCTATCTCCGGAGCCTTTGTCTTCGGTATCGTTAAAGCTGCTATCTGAACCTCGTTCTCCACAATGAACTGCTCCAAATCTTCCACGCCGCGGATCTCAATTCCGCGAACTACCAGACCAATGAGCCTGGGATTAATATCAAACATTCCTTTGATAATAAACCCTCTCTTCTCAAAATTTGCGTAATTGGCAATGGCCTGACCCAGATTACCGGCTCCGATAATGATGATATTATGCTGGCGGTCAATTCCCAAAATTTTGGCAATCTCTGTATAAAGATATTTTACATTATAGCCATAGCCCTGCTGCCCAAAACCGCCGAAATTGTTCAAATCCTGACGGATCTGGGAGGCAGTCACCTTCATCCGTTTGCTCAGTTCATTGGAGGAAATGCGTTCTACACCGTCTTCTAGGAGCTCGCCCAGATAGCGGTAATACCTGGGCAGTCTGGAAATAACTGCTTTGGAAATCACCTTATCGTCCACATTTTCCACCTGACCTTTCTGTTTCCAATTATTTTTCTGACTTCTATTATAAATTTGTGTCAAATTCTTGTCAAATTGTTTTTTTCCTGCGGCATGTACTTCTTGCAAAAAAGAACCCTGTATATTATACTAAATCCGTAGTTTTTCGTACTCAGGAGGTTTTTATGATACTGTCATGCAGTAATATCTGCAAATCATTTGGGAGTGATACCATTTTGGATCACGTTTCCTTTCATATAGAAGAACACGAAAAGGCGGCGATCGTCGGAATCAACGGAGCCGGGAAGTCCACTCTGCTGAAAATCATTGTCGGCGAACTGCCGGCTGATGAGGGGATAGTCGCTGTTTCCAAGGGGAAGACCCTGGGCTATCTGGCGCAGCATCAGGATCTAAACAGCAGCCGATCCATCTACGATGAAGTTCTGGAAGTCAAAAGACCCGTTCTGGAAATGGAGGCGCGTCTCCGCTTTCTGGAGGGAGAGATGAAAGAAAAAGATGGGGGAGAGCTGGAAGCCATGTTCCGGGAATACAACCGTCTCAGCCATGAATTCGAACTGGCCAACGGCTATGCCTGTCAGAGCGAGGTTGTGGGAGTACTCAAAGGGTTGGGATTTAGTGAAGAAGACTTCTCCAAACCTATCTCCACCTTATCCGGAGGCCAGAAAACCCGCGTTGCCCTGGGCCGGCTTCTGTTGACTGGACCGGATATCCTTCTTCTGGACGAGCCTACCAACCATTTGGATATGGAAAGCATTGCCTGGCTGGAAACCTATCTCTCGAATTATACGGGAAGCGTCATTATCGTGGCCCATGACCGATACTTTTTGGATCGGACAGTCAAAAAAATCATTGAGCTGGACGGCGGAAAATCCACGGTATTCTCCGGCGGCTACACTGCTTACAGCGAAAAGAAAGCCATGCTCCGCCAGGCTCAGCTGAAAGCGTACCTGAATCAGCAGCAGGAAATCCGTCACCAGGAAGAAGTGATAGCAAAGCTAAAGTCTTTTAACCGGGAGAAGTCCATCAAGCGGGCAGAAAGCCGTGAAAAAATGCTGGCAAAGATTGAGATCCTGGAAAAGCCCACAGAGATCAACGATGCCATGGACATTCATCTGGAGCCTCGGGTCGTCAGCGGAAATGATGTTCTCACTGTAACCGGGCTGTCCAAATCCTTTGGCCCTCTCTCCTTGTTCTCTGATGTAAATTTTGAAATTAAGCGAGGAGAACGGGTGGCTGTCATCGGAAACAATGGGACTGGCAAGACTACCCTGTTAAAAATTATCAATCAGATGATCCCGGCTGATTCCGGTGAAATACGCCTCGGCTCCAAGGTTCATATCGGATATTACGACCAGGAGCACCAGGTTCTCCACATGGAAAAAACTGTATTTGAAGAGATCCAGGATGCCTATCCCAATATGAACAATACCCAGATCCGAAATATCCTAGCCGCTTTCCTTTTTACCGGCGATGATGTGTTTAAACGGATCGGCGATCTCAGCGGAGGAGAGCGAGGCCGGGTCTCTCTGGCCAAGCTGATGCTGTCTGAATCCAATTTCCTGATTCTGGATGAGCCCACCAACCACCTGGACATCACCTCCAAAGAGATCCTGGAAGACGCTCTGAACCGCTACACCGGCACTGTGCTTTACGTGTCCCACGATCGGTATTTTATCAACCGGACAGCCACCAGGATCTTAGAACTGACCGGACAGACCTTTATCAATTACATTGGGAATTACGACTATTATCTGGAAAAGAAAGATCTGATGCAGTCCCTGTACGTCCCCAGCGATCAGGAAACCCGCAGAGGAGGCTCCGGGAACTTTTCTTCCGGCGGCTTTTCAGCGGCCTCCCCGGATTCCGCCTCAGAGGGGAATTCTGCCAGCCGGGTATCGGTTCCGACGGATTCCAAGCAGGACTGGAAAGCCCAGAAGGAGGAGCAGGCTCGAATCCGGAAGCGCCAGAACGAGCTCAAACGGACGGAGGAGGAAATCCACCGTCTGGAAACCAGAAACAATGAAATTGATGAGCTCCTGACCCAGGAGGCCATCTGCCGGGATGTCCCCAGACTGATCGAGCTAAACAGCGAAAAAGAAAGCCTGGAGGAACGCCTGCTGGCTCTCTACGAACAGTGGGAATCCCTGGCCCAGACCTAAAGGAGGCACTATGAAAAAATATACAAAGCTCCAGCGCCGGCTGGCATTGGCCGGCGCTGTCTTCCTGGTACTCTTATATATCCTTGCCCTGGCCTTTGCCCTCTCGGACAGTCCTCTGGCACCCAGGATCATTGCTGCGGCCATCTTTTGTACGGTTGCAATTCCGGCCTTCCTGTACGCCTTTATCTTGGTGACCCGGATGCTGAAGAAGTAGACAGGCGGGAAAGCATCACTACCGCCTCTATACTCCTTGTCCACGGGAAGAGATCTACGCCCCACCCTTCCCTGGCCTGATAGCCCAGGGACTTCATGTACCTCAGATCTCTGGCCAGAGTATCAGGACCGCAGGAAATATAGACGACCCGCTTCGGCTTCAAAGCTGCGACAGCGTCCATAAACGCCCTGGTACTGCCTGTCCTCGGAGGATCCATAATCACCACATCTGCATGGCCCTTTCTCCTAGCCATCTCTGTCATAAATCGGCCTGCATCATTGCAGTAAAAGCGGATATTTTCCACTCCGTTGCGCTTGGCATTCTGGATAGCGTCTTTCACCGCATCTGGATTCAGCTCCACGCCGATCACCTGTTTTGCCTTCCTGCTGGCAATGATCCCAATCGTTCCAATGCCGCAATAGGCATCCATCACCGTCTCTTTCCCTGTCAGCCCCGCCAGCTCCAGAGCCTTTCCGTAGAGGATTTCTGTCTGAATCGGATTAACCTGGTAGAACGATTTTGAGGAGATCCGAAAGGTGCAGCCGCACAGGACATCTTCGATATAGCCCGGTCCATAAAGGATATGCTCTTTCTCCCCCAGAACCATACTGGTCCCCCGTCCATTGATATTCTGAATAATAGTCGTAATATCGGGATGTTCCTTCAGCAGGGCTTTGACAAAATTATTTTTTGAAGGAAAAACCGGCGATGCCGTCACCAACACTACCATTATTTCACCGGTAGAAAATCCCCGTTTTACCAGCACATGGCGCAGCAGGCCGAAACCTGTATCCTCATTGTAATGGCGGATCTTGAAAGAAGGAAGGAGGCGGCGAACCGTCCCGATAATCTCATCCGCTTTCTCATCTTCAATCAGGCAGGACTCCACCGGGACGATTCTGTGGCTGCCCTCCTCATAAATCCCTGAAACCGGTTTTCCCCTTCTGTCGCAGCCAAATACCGCATGGACTTTGTTGCGGTAATGGTAGGGAACTTTCATTCCGATCATCCCCTTCAATGGGCAGAGCCCCTTCAGAAGGGATGACAGTGTATTTTGTTTCACATTCAGCTGCTCCTGGTACGGCAAATGGAGATACTGGCAGCTTCCGCATTTGTCTGACACCGGGCACGGCGTTTTTGTACGTTTCACGGTTTTTCCTCATTTCTTTTCTGATTTCTGTTTTTCTTGCTTTTTTTCTTTTCCCGTTTTATGATAATGCTATTACAAAAAAAGGAGCTCACTATGACCGAATTGACACTATATTCCGGCCGGCCTCAGGGGGACGATGCTCTGGGCCGCCTGAAAAAAGAATTGGATACCTATGATCTGCTGGATCAATTGAACATCCCTTATTTCCGGGTAGACCACCCCGCAGTGGATACCATCGCAGAATGCAGTCAAATTGATGAACTTCTGGGCGTCTCGATCTGCAAAAATCTGTTTCTGACCAACGCCCAAAAATCAAAATTCTATCTTCTCGCGATGCCTGGAGACAAAAAGTTCCGCACTGCTGTCCTGTCAAAACAGATTGGCTCCTCCCGGCTCTCTTTCGCCGGGCCGGAATCCCTGCTGGAGCTTCTCGACCTTACGCCTGGATCCGTCAGTGTCCTCGGACTGAGGAATGATCCCAGCTGCCGAGTCCAGCTCCTCTTGGACAGGGATGTGATCCAGGGGCAAAAATATTTCGGCTGTCATCCCTGCATCAACACATCCAGTCTGAGGCTGGCCACGGAAGATCTGCTGAATATCTTTCTCCCTCATACAGGCCATTCCCCGATTATCGTGGATCTGTAACAGCCTGGTCTTTCTCTTATAGAAAAAGGGGGATGATGTAAAATAACTTTGCAGCATCTCCCTTTTTTTCACCTTAAATCGATCTCGTGGCCTCTTTCAGCCATTCTTTTTCTTCTTTCTCCAGATATGGGGAAATCTTTTCATAGACAGCTTTATGATACTGATTCAAGTGCTCAATATCCTCCGGCCTCATCAGGCTCTTGTCGATAGCGTCCAGATCAATGGGCACATAGGTCAGGAACTCAAACTTCATAAACTGGCCATATTCATTCTTCTCATCCTTGACGCAGACTGTCAGATTCTCTGTCCGGATTCCATGACTTCCCTCAATATAGATCCCTGGCTCATCAGAGGTCACCATTCCGGCCTCCAGCACACAATTATCCTGGCGCTCTGGAACCATCTTCCAACGGATTCCGTTGGGCCTCTCATGGACATTCAGCAGATAGCCCACACCATGCCCCGTACCGTGGTCAAAATTCAGTCCCCGGCTCCAAAACGGCTCCCTGGCCACGTAATCCAGATTCAACCCCCGGCATCCGTACAGGAACCGCACATTTCCCAGGCGCAGCATGCTGATGACTGTCAGAGTAAAGTGCTCCCTCTCCTCATCTGTCAGCTCACCCAGAGCGATTGTTCTGGTAATGTCGGTGGTTCCCTCGTAATACTGGCCGCCGGAATCTACCAGATATAATCCTCTCGGCTCCAGCTTAGCATTGCTCTCCTCCGTAGCCGAATAATGGCACATGGCAGCATTTGCCCCGTAGGCGGATATGGTGGGGAAACTCAATCCCAAATTTCCCTCCTGGCTGCGGCGAAGGTCATCCAAATAGTTGGACACACTGATCTCGTCCATCGGAATCTTACCAATATTTTTTTTCAGCCAGTATATAAATTTTGTCATGGCCACACCGTCCTTGATGTGGGCCTTTTTCATATTCTCGATCTCTACCGGATTTTTGACAGCTTTCATCAGAGCCGTTGGATTCTGGATATTGAGAATCTCGTTGGTACCGTCCAGAAGCTGTACCAGGGCAAAATTAGTTCTGCTCTTTTCCAGCATCACCGTCTCACAGCGCAGGTCAGCGGCATCCTGGTAAATGGCATCATAAGGTCTGACCGTCACTCCATTTTCCTTCAGATATTCTTTGACTGTATCCTTCAAAACCTCTTCGTTGATATAAAGAAAGAGGTTATCCCCTGTCACCATCAGATAAGAGAGGACCACGGGATTGCAGTCCACATCATTTCCGCGGATGTTCAGCAGCCATACAATATCATCCAATGTCGTCAGAATGTGAACGGTCGCTCCGCACTTCTCCATTTCCCTCCGGAGGGCAGCTATCTTATCAGCCGCAGTCCTCCCTGCATACTTCACATCCAGAACCCACACCGGTTCAGCCGGAAGCGCAGGCCGGTTCTCCCAGATTTCCCCTACCAGGTCTTCCTGGCAGGTGATAGCGATGTCTTTTTCTCCCAGGGCATCCTCCAGCGCTTCCCCCTCAGCAGTGTTGACAACCCTGCCGTCAAATGCCAGCGTTCCGCCCTGGGGAATCTTTTCCAGAAGGTACTCTTCGATAGAGGGAGTCCCTTCCTGTCCCATCTTCTGCAGAATTACAGTGGAGTCCTGAAGCTGCGCGGCAGCCTGTACGAAGTAGCGGCCATCTGTCCACAGGGCAGCCTCATCCTTTGTCACCACCGCAGTGCCGGCTGATCCGGTGAAGCCAGTCATAAATTCCCTGCATTTAAAATGCTTTCCTACATACTCAGACTCATGGAAATCAGAGGTAGGAATCATGTAAGCATCTATTGAGCGCTCCTTCATCAGCTCTCTCAATTTTTTTAAACGTTCCTGAATCTGGTTCATTGTTCATTCATCCTCTTTCTTTTCAAGATTTTTCTTTCTCAAAGGGCCTTTCCGGAATCCATCCGAAATGGCGGCAGGCTTTGTATATCCCGTCGTCTCTGATATCAGCTGTTACGTAATCTGCCGCCGGCTTCAGCTCCTCTATGGCATTTCCCATGGCAATCCCCAGGCCGGCGGTTTTGATGATCTCATAATCATTCATGCTGTCACCTACTGCCACCGTGTCCTTCAGATCAATCCCGTAATACTGACACAGACGTTTTAATCCCTCCGCCTTAGACGCCTTTTTCTCTATCACATCAGCCCCCATCTTTCCTGCAAACATGGGGAGCTTTATCTGTGGAAAATGAGCCTCAAAATCCAGCACGCCGGGCTCTGTCCCCTGGTAGGCCAATGTGTGGATATCCATATCCATCAGCTTCCAGGGATCCTGGAAATTTCTTCCGCACTCCCCCCACCGTATAATGTCCATCTTTTCCACTATCGACGGATTGATATAAAAATCATCGTCCCCGATCGTTGCCCCAACGCTGTAACCTTTCTCCTGGGCGAAAGACAGAAGCTGCCTCAGCAGCTCTTTGTCCATAAAATGTTCAAAAATCACTTCATCCCCCACCGTAATCTTCGTCCCGTTGAGATGGATGATAGCATCTGGTTTGACAATCTCCTTGTACGGCCGGCTGTAATGGTTGTCCATATCCCGTCCGGTCCCTAAAACAATAATAAACTCCCGGCGAAGCTGCTCCAGCGCATAAAGAGCGCTGTCCGGAATCGAATAATTTGAATGGTCAAGCAGCGTCTGGTCTAAATCCAGGCTGATAATCTTCCCTGCCATGTCGTTCTCCTCTGTCATTCGTCTCAATCATCGAGGCTCTTTACATATTCATCCATCGCCTCCGCGATCATTTTAGAATATTTTACAGCCTCTACCACGGTCTTTGCCCCGGTCACCACATCTCCGGAAGCAAAAATCCCCGGCTTGGTAGTCTGTCCGTGGGAATCTGTCTTCAAAAGACCTCTCTGATCCACTTCCAGCCCCTTTGTCCTGTTGACGATCCGGTCCTGAGGGCCCTGACTGATAGAAATCAGCGTAGAATCTGCTGGGAACAGCTGGGCGGTTTCCATATGTTTTATCATATTGCCGTCCTCATCCCAAGACACATCCACCATGACAGGCCCTTCATCCCGAATCTCCACAGGCGCTTTCAGATACTCGAATTTCACCCCGTCAATCTGGGCATACTCCACTTCTCTGGGAGATGCAGCCGCAACCTCTGTGATCGAAAACACCGTGACCTCCCGGCTGCCGTGCCGGATCGCTGTTCTTGCAACATCCATGGCCGCGTTCCCTGCACCAATCACTGCCACCCGGTTTCCCAGATGGTAAACCTCCGGGTTTCTCAGATAATGGATAGCAAAATGAACATTGCCAAAGGTCTCCCCCGGTATCTTCAGGGTATTGGGCCTCCAAACCCCGGTTCCCACAAAGATTGCCTTGTATCCATCCCGGAACATATCATCCGTACTGATGGAACCGCCGACAGCTATATTGGGCCTGAAAAGAATCCCCATTTTTTCCATCTTATCTTTATATCGGTCCAGGATCGATTTAGGAAGGCGAAATTCCGGAATCCCATAGCGGAGAATGCCCCCTATCTTTTCCCGGTCTTCAAAAATTGTAATTTTATATCCCTTCTGGGCCAGCAGAATCGCGATGGTGATGCCTGCAGGCCCTGCCCCAATCACAGCAATCTTCTTTCCGTTTGGCTCCGCCATAGGGATCTCCAGACGCTCAAAACAAGAATCCGAAATATAGTTCTCAATGCTGCTGATATGGACTGGTGACTCCTTGATGCCCCTGATACAATGGCCCTCGCACTGTTTTTCATGGTCGCAGACCAGAGAACAAATAACAGAAAGAGGATTGTTAGCAAAAACCATCTCCCCCGCTTTCAGCACGTCGTTATTGAGAAACATCTGAATCATCTCCGGAATCGGCGTATTGATCGGGCAGCCCTGGCGGCATCTCGGTTTTTTGCAGTTCAGGCAGCGTTTTGCCTCATCGATTACGTGTACAGCCATAACTACTCACTCCTCCATTTACTGTGAAAGCTCTGTCAAGCGCCGATGCCCTCCTCATGTCTGTTTGGAGAACTGCGCCGGCATTTGACAGACACGAAATATAAGCAAACAGGGCGCAAGCCCGGATTGCGAATACTTTCGGTGGTCGCGTAGGCGATCAGCTTTCATCTATGGCGATGTCGCTGCAAGCGACATATTCATTCGCTGGTACCAGTATACCCCAAAAAATCGGTTCTGTCACCTGTTACCTTGCCTGGACAGAAGAAAAACTCTTCCACCTTCCGCCGCGGTAGCGGCCTGTAAAGCACAAGACGCGCACCAGCCAGTCCAAAACCATGGCTGCCCAGACACCGACAGCCCCCATTCCGAAATTCTGCGCCAATATGTACCCGATCCCCAGGCGGAACGTAATCATAGAAATAATAGACACACACATGGGAAATCTGACATCATTAGCAGCCCTCAAAACATTGGGGAGCGTAAAGGAAGCCGGCCACAAGAGGATAGCAAATCCATCGTGGATCAGCACCAGGACTGCAGCCAAACCGAGAGTTTCCTCGGACAATCCGTACAGCATCATGGTAAGAGGCATGGTTAAAATTACCCCTGCACAGCACAGTCCATTGATCAGATAGGTGATCTTCATCATTTTTTTCGCATAGTACTCTGCCTGCGCAAAATCACCTGCCCCGACACACCTTCCGATCACCGTGATCATTGCCAGATTCATCGCCTGCCCCGGCAGAACACCCATGCTGTCAAGATTGTTGGCAACTGCATTGGCAGCAATCTGGGTTGTCCCAAACATTGCGATAATGCTGACCACCAGAACCCTCCCAAGCTGAAAGATGCTGTTTTCAATTCCCCCTGGAATTCCGATATTTAAGATGCTTTTTACAAGGCGGCCCCAAACTCTCACTTTTTTCAGCCTGATGTGAATTTCCAGGGCAGGATTGTGGAGACGCCCCAAAAGTATCACGCAGGCTACCGCCCGGGAAACCAGGGTCGCTGTAGCTGCCCCCGCTGCTCCCCAGTGAAACCCGAAGATCAGCACTGCGTCGCCTGCAATGTTGATCACATTCATCACAATCGCCGCTTCCATAGAAATTTTCGAGTTGCCCATGGACCGGAACAGAGCTGCACAGGAATTGTAGACAGCCAAAAACGGGTAGGAAAAGGCACATATGACCAGATAGATCAGAGCATTCTCCATAACATCCGCCTCTATCCTCCCGTAAAGCAAAGTCAAGAGCCCTCTCCGGAATAAAATGGAGAGAATCATTACAACCAGAGAAATTATTCCTGTAACCAGGATCAGCTGATTAGCCGCTTCGCAGGCCCTCCCTCTCTTTTTCTGACCCAGAAACTGGGAAGCCACAACGGCTCCTCCTGTGGAGACCGCTGCAAACAGATTGATCAGCAGGTTGTTGATCATATCGACCAGGGACACACCGGAGGTAGCCGCCTCGCCTGCGCTGGACACCATCATAGTATCCACCATTCCCACTGTCACCGCCAATATCTGCTCTACCACCAGCGGGGCAATCAGTCTGGTCAGATCTCGGTTAGTAAACAGATAGCCATCCGGCAGAGGGGTTCTGTTCCTTCTTTTTAATTTTTGTAAAAATGGCACTGCTGTATTCATCTCATCCCCCTATCCACCACGGCCCCACAGGCCGTCATTGTCATGTTGCCTCTCATAGCCTACTCCTGTTAAGGCGGATACGTCAATAAGCAATTTGACGAAAAACACTTTTTCTTAAAACTGATTTTTCCTGTGTTCATTGTATTATTTCCGAAAATCATTTATAATCGTAACAAATATACCGACGTTTTTCTATTCACTCTATAAAGGAGGTGCTTTTCATGGAACCAAAGACAGGCTTTCGCTCTGACCTGTCTCAGCCTGTTCATGCTGCTGCCCCTGCATGCAGCAGGCCGGCCGGCGAAACCGCTGACAGCAGCCTGCAGAATATATGCAGCAGACTGTATCAGGCCAACATAGATGCTCTGGCAGAAACTCTGTCACGTTTCAATGAGTCCAGCATGCAGCAGGCAATCTGCCTGTTGTCGCAGGCGCAGAAAGTCTACTGTTTTGGACAGGGGAGCAGCAATATCATGGCGATGGAGGCATGGGCTCGCTTCGCCACGGTCTCATCCAGCTTTATCCACATTGAGGATTCCCATATGCAGGCGATGGCATCCTCCCTGTGCCGAAAAGAAGATGTTATTCTCTTTTTCTCCTACTCCGGAGCTACAAAAGACATGCTGGACATATTAAAGCCAGCCAAATCCAATGGCGCCTCTATTATCCTGGTTACCCATTTTTCCACTTCCCCCGCCGCAATGCTGGCCAATGTCTGTCTGCTGTGCGGTCCAAGCGAGAAGCCTCTTCAGTCCGGATCGATCACTACAAAAATTGGACAGCTTTTTATCATAGACTGCCTGTTTCATGGCTACTGCCAAAAAAATTCAAAGGCCTGCGCTCAGGCACAGGCCGCAACTTCCCAGGCAACTGCCCGGAAACTTCTCTAAATCAAAATGTTTCGCCGCTGACGGCAGGGCAGCTGTTCTTGTCAGCAGCTCTGCCCGCAGCCTTCCTTCCGGTCAAAGGCAGGATTGAATGCATAGAAATTCTTAGAATCCAGATGATCACAGACAATTCTGAGGGCTTCACCGAATCTCTGATAGTGGACTACTTCCCTTTCCCGCAGGAACCTAATAGGGTCAGCCACTTCCGGATCTTTTACCATACGCAGGATGTTGTCGTAAGTCACCCTGGCTTTCTGTTCTGCAGCCAGGTTTTCATTTAGATCCGTAATGGGATCGCCTTTGGACTGGAATTCACATGCATTAAACGGGATTCCTCCTGCCGCCTGCGGCCACAGCCCTGTGGTATGGTCGATATAATATGGCCCGAATCCGGACTCTTCAATCTGCTGCGGTGTGAGATTTCTGGTCAGCTGATGGACGATCGCACCGATAATCTCAAAGTGCCCCAGTTCTTCCGTTCCGATATCTGTTAATACCCCTTTACACTCTTTATAGGGCATTGCGTATCTCTGTGAGAGATACCTCATAGCCGCCGCACTCTCGCCGTCAGGGCCGCCGTACTGGCTGATAATAAAGGAGGCCAGCTTAGGATTTGGCTGTGAAATATTTACCGGATATTGGAGTCTTTTTTCATATTTCCACATTATTCGCATCCTCCTTCCCAGGGCCATGGATTCTCTACCCAGGTCCAATAGCAGTCAGATCTGGCACCGTCTATCGTCAGCGGGCCGCACTGAGACTCAAACGCTTCGACGGCACCTGCATAATCCTGAGCAGCCCGCTTGTAACATTCTAAGGCACTCAAATCGCAGGGATGGGTATCCAAATAAAGGATCAGATCATCCAGCATAAATCCAGTTTCGCAGACCCGCTTCATCAGCGCTCCATAATTGTGGTTCATCATACACGGCACCCCCTTGGCTGGAATGGCAGATACAGGTCAGGGAAAATTGTCCCTTTGCAAAACCCTTCTTCCATAGAATACAGTTTTTGCCACTGCTGCCACGGAACGTATGCCATGGCGATCGGATAGTGATGCTCCAATGGTCCAGGGGATGTATCTGTACATTTGTCTCTGCATCCGCAGCATGGAACCTGCTGCATCGGCCTGTTCCCGATTCCCGCTCCCATGCCAGGCATCACATTGGAACCGCTGCCGGGCATCACATTGGAACCGCTGCCAGGCATCACATTCGAACTGCAGCCGGGCATCATCCCCTGACTGCAGCCGGGTTTTCTGTCTGGTTTGGAACCGCAGCTGCAGGGAAATGGGGCGGGGGCACAGCCTCCGCACGCTGTCGGCTTAGGCGGGCGGGAGCCGCATGAAGAAGCCTTCACGACCTCCTTGTCTTCCCCAGTCTCCGCCTGCGCGGAAACAGAGGGCTGAGAAAGGCCAGATGAGGCAGACGCACCGCGGTAATGTCCGGAATTCATATTTCTTCTGGAAGAATAGAAATCCATTGTTAAACTCCTTTCAGGAAATTTCTAATACTAATCTATGAAGTCTCCACTGAAAAGTGAGAGTAACACTTTATCCTTCTGTCCATATCTTATAGTACAACCTTATATAAAGGAGAGTCATTCAGATGTGTAAATGTAATTGCAAATGCCGCAGTTGGAGATGCTGCTGCAGCAATAATTGCTGCTGTGGATCCAACTCTGAAAATTCCGGCTGCCAGGATTCCCATGAACAGATTTATAAGAGAGGCTACTCGGACGGTTTCCACGCAGGCTATAACGTAGGCTTTAATAACGGTTATATTGCAGGCTACACGGATGCCCTGAACCAGTATTGCATCGTCTTTAATGGCTGCGGTTCCTGCTGCTGCAGAACCTGGAATCAGAACGCCCGCACGGACTCTGCCTGCGAATGTGCTTCCTGATGGAAAAATCACAACCACCGGCTTAGCCGGTGGTTTGTTCTGGCCCTATAAGGGCCTATTACCGGCACTGGAGTCTAAAGACTCATCGAAAGGTTCGCCAGCCGCAACGTCATTTACTTAGAGAGCCCTTGA
>CALWBQ010000004.1 GCA_944376125.1 uncultured Lachnospiraceae bacterium
TGCTGTCAGACTGGAAGTAAACATTTCACATTTTTCAGATGTGGCCGGTGGAATTCAGTCTTGCACACTGTTTTTCAGCGGTCTGTTTCCCATACCCAGAAATCAAGTATTTTTCGATGAGTTTAGCTAATTATAGCAGAAAACATGAGATTCCGCTTAAAAATTTCCTGCAAAATCAGCAAAAAATAAAATTTGGTGAAATTTATCTCTGCACTGGAATTTACTTTTTCAAGTTAGCATCCAGGCTGCAAATCTTCTGGAAAGGCGGTTTGGGAAAGATGGGGAGGGCGTGGCTGGTTGCGCCAAGAAGATCCGCCTACTCCCGGGCGGTAAAATGCATAGCATCAATGGGGTCCCGCACCGCCTGCAGTTTATCTTCTTTAATATATGCGGCAGGAAAACTGCAGCAGGAGAGTGATATCATAGTGGCTGCCTGGTTATTCCCAAAACCGCAAAACAGCTCTTGTCGAATATTGGAAGGTACTGTCAATCGAAAGCGATTGCTTTTTGACGTTTTTGGGAGTAAAATAGAGAAATCTTAGGAAAGGAGCTGGAGATTTTACATATGACAAACGGAGCAGACCTGAGTTTTGTAAATCTTGGAATAACAATAGAGCATTTGCCAAAGAGCATTTCCGTGTTTGGTTTTGATATTGCATACTATGGTATCATAATAGGGATTGGGATGCTGGCCGGTATCTGGCTGGCTCAGTCGGATGCAAAGCGAAGAGGACAGGACCCGGAGGTTTATTTAGATTTTGCGCTGTATGCCATTGTTTTTTCCATAATTGGGGCGCGGATTTACTATGTGGTGTTTGATTGGGACGCATATAAGGACAACCTTCTTCAGATTTTTAATCTCAGAGCCGGAGGGCTCGCGATTTACGGAGGGGTTATTGGGGCGGTTCTGACGCTGATTGTGTTTACAAAAGTCAAAAGGCTTTCGTTTTTCTCCATGGCAGACACAGGGGTTCTGGGACTGATTTTAGGGCAGATCATCGGGCGCTGGGGGAATTTTTTTAACTGTGAAGCCTTCGGCGGTTACACGGATAATCTGCTTGCGATGAGAATTAAACTGTCCAAGGTCAACCCATCTATGGTTTCACAAGAGCTTTTGGATCACAAGATTGTGGAGCAGGGCGTGGAGTATATACAGGTTCACCCCACATTTTTATATGAATCTCTATGGAATCTGGGCGTGCTGCTTTTTATGCTGTGGTACAGAAAAAGAAAGACCTTTGATGGAGAAATGCTCTGTATCTATCTGTTTGGTTATGGATTGGGCCGGGCCTGGATTGAGGGACTGCGTACGGATCAGCTTCTCCTTTTCGGAACCGGGATTCCGGTATCCCAGGCTCTGTCTTTGGCGCTGGTTGTGTGTTCGGCGGCAATTTTGATAGGAAAGCACAGAAAACTCGCAGCGGCGCAGCGGGGAGAAAGGAAGAGATAAAACGCATATGACAAGAGAAGAATTGATTACCAGAATTGAAGAAACCAGAAGAAAATTGAATCAGAGTATTGACCAGAGGGAGAAATATGAGGTGATTTACAGACACAGTGTTGAGCTGGATGGATTAATTGAACAATATATTGTGTCGGGTTTTTGATGAGACCCAACTGGTTGAGGCGGCAGAAAGAGCTTTCTGCCGCCTCGTTTTTTTTTGAAAAAATCCTTGCCATTTCCCAGTCAATGTACTAGAATAGAACTACAAGTGGTAGAAAGTGGTTTAAAGTGGTGAGAAATGGTGACCAAGTGGATTGGTTGTACCGAGGATAGCAGTAGGTGATTGTTATGTTCATGGGTGAGTACAATCATACAGTTGATGCGAAAGGGCGTCTGATCGTACCTTCCAAGTTCAGAGAGCAGCTAGGGGATGAATTCGTTGTGACGAAGGGATTTGATAGCTGCTTGTTTGTGTATGACAATACCGAATGGACAGAGATGGAAAAGAAGTTAACTGCTCTCCCCGTAACTAACGCCAGCGCCCGTAAATTGAACCGCTTTTTCTTAGCCAGCGCTACTACTTGCGAAGTAGACAAGCAGGGCAGGATTCTGATACCTTCTGTACTGCGGGAATACGCTGGGATCGAGAAGGATGCCGTGCTGGTAGGCATGGGAAGCCATCTGGAGATCTGGAGCAAGGACCGGTGGCTTGGAGCCAATTCCTTTGATGATATCGAGGAAATTGCAGAAAGCATGGAAGGATTTGGAATATGATATTTGAACATCAGTCCGTTCTGCTGCACGAGACAGTAGACAGCCTGCAGGTGAGACCCGACGGGATTTACGTGGATGGAACCCTGGGAGGAGGCGGCCATGCTTATGAAGTGTGCAGGCGTCTGGGAGAACACGGGAGACTGATCGGGATTGACCAGGATGGAGATGCCATTCAGGCAGCGACGGCCCGGTTGGAAGAATTCAGAGACAGAGTGACAGTGGTTCGCAGCAATTACTGTCGGACAGCAGAAGTACTGCAGGAGCTGGGCATCGACAAGGTGGATGGAATTTATCTGGATCTTGGGGTTTCTTCCTACCAGCTCGATACGCCGGAGCGGGGATTTACTTACAGAGAAGAAGATGCGCCCCTGGACATGAGGATGGATCAGCGTTCAGACAGGACGGCGGCATTTATTATAAATACCTACAGTGAACAGGAATTGTACCGCATTATCCGAGATTACGGAGAAGACCGGTTTGCAAAGAATATTGCCAAGCATATTGTAAAGGCCCGGGAAGAGAAGGAAATTACTACCACTGGCCAGTTAAATGAGATCATACGGGGAGCGATACCCGCAAAAGTGAGGGCTACGGGAGGCCATCCTTCTAAGAGGACATTTCAGGCGATCCGGATCGAACTGAATCAGGAGCTGGAAGTGCTGAAGCAGAGCATCGACACCATGATCAGCCTGCTGAATCCAGGCGGAAGGCTCTCTATTATCACCTTCCATTCCCTGGAAGACCGGATTGTAAAAAATAGATTCCGGGAAAATGAAAATCCATGTATCTGCCCGCCGGACTTTCCAGTCTGTGTGTGCGGAAGAAAGAGCAGGGGAATTGTGGTGACCCGCAAACCGATTTTGCCTTCAGAAGAAGAGCTCGAGAAAAACCCTCGTTCTAAAAGTGCTAAGTTGAGGGTATTTGAGAGGAGATAGGAGGAGAATATGGCTGCTAAGAGACAGAAAAGACATAACACAAATGAATATTCTGCATACATCCAGGGAAATACTGTCCGGAAAGCAGCTCCAGTGGAACCGGAGATCAGAAATCCGGAGCGTGTCAGAAAAAACCGCCCAGTAAGCCGTCGGGTAAAACGCAACCAAGATAAGGCTCTGTATATGGATGCCCCCTATGTCTTTGCGCTGACGGTGGCAGCTATATGCACGCTATTTCTGTGCATAAATTATCTGACTATGCAGTCTTCTATCACCACCAAAGTGAAGGAAATTGCCAGCGTAGAAAAGGAGATCGAGAACCTTAAGGCTCAAAATGATGCCTTAGAAACTAGAATTAAAACATCCGTCGATTTGGATTATGTTTACAAAGTAGCAACGGAAGAATTGGGTATGGTCTATGCAAATAAGGACCAGGTGCGTTTGTATAACAAGACGGAAAGCGAGTATGTAAGGCAAAATGAAGACATCCCGAAATACTAATAAACGAGTATTTTTAAAATACATGCAGGAGAAGCTGGCGGTCGCCGTATTGGTGATAACGCTGGCTTTGTTTGCATTGGTTATGGTTTTATATAATATTGTTAGCAATAACCAGGAGGAATACAATCAGATCGTGCTGGATCACCAGAACTACAGCAGTACGGTTCTTCCGTACAGGAGAGGGGAGATTGTGGACCGCAACGGTACCTATTTGGCAGTCAATGAGCAGGTTTACAATCTGATCTTAGATCCGAGAGTGATTCTAAGCGATGAGGAGAAGTATCTGAGCATTACTGTTTCTGTTCTCAGCCAAACATTTGGGTATGACGCCGGAGAACTCACTCAGCTGATTCGGGATAACCCCAATAAGGCGTATATTAATTATCAGAAAGAGATCACGCAGGATCAAAAAGAGGCTTTTGAGGCGGCTGCAGCGGAAGCAAAGAAAACGGCGTCGGCGAATAAGCTGGATCAGGAAGTAGCCGGCGTCTGGTTTGAGACCCAGTATAAGAGAGTTTACCCATATAATTCTCTGGCCTGCAGTGTGATTGGCTTTGCTTCCAACGATGGACGAGGAATCGGCGGGATCGAGCAGTCTTACAATGACGAATTGACCGGAACCAATGGACGGGAGTACGGCTACCTCAATGAGGAGACGACCTTGGAAAGGGTGATCAAAGAAGCGGAAAATGGTCATACAGTAGTTTCTACAATTGATGTAAATATACAGAAGATTGTAGAAAAATATTTGGATGAATGGGAAGCCGGAACCGGAAGCAATATGAGCGCAGCCATTGTAATGAACCCTCAGAATGGAGAGATTCTGGCAATGGCGACGAAAAATCGGTATGACTTGAATAACCCTAGAGATTTGGAGGGGCGCTATACAGATGCGGAGATCCGGGAGATGGGAATCCAGGAAGCCATTGATGATTTTGCCCGGAAGCACCGGGAAGAAGGACTGACGATAACGGAGGAGGAGGTGTCCGATCACTATACGGATGCAGAGATTGATTCCCTGGGCCAGCAGGTGGCCTGGAATACCATCTGGAGAAATTTCTGCGTCAGTGATACCTACGAGCCGGGATCTACGGCCAAAATTTTTACCGTGGCTGCGGCTATGGAGGAAGGGATTATCAACGGCTCTGAGACATTTGAGTGCGGCGGCGTGCTGACAGTAGGCGGCCACGATATTCACTGTGTCAACCGGTATGGCCATGGCCTTCTGACAGTGACGGAATCTCTGATGGAATCCTGCAATGTTGTTATGATGAGAATTGCGTCTCTGACCGGTGGAGAAAAGTTCTCCAAATACCAGGAGATTTTTGGGTTTGGCCAGAGCACCAACATTGATCTTCCCGGCGAGGCTGATACATCGAATTTAATCTACCATGAGGAGGATATGCGGTCTTCCAATCTGGCTACGAACTCCTTCGGCCAGAACTTTAACTGTACAATGGTTCAGATGGCTGCGGCCTTTGCCTCGGTCATCAACGGAGGAAGCTATTATGAACCCCATGTGGTCAGACAGATTTTGGATGAAAATGGATCGGTAGTCAAGCAGATTGAACCTACGCTGGTTAGAGAAACGGTCTCGGAAAATACAGCTGCATTTATCCGCAATGCCCTGGAGCTTACAGTAAGCGAGGGTACTGGAAGTGCAGCTCAGATCGCTGGGTACGAGATAGGCGGCAAGACCGGTACAGCGGAAAAATATCCCAGAAGTGCGAAGAATTACGTTGTTTCTTTTATGGGATTTGCGCCTGCAGATAACCCCCAGGTGCTGGTCTATGTAGTAATTGACACTCCCCATCTCCCTTCTGGACCTGAGCAGGCACACAGTACCTTTGCAACCCAGGTGGCTCAGAAGATTTTAACGGAGTCGCTTCCTTATTTAAATATCTTCCCAACATTGGAGGTAGAAGATGCGCCGGAAGAATTGTTGGAACAGCTTCCGGAAGAGGATGGAATTGTCAGTGAGACAGAGACGGAATCTGAGGCTGAGACAGAAGCTCCCACCAGAGAGTACGCTACAGATGAATATATCATAGGGGGAGAAGAGGCGGTCGAAGAGCTCCCAGGTTCACCGGCAGGCATTTCGCCGGAGGAGACTCTGGAGGCATCTTCGGAGGAAGATGCACAGGCGGAGAAAGAGCCTGAGCCGGAAGGCAGTTCAGCTGCTGCAGAGTCTTCGGCAGAAACGGAATCCGCAGAGACGGCATCCGCTCCGTGAGTTTTGGAATAATTTCCTGTTCCATGTTCATATATTGAAAGGGATGATGGGACAGGAGAAATGCGATGAATACGAATCAGACTCGTCATAGAGAAAAGATAGCCCTCCTGTTTGTTCTGTCGGCCGTGATGACGGCAGTGCTGCTGGGAAGGCTGTTTTTTCTTATGGTTTGCCGGAGCGAGCATTATAGCCAGATGGCCCAGGACCTTCACCAGAGGGAGAGAACCATCAAAGCGGCAAGAGGCAGGATTATTGACGCGACAGGGACAGTGATTGCGGACAATCGAACGGTGTGCACCATTTCTGTCATCCACAATCAGATTACAGATCCAGACCGGGTGGCGGAAGTGCTCAGCCGTATTTTGGAAATTCCGGAGGAAGAGATTCGAAACAAAGTAGAAAAATACAGCTCCCGGGAGATCATAAAGACCAATGTGGACAAGGAGGTCGGGGATGCCATTCGGGAAGAAAAACTGGACGGCGTAAAAGTAGATGAGGATTATAAGCGGTATTATCCATTTGGAAGCCTGGCATCTAAGGTGCTGGGATTTACCGGGGGAGACAATCAGGGGATCATCGGCCTGGAAGTCAAATATGAGGAGTATTTGAAGGGACAGAACGGCCTGATTCTCACGATGACAGATGCCAAAGGCGTGGAGCTGGAGAACGAGGCGGAGGATCGGATCGAACCGATAGCGGGGAAGGATCTGTATATCAGTCTGGACCGAAACATCCAGGAATACTGCCAGCAGGCCGCTTACCAGGTTATGGAGAAAAAGAATGCCAAGAGCGTGTCGGTTATTGTTATGAATCCCCAGAATGGGGAGATTATGGCCATGGTCAATGTCCCGGAATTCGATCTGAACGACCCCTTTTCCTATGGGCAGAATCTGGTCAGCGGCAGTGCCAGCCAGCAGGCTGCCCAAGCTCAGGCAGAGAAGGGAGAAAACAGTCAGGATCTGCTGAACCAGATGTGGAGAAATTCCTGCATCAATGATACGTATGAGCCGGGCTCGACCTTTAAGATTATAACGGCTGCCGCAGGTCTGGAGGAGGGGGTTGTCACCCTGGAGGATCATTTCTTCTGCCCAGGCTTCTGCATTGTGGAGGACCGGAAAATCCGCTGCCATAAAACAGGGGGCCACGGATCGGAGACGTTTCTCCAGGGGATGATGAATTCCTGCAATCCGGTTCTCATAGACGTAGGCCAGCGTTTGGGGGTGGATCGGTATTACCATTATTTTGAGCAGTTTGGCCTGAAAGATAAGACCGGAATCGACCTTCCCGGTGAGGCTGGAACGATCATGCACAAAAAGGAGAATATGGGGCCGGTGGAACTGGCGACCGTTTCCTTCGGCCAGTCCTTTCAGATCACGCCGATTCAGCTGATCACTACAGTGTCTTCCATTATCAATGGAGGTGTGCGGGTTACACCCCACTTCGCTGTAAGGGCAGCCGATGCCTCCGGGGAAAACATCCACACATTTTCTTACCCGGAGGGAGAGAGAATCCTTTCTGAAGAGACGAGCGAGACTATGCGCTATATTCTGGAACAGGTGGTGGCAGAGGGGAGCGGGAAAAAAGCTGCACTGGATGGCTACCGTATTGGCGGAAAGACGGCTACTTCAGAAAAATTGCCAAGAAGTCTGAAAAAATATATCTCGTCGTTTGTCGGGTTTGCCCCGGCAGATGATCCGCAGGTCATTGCCCTGATTACGATCGATGAGCCGGAAGGGATCTATTATGGAGGAACGATCGCTGCGCCGGTGATTGCCGATATTTTTAAAAATATTCTTCCATATCTGGGAATCGTTTCAGCAGAGGAAGAAACTACCGCTGCCTTTCGAATCTATGGTTGATTATTCAGGGAAAAAGACGTATACTACCTAATGTGTACAGTTTGTACAGATGGATGCTCCAAAATCCGGATCATCCTAATACATAAGAAACTGAGGTGTAACATGATTAATGAAACGATTTTAGCGATTATTATAGCCTTTGCCATCAGTGCTCTGCTGTGTCCGATCGTTATCCCGTTCCTTCACAAACTGAAGTTTGGCCAGCAGGTCCGGGATGACGGCCCTCAGGCGCACCTGAAGAAGCAGGGGACTCCTACCATGGGAGGCTTAATTATCCTGACCAGCATCATTATTACATCCATTTTTTATATTCCCAGATATCCCAAAATCATTCCGGTTTTATTTGTGACTGTCGGCTTTGGGATTATTGGTTTCTTAGATGATTATATCAAGATCGTGATGAAGCGCTCAGAAGGCTTAAATCCCAAGCAGAAACTTCTGGGACAGATTGTGATCACCGGGATCTTTGGATGGTATCTGCTGACAAGCGGCCAGGTTGACACTTCCATGCTGATACCCTTTACTGGAGGATTTGACGGAGGCTGGTATTTGAACCTGGGGATTTTTTTCCTCCCCGCTTTGTTTATCATTGTTTTGGGAACAGACAACGGAGTGAATTTTACGGACGGTCTGGACGGTCTTTGCACCAGTGTGACAATTCTGGTTGCCACCTTTTTTACTATTGTGGCTATTGGGGAGAATATGGGTATCAGCCCCATTACAGGGGCAGTGGTCGGCAGCCTTTTAGGATTTCTTTTATTTAACGTATATCCGGCGAAAGTGTTCATGGGCGACACCGGTTCTCTTGCACTTGGAGGTTTTGTGGCATCCAGCGCCTATATGATGCAGATGCCGATTTTTATTGCCATTGTCGGGCTGATCTATCTAGTGGAAGTGCTGTCAGTCATTATCCAGGTGGCATATTTTAAAAAGACTGGCGGAAAGAGATTCTTTAAAATGGCTCCGATCCACCACCATTTTGAGCTGTGCGGCTGGTCGGAGACACGGGTAGTGGCAGTGTTTTCTACGATAACGGCAATTCTGTGTCTGGTAGCATACTTAGGATTATAGGAGGTTGAACTATGAGTCAAGGTCAGAAGGTCATTGTAGCCGGAACTGGGGTCAGCGGGATCGCGGCGGCGAAATTGCTGCTGGAGATCGGCGGCGAAGTGGTTCTCTACGATGCAAACGAGGCTCTGGATCCAGAGGAGCTGAAAGGAAAATTTAAAAAGAACGCCAAAATTACAATCGTGCTGGGGGAACTGAAACGGACAGATCTGGTGGGCGTAGAGATGTGTATCGTGAGCCCGGGCGTTCCTATGGATTCCGCTTTTGTAGCAACGATTGTGGATGCCAAAATCCCCATCTGGGGGGAGGTGGAACTGGCTTACCAGTTTGCAAAGGGAAAACTGGCGGCGATTACCGGGACCAACGGAAAAACGACCACCACGGCTCTCACCGGCGAGATATTAAAAGCCCATTTTGAGAATGTGTTTGTAGTTGGCAATATCGGGATCCCTTACACGGAGATTGCACTTCAGACGGAGGACGATTCGGTAACAGTAGCAGAAATCTCCAGTTTTCAGTTGGAGACGATTATGGATTTCCATCCAAATGTCAGTGCGATTTTGAATATTACTCCGGATCACCTAAATCGCCATAAGACCATGGAAAATTATATTGAGATCAAAAAGAGCATTGCCTTGAACCAAACAGAAGAGGACAGCATTGTTTTAAATTATGATGATCCTGTGCTCCGGGAATTTGGTGAGGATCCGGAGCAGAAGCCTAAGGCAAAGGTAGTATTTTTCTCCAGCAGGGAGCACCTGAAGGAGGGCTTCTATCTGGATGGAGATGATATCATGTACCGGAGAAAGGGAAAAGAGACTCTGGTGATCAATGTCCATGATATGAATCTTCTGGGCCGCCATAATTATGAGAATGTTATGGCAGCAGCGGCCGTCAGTATGGAGATGGGCGTGCCCTTAGAGACGATTCAGAAGGTAGTCCGGGAGTTTAAAGCGGTGGAGCACAGGATTGAATTTGTCCTGGAGCGTTCAGGTGTCAAATATTATAATGATTCTAAGGGAACCAACCCGGATGCGGCAATCCAGGCTGTGAAGGCTATGCCTGGCCCGACTCTGCTGATTGCCGGAGGGTATGATAAGGGCAGCCAGTACGATGAGTGGATCGAGAGCTTTGACGGCAAGGTCAAATACCTGGTACTGATCGGACAGACCCGGGATAAGATTGCAGAATGTGCGAAAGCCCACGGCTTCACAGATATTATGTATGCTGAAGATCTGCCAGAGGCGGTCAGAGTCTGTGCCTCCTATGCCAACATCGGGGATAATGTGCTGTTGAGTCCTGCTTGTGCCAGTTGGGGAATGTTTAAGAATTATGAAGAGAGAGGCCGCATTTTTAAAGAATGTGTGAGAAATCTGTAATCGGCAGCTTGCTGGAACAGTTTGGAGGTTGATGGATGGCAGAACAGCAGGAAAAGAAAAAAAAGAAAAAGGTGCGCCGCTTCTATGATTACAGCCTGGTGTTTACGATTATTTTTCTGACCGTGTTCGGCCTGGTGATGATTTACAGCTCCAGTTCTTACTCGGCACAGCTTGCATATGGGGATGCCGGCTATTTTATGAAGCGGCAGGGGATGATTGCGCTTGCCGGCCTGGTGTGTATGTTTATTGTGTCTAAAATGAACTATCATTTTTTTGCACGTTTTGCCAGAGTGTCCTACATACTTTCTTATATTCTGATGGGTCTGGTTATGACTGTGGGTATTGAAAGAAATGGCCAGAAGCGCTGGCTGGGTGTAGGGAGCCTCTCTTTCCAGCCGACCGAGTTTGTAAAAGTTGCCCTGATCCTGTACCTGGCATTTACCATCGTGAAGATGGGGAGGATGATCAATGAGGGAAAGGGGCTGGGGGCTATTGCGCTTCGCGCTCTCCCCATAGGCGGGATGGTGGCTGTCAACAACCTGAGCTCTGGCATTATTATTGTGGGAATCGCCTTTGTCATGGCTTTTGTGGCCAGCAAGAAAAAAATGCCGTTTTTTCTCTGCGCCGCTGCAGGGCTTATTGCCTACTTTGCGGCTGGCCCTCTGGTGGAGTTTATTTATTCCCAGAATCCGGACATCGGCTACCGTCTGAGCCGTATTCTGGTATGGCGCAACCCGGAGGCATTTGCTACGGGGAGCGGATATCAGGTTCTCCAGGGGCTGTACGCTATCGGTTCCGGCGGCCTGTGGGGAAAAGGGCTGGGGGAGAGCATTCAGAAACTGGGCTTTCTTCCAGAAGCACAGAATGATATGGTATTTTCCATTATCTGCGAAGAGCTGGGGCTTTTTGGGGCGGTGTCAGTCATATTGATCTTTTTGTTTATGATTTATCGGTTTATGGTTATCGCCAACAATGCGCCGGATCTCTTTGGCTCAATGCTGGTGGTGGGTGTCATGGGGCATATCGCTATCCAGGTCATTCTGAATATTGCGGTTGTGACTAACACGATCCCAAATACCGGAATTACGTTGCCCTTTATCAGCTATGGAGGAACTTCTGTCCTGTTTTTGATGGTGGAAATGGGGATGGTGCTCAGTGTGTCGAACCAGATCAAGCTAGAAAAATAAGGCGGGCAGCGATAAAAAAACAGGGGCCGGACGAGATACCAGCGCCGCACCTGATTCATATGATAAACTATAAGAATTCAGGGAGACATTCTGACGAACCGGTCATTGGAAGTGCCGGGGGCTGAATGGCATAAAGGAGCGATAGCGGTGATAGAAGTCCAGGGCACGAGTCCCCTTTCCGGTACTGTAAAGATACAGGGTTCCAAGAATGCTGTGCTGCCGATGATGGCCGCTGCTCTCCTCCATGAAGGAATCACGGTATTTACCAATGTCCCCAGGATACAGGATGTGTTCTGTATGATGGGGATATTGCGGTTTATAGGATGCGTCTGCCGGCTGGAAGATCATGTCCTCTCCATAGACGCCACGAGAGTCCTCCGGGCTGAGATCCCAGAAGGGTATATGAAAGCCATGCGGTCTTCGATTATGATGCTGGGGGCTCTTCTGGCAAGGCAGGGCAGGGCCTTAACCCGATACCCGGGAGGCTGTCTCATCGGAAGCCGTCCCATTGATCTCCACATCAAAGCGCTAAGGGCTTTAGGTGCGGAGATCACGGAAGAAAAAGGAACCATTTGCGCCAGGGCAGAGAGGCTGAGGGGAGCGGAAATCCATTTTCCATATCCCAGCGTTGGCGCTACGGAGAACGCTCTTCTGGCAGCGGTTTTGGCAGATGGAACTGCCAGAATTACAGGAGCTGCAAAAGAGCCTGAGATTCAGGAACTGTGCCTTCTGTTAAATCAGATGGGAGGAAAGATCCAGGGAATCGGCACGGATTGTCTGACGGTAGAAGGCGTGGAAAGCCTTTCCGGGGCCGTCCGTCAGGTGCCGGGGGACCGGATTGTGGCCGGAACGTATCTGGCAGCGGCTCTGGCCTGCGGAGGAAAGGTGCAGCTGGAGGGCGTGGATCCGAGGCACATGGGTGCTGTTGTGTCAGCGTTTGAGGACTGCGGCGGTCATATAAAGGCGGGAGAGGGATGCCTGGCAGTTTCAGCTTCTGGAAAGCCGGAGGCTTTTGAAATTGTTACAGGCCCCTATCCTGATTTTCCTACGGATCTCCAATCGCCGGCTATGGCTGTCATGGCGGCGGCCAATGGAAAATCACGGATTGTGGAGAATGTCTTTGAAAACCGGTACCGCACAGCGGCGGAATTGGAAAAAATGGGTGCCGATATCCGCATCTGCGGAAAGGAGGCCCTTATCGCAGGAAAGGGGCCTGAACCAGGGCTCTGTGGAGCCCGCGTGACTGCCTCGGATCTGAGAGGAGGGGCCGCTCTGGTAGCAGCAGGGCTGGCTGCAAAAGGGACGACAGTAATCGATGGATGCTGCCATATTCACAGAGGGTATGAAGATATCTGCCGTGATCTCTCCAGCCTTGGCGCCCGGATTCGGGATGAAGGAGGAGAAAAAGGCAGCATCTCCAGCCGGATTGGCGAATGTGCCGGAGGCATTTAGAAAGCGAGTCGATAATGGATGAGAGAGAAAAAGACGCATATGAAGCTGATCCTGGCAGCGGTCTTCGTGCTGCTGCTGGGAGGAATCCTGTGTTCCCTGAGAATTACAGATATTACTGTGACCGGGAGTACGCGCCATACGCAGGAACAGATGGTTGATCTGCTGTTTCCGGACAGCTTGGACCGGAATCCCCTGTATTGTTATTATAAAGATAAATTTGAACCTCATCTGGATATTCCCTTTGTTGCGGATTACGATATTATTTTTCGCAGTCCCTTTAAAGTGGAGATCATGGTATATGAGAAGAGTATCGTCGGCTATGTCTCCTATATGAACAGTTACATGTACTTTGACAGAGACGGGATTATCGTTGAGAGCACCAGCACCAAGCTGGAGGGCATTCCTCAGATATCCGGGCTGGAATTTGGCCAGATAGCCCTGAATGAGCCCTTGCCGGTGGCGGATCAGCGCATCTTTACAGAGATTCTGAACCTGACCCAGGTTCTGTCCATCTATGAGCTGTCAGTGGAGGAGATCTCATATGACAGCAGGGGACAAGCTACTCTTCATCTTGGCGATGTCCGGGTATTTTTAGGGGACAGTGACAATATGAACGGCAAGATCTCAGAGCTGAAAGATATGCTGCCGCAGCTGGAGGGATTAAAGGGAACTCTGTATCTGGACACTTATGACGAGATGGACAGCGACGCCATGTATTCGTTTATACAGGATTAACTGGAAAAGTCGGGAAGACCTGTAATCTGCCGGAAAAACAGGAAATGAATCTTATGATTTTGTTGAAAAAAAACTTGATATTTTCCATAAAATCAAATATAGTATAAGGTAAGCTGGACTTAGAATGAAGACTTACGATAGAGAAAAAGAAGAGAAGGGTTAAAGGAGGATATAGTCTTGTTAGAGATTAAGATAAATGAGGCAGACAACGCTGCCCGGATTATAGTGATCGGTGTAGGCGGTGCTGGAAATAATGCTGTGAACCGCATGATTGATGAAAATATCGCAGGAGTTGAGTTCATAGGAATCAATACGGACAAGCAGGCACTCCAGTTCTGCAAGGCGCCTACGGTTCTGCAGATCGGCGAGAAACTGACCAAAGGACTGGGTGCGGGGGCTAGACCTGAGATCGGTGAGAAGGCAGCGGAGGAGAGCTCTGAAGAGCTGTCTCAGGCGATGAAAGGCGCCGACATGGTCTTTGTAACCTGCGGTATGGGCGGCGGTACCGGTACCGGTGCAGCACCGATCGTTGCGAGGATTGCTAAAGACATGGGAATCCTGACCGTGGGCGTTGTGACAAAACCCTTCCGTTTTGAGGCAAAGACCCGTATGACTAACGCGCTGGCCGGAATTGAGCGCTTAAAAGAAAATGTAGATACTCTGATTGTGATTCCAAATGATAAGCTGCTGGAGATCGTAGACCGGAGAACTACCATGCCGGATGCTTTAAAAAAGGCAGATGAGGTGCTGCAGCAGGCCGTACAGGGAATCACGGATCTGATCAATGTACCGGGCCTGATCAATCTGGACTTTGCAGATATCCAGACAGTTATGATCGACAAAGGCATCGCTCATATTGGTATCGGCAAGGCCAAGGGCGACGACAAGGCGCTGGAGGCAGTAAAACAGGCTGTATCCAGCCCGCTGCTTGAGACAACGATCGAGGGCGCAAGCCACGTCATCATTAATATTTCCGGCGATATCAGCCTGATTGAGGCCAATGAAGCTGCAAGCTACGTTCAGGAGCTGGCAGGAGATGACGCCAACATCATTTTTGGCGCGATGTATGATGAGAATGCCCAGGATGAGGCGAGCATCACGGTTATTGCTACCGGCCTGGATGCCCATGGCGCCAACACCCCGGTGAACAAGGCCATGGCGGGCTTCAATGCAGGGGCATTTAAACCGAATAAGAATCAGCCGGCCGGTGCAGGGCAGTCTGCTGCCCCTGTCCAGAGAACAGCTCCGAAATCTAATCCGGAGGCAGCGGCAACGGCATCTCCCTTCACACCTCAGCCGGGAGCGGCTCCTTACCGCCCGGTAAACAGAGGAGAAGTTCAGATCAACATTCCGGATTTTTTAAAGAATAAGAGATAACATAATTTGCGAATCTATTTGACGGCACAGCTTCGGCTGTGCCGTTTTTGTCGAAAAAAAATAGGAATATCCTCCCTCGGTTTGACAAAATTTATTCTTCAGGACCGCTATAATGAGGAGGTCAGGCAGGAGGGGAATGGATTGACAATCACTATCTATGCGGATCAATTTTTTTTAATCAATTTTATTATGGACTCCCTTCTTCTGATTCTGGTGAAAAAACTGATGGGAATACATACCCCCCGCAGGCGCCTGGTATTGGGCGCTGGGGCCGGAGCCGGGATAAGCACTGCAGGTCTGGCAGCAGGGCTGCTTCTGGGACCGCTGTGGGCCTGGAGAATAGTCTGTTTTGCAGCTGGCGGAATGATTATGGCCCGAACTGCTTTCGGCCGTTTAAACGGCCGTGAGATGGCCAGGATCGTCGGGGCTCTGTGCATTACGGCAGTCTTAATGGCTGGCTGCATATATGGGCTGTGCAGCTTGGAGGTGTTCTGGCCGGCGGCGGCTTTCCTGCAGGGAGGAGATACTGGAATTTCAGGTCTCTTAAGTTTTGGGAGCCTGATTTTTTTGATGGCAGGAGCCTGCTTTGCTGTCCGGGGGGCTGTCTGCTTTCTGACGGAAAACCGGGAGAGACGGCAGAAATTTTATGAGGTCTGTCTTCGCTACAGGGGAAAGGAATGTAGGGTGAGAGCACTGTGGGATACGGGAAATCAACTGTATGAATCGGCATCCCACATACCCGTCCATATTTTGAACTGTTCGGAGGGAGCCAGGCTGGCTGTGACGGTGCCCGCCGTACTCTACATCCCTTATCAGAGCATCGGACGGTCTGGAGGTCTGCTTCCAGCTATCTTTTTGGATGAGCTGGAGGCGGAGAAAGACGGCCGGATGATTCGGATCAAGAGACCCCTTGTGGCTCTTGCCTCCCGACCGGTATCGCCTGACAATCAATATCAGATGCTGCTGCACAGCTCATTTCCTGATGGAGGCGGGTGCGGTTCGGATTATAATGAGGAGGAGAAAAAATGATTATCAAAGTATCGATACCAAGCAGATTCCAGTTTAAGACTTCTGCCGGTTTTAAGGCTCTTTTGATGCAGAAGCAGGGGGAAGTCCACTACATAGGAGGAGCTGATATTCTGCCGCCGCCCCTGGATTCCAAGATGGAGGCGGAGCTGATTGGAAAGCTGGGCGGGGAGGATGACAAAGAGGCCAGATCCGGCCTGATCGAGCACAATCTCCGTCTGGTAGTATACATAGCGAAAAAATTTGACAATACCGGCGTTGGCGTGGAGGACCTGATCTCCATCGGGACTATAGGTCTCATTAAAGCAATCAATACCTTTAACCCAGAGAAAAATATTAAGCTGGCAACCTACGCTTCCCGATGCATTGAGAATGAGATTCTTATGCATCTGCGGCGAAGCAGCAAAACAAAAATGGAAGTGTCTATCGATGAACCTTTAAATGTAGACTGGGATGGAAATGAGCTGCTGCTGTCGGATATTTTGGGTACGGATGAAGATATTATTTATAAAGACATTGAGGATGAGATCGAGAAAAATCTGCTGAATGCAGCAATCAGCAGGCTGGAACCCAGGGAGCGGAAGATCGTGGAGCTGCGCTTTGGTCTCACCAGCGAGGATGGGAGCGAGATGACCCAGAAGGAGGTGGCAGATCTCCTGGGAATTTCACAGTCCTATATATCTAGATTAGAGAAAAAGATTATGAAGAGACTGAGAAAAGAAATGGTAAAGTTTGAATAGAAGAGTGATACTCAGCAGGCGCCTTCTCCGGTCAGGGAACCGGGGGAAGGCGCTTTTTCGGGCAGAGAAGCAGAGCGGCGCACAATGCTGCGGCAAAGAGCTGGGATGTCGGCACAGATATCCACGTTCCCATGACGTTCTCAGCGAACAATTTGGGCAGAACAAGCAGAAGGACAGCCAGGGAGACCGGTTCTCCATATATGACCAGGTAAGCATTTACGTTCTTCTCAGTGGCGTAAAAATATGCCGTTGAAACCCGAGAGATACAGACAAAAAGATAGCCTGTGATAAAAATTGGAAGGATGCGGGCCACTTCCTCTGTGATCTGTGGAGAAGCGCCAAAGAGTCCTGCAGCCTGATGCCGGAAGATCAGAAGAAAGGCTATGCAGCAGAATCCGGTGGCTAGAGAGAAAGCATAGGCCAGCCTGCAGATTGTTTTGGTCTGGCTGTGCTCTCCCCTGCCGTAATAGAGGCTGAGAAGAGGCTGACTGCCATCGCTGATCCCCTGGAGAAGCAGCATAATCACGCAGGAAATATAACTGACTGTGGCATAGGCGGTGACTGCAGGGGAACAGCCCAGGACGGAGGCACTTTTGTTGACTAGGATCAGTGTGATATTGGGGGAGAAGGCCAGGCCAAAGGGGGACAGGCCCACCTGAAGAACCCGTTTTGCCAATACCGTCTGCCTGCCCTGGAAGCGGATAGATGGCGCCAATTTCTTTGCGGCCAGAAACAGGAGGCAGACGAAAAAGGTGACACCCTGTCCAATGACAGTGGCAACAGCAGCTCCCATCATACCGAATGGAAGCACCCAGACAAAAAGATAATCCAGGCAGATGTTGGTGACAAAACCGGCTGCCATGGAAACCATGGCGGCCACAGAGCCGCCCATATTTCGGATGAAAGGAACAAAACCGGTTCCCGCAATCTGGAAGACAGCTCCCAGAGCGACATAGCGGATATATTCGGATGCCAGCGGGAGAACAGGGCCGGAAGCCCCAAAAGCCGGGAGGACTGCAGGGGCAGCCAGAAGGACAGCACCTGTCAGGAACAGCCCGAAAAAGGCCAGAAGGATTAAGGATATTCCAAAATACTGTCTGGCCTTTTCATATTCTTTTCTGCCGGTGCTGATGGCATATTGGATGGCTCCGCCCATCCCGATCCCGGTTCCTGCCGCCTGCAGAAAGGCAGTCAGGGGATAGGCAATATTGATGGCTGCCAGGGCATCATCGCCCAGAGCATTGCCGACGAAGAACCCGTCGGCAATGGCATAGACGCCTGACAGCGCAAAAGCCAGCATGGAAGGGAGGACATAGCGGAAAAATTCTTTATTATGGGTCATAAAAGGGTCTCCTTCAATCCGCCTGAGCAGCCCGGCCCTTCCTGCCTGCGGCGGTTATTCTACATATAAGTGCATAGGATAGGAAAGGTATTCCACGTTCTCCAGCTTGTCTACTGTGATGTATCCGGCGGGGGCCATGAGAACAGAAGGAATCCGGTTGACAATGGTAGCGCAGGTGTGCTCTACGGTAGCGGGTTTCTTCACATAGAAGGTGGTGTCCGGCTCTCCTAGAATCTTCCAGTCGCACATATCGCCGTCATCGGGGCCATAGACTTTTCCGATGCACTGAGTTTCAATGATTGGTCCCTGGAATGTCTCTGTCGTTACAACGGCGCTCATTCCGATACAGCGTCCTACCGGGATGGTAAGTCCCATGGTTTCGGAATACACATCCTTGTCAGAGAAATAGGGGACGCATTTCTGAGTCTGGCTTTTGATGGTCCAGCCCATCAGGTTGCACAGAGCTTCATTGGAATTCCAGACATAGCTGGGCTCCAGAGTCTCCGGATGTGCAATGGTCTTTTCAAACTCCTCAGGAGTCAGATTGCAGCCGTGCGCCTGTGCCAAAGCTAAGCCGTAATCTTCTACATTATAGCTGACAGCGCCCTCAATCTTTGTGATATTGTGGCAGCCCCCTGCGACGGTTCCAATCAGGTGAATCCAGAAAATATCTTCCATTCCAGCGCCTACAATGGTGCAGTCGTTGTCTTTTGCCAGGGCATCCAGTTTGTTGGTCAGGGCAGCAGAGGTAGTCCACGGGTAGGTCGCCTCCTCGCAGGTGGTGATCACATTGATGCCGCGGCTTAGACATTTTGCAAAGTGATCATAGCAGTCTTCAATAAAGCTGAAAAGGGTGACAACCGCAATATCCGGGCGGCATTCATCCAGAACCGCATCTGCATCAGAGCGGATCTTAACACCCAGGTCGAAGCCCAGGCCGCAGTATTGTCCTACATCCATGCCAACAATGTCAGGGTTCACGTCGATAGCGCCTACAATGTCAGCGCCTTTCTCATAGAGATACCGCAAGGTATATTTTGCCATTTTTCCGCATCCGTACTGGACTACTCTGATTCGCTCTTTGTTCATAGATAAACCCTCCTTTAGAAAATAACATTACTGTGCCGGCCTTGTTCAGGGCCTTGTCATGTGGTGAGGGCTTCAGCGGCTGTCTCTTGTGCGGATGCCATTTTTACCCTCCCACGAGATAATTTTATTATAGAGTATATACCAGGAAGAGGGTCAAGTATAAATTGTTAAGAAATTATCACAGGAATCTGAAGGCGAAGAAACATTCCGCGCTCGTCTTTTCCGAAGAGGGGCGTCTCCACAATCGTCTCGCAGAGGTAATCCCCGGAGATGGTGTAGCCGTTTTTTTCGATTTGCTCTAAGAGCCGCAGGGCGTAAGAGCGCTCCTTGGAAAAGTTGTCACAGTAGATGCATTGATACATTCCGGCGGGGATCTCCGTGATCTCCCAGGAGGAGAAGTTTCCTGGATTGACCAGAACATAAACCTCAGTGGAAACAAATTCCCGCTTCAGCAGCTTATCTTTCCTCCAGATGGTGCCAGGATTTCGGTAATAGAGATGCTCCATATTCTGATCTGCCAGAGAGTGCTTGAGCTGAAGGAGGCTGTGCTCATACAGCTCAAGCCCCTCCTCAAAGTAGTTGTTTCCGCTGTCCAGCAGAATGATATGGCGTCTGGGAATGTATTCCAGGGTGATAGTTCCGTCAGGAGGGGCTGCCAGATACTGCTCGAAGGAGTCAAGTGTGCGGCGGATGGCTTCCCCCTGCTCATTTAAGAGGCGGATCTCGCTGCTGATCTGGTCTTTTTTTGCTTTGAGTTCTTCCGTCAGCCTGGAGATATCTCCGCTCTCAAAATAATCTTTGATCTCCTTCAGGCTCAGCCCGCACAGCTTCATGCTGCGGATCAGGTCCAGTTTGGCGCACTGGAGGATGCTGTAATAGCGGTAGCCGCTGTCGGCATCCACATAAGCTGGCTTTAATAAGTTCAGTTTGTCATAAAGCCGGAGAGTTTGGATCGTCAGATGGTTCAGCCGGGCCATCTGCCCTATGCTCAGTCTCATAAAATATCTCCTCCAGTCTATCCTTGGTATAGAGTTTTGCCATTACAGATAAAGAATGGCTCTCTGTGATAAGGAATCACGAGAGAGCCCGTTCTGATGCCTGAGGAAAGGCAGGCACTATACTTTTATACCTTCTGATGCTTTGCAACGAATACCGGGAAGCTGTCGGTTCCTTTCAGCTCTTTTCCGGAAGTAATCGTCACGTTCTTATCGGTGATGACGTATTCCAGGCAGGCGTCGGCCTCCACTACGGTATCCTGCATCAAAATGCAGTTTTTGACCTTTGCTCCCTTGGCGATCTTGACGCCGCGGAAGAGAACAGAATTTTCTACATCGCCCTCGATGACGCAGCCGTCGGCAGCCATAATGTTGGCGGCTCTTGCGCCCGCAATGTACCGCGTCGGATTGTCGTCGCGGATCTTGGTGTAGATCGGGTTGGAGGAGAAGAGGGCATCCAGATTTTCATCTTTCAGCAGCTTCATATTTTCGTCAAAGTAGCTCTTCATGTCATTGATCTGTGCCACATATCCATCAAAGCGGAATGCGCGGATTTTGAGAGTATCAAGCTGAGGAGCCAGAATATCCCGCTCAAAGTAGATATAGCCGTGGGCGTAGGCGTTGCTGATCTGTTCAATCAGGAATTCACGGCCAACTATGTAGATGTTCATAGAGAAATTCTGAATGCCCGCGTCCTTGGGATTGATCTTGAGACCTTTTACCCATCCGTCCTCCACATCAAAGGTGTAATATAGGTTCTTATCTTCCGGGTGGGCAGCCAGGGCGCTGGCCGGGATCTCTTCCTCAAGATAAGCGACGGTCACATCGGCGCCGCTTTTGATATGGGCATCGATCATGGCATTGAAATCGAAATTTACGGCAATATCTGCATCGGACATGACTACGTATTTTTCTTTCTGAGATCTCAGAAAGCCCAGGATGCTGGCAAGAGCCTCCACACGGCCATTGTACACGGCTACAGATTTTTCGGCAAAGGGCGGAACGATATTGAGACCGCCGTTTTTGCGGGTCAGATCCCACTCGCGGCCGGACCCCAGATGATCCATCAGAGAATGGTAATTTTTGCGAACAATGATGGAAACATTGCCGATGCCGCAGTTTACCATGCTTGACAGAATAAAGTCTACCATCCGATAACGGCTGGCAAACGGGATGGAAGCCATCAGACGTTCGCTGACCAGCTCCGGTACCAGAGAATCATAGCTGTTTGGAAAAATGATGCCCAGTGCATCTGCGTTGGAATTTACCATTGCTCTTCACCGCCCTTTACATTATTATTGACCATAGCATTGGGACCGACCTTCGCATTGTCCCCGATGTAAACGCCGGAACCGATGGTCGCGACGCCCTTTTCTCCGTCGGCAGGCATAGCGCCGACGACGGCATTTTCGCCGATAACGACATTCTCTGCTACGATACAGTGCTGTACAACAGCTCCAGATTTAATGATGGTTCCGCCCATGACGACGGCATCCTCCACAACGGCCCCCGGTTCTACCTGTACGCCTGCGAAGAGGATAGAATGTTTTACAGTACCGGCAACCCGGCATCCGTCTGTAATCATGGAATTTTCTACCACTGCGTCGGCTGTGATCCTGTGACCGGTCATGCCGCTGTTGCGGCTGTAAATTTTCCATTTATCATCGAAGAGGTTGATGCCGCTGTGCTCGGGATCGAGAACTTCCATATTGGCTTCCCAGAGGGAGGAGATGGTTCCGACATCTTTCCAGTATCCGTTAAAGTGGTAGGCGTACATATTGCGCCCGTCTCTCAGAAGATTGGGAATAATGTTGTTTCCAAAGTCATTTTCGGAATTGGGATCCGCTTCGTCTTCAATCAGATATCTCTTTAAAATATCCCAGTTAAAGATATAGATACCCATGGAAGCCAGGTTGGATTTTGGATTTTTAGGCTTTTCCTGGAATTCAGTGATTTTGTCGTTTTCGTCAGTTACCATAAGACCGAAACGGGATGCATCATCCCACGGAACTTCCATAACGGCTACGCTGAATTCCGCATTTTTTTCCTTATGGAAGCGAAGAAAATCACTATAATCCTGTTTGCAGATCTGATCGCCGGATAATATGATGACATACTGCGGATTGTAGCGCTCAATGAAGGAAATATTCTGGTAAATTGCATTTGCAGTGCCCTTGTACCAGTCGGAGCCGGTTGCCTGCTGATAGGGCGGCAGGACATGGACGCCGCCGTGGAGCCGGTCCAGATCCCAGGGCTGTCCGTTTCCGATATACTCGTTCAGGACAAGCGGCTGGTATTGGGTCAGGATCCCTACCGTATCAATTCCAGAATTTACGCAGTTGGACAGCGGAAAATCGATGATACGATATTTGCCGCCGAAAGGAACTGCAGGTTTTGCCAGCTTTTGAGTCAGTGCATATAAACGGGAGCCCTGACCGCCGGCAAGAAGCATTGCAATCATTTCTTTTGCCATTTTTCTTCCCCCTGTTTTCTTAAATACTAATAGAGAAATTGTACCATAAAATGACGGAAAATGATAGGTATTTATCACAATAAATGGGTAAAATCAACATGTATACAGTATATTTTCAGAACAACTGTTTTGCGCTGATTTTATAAAGATTTTGCATAAAAAGACGAAAATAGTACATGGCAATCCCGATGCGCATGTGGTAAAGTGGTGATGGGCTGGTGCGTCTTTTCGCGTGTTGCGGCCCGCAGAAGAATAAAAAATGCTTGAAAAGCAGAATCGAGGAGCCTATGAGATTTGAACCGAAAAATCTGGATTTTCAGCTGAGTCCCTATACAGGACTGACCAGGCAGCACTGGATTGACGCTGCCAAATACATGCTGGATGGAATCTTCCGGCATATAAAAAACATGGATGATCCTGTGATCGTCCCGCGGTATGAGACGGAAGTTACCTATCCCAACGCCCACACACCGGCATGGAAGGTGCAGGCGGAGATTTTTGAAGGGCTGGCCAGGAGCTTCTTTCTGGCAGCGCCTCTGATTCACATTGAGCCAGAGGTCACGGTGGCGGGAATGCCGCTGAGAGAATACTATAAAAAGCAGATCCTGAAGGCATGTACCCCGGGAGACCCCTGCTATGTTCTGGGCTATGAGGACATGGTGAAAACAGAGGCGCCCTCGGAGAGGCTGAACACTTATCAGCAGACAGTGGAAACCTGCGCTTTGGTGATCTGTCTGTGGCTGTCCAAGGAGGAAATCTGGGATACTTATACCAGGGAAGAGCGAGATCGGATCGCTGCTTTCCTGACGCCCTATGCCCATAAAAATACAGTTCCTCAGAACTGGCGGCTGTTCAATATGCTTGATCTGGCATTCCTTCATATGAATGGCTATCCCATTGACAAAGGAATTATGCGCCACCACGCATCCGTCATTTTAAATTACTATACCGGCGATGGGTGGTACCGGGACGGCCACGCGATGGATTATTATTCTGCATGGGCGTTCCAGGTCTACAGCCCTATTTGGTGCCAGTGGTATGGTTACGAAAATGAGCCTTACCTGGCGGCGAAGTTTGAGGAGAACTCCAATAAACTGATGGAGACCTATTCCAGGATGTTTGATGCTGACGGGTGGGTCAATATGTGGGGGCGGAGTAATATCTACAGAAATGCAGCGACATCAGCTTTTGACGGCAACCTGTTTTTGAGACATTCTGAAGCCAATCCGGGCCTTGCGAGGCGGATCTCCTCCGGCGCTTTGATGCAGTTTTTGGGCCGGGATGATCTGATGTACGAGGGAGTTCCCGCCCTGGGATTTTATAAGAATTTTATCCCTCTGGTTCAGAGCTATAGCTGTGCGGAGAGCCCTTTCTGGCTGGCAAAGGCATTTATGTGCCTCCATCTGCCGGAGGATCATCCTTTCTGGACTGCGAAGGAGGAGAATGGCGTCTGGGATGAGATGAGGGCCGGGGAGACCAGGGAAACTGTGCTTAACGGGCCGGGACTTTGCATGGCCAACCATCGGGACAACGGGACGACAGAGCTTAGGACTGGAAAGGTGATCCGCAAACGGGATGACAATAATGGGCTCTGCTGTTATGCAAAGCTCTGCTACAGTACGAAGTATCCCTGGGAGGCCAGCCTGGCAGGCAGGACGGAGTCCCAGATGTATACGGTATACGATGAAGAATTCCATACTCTGAAAAAGACCAACGCTCTTTTATGGCACGGTTCCAGGGACGGTGTGCTTTACCGGAGGGCCTTCCTGCATTATGACAGTCAGGCGGAGATGCACTGGATGCACTGCGTAGATTTGGCTGATTTCCCGGTGGCTAATGGAATGGTCCGGGTAGACAAATTCAGGACGTTCCGCACCGGACTTGTGGTAAGTCTTGGATCCTATGGGTTCCCGGATACCGGGGACACCCAGATCAGAGTGTTGGAAAAAGATGGGGCGAAAGCCATCGTCGTCAAGGGACGGGATTCTCAAGGAAGAGAGAAACAGATGGCTATGACCGTCTTTGCCGCATGGGAAAACCTGGAAGTGATCCGCAGCAGGGACACCAATCCAGACAGCGCTGACAGTATTGTCTTGTCAGCCAGCCTTAAAAGAGAAAATCTATACGCTTATGAGCCCTTTGTCATGGTGAGCCAGATAATTACCAGGGAGAGTATGGAAGACTTTACCGAGGATGAGATTTTCAGTATTCGGGAAATTTCCTACACAGATCCCGAGGGCTGCGGAGGCTACGGTCCGGTGACGCTGAAGATGAAGGACGGCCGGACGATGACGGTGGACTACCTGGGGATAGAAGGGGATCTTGAGATATAATTTGGCGTAAAATTTTAGCTGCTTTCTGCTGTTTTGCATTGACTGCCGGACCTGTCCAGGAGTATAGTAGAGGTATACGAGCAAGTGTCGGGATTCGAGAAAGAGGGAGGAGGATTTTATGAAAAAGAGATATGCAGTTGTCCTGACAGCGGCGGCACTAGCGCTGGGAACCAGCTTTTCGGCCTTTGCCGGCCAATGGGAGCCGGCAGGCGACAACTGGAAATACAAAAGTGATGACGGCACCTATCTGACCCGCACATGGGCCTGGATCGATGATGACAATGACGGAGTATCGGAATGCTATTATTTTAATCCCAGCGGATATTTATTGAGAAATACAAAATCTCCAGACGCTTATACAGTCAATGAAAACGGACAGTGGGTTGTGGACGGTGTTGTGCAGACGAAGCGCGCCGGGGAGGAGACAGCGGCCAGCACGGAGGTGCAGCACAGCGAGGGCTTTGACCCGGCCCATCCCCTGGCCGGCAAGATCGACGAGTGGGATCTGCGCCTTCCCTACCCATATGTGACGCTCCACTATGTGTGCAATGAAAATGTCCAGGCCCTGCTGACCAACCAGATGGATTCCTATTTCCTCCCGCCTGCCGGAGAATCCATCAGTCCCAACGGAACCCACTTGTACATCAGCGAAGAGGTCTATGAGGAAAATGTAGAGCACACCCAGTCTCTATATAATTGGTTCTGCCAGTGGCTGAACAGCATTGACTTTGAAAATATGAGCGAGATGGACCGGGCGAGGGAGATCCAGAAGGTGCTGGACAATACCGGCTACGATCTCTACAATGAGGGCGGAGACGGCCAGAGAGAATATTCGATTCTGATCAAGGGCTACGGCTCCGACGCGGATTATGCCATCACGGCACTGTCTCTGGCAAAGGCCCTGGGGCTCAAGGCGGAGACGACAGCCTACAACATCGATGAGGGCAGCAGATATTATATCCAGGTGGACGGTGAGGTCTATTTTGGACAGAACCGGCGGCTTTATCTGGAGGCCCCGATCAAAAATCATCCGTATTTCATTAACTGAGAAGGGGGCTGAGGGAAAATGAAAAAGAAATTTGCGGCGATTTTGCTGTCTGCTGTGATAGCGGCCGGAATCAGCATGGTTTCCTTTGGCGCCGTCAATGGACAGTGGCAGCAGGACGCCTCCACCGGCGCCTGGTATTACAGAAACACTGACGATGGCACGGCGCTGACAGATTTTCAGTGCGTCAATGGAAAATGGTATTTCTTGAGCACAGCGGAGGATGCCACAAAAGGCATGATGCTGACCGGGCTCCAGTGGATCGGGCACAGGCTGTACTATCTGAATCCCGATGACGGCGGTGCGGTTGCCTTCAATATGGATTTTGGCGGCTACCATTTCGGAAAATACGGGGCTGCCGTCAACAATATCGGGAATCCGCTGCTGATGGGCGAGACTGGCTACCGGACAAAGTTAAAATCCAGTGAGAACCTGGAGATGCCGGAGATCCCTGTGGACACCGTGGCTCAGCCGGCTGCCCAGGACAATGCGGATGCGCTGGCCATCTACAGACAGAACTTTTACGGCTCGGCCGTGGAGGAACTGGCGACCTATTACGGAAAATACGGCTATATGCCTTATGCCACCGCGCTGACAGATGAGGTGAGGCTGGAACTGGCGTGGATCGTCAGGTCCAAGACTGCTGTCAATGTGTTCTACAAGATGGCCGGGCTGGATCTGCCTTTCAATATCGGCTGGAACGAGGAAGCCCAGGGACTGTATGACTGGTTCCTTGATTTCTATCAGTCCTACGACTGGGAACATGCGTCGGACTACGACAAGGCTTACCGCATCTACACCTGGCTGGGGTCGAGATACGGCTACGGCGGGGAGACGGCCCAGATAATCATACCCAGCGATCCCGGAGCTTACAGCTATCTGGCACAGTTGGTACAGGGCTCGTCCATGGTGTGCGTGGATTTTGCACAGCTGTATTACATTTTGGCGGATTCTGTGGGCCTGGATGTGGGCTTTTCCTGGTATACATCTGTACAGAACCATGAATTCAATCTGATCAATATAGACGGAACCATCTACTGCGCCGATGCGTCCGGGTACGCAAAATACGGCAAGGCCGGAGACTACTTCGGAGTGTTTGAAGATACATTCTTCTATGACATCAGCGACCCGGACGGGATCTGGGATCACGGGCCTGTAGGGTTAAAGCCGCTGGCGGAGAGCTACCTGGAGGAACCGCTGGTGACCTATTATTAAAGTTTAAAATTAAGGGCTGTCAAAAGTCCATTTGTTCGTGACTAGCAAAAATCCGGCGTCTTCTCTGTTTTCAGAGTTGATTGGCCGGATTTTTGCGGTGCTTTTGTGTCTCTGAGACCTCATTGCCTTTTCCGAAAGTGCCATAGAGCATTTACAAGTAATTTTGGTATACATTGCTATTGTGCGCACAGATGTGCATAACAGCGGCAAGATGAAGATATAGAAATGAACGGTTTTACACCCGGCCTTGACTGCCGTTCATCTTGACCGTTGACTGGCTCGGCTGTCTTTGCTAATAACTTACTTCCACCAATCAGGAATTAGGGTTTTTAGCTTCGCCGCCTGTTTTGTTTCATAGTCACGCAGGACTTCTATTTCTCCCGCCGCTTTATCTAACTGCATCATAAATTCTCGGCAGGCTCCACACGGCATGCCTGCTTTTCCGTCTGGCATAACAGCGACTATTTTTATGATTTGGCTTTC
>CALWBQ010000005.1 GCA_944376125.1 uncultured Lachnospiraceae bacterium
AAAATAGACGTCGGCACTGGGCAGCACTGAACCTTCAGTGCCGCTAAAATAGGGATTGCTACCGTTAGGGAGCAGCGCCCATAGCCCGACAAATCATTGATCATCATAATTTTTTTCTGTCTGCTGTGTAATGTCGGTTTTGCCATGAAATGATCTCCTAGTGTTTTCCCTCCCTGGCCGGCCCAATCTCCGGCAAAAGTCCTGATCGGATGAGAGCCGGACGGATAGCCGAGTACAGAAGAACAGCAGCAATTCCGTTGGTCACGGCATTGATGACTGTGGTGTAGGTGGTCACTGCCATCAGGGAAGCGATGGCTTTGGACGCCTTTTCCGGGTCTGGTGTCAGCAATGTGTACCACACATACTTTAGGGACGGTTCAAAAATACAGTTAAATCCCAGCGCTGCCGCTGCTGCCACTGCTGTCCATTTCGTCACATAGGAAGCCTTGTGGCCCTCACTGATATGAGCAATTCTGTGAGCGATCCATCCAGCTATGAGGCCGATGACCAGTTTTGTAATAAATGTCCTGGGCGCGGATTCGGCATATCCTCCTGTGAGATCCGCGATAGACAGTCCAACTGCTCCTGACAAGCCTCCGTACACACCGCCCAGAAGATAAGCCGCCAGAACCACGAATGCATTTCCAAAGTGAATTTTCGTCCCGCTGGCACTCAGGGCAGGCAAAAAAGCGTACCCTACATATGCCAGGGCTGCCATCAGACCGGCCAGCGCCAACCGGCGGGTCTCCATTTCTTTTGTAGATTTCATAATCATGTCACCCCTTGAATCATTTGATGCACGCTCTATCCTACCATCGTAATGGGATGTTCAAAATATCCAGTTTTAATATTTTTGACCAATCCAGTTTCTTCAATAAACTCGCCCGGCCGCGCAGCTGACCGGGCGGATATTCAGTCATGGGACTCTACGCAGATCAGCACTCCATCCTCAAAGTCCAGGCGGGCTTCCTCTTCCGCCAGCTCATTGCTGATGCAGAGACTGGTTCCAATCTCAATATTTTTCCGAAACAAGGGGTACTTAAATCCTGTCAGAGTGATACCAGTGACAGTCTGTGTCAGAGGAAGAAAGGAGACATACTTTCCCCACAGAGTTTCCTGAAAGAAATCCTTTCCGGAATCCAGCAGATAGACTTTATTTTGAGGATCCAGCAGATATGCAAAGATTCCTTTCTGCATACATGGATAGAGCAGATGAATATTTCCGATCAAGTGATCCAGTCTGCCCCCTGTGGCCCCCAAAACCGCTATCTCGCCGCATCCCATTGCGGCGGCTCTGTTGAGAGCCAGCTCTGTATCGGTCTCATTTTTTTCCGGCTGGTGGACATCCCAGACAATGTGCTCCATACCGCGAAATTCCTCTAAAACTTCCGGTTTTACTGTATCAAAATCCCCCACTGCAACATCGGGAATCAAATCCAGCTTTTTTGCTGTTTCTAACCCTGCATCGACAGCGATGACTCTGGTAAAGCGGCGCTCTTTTAGAAACGCTTCGGCAAATGAAAGATCCAAGGAACCTCCGGTGATGACTAGACAGGTCTTCATGTCATCCTCCCCCTATGCCTTCCGGCTGCAGTTTCTGAAGATTTCCAGAAACGTTCTCACATTGGCTCTGGCATCCCCGTGAAACACAGCAGAACCCGCCACCAGGATATTGGCCCCTGCTCTCAGCAGCTCATCTGCATTGTCCGGGGTCACACCGCCGTCAACCTGAATGTCTGTGTTCAGACCTCTCTCCAGCACCATGCGCCTTACCTTTTTAATCTTCTCAACAGCATAGGGAATAAACTTTTGGCCGCCAAAGCCTGGGTTTACAGACATGATCAGCACCATATCCGCCTCTGGCAGGACATATTCCAGTACATTTACCGGCGTGGCGGGATTCAGAGCAATTCCGGCCATACATCCTGCTTCTTTGATCTGATGGAGTGTTCTGTCCAAATGACGGCAGGCTTCCGCATGGACACAGATCAGGTCGGCCCCAGCCTTCTTTACATCTTCTATATATCGGCCCGGCTCTTCCACCATCATATGAACATCAAAAACCTTATCCGTCCGGCTTCTCAGGCTCTGGATCACCGGCATCCCAAATGAAATGCTTGGAACAAATGTTCCATCCATCACGTCCAAATGGATGTACTCTGCCCCAGCTTCCGACACAGCCTCCACTTCTTCTCCCAACCGCGAAAAATCTGCCCCCAAAATGGAAGGCGCCAAAATATATGCCATCAGTATTTCCTCCGTTCCTTCTCTTTCAGTTCCTGGTACAGCAGCCGATAATTGTCATAGCGGCTTCTGCTCAAGCCGCCTCTTTCGACCGCTTCCTTCACTCCGCAGACTTTTTCGCCCACATGGACGCAGCCCAAAAAGCGGCACTGCCCCTCATACCGGGCAAATTCCGGGAAATAGTCCTTCAGCTCTTCAGGAGCCATATTTTCCAGATACAAAGAACTGAAGCCCGGTGTATCCATCAGATAAGTGTCCTCTTCTACGCAGAAAAGCTGTGAATGGCGGGTCGTATGGCGTCCCCTCTGGATTTTTTTGCTGATTTTTCCTGTTTCCATTCCAGCTTCCGGCTGGATCAAATTTGTCCAGGAAGACTTTCCTACCCCTGATGGACCTGCCAAAACTGTCGTTTTTCCTCTCAAAAGATCCTTCAGAGAAGCAAATCCGATCCCCTGGCTGGCGCTGAGAAAGCGCACTTGGTATCCTGCCCTTTCGTATATGTTCCGATACTGCTCCACTTTTTCTTCCCCGCAGAGATCTATTTTATTGAAACAGACAATAACCGGAAGTCTCTGTGCCTCCATGGCTACCAAAAAACGGTCCAGCAAATTTAAGTTTGGCTCAGGGTCAGCCACTGCAAATAAAATCATAGCCTGGTCTACATTAGCAGAGGCCGGCCGGATCAATTCGTTTTTTCTCGGAAGGATTTCGTCAATATTGCCCTCCTCATCATCCAAAACTGTAAATTCTACATTATCTCCTACCAGAGGCTTAATATTCCGGTTTCGGAAAATCCCCTTGGCCCTGCACTGATAAATGTGTTCTTTGCCGTCATGGACATAATAAAATCCTGCAATTCCTTTTATAATCTTTCCTGTCATGTTCTGTTCCCGTTATTCCTGATGGGCAAAGTTCAGCCGGTACGTTGCCAATACTCTTCCCGTAACCGCATTGACGACCTCTACATCACCGTTCTCTACCCCGTATTCTCCTACAATATTATCGAAATGAATGGAAAGTTTTGTGTCTCCGCTTACGCTGTGGGCCGGCACCAGCGTTTTTGTAACAGTCCTTCCATCCACCATCTGAGTCAGTTGGATAGAAATCCGCATTTGAGTACTGTCACTCCCTGGACCAATGACAGAGCTCAGATCGAACTCTTCATTAATAGATGCCACATACACATCTCTGGGCCCGTCCTCCTCGGCCTGGGGAACGGCTTCTTCGCCAAAGCTCACAACATACCCAATCTCTGTCCCTATGGGCACTTGGCTCCCTGCCGGGACATTCTGCCGAATTACGCTCCACTCTGGGACCACATCATTGTACTCGCCCCCCACATCCCCTGGAAGCAGGCTGGCATCCTCCAGCATCTGCAGGGCGTCCTCCTCTGTCTGCCCAGCGATGTTCGGAACTATAGTCATCACAACTGCCGGTCCGGCACTGATATGGAGAATCACGCTGCTGGTCTCTGGGTCAATCTCATAGCCGATCACTCGGTTAGGTTCCACATCCTCACTGTTTTCCGTCTGAATGATTGGCAAAATATCGTTGAGCTGCAGAAGTTCCTGTGCTTCCTCGCTGGTCTTTCCTGTCAGTTCCAGGGCCTCGACTGCCTCTGTAACGCTGCCTCTGCTGACCGTAATATGGATAGGAGAATCTTTTGCCACCACAGTGCCGGCAGGATCCTGAGACATCACGTAGCCCTCACGGACAGTATCTGAATATTCGTACGTAATATCTGGAAGAAGCGACAGCTCTGCCAGGCGGCTTCTCGCTGCATCTTCCGTAATTCCTGTTAATTCCGGAATATTAGCCTGGTTCTCCTGGAGTATAATCGTCTCTTCCGCCCGGCTGGTATCCTGGGCCGATGGAATGGGAAGTCCAGAATCTACTTTAAAAAGCCCTGCCACTTGGGCAATCAAAAACAGCAGAACGGCCAGCAGCAAAATAGCCCCCGCAATCCCTCCAATAGAAAATAATCTTTCCAGATCAGGCGTAATATTCCTTTCCTGCTTTTCGGAAGACTTTTTTCCTCGGGAAGCTGGCTTTTCCCCATGCTCCTCCTGGCGGTCTCTTGCGCCGTCTTTTCTGGATTCTGCCCGGGATCGCTTTATCTCCCCGTCCTCCGGGCGGGCAATCGGCGCATCCGGCTTCATCAGCACATGGCGAAGGTCATTGATCACCTCTGTTGCAGATTCATACCGGTCTTCCGGCCTCTTCTGCGTACATTTCATAATGATAGCTTCCAGTCCAGAAGAGATTTGGCTGTTAATCTGAGAAGGCGGCTGGATCGCCTGCTCCATATGAGCCATCGCCACAGCAACTGCATTGTCCCCGTCAAACGGCACCTTCCCTGTAACCATCTCATAGAGAGTGATTCCAAAAGAGTAAATATCACTGCGCTCATCGCTGACACCGCCGCTGGCCTGCTCTGGAGCAATATAGTGGACAGACCCTATCGCATACGAATTTTCGGTCTGACGGCTGGCGGCTCTGGCAATGCCAAAATCAGCAACCTTTGCCTTGCCATCTTTTGAGATAATAATATTCTGAGGCTTAATGTCCCTGTGAATAATATTGCTGTCATGGGCAGCCGCCATTCCCTGGGCAATCTGGATTGCAATGCCGATGGCCTCCCGGCTGTCCAACATCCCTTTCTTTGCAATGTAGTTTTTCAGGGTAATTCCTTCAATCAGCTCCATGACAATATAATGCATATCCCCATCGTCCACTACGTCATACACATTGACGATATTGGGGTGGGACAAACCTGCCGCAGCCTGAGCTTCCATCTTAAAACGGCTGACAAACCCCTCATCCTCACTGAACTCTTCCTTTAGGACTTTGATTGCCACCAGACGGTTCAGCTTGTGGCATTTCGCCTTATACACGTCCGACATTCCGCCGGAACCGATCCGATCCAGAATTTCATAGCGTTCTTCCAAAAAATCGCCGATTTTTAGCATGGCGTCACCTCGCTTTCTGCAGGTTCTGCCAAAATTGCGGAAATATTATCCCTCCCGCCATTGTCATTGGCTGTCTGGATCAGCCGGCGGCATTTTTCTGTCAGGCTGCCTGCCCCGGCAGCAATAGAATAAATGGAATCGTCATCTACCATATTGGTCAGACCATCCGAGCATAGAAGGATCATATCCCCCGCCTGAAGAGATACTTCAAAAAAGTCAATATCTATACTGGCGTCCGTCCCAACAGCGCGGGTAATATAGTTTTTCTTTTTCTGATAATCCGGGCTCTCTCTTTTCAGCAACCCAAGAGAAACCATCTCTTCCACGTAAGAATGGTCTCTGGTCACCTGGATGATCCCTTTTCGGATCAGATAAAGGCGGCTGTCTCCCACATTGGCCACATACAAAATGCCTTCTGACACAGTAGCCGCCACCGCGGTTGTTCCCATTCCGCGGAGTGCAGGAACCTTTACAGACTCCTGGTACAGGCGGCGGTTGACTTCTGTAATCCCCTGCCTCAATACCGTTACTTCCGGCGCTGTCCCCTTCTGGCGGCTGATATAAGATACCAGTCCCTCCACAAAAAACCGGGAAGCGTAGTCTCCCGCATTAGCGCCGCCCATTCCATCGGCCAGCAAAAGCAGATTGGGCAGAGGACCCACCCTGCGGGATGAGGCGTATATGTAGTCCTGGTTAGAGGACCGGACTTTCCCGGTATCCGTCAAAGCGCATATCTCCATCCTTTGATCCTCCTCTGCTTTCATCAATAAAACGTTTCCTGAGCTGCCCGCAGGCCCCGTCAATATCCCGCCCCATCTCTCTTCTCACTGTCACCGGGATCCCATGATCTTCCAGGTACCTTCGAAATGCTTCCACTGCCTTTCGGTCTGACTGAACATACTCTCTCTCTTTAATTGGATTGACCGGAATCAAATTCACATGGCCGTGCTGATCCTTAATCAGGGAGACAAGAGCGGCTGCTTCTTTCAGATTATCATTCACGCCGCTGACCAAACTGTATTCAAATGTCAGGCGCCTCCCTGTCCTGATAAAATACTCATGGCAGGCATCCAGAACTTCCTCCAAACTGTAACGGTTGGCGATGGGCATGAGAGTTCTCCTCACCTGGTCGTTAGGAGCATGCAGGGACAAAGCAAGGGTAATCGCCAGTCCTTCTTTTGCCAGACGCCGGATTCCGGGCACGATTCCGCAGGTAGATACCGTTATATTTCTCTGACTGATATTCAGGCCGCGGCTGTCTGATAAAAGTCTGATGAAGCGAACAACATTGTCATAATTGTCCATTGGCTCGCCGGACCCCATAACGACTACATTAGAGACCCGCTCACCGGTATCTTCTTGGATCCGGTAAATCTGATCCAGCATTTCAGAGGGCTGCAGATTTCTTGCCAGCCCATCCAGAGTGGAGGCACAAAAACGGCAGCCCATTCTGCATCCTACCTGAGAAGAGATACATACAGAATTGCCATGCTTATATTTCATCCAAACGCTTTCTATGATATTTCCGTCTGACAGCAGAAACAGATATTTCCTGGTGCCGTCCAATTTTGATACCTGGAGACCCTCGATCTCCAAACACGTAAAAGAAAACTCTTCTGCTAAAGAGTTTCTAAGGGTCTGAGGAAGATTGGTCATCTCATCAAAGCTGCTGGCCATTTTTACATGGAGCCACTCATAGATCTGCTTTGCCCGGTAAGGTTTTTCTCCTTTTTTTTCCATGGCAGCAGCCAGCTCTTCATATGTCAGGGATTTAATATCACATTTTTTCATCATCTATCTTATACTGCCTTTTATTTTTTATACGTTTCTGCGGAATACAGCCAAAAAGAAGCCGTCACTGGGATGGCGGTCCGGAAAAAGCTGCAGCATTCCCCGCTTCATAGACTGTTCGCAGAACTGTCCCTCCAAACGCCCGGAAATATCCTCCGGTTCAAAGGGGAATTGTTCCAGGAACCACTCGGCATTATCTTCGTTTTCCCGGCGATTGATTGTACAGGTGCTATATACCAGTCTTCCGCCTGGTTTTACATATTCCCAGACAACAGACAAAATCTCCCGCTGAAGAGCAGCCAAGTCTTCCAGGCCCTTTGCGGAGGCCCTGTATTTAATATCCGGTTTTCTCCCGATAATTCCAAGTCCTGAACAGGGAAGATCGGCAAGAACAATATCCGCTTTTTCCTTCATCTCAGCGTCCGGCACGCGGGCATCCCATTCCCTTGCACGAATATTGGAAAATCCAGTTCTCTCGATATTGTCCTCAATCAACCTGACTTTCTGCCAAGTCAGGTCGCGGGATTCTACCATCCCGGTCCCGCACAGCAGATCCGCCATATGGATGCTTTTTCCCCCGGGTGCCCCGCAGACATCTAAAACAAAATCTCCTGTTTTGGGAGATGCCGCCCGGCATACCAGGCTGGAGCTGACATCCTGAACCTGGATTGCCCCGTTCCGGAAGGCTTCCAAATCTTCCAGATGATCGTAGCCTTTCAGATACAGAATATCACGAAAGCCTTCTAAAGCCGAGACCTCAACCCCCTGCTTTTCCAGGGAAGCCACCGTTTCTTCCATGGCTGCCTTAGAGTTCAGGCGAACACAGGTGGGCCGTTCCTCCAAAAATGCTGCAGCAATGTTTTCTGCAGTCTCTCTTCCATAGTCTTTCTCCCACATGGAAAGAATCCATTGAGGCATTGACAAGCCGATGGAAGCATCCGGAAAAACTATCGTTTCTTTTTCTCTGGCAAGGCTGCGGAGCACGCCATTGACAAACCCCTTCAGTCCCGCAAAGTGCCGCTTGACTGTCAGCTTGACTGACTCATTGCAGGCTGCGGAAACCGGAATTTTATCCATATATAAAATCTGATAGGCTCCCAGCCGCAAAATATTGCGGATTACCGGCTTCATAGCTGCAGTTTTGGTATTCGAAATTTGATTGATCGCATAATCTACAGACAGCAGCCGCTCCACGACACCGTCTGTCAGCCTGGAGGCCAGAGCTCTCTCTTTTTTAGGGAGATACTGGTATTTGGAAAGAGCCTGCCTTTTAACGATATGGCAGAAGCCGCCCTTTTCTAAAATCTCCAGAAGCATGTCCAGAGCCAGCTCCCGCCCTGTCACAGCTGCCTGAGTTTTTCTGCTGGTACTATTCGTCACGGCGGCGACCTCCAAACAGAATAACCAGCCTCAAAAGCTGGAGCAGAGATGCCAGCACAGAAGCCACATACGTCATAGCTGCCGCGCCGAGAACCTTCTTTGCCCCGCTGTTTTCCTGGTCTGACAGGATGCCCGTATCGCCAAGAAGACGGATTGCCCGGGAGGATGCGTTAAATTCCACTGGAAGGGTAATAACCTGAAATGCCACTACTAAAACGAACATCCAGATTCCCAACTGTACCAAAAAATGGCCGCCGTACCCTAAAATAATGCCGATTATGATCAGCGGGACTGACAGTTGTGCTCCCAAATTAGCAACAGGGACAAAGGCTCCCCGCACCTTTAGGGGAACGTAATGTTTGGCGTCCTGAATAGCATGGCCGCATTCATGGGCTGCCACCCCCAGGGCCGCTATGGACGCAGACCCATACACAGTCTGGGACAGATTGACAGTTTTGGTCCTGGGATCATAATGGTCTGTAAGATTTCCGGGAACCTGGCGAACCGCGACATCGTAAATTCCCTGAGAGTGCAGGAGGCGTTCCGCCACCTGTGCTCCGGTCATCCCGCAGTAGCTCCTAACGCTTGCGTATTTCTGAAATGTTCCATTAACCGCTGCCGAAGCGGCTGCAGAGATCAGCACGCCGATCAGTACCAGAATCATTGTCGGATCAAACCAACCATAGTAAAATCCATATCCCATTCTATTTTAACGTCTCCTTTCAAACAAACTGTCCTGATGGATTGGGAAGCCTCTGAGAAAAGATGGGGTATCCATGCGCTTTTTCCCCTCCAGCTGAAGCTCCTCCACCGAGAGAATGCCTTTTCCAGTTTTTACGTACACATGATTTTTGTCTGCCAGTACAATCTGCCCGCAGGCTCCTTCCCACTCTTCCTCCAGAACCTGCGCTTTCCAAATCTTTACAGTCTTTCCTCCAATGGATGTGTAGGCGCTGGGCCAAGGATTCAATGCGCGAATCAGTCTTTCTATGGAAGCCGCATCTTCGGTCCAGTCAATATTTCCCAGATCTTTTGTGATTTTCTTCGCGTAGCAGGTTTCCTCATCGGTCTGAGGTACCGGTGTCAGGGCATGCTTTTCCAGTTTCTCCAGGGTGGAAACTATCAGCTTCCCGCCGGCTTCAGCCAATTTATCATGGAGGCTTCCCCCAGTCTCATCCGGACTGATGGGAACGACCACCTTTTCCAGCATATCTCCGGTATCCAGACCAGCATCCATCTGCATTGTCGTGATTCCAGTCTCCTTCTCCCCATCGATCAGAGCCCACTGAATGGGGGCCGCCCCCCGGTATTTGGGCAGCAGCGAAGCATGAATATTGATACAGCCGTACGGCGGCATTTCTAACACAGATTTGGGAATTATCTGGCCAAAGGCTGCCACTACGATCACTTCCGGGTTCAGTTTTCTCAAAATATCCTGAAAAGCCTCATCCCGTACCTTCAGCGGCTGATAAACTGGGATCTGATACTCCAGAGCCTTTTCCTTTACCGGAGTCATAAGAACCGCCTTTCCTCTTCCCCGCGGCTTGTCAGGCTGTGTGACGCAAGCCAGAATCTCATGTCCAGCTTCCTTTAAACTCACCAGGGCGGCTACTGCAAAATCCGGCGTCCCCATAAAAACGATCCGCATTACTCTTCCTCCTCTGCTTCTCCTACATCCTCCAGCTCTCCCTCCACCTTGTCTACATACAGGCAGCCGTGGAGATGGTCGCATTCATGGCAGATAGCCCTGGCCAAAAAGCCCTCCCCGGTGAGTTCGATGGGCTCCATGTCTTCATTGAAAGCCTTCACCGTCACTTTCTCCGGGCGGGTAACAGTACCAGATTTTCCAGGCACACTTAAACAGCCCTCCGGCCCAGTCTGCTCTCCTTCTGTCTCCGTAATCTCCGGATTGACCAGGACATACTGGTTCCCATCTTCTACGTCGATAACTACAATCTGCTTTAAGATTCCCACCTGGGGAGCAGCCAGCCCAACGCCTCCTGTCTCATACATTGTCTCGAACATATCTTCAACCAATTCTTTCAGCCTCGGTGTCATCTCTTTTACTGGCTTACATTCTTTTCTCAGGATCTCATCACCGATAGTCCGGATTTGTCTGATTGCCATAACGGGTCTTTCCTTTCTCACTCATACTCATTAATCTGTCTATTTTACAGAAAATCATACTGGACCGTCAGATCTTTGCGGATATCTCCGTTTTCGAAAAAATCCTCCATCCATTTTCTGATTTTAATTAGTATATCATAGTTTTCTGATTTCAGATATAAAATTTTTCTGTACAAATCGTGAAGTTTATATATAGGCGCATTGACAGGCCCTATCATTTCCACACCCGGCAGTTTGAAAAGGCCAGCTTTTAAGCGGTCTTCCAGCCTTCCTGAGACCTCAGCCAAGCCCTGCTCATCCGGACATGCCATCTGGACTGTCACCATGCCCCAGGCCGGCGGATAATGCATAAGCCGCCGATAGGCCATCTCCCGGTCAAAAAACATCTGATAATCCTGCCGGGCTGCCGCCAGAATGCTGTAGTGATCTGGGGCATAGGTCTGGATAACCACTTCCCCAGCCGTCTGTCCTCTCCCTGCCCTTCCAGCCGCCTGTGTTAGCAGCTGAAATGTTCTCTCTCCACTGGAAAAGTCCGGGGCATACAGAGAAATATCCGCTGCCAGGATCCCCACAAGGGTGACGTTGGGAAAATCATGGCCTTTTACAATCATCTGGGTTCCCACCAGAATCTGGGCCTCCCCAGCCGCAAATGCCGCCAGGATCTCCTCATGTCCCCCCTTCTTCGAAGTGGTATCCATGTCCATCCTGAGAGTTTTTGCCCCAGGAAAGCGCTCCCGAACCATCGCCTCAACTTTCTGGGTTCCAGCGCCAAATCCAGCCAGATATGGGGAACCGCAGCTCGGACAGTTCAGGGGCTTCGGAACAGAATAGCCGCAGTAATGGCAGACCATGCGGCCATCCCGGTGAAGGGTAAGGGTAACATCACAGTGGGGACATTTGACAGCTTCTCCGCAGGACCGGCAGGAAATAAAATTAGAGTACCCCCTGCGGTTCATAAACAGCATGATCTGCTGCCCTTTTTCCAGCCTGTCCTCTATTTTTTTCTGGAGAAGGCGGCTGAATACAGACTTATTCCCTTCTGCCAGTTCTTTGCGCAGATCTACAATCTCGGCTTTTGCCAGCCGGCTGTCCTTTTTGGCACGCTGGGACAGGGTATACAGTCTGTAGATCCCCTCCTTCGCCTTTTTATAAGACTCCACAGACGGCGTAGCTGATCCTAAAATCAGGCTGGCCCCGCTCTGTTTTGCCCGGAATGCAGCGGCCTCCCTCGCATGGTATCTGGGAGACAGCTCACTTTTATATGCAGCTTCGTGTTCCTCATCGATAATGATCAGCCCCAGATCAGGGAAGGGAGTAAACAAAGCTGATCTGGGGCCTACCATGATAGAAATTTCCCCTTTTTTAGCGCGTTCAAACTGATCAAATCTCTCCCCTGCAGACATTTTGGAATTGATAAATGACACCTTGTTTCCAAATCTCCTGTAAAAGCGCATAACTGTCTGGTATGTGAGGGAAATCTCGGGAATCAGGACGATAGCTTCCCTTCCCATCTTCTGAATATGGCTGATAATCTCCATATAGACTTCCGTTTTCCCGCTGCCAGTAATCCCGTGAATCAGAGCTGTCTCCCGGATTCCGCTGTCGTATCTCCCGCAGAAATCATCTGCTATTGCCTGCTGCTGGGAATTCAAGATGATAGGAGTGTTTCCCTCCAGATCCTCCTTTTTCCCAATTGCCCCGGCAGGATCCCGGTACTGGTACTGGGAGTCAACAGCAACCATTCCCTTCTCTATCAGCGGAGTCACAGCAGCCGATGTGATATTAAGCTGTCTGGCCGCTGTCTCCCAGGGAATCACTGGCGATGACAAAAAAGCCTCCAGAAGCCTGGCCCTGGCCTTGTATTTCTTTTGCTCCGCCTCCTTCCAGGCAGCCAGAAGACTGTCCCGCTCCAAAAGACATCTGAGATATTTTTTCTGAGCTCCCTTTACCTGCTGCTTTACCGGAAGCACGGTCTTCAGAGCCTGATTCATCGTAGACCCGTAGCGCTCCTTCATCCACCAAGCCAGCTCGATCAGCTGGGATTCGGCTGTAACACTGCCTTCCACCAGGCCAGATATCTCTTTTATCTTTGATTTGTCGTACTCTGCCTTTTCAGAAAGCTCCACAACATATCCGGTCCGTTCCCGGTTTCCCGACCCAAAAGGAATCCTGACCCTGCTCCCGGCTTTTATAACGCCGCAAAGCGAGTCAGGGATCCGATACGTAAATGGCCTGTCCACTTTCTCGTGGGATATGTCGATGATAACTCTGGCATATTGATCTGCCACTTTTTCTTCGCTCCTTACTCTGTCTGCTTCCGCCCGCCCTCGGCGAACCGGGAAGCCATCTCCCCAAGGCCCATACTGTTGGAACCTTTAAACAAAACACAGTCTCCCGGCTGAAGGGCCGATCTCAGCGCATTTTCCAGCTCTTCTTTGTCCCCAAACAGATGGATCGCCCTCTCGGATTCCGGCGCAGTCTCAACAGCCCCTTTCCCGATCTCAGCCGCCAGATCTCCCAGGAGAAACATCTGATCTGCCATATGCCGTCCAAAATGCTCCCCAATATAGGTTCCCACCTGGCGGTGATAAAGGACCTCCTTCTCCCCAAGCTCTTTCATATCTGCAAGAACTGCGATCTTTCTTCTGCCGGGATGAATCTTCATCAGGACCTCCAGTCCCCCCTTCATAGAAACAGGGCTGGCATTGTACGAGTCATCAATCACGGTGATCATCCCAGTCTCAAAAATCTGCTGGCGGCCTTTATATCCAGAAAAGCTCTCCAGAGCCTTTGCCGCATCGGAGGGCTTTACGCCATTTTCGCAGGCTACCGCTATAGAGAGAATCCCATTTAAAATATTGTGGCTTCCCATAACGCTCAGGCGCACCTGTGTCTCTGTTCCGTCCGGACAGCGGGCTGTAAATACCGGAAAGCCCTCCTCTGTTCTGATACCCACGGCCCGGTACTGGCAGTTTTCGCCTGTCCCATAGTATACAGTCCGGCGCCCACCTCTGGCTTTCTGCGTTTTCAGGATCGGATCATCGCCATTGAGGAACAGGAGCCCATCTTCCCGCATTCCTTCCTGAATATTCAGCTTCTCTCTGCAGATATTTTCCTGGCTTCCCAGCTGACCGATATGAGCGATTCCAATGTTGGTCACAGCCGCCATATCCACTCTGGCAATAGAAGCAATCCGCTCCATCTCGCCGGGCTCACTCATCCCGAGTTCCAGAACCGCAATCTCGTCATCCGGCTGAATCTCAAAGAGTGTGATGGGAACGCCTACCTGGCTGTTGTGATTTCCAGCTGTCTTAAATACCTTGCGGAATCCTCCTGCCAAGGCGCAGGCGATCATTTCTCTGGCTGTGGTCTTGCCTACACTTCCTGTCACACCGACGATTGGAATTGAAAGGCGGCTGCGGCAGAAAGAGCCAACCGCCTGCAGAGCCCTCACTGTATTATCCACATGTATCAGCGCCTTATTCTGGTTTTCTTTTATCAGATCAGAGGCAATTTCCTCGCTGGTAAAAGAGGCTGCCGCACCTGCCTCCAATGCCTGGCGAATAAAACGGTGTCCATCAACCCGCTCCCCAATGACAGGTACAAATAGGCCTCCTGCTCCTGCTTTCCTAGAATCCGTCTCGATTCCGCTGATTTCTGTTTCTTCATTGCCGCTGAGCAGGGTGCCTCCTGCCGCTTTGAGAATTTCCTTTACTGTTAATTTTCCCATACCTTATTCTCCCTGTCCCTGAACCCCCGCATATTTCTGGGCGAGAACTTCCCTGATGACTTCCCGATCAAGAAAATGGCGGCGAACTCCGTTCTCCTCTTGGTAGTCCTCATGTCCTTTTCCGATGACCGCTATCATATCACCTTTTTCTGCGTGATTGATAGCATAAGCAATGGCATCGCGGCGGTCCGGAATCTCCAGATAAGCCCCTCCTGTCGGAATCAGAGCGCTTTTAATATCCCTGATAATATCTTCGGTCTTTTCAAATCGGGAATTGTCTGCCGTCAAGATACAGAGATCAGCTAATTTCCCTCCGATTTCTCCCATAGAATACCTTCGATCCTTGGCCCGGTTTCCTCCGCATCCAAAAACACAGACCAGACGTTTGGGGCGGTAAGCCCTCAAAGTGTTTAAAAGACTTTCCATGCTGACCGCATTGTGGGCGTAATCCACCAAGACAGAAAACTGATCCGAACTATAGACCAGCTCCATCCTGCCGCTGACCCGGATATGCTCCAAGGCTTTTTCTGCCTTCTCCTCTGGGAGATCCAGAAAGCTGGCAACTCCAAAAGCCCCCAGAGCATTGTACACATTGAAGAGTCCGGGGATGCCAACCCTCACACGTGCATCACACCGGCCTTTTATAGAAAACTCTACGCCCACGAAGCCATTTTCCGCTACGTATTCAATCTGGTCAGCATAAAAATCGCAAGGTGTCTTCAGGCTGAAATCATAGATCGGACATTGGGCATAGCTGCGGATCTCCTGGTAATGCTCATCATCCCGATTCAGAATTCCTATTTTCGCCTGCGCAAAAATCTGAGATTTATAATATAAGTACTCTTGAAAATCTGCATGCTCATTGGGGCCGATGTGATCCGGAGACAGATTGGTAAATAGGGCATAGTCAAAGGTGATCCCATCCACTCTGTGCATTTTCAGCCCCTGTGAGGAAACTTCCATTACAACATACTGGCACCCGGCCTCCGCCATGCGGGCGAAGGCCTTTTGGAGAGTGTAGGATTCAGGCGTAGTATTGACTGTAGGGATTGTCTCATCTCCAATCACGATCCCGGTAGTGCCGATTATTCCAGTTTTTTTACCGCACGCCTCTAAGATCGTCCTGATCATATGGGCAGTTGTCGTCTTTCCTTTTGTCCCGGTTACGCCGATGGTTACCATTTTTTTTGACGGATAGCCAAAGCGCGCTGCCGACAGCAAAGCCAGAGCCTTCCGTCCATTGTCCACCTGTATTACCGTTACATCGTCCGGCACCTCCACCGGCCGCTCCACCACCACGATCCTGCAGCCGGCAGCTATCACCGATGGGATAAAATTATGAGAGTCAGCCCTTGCCCCTTTCATGCAGACAAAAACAGTGTCCGGAGCTGCTTTTCTGGAATCGTAAACCACATCCTCCACATTCTTATCTGCGCTTCCCTGCAGAAGCTGATAGGACAGCCCCTGCAGCCAATCTCTTACTACTGCCATAAAACCTCCTCATGCTGTCAAACAGCCAGAATTTTTCTTATTTTGCAGATATCAGAACAGTCCGGTAATTTTTCCTTCCTCATTCACATCAATGCCGTTGGCAGCAGGTGTTTTGGGAAGACCGGGCATCGTCATAATTGCTCCGGTGAGAACCACTACAAAACCGGCTCCTGCAGAGACATAGGCATCTCTGACATTGAGGTTAAATCCAGTGGGCCTTCCCAGCTTTGTCTGATCATCGGAAAGGGAATACTGGGTTTTTGCCATGCAGACCGGAAGATTTCCAAAGCCCATATCTGTGATCTGTTTTAATGCCCTCTCCGCCGCCGGAGCATACGTCACACCGTCAGCTCCATAAATCTCGGAGGCCACTGTATAGATCTTATCCTTCAGACTCATATCATCTGGATAGAGAACTTTAAATTGACTCTCCTTTCTCTCTAAAGTATGAAGAACCTTCTCGGCCAGAGCCACGCCGCCCTCGCCGCCTTTTGCCCAGACCTCAGAGAGAGCAAATTCACAGTCTCTTTCCTGGCAGAACTTTTTAACATACTGATATTCTGCCTCCGTATCTGTGAGGAATGAATTCAGCGTCACTACTACCGGCACACCGTATTTCTGAAGATTTTCGATATGCTTTTCCAGGTTGACGATTCCCCTGGAGAGGGCTGCCAGATCTTCTTTCCCCAGCTCTGATTTCGGAACTCCTCCGTTATATTTTAATGCCCGGATCGTTGCCACCAGAACCACTGCATCAGGCTTTAGCCCCGCCTTGCGGCACTTGATATCAAAGAATTTTTCTGCGCCCAAATCTGCGCCGAAACCGGCTTCCGTCACCACAATATCTGCCAGCTTTAAGGCTGTCTTAGTGGCTCTCACACTGTTGCAGCCGTGGGCGATATTGGCAAATGGACCTCCATGGACGATGGCGCCTGTGTGCTCCAAGGTCTGGATTAGATTGGGCTTCAGAGCATCTTTCAGCAAAGCTGCCATGGCCCCTACCGCCTGAAGCTGGGCGGCGGTCACAGGCTCTCCAGAGAAAGTATATGCAACTACGATTTTTCCCAGACGTTCCTTTAAATCTTTCATATCATTTGCCAGGCAGAGAATCGCCATGATCTCAGAGGCAACTGTAATGACAAAATGATCCTCCCTGACCATGCCGTCAGCCTTGGCTCCCAGGCCAACCACCACATTTCTCAGCACCCTGTCATTCATATCCAGGCAGCGTTTCCAGAGTACCTGCCTCGGATCAATTCCCAGAGCATTTCCCTGCTGAATATGGTTGTCCAAAAGCGCCGCCAAAAGATTGTTGGCAGATGTAATCGCGTGGAAATCCCCTGTAAAATGCAGGTTCAAGTCTTCCATCGGGACAACCTGGGCATATCCTCCTCCCGCAGCCCCTCCTTTGATGCCGAAGCAGGGTCCCAGGGACGGCTCTCTCAGAGCAATAATAGCCTTCTTGCCTATTTTGGCAAACGCCTCGCCCAGGCCGACAGAGGTTGTGGTCTTTCCCTCCCCTGCAGGGGTCGGGTTGATGGCTGTTACCAGAACCAGCTTTCCGTCTGGCCTGTCTTTGATCTTTTCCCAGAGATCATCAGTCAGTTTTGCTTTGTACTTTCCGTAGAGCTCCAGATCCTCCTCCTCAATCCCGTAGGTTTTTGCCACCTCCCTGATGGGCAGCATTTTCGCTTCCTGTGCAATCTCAATGTCTGTCTTCATACCTGTTTCATCCTCCATTTTTCTTTAGCCTATCAGCCGCCCTGTTCGATCAATTCCTCAAACTGTTCCATAGACATCAGAACCTTGCGCGGTTTTGTTCCTTCTTCCTCTCCTACTACCCCGGCCTGCGCCAGTTGATCCATGATGCGGGCCGCGCGGTTAAAACCGATTTTAAACGCCCTCTGGAGCATTCCGATAGATGCCTTGTCTTTTTCGATAATGAATTTTCCAGCCTGGACAAAATATTCATCCCGGCTGTCGGCACTCTTTCCGCTTTCCGCAGGTGCCTGGGCAATCTGTTTTTCTACCTCAGGATTGTACTGGGCGGTCAGCTCCTGGCTGGTCAAAAATTCTACAACTTTTGCTACCTCCTCATCTGACACAAAGGCCCCCTGTACCCGCTGGGGCTTCGGATAGCCAGATGGGTAAAAGAGCATGTCGCCTTTTCCAAGCAGCTTTTCTGCACCGTTCATATCGATAATTGTTCGGGAGTCTACACCGGACGAGACGGAAAAGGCAATTCTGGAAGGCACATTCGCCTTGATCAGGCCGGTTATGACGTTGACCGACGGGCGCTGGGTCGCAATCACCAGATGAATCCCAGCCGCTCTGGCAAGCTGTGCCAGCCGGCAAATGGCATCCTCCACCTCTCCTGGGGCTACCATCATCAGGTCTGCCAGCTCATCTATGATAATGACAATCTGAGGCATCTTTTTGGGCTTATTTTCATCCTCAATATCCTTGATCCCCTCTACCCTCTCATTAAAGCCTTTCAAATCTCTGACACCGTACTGGGCAAACTTTTTATAGCGGTCTGTCATCTCCGCCACCGCCCAGTTCAAAGCACCAGAAGCCTTCTTGGGATCTGTTACCACAGGGATAAGAAGATGGGGAATTCCATTGTACACACTCAGCTCTACCACCTTGGGATCCACCATAATCAGTTTCACATCTTCCGGCTTTGACTTGTAGATAATGCTCATAATCAGTGTGTTAATGCATACCGACTTTCCTGAGCCAGTGGCCCCGGCGATGAGAAGATGAGGCATTTTAGCGATATCAGCCACTACCGTCTGGCCGCCGATGTCTTTTCCTACAGCAAAGGCCAGGCGTGACTTATGCTTTATAAACTCTTCGGACTCCAGCAAATCCCTCAGATAGACAGTATTATTCTCCTTATTCGGAACCTCGATTCCTACAGCAGACTTTCCAGGAATGGGAGCTTCAATCCGGATGTCAGCCGCTGCCAGGCTCAGCTTAATATCATCTGCCAGGCCGACAATCCGGCTGACTTTCACGCCCTGTTCCGGATGCAGCTCATATCTGGTAACAGATGGCCCGCAGCTAATATTTGTCACCGTTACTCCTACACCGAAATCCCTTAGAGTCTGCTGCAGCTTGATGGCCGTATCCTTATACTCCTGCTCAGAAAAATTCGAATTTCTGCTGCCTCTCTTCAAAAGAGACGTAGGCGGGAAGATATACTCCTTGGGCGGCTCCTCCTCTTTCTTTTCGATGTGAGCCGCCACAGCAGCCTGTGATTCTGCATCCTGCTGAGCCTCAGCGCGCTTCTTTTCTAGTTTCTTCTGCAAAAGCTCCGTCTCTGTTTCAATAACCTTTCCAGTAGCTGTTTCTACTCGTTTTTCCCCTTCTGGCAGGAAAAGCTCATCCGGATCATCTGTCCTGGCATCTGCGTCGAATTCACCATCGTAATTGATTCCCTGATGCTCGCCATCTATCGGATAATACGGATCCGGATTACCGTCGTCCACCACAGCCATCTCCTCCAGGGTACTGGTATTTTTCGGGGCAAACAGGGGCTCTCCCGGCTGTTTTGTCCCGTCCGGCTCAAAGGGAACGCTGTCATCATCTATGTAGGAAGACTCTGCCCGGTCTATCTTTCCAGTAAAAACGTCAGCCGGATGAATCGGTCTGTCCTCCTCCGGCTTTTTCTCATTCTTCTGCTGCGCCTCAGCCCGTTTCAGCATTTCTTCTAAGGAAGGCTCCTCCGGGACAGGCTCAAACATAGACTGAACCGGGGCATCTGTAGGGAGCGGTACCTCGTCCTCAATCTTAGTGGCTTCCAGATCCACCCCTCTGACCCGCTGCTCTTCTCTCAGCCTGCGGCGCTCCTCCTGGCGTTCCGCCCGAATCTCCCTGCGGCGGTCCATATCCTCCCTGGCATACTGATATGCCCGGTCCCCGCTGTTTTTTACTGCCTTCACAATAGACTTTTCGGTAATACAAACAATACAGATGATGAGGGCAGCCAAAAGAACAATAAATGCCCCCACTGTTCCTACGACAGCCGAAAGGCTTCCTGCCAGAAGCCCTCCAACCAGGCCGCCTCCCATCCCGCTGGAAGCAGATGCACGGTAGTATTCCAGAACACTGCCCCCTGCAAGATTTTTATCTCCAAAAATAAGCTGGGCAAAGCCGCACAAAATCACAGCCGCTCCGACAGCCGCCCACAGTTTCAAAGCCGCCCGGATATTTCCTTTGTTGGACAGGGCAAAACAGGTTCCGATAAAAAGAAATATCGGAACCAGATACCCAATCATGCCAAACATCCCCAGCTGGGCACTTTTCAAGATTCGCCCAACCATGCCGCACAGATCAATATTGCTTAAAAACAGCAGCACTGCCACTACAAATGAGCTGATAATAAAAACCTCTGCCCGAATCACCTGGGCGCCCTCATCGTAAGCTGGCTCCTGCTGTTTCTTTTTCGGTCTTCCCGCTTTCTTCGTATTCGTCTTCGTCTGAGTTGCCATTCTGCCTTTTTTAGTTGCTGACACGAAAATAAGCCTCCTGTATCTATTCCTGATCGGAATCCATAGATTCCCATTGTTGATAGTATACAAAAGTTTCCATGAAATTGCAAGCTAATGACCGGCATCAATCATTGAGTGGAGTTTTCGCAGTGCCTCCCGAATCCCCCCTACTTCATCGATAAGTCCAGCCTCCACAGCTTCTTTTCCTACCAGAACTGTGCCCAAATCCCGGGTCAGCATTTTGGTATTATGCATCAGCCTCCGCAAATTTTCATATCCGATTTTCGAGTGTGCCGATACGAAGCTCAAAATCCTGTCCTGGATCATCTCAAAATATTCATAGGTCTGTGCGGTTCCGATCACCATACCGCTCATCCTGACAGGATGGATCATCATCGTGCCCGTAGGCACAATAAACGAGTAGTCGGATGAAACAGCCAGAGGCACACCAATGGAATGGCTTCCCCCTAAAACCAGCGAGACAGCAGGGATGCTGAGAGAAGCAATCATCTCCGCGATAGCCAGCCCTGCATCCACATCCCCTCCTGAGGTATTTAAAAGGACCAGCAGCCCTTCCACTTCTTCGTTATCTTCAATCTCCGCCAGCTTCGGCAGAACATGGTCGTATTTTGTCGCTTTGCTGTTTCCTGACAAATTTTCATGGCCTTCCACCTCTCCAATGATAGAAAGCAAATGAATATTGTGGTGCCGCCTGCTGTGATCCAAAGTCATCTGGCCGTATTCCTCCAGCTTTTCATCCTCCTTTGCCTCTGCTTCCTTTTTTGCCTTTTCGTATTCTGGATTCTGTCTGCCCATATGCTCCTTCCTTTCCCGGCGGCCTTATCTCCGCCCTGTCAAAGCGCTATTCTTCCCCGTTTTCCGTTTCCTATGCCAGAAAAAACAAGGCTGTTCTGTACTTTTTCCGAAAATTGTAGTAAGATAATATGCAAATGGTATGCCGCCCGGCGGCAGAAACCCATCACAAAATATATGAAAGTCAGGAGGCTGACCATGGAAAAAATTAAAATGACAACTCCCCTTGTAGAGATGGATGGGGACGAGATGACAAGAATCCTTTGGAAAATGATCAAAGAAGAGCTGCTGCTTCCTTTTATCGACCTGAAAACTGAGTACTATGACCTGGGGCTGGAGCACCGGGATGCCACCAATGACCAGGTCACAATCGATTCTGCCCTCGCCACAAAAAAATACGGTGTGGCTGTCAAATGTGCCACCATCACCCCCAATGCGGCCAGAGTGAAAGAGTACAATCTAAAAGAAATGTGGAAAAGTCCTAACGGAACCATTCGCGCGATTCTGGATGGTACTGTCTTCCGATGCCCCATTGCCGTAAGGGGAATTGAGCCCTGCGTGAGGAACTGGAAAAAGCCTATCACCATTGCCAGGCACGCTTACGGTGACGTCTATAAAGGCGTTGAGATGAAGATTCCGGGAGCCGGAAAAGCCGAGCTGGTCTACACTGCTGCTGACGGCACTCAGCAGAGAGAGGTAATCCATGAGTTTGACGGGCCCGGCATTGTTCAGGGCACTCACAATGTGTGTGCCTCCATTGAGAGTTTTGCCAGAAGCTGCTTCAACTATGCCCTGGATGTAAAGCAGGATCTGTGGTTTGCCACTAAGGATACCATCTCCAAAAAATACGACCACACCTTCAAAGACATTTTCCAGGAAATTTTCGATAAAGAATATGCCGGCCGTTTTCAGGAAGCAGGAATTACCTACTTCTATACTTTGATTGACGATGCAGTAGCCCGCGTTATGAAATCCGAGGGCGGCTATATTTGGGCCTGCAAAAACTACGACGGAGATGTTATGAGTGATATGATCTCCTCAGCATTTGGCTCCCTGGCCATGATGACCTCTGTTTTGGTTTCCCCGGAGGGCTACTATGAATATGAAGCTGCCCACGGCACGGTACAGCGCCACTATTACAAACATCTGGCCGGAGAAGAAACCTCCACGAACTCAGTGGCCACCATCTTCGCTTGGTCCGGCGCACTGAGAAAGCGCGGCGAGCTGGACGGCATCAAGGAGCTGGCCGAATTTGCTGATAAATTGGAGAAGGCTACCCTGGACACCATCGAGAGCGGATATATGACCAAGGATCTGGCCCTCATCACCACTCTTCCAAACCCCACAGTCCTCAACAGCCAGGAATTCATCCAGGCTATTGCCAAGAGGCTGGCTTAGATCTTTTTTCACAGAAAAGCCCTGCAGAAATGCCGGAACATTCCGGCAGAATTCTGCAGGGCTTCTTTGCGGGTGCCTGATCTTTTGCAGCAGATCTGCTTAAAACTTCTCGTAGATTTCATTCAGCCAGGCAATCCCGTCTTGGATCCCATTTTCGCTGAACTCAAAATCCCGAGAGATGACCTGCTCCTTCGGGGTCGCGTCGTAGCTGTATGGCTCCGGCCATGCTTCCACCGTGAGAGCAGTTTTCCCGTCTTCTATTTCCTTTTTTCCCATCCGATACCTCATCCCCTGAAAACTGCCTGTAAATTTTGCCTTCTTCAGATAGGGAATCGGCATAAAGTCCTCTCTTCTCAGCATACTCTGCTCCTCTTTCACTGACAGGGCTAGTTAATGGGCATCGAACCAGCTCATCCCTTCTTTGGCATCCACTTCTAAAGAAACGGAGAGATCCGCAGCGTGCTTCATCTTATCCTCCAGGATCTCCTTTACCTGTTCCAATTCCGGCTTCCATGTCTCCACAAGCAGCTCATCGTGAACCTGGAGAACAATCCGTGACTTCATCCCCCTCTTCTGCAGCTCCTGGTCCACCCGGATCATGGCGATCTTTATAATATCTGCCGCCGTCCCCTGGATGGGGGAATTCATAGCAACCCGCTCTCCGAAAGACCTCTGCATAAAATTAGCTGATTTCAGTTCCGGTATGGGTCTCCGCCGGCCAAATAACGTAGTAACATACCCGTGTTCTTTCCCGTCTGCCACCTGCTGATCCAAAAATTTTTTGACTCCTGGATATGTCTCAAAATATTTATTGATATACTCCAGAGCTTCCTTCCGGGTGATACTCAGATCCTCGCTGAGGCCAAACGCACTGATGCCATAGACAATGCCAAAATTAACCGCCTTCGCATTGCGACGCTGGAGCGGCGTCACTTCATCCAGAGGGACATGGAACACCTGAGATGCCGTTATGGCATGGATATCCTGAGCTGAACGGTAAGCGGCAATCAGCCTCTCATCCCCTGACATGTGAGCCAGGATCCTCAGCTCAATCTGGGAATAATCGGCATCTACAAAGGTATAGCCAGATTCAGGCACAAAAACCTTGCGGATCTCCCTTCCCAGTTCCATACGGACTGGAATGTTCTGCAGGTTGGGCTCCGTGCTGCTGATCCTGCCGGTTGCTGTAATAGTCTGATTAAATTTGCCGTGAATCCGTTCATCCGGCCCGATAAAAGCCGAAAGCCCCTCTGCATAGGTGGAATACAGTTTTGTCAGCTGCCGGTAGTCCAATATCATCTGAACCACCGGGACATCGGGAGCCAGCTTTTCCAGGACATCGGCTGCCGTGGAATACCCGGTTTTCGTCTTTTTTCCGCCCTTTAAATGCATCTTCTCAAACAGAACTTCTCCCAGCTGCTTAGGCGAATTGATATTAAAGGTCTCTCCTGTTGCCTGGTAGATCTCCTGTTCCAGCTTGTCGATCTGGATCTTCAGCCGGTCTCCATAGTCCTTCAGCTCCTGGCGTTCCACCCGGACACCGGCAGCCTCCATCCGATGAAGGCTGTAGATCAAGGGCATCTCCACGTCCAAAAACAAGTTCTCCATACCGGTATCCTTCAGCCTCTCCAAAAGAATCGGGCCGGAAGCATATGCAGTATATGCCATGTAGCAGGCACACACCATCGCCTTCTCCTCCCCCTGCTCCAGGCTTCTGCCCAAATCTGCTTTTCCCAGCAGGTCTGCCTTGGACGGAAGAGTCACTTTCAGGTAGTCTCTGGCCAGATCATCATAATCATAGGAATCCTTGAGAGGATTCAAAAGATAGGCAGCCACCATTCCATCCAGAGCTCCGGAATTCCAGCTAATATGAAGAAATGGAAGCTGACTCTTTAGATCAATGGTCCACACTGGAAGTCCGGGTTTTTCACAGAGTTCCTCCATCTTTCCTGCCAAATACTCCCCAGTGACGAAGCCGGCTGCTTCCAGCAGAACACAGTTCTCATCCCCCAGACAGACAGCCAGACCTGCCACTTCCCGGGCACCGTCTTCTTTCCCTGGCTTTGTGATCAGCTGAGCTCCGATCCGCTCTGCCTCATCCGCCTTCTTCCAGAAAGCCTCCGCCTCCCCCAGATCTGAAATCACAGAAAAATGGTCTCTCAGAGACTCCGCCCCGCTCTCCTGGGCTGCCCCGGAAAATCTGGGAAGGAGGGATTTAAATTCCAGCCGCTTCATATACTGATATGCTTCCTCTGTGTAAAGATTATCGATCTTTGCATCCTCATAGGAAAACTCAATGCCGCAGTCTGTACAAATCTCTGCCAGTTTCTTGCTCATCTGGGCCATATCGTAATGTTCTTCCAGAGCCTTTCTGGCTCTGGGAGGTTTGATCTCCTCCAAGTGGTCATATGCATTCTCAATACTTCCATATGCAGATATAATGGCGGTGGCTGTTTTTTCACCGATGGACGGGACTCCAGGAATATTGTCAGAAGCATCTCCCATCAGAGCCTTTACATCGATAAATTCCTTCGGTGTAACCCCATATTCCCGCTTCACATCTTCCGGATAATAATCCTTCACTTCGGTTCCGCCCCTGAGAGTCTTTGGAATCCGGATTTTAATATGCTCATCCGCAAGCTGAAGAAGATCCCGGTCACCTGATACAATCGAAACCTCCACATGATCCCCTGCCTGCTGTTTTGCCACAGTTCCCAAGATATCATCTGCCTCGAATCCTGCTTTCGTCAAGATCGGAATTCCCATAGCAGTCAAAACTTCCTTCATCAAAGGCACCTGCTCATGGAGCTCCTGAGGCATAGGCTTTCTCGTGCCCTTGTATTCCTCGTACATCTTATGCCGGAAAGTAGGTTCCTTGAGGTCAAACGCTACGGCCAGATGATCCGCCTGCTCTTCCTCAAGGATCTTAAACATAATATTCAGAAAACCGTACACTGCATTGGTGTGCAGCCCCTCTGAATTTGTCAGATCCGGCACGCCGTAAAAAGCCCGGTTCAAAATGCTGTGTCCGTCTATTAAAACTAATTTTTCCATATCCAGTCCTTTCCTGATCCCTCTTCTCAGCGCTAAGATGCTATTATATCCAATTTCAGCGCCCCTATCCTACCAGAACACTCCCCACATCCGAAGCTGCATAACGGTCATTACAGTAAGGCTCATGGCAACCAGCGTGTCAACGGCATATTTTGCAATCTGAAACATCCGTCTTCTCTGGATATGCTGCCTGGACTCCTCCAGGCGTTCCTCCATCTCCCCTTTTATATTGTAATTATCAGCGTCAGAATCTAGCTGACGGATACCGTAATCAACCGTAAAATAAATCTCAAGCTCTTCCTGACAATTTTCACAGTTTTCAATGTGTTCTAAGAATTCCTCCAGCTTGTCATCCTCCAAATCTCCCTGGATATAGGGCGTGACAAGACGTTCTGCCTCCTGACAAGTCATAGTGTAGCCTCCTCATCCTGCGGTCTTTCCAATAACTATATATTACCCTGTTTTTCCCGCGCTGCCAATAGATTTTCTGTTTTTTTCAAAGCCAGCATCTGATGAGCCTGGATAAAAGAAAAAACCCCGAGGGATGCTTTATCAGCATTCTCTGAGGTTTCTTGCCCCTGCCAAGGAGTGCCGGCTGCGGGACTTGAACCCGCACGATGTTGCCATCAATGGATTTTGAGTCCACCTCGTCTGCCATTCCGACAAGCCGGCCCGTACAACAGTTAATATGTTAGCATAAATTGTTTGTTTTGGCAAGTATTTTTTGAAACAATTCCGCCAAAACCTTTTCTTTCCGCAGTATCTGTGAAACATAGCCCTGGTGAACGCCCTGATCTGAGCCACACGCCTAAATCGTAACAAAAAATGCGGGGAAATGTAAAGAATTATTCACCACATTCCGCTGAAGGTATGGTATAATTAACCACGAAGTGTTATGATACCTGCACATACCGGTTTCTGCGCTTCTAAATCCACAAAAGAAAAGGGGGACCTTATGAATAAAAAACTGATTATTGGAATTTCCGCTGCTGTTGCCGCCGTTGTGATCGGCGCCGCAGCCGCCTTGATGACTTCCACGACTCCGGAAAAAATTGATCTGTCATCGACTCACACCACTCAAGCTCCCACGGAGAGCCAGGAGACGGAGGCAGAAACGGAAGCCGCCGTTACTACCGCTGCGGCGGAGACTTCCGCGGCGGATTCGGAGGAGTCGCCCGTTTCTGTTGCCGCATCAATTAAAACCTACACTTCCGGAAATATTTCGATTGAATATCCTGAAGTCCAAGGACTGTCTGACAGCGCTTTGATGAATCAGCTCAATGAAAAGCTGCGCTCCAATGCTCTTTCTGTCATTCAAGGAATCGGGCTGGATGAGGCAAGCGATTCTTTATCCATAAAGTGCCAGGTGATTTCTGTCGACCGCCGGCGTCTCACAGCCATCTATACAGGCATTGCCGCGCCGGAGGGGGCCGCCTATCCTACCAACCTTTTTTACAGCAATACGATTGATTTGAAAGATGCTTCTGATCTGGGCCTTGGCGATTTTACAGATGCTTATACAATGGCCGGATACATTCTCAGTGATGATGTGGCCTTCTCCGGGCTTACAGATGAGCAGACTGCTGCCGTCTTAGAGTACCGCAAAGGGCTCTCCCTGGAAGAATGGACCAACACTCTGAACCAGGCTGATTTCCCCATCCAGGCCGGAGTGACATGGCCGCCGTCATTCAGTTATGAAAAACAAGGGAGTATTTATTTTTCTATCCCGGTAGACCATGTCCTGGGCGATTATGTAACAGTGCGCTTTGACCCATCTACAAAATAATCAGAGAAGAAAGGAAAACACACTATGGAAAATGTTATGATCTTTGATCATCCGCTGATCCAGCATAAAATATCAAAGCTGAGAGATAAAAACACGGGAACCAATGAGTTCCGCGCTCTCATCGAGGAGATCGCAATGCTGATGGGATATGAGGCTCTCCGCGATCTTCCTCTGGAAAACGTCGAGGTAGAAACGCCCATCGAAACCTGTATGACTCCCATGATAGCCGGAAGGAAGCTGGCTGTAGTGCCGATCCTCCGTGCAGGGCTGGGGATGGTAAGCGGCATTCTGGCCCTTGTACCTTCTGCAAAGGTCGGACACATCGGTCTTTATCGAGATGAGGTAACCCATGAGCCCCACGAGTATTACTGTAAACTCCCAGATCCGATCGAGGAGAGGACAATCATTGTCACAGATCCTATGCTGGCTACCGGAGGATCCGCTGTGGCGGCTGTTGATTTCATCAAAGCACACGGCGGCAGAAAGATTAAATTTATGGCGATTATCGCCGCGCCGGAGGGGTTAAAGCGGCTCAGAGAGGCCCATCCGGATGTCCAGATCTATGTGGGATGCTTGGATCGCTGCCTGAATGAGGACGCTTACATCTGTCCCGGACTGGGGGATGCCGGAGACCGCATTTTCGGAACCAAATAACACAAAGGCCATTAGGGGAGCCAGTACAATTCTATTTCTCGTACCCTCCGCCTAATGGCCTTTTTCTTCTATCCTGCAGCTGAAAGAGCTTCAGTGTTTTTCTGCAATTTCCCCCTGTTTCTTATAAATCGAATGGGCGTTTACGCATCCCCGGACACTGGAAAGGGGGTAAATATTGGACTCTCTACCGATGACAGTCCCTGGATTTAAAACTGAACCGCATCCCACTTCCACATTATCCCCGATCATGGCGCCAAACTTTTTGAGACCGGTCTCAATATCACCGTCCTCTGCGTGGACTTTGACCAGACATTTGTCGGACTTCACGTTTGAAGTGATTGAACCAGCCCCCATATGCGCCTTATAGCCCAGGATTGAGTCGCCAACATAATTATAGTGAGGAACCTGAACTTTATTAAAGAGAACTACATTTTTTAATTCTGTAGAATTCCCCACCACAGCGCCCTCTCCTACAATAATCTTGCCCCGCAGGAAAGCGCAATGGCGAATCTCAGCCCCTGCCCCGATGATTGCCGGGCCGGTGATGCTGGCGGTAGGCGCCACCTTCGCAGTCTTATGGATCCAGACATCTTCCCCTCTCTTCTCGTATTCGTCTGCGGGCAGTTCTGCCCCCAGCTTTGTGACAAAGTCTCCGATGTGAGCCAGCACTTCCCATGGGTATGTATAGGCTTTCATCAGTTCTGCAGCCATGGTCTGAGTCAGATCATACAGCTCCGAAATCTTCATTTCTTCCCGTTTCATGTTATTCTCCTCCTTTTCTCGTATTATAATATACCACATCCCTGTCAAAACATTCCCGCAGGGCATATTGGTTTTGAAGTTTCTGGACACCGATGGTGCGCCCAGCTACAAAACGCTCCAGTTTTTCCATGTACTCGTCTGAGGTAATGGAGCCCTCCGCAACGTAAGTCAGTCCCTTTTCCCAACTGGCTGTCAGCTCCGGATTTAAAAGCTGCCGGATGGATGAAGCAACCACATCGCAGACCATCTCCCCCAAAAGAGTGGGGGTAATCACCTGGGTTTTCTTGCTGAGGGCAAGGTATTTAATGTGAACCAATTTCTTTAATATCTCGGCTCTCGTAGCGCTGGTTCCGATTCCGCTCCCCTTAATCTGAGCCCGGAGCTCTTCATCTTCAATGAGCTGTCCGGCATTTTCCATTGCCAAAATCATAGAACCGGAGGTATAGCGCTTTGGCGGCGATGTCTCCCCCTCCTTGACACTCATCCCGTTCAGCTCCAATAGATCTCCTTTTTTCAAATTCTTTAAAAATGCCAGCAGTTCCGGGGAGGTCACATTTTTCTCCTCCTCTTTTTTGTCAGATTCCTGCTTCGCTTTGGAGACAGCGGCCGCCTTTAAATACCCTTCTGATTCGAGAATCCTGAAATTAGAGAAAAAACATTCGCCCTCCCGCTCTGCCGCAAGACTGTATTTTTGATATACTGCCGGCGGATAAAAAATGCTGAGGAAACGGCGGCAGATCACCTGGTAAACTTTTTCCGAAAGACCGCTCAGCCCTTTCAGGGCACCGAGTCCCTGGCCAGTAGGAATAATCGCGTAATGATCTGTAATCTGCTTGTCATTGGTATAGCGGCTTCTGCCAATCTTTTTCCAGGCATCTCCCTCCAGAATTTCCATAGCAAAGGGGGACATCGGTTCATACCCCTTTAATCCGCTGATATTCTTGCGGATCTCCTTTGCCACAGCGCTGGACAAGACTCTGGCATCGGTTCGGGGATAAGTTACCAACTTTTTTTCGTATAACTCCTGAACGACTTTCAGAGTCTCATCCGGGCTGATCTTAAACATCTTGGAGCAGTCATTCTGCAATTCAGCCAGATTGTAGAGAAGGGGCGGATTTTTCGTCTCCTTCTTTTTTTCTATGGACCGCACCCTGCATTCCATGGGAACCGGCCCTGTCAATGCCTGAATCAGTGCCTCCGCATCTTCTTTTTCCTTAAAACCATTTTCTTTGTAAAGGCGGGGTGACTGGTAGTATCTGGAACCTTCCGCAGCCCTCCACTCCCCTTCAAAGGACGGGGAAAATGCCCCGATAACGCGGTAAAAGGGCGTCTTGACAAAATTCCGAATCTCCCTCTCTCTCCGAACCACCATCCCCAGAACGCAGGTCATAACCCGCCCTACAGAAATGACCGTGTATTTTCTCCTCAAAAAGCTGGAAAGGGTCTGGCCATACTTTAATGTCAGCACTCTGGAAAAGTTAATCCCCATCAGATAATCTTCTTTTGCCCTCAGATACGCGGATGCAGCCAGGTTGTCGTAAGCAGCCAGATCTTTTGCTTCCCGGATCCCCCTCAGAATCTCTTCCTCTGTCTGGGAATCAATCCACCCTCTTTTTCTCGCCTTCCCTTTGCCTCCGGCCATCTGCTCTACGAGGCGGTATATGTATTCGCCTTCCCTCCCCGAGTCGGTACAGACATAAATCGTTTCTACATCCGGCCGGTTCAGAAGACCACTGACGATTTTGTATTGTTTGGCCGTGCTCCCTATCACTTCATATTTAAACTCTTTCGGCAGGAAAGGCAGAGTTTCCAAGCTCCACTTTTTATAGCGCTCATCATATGCCTCCGGATAACTCATTGTCACCAAATGTCCGACACACCAGGTAATAATCAAATCACCGGATTCTATGTAACCATCGTTTCTTCTGCCGCCGGCCTTTAATGCATTCGCGAATTCCTGGGCCACACTCGGCTTTTCTGCAATAAACAGCGATTTTCCCATTCTATTCCTCTCTGTTAAATACAAGTCTTCTTGGACGGCGCCGGCCTGTATTCTGAAATGATAACAGCCGCAAACATCAGGCAGCACCCTGCAAGCAGCTTCGGCGTCACCGGATCCCCAAGGAACATTACAGAGAAGACCAGGCCGAAAACAGACTCAAAGGAAAGAAGAATAGCCGATGTATTGGGCGTCAAATATTTCTGTCCTATCGTCTGCAGAAGGAACCCAATCATGGTGCTGAAAATTCCCAGGTACAGAAATCCCATGATCAGCCCTGTATTCATAATAGACAGATCCATGGGGCCCTCCAGTATGGGGGCCAGAATCCAGCCCAGAACCGCACTGGCAGCCATCTGAATTGTCGTCAGGCGCACCGGACTCAATTCCTCTGTATAGCGATCTATGAAGACAATATGGACAGCAAAAAAGATACCGCAGATTAGAGTCAGGAAATCTCCAAGATTGATTGAAAAATCTCCCTCCAGCGAAAGAAGGGCCAGACCGATGACTGCAATTACGGCTGCTGCCAGATTCCTCCCGGCAGGACGGTCGTGGTTAAACGCCCAGTGAAAAAATGGGACGATAATAACATACAGAGTCGTGATAAATGCATTTTTGCTGGCCGTGGTATATTTCAGCCCGTAAGTCTGGAAGAGGTAGCTGGTGAACAAGAAGACCCCCAAAATCATACCGCATCGGATATCCCTTTTTGTAATCCCCTTATTCTGAGGCCAAAATACCCCCAGCATGCCGACAGCTGCCACGCTGAAACGCACAGCTAAAAGGTAGCAGGGCGAAACCTGATCTACCGAATTTTTCATTACCACAAAAGCACTTCCCCAGATAATCGTCGTGATAATCAGGCCCAAACTGGCCAGGAATTTTATTTGCTTGGGATTGCTTTGGAACTTGATGCTCATGGAATCATTATGTCCTTTCTTCTCTGCCCTGAGGCATTGCTGCCGCTCCAGGGTTCCGTAATAATCGAAAAACGCTGCAGCAAAGTGCTGCAGCACAATTTTCTATAATTCCTCTGGCTGTTTACTCAGTCAGAAATTTATATACCGTAGTGGTATCGTACTCATCCCCTGCTTTCAAAATCGGAGACGGAAACTGGGGTTTATTGACTGCATCCGGATAATACTGAGTCTCAAAACAGTAGGCATGGCGCGGTCCATACTGCGCCCCTCCCTTTCCCGGCAGGTCGCCCTTCAATCCGTTGGCAGTATAAAACTGCATTCCCGGCAAGTCAGTATAGACCTCCATGATCCGGCCGCTCTTAGGGTCTACAGCCTTTGCGCTCAGAGCCAGTTCTCCGGGCTTGTGGTTCAGCACCCAGTTGTGGTCAAAGCCTCCTGCCATTTTCAACTGGTCAAAATCAGCATCAATGTCCCGGCCAATCGCCTTTAATTTTCTGAAATCCATAGGTGTCTGATCTACCTGAGCAATCTCGCCGGTAGGGATGGACGTATCGTCAGCCGGTGTGTAAGTATCCGCATCGATCCACACCTCCTGATCCAGGATATCTGGACAGTCGTGGCCTGCAAGGTTAAAATAACTGTGATTTGTAAAATTGGCGATGGTATCTGCATCTGACACCATATGGTAATGAATCATCAGGCTGTCATCATGAGTCAACGTATATGTAATGGCAATATCCGCATTTCCAGGATAGCCCTGGTCTCCGTCTGGACTGAAGAGAGTGAAGGTTACCTGGCTTCCCAGCTCTGTCTCCTCTCCCTCCGCTTTCCACACACGGTCGTGGTACAGATCCGGCGCACTATGCAGATTATTGACCCCTTTATTGTTTTTAAACAGCTTGTATGTCTTTCCATTTAAGGTAAACATCCCCCCGCCAATCCGGTTGGCATTCCGGCCGATGGGTGCCCCAAAATGGGGAGGATTCTGTCTGTAGAGCTCCAGGCTGTCATATCCCAGAACTACATCTGCCAATTTCCCTTCTCTGTCTTTTGCCAGCATACTCGTCCAGGTAGCACCTAGTGTAATAAAGCTGGCGCTGGTTCCATTCCCGTTGGTCAGAGTATACTGCTCTACTTCTGTGCCGTCCGGCATGATCCCATAGCAGGTCTTTTCAACCGACATATTGCTTCCCCCTTTTCTTTTTACTTAGCCTGGATATATCCCTGAGCCGTCAGAAGCTCTGCACAGAGAACTGCGCCCCCCGCAGCTCCCCGGACCGTATTGTGGGACAGGCCTACAAATTTATAGTCGTACACCGTGTCTTCTCTCAGGCGCCCAATGGAAATTCCCATTCCATTTTCAAAATCCACATCCAGCCGAACCTGCGGGCGGTCATCCTCTTCCATGTACTGGATAAACTGGGCAGGAGCACTGGGAAGATTCAGCTCCTGAGGGAGCCCCTTAAAGGTTATCAGCTTCTCGATCAGCTCTTCCTTTGCAGGTTTCTTCCTAAACTTTACGAATGCCGCCGCTGTATGTCCGTTTAAGACCGGCACGCGGATGCACTGGCAGGTGATAACCGGTTCCTTCGCCTTAACGATAACGCCGTCCTGGATCGTTCCCCAGATTCTCAATGGCTCCTGCTCACTCTTTTCCTCTTCGCCTCCAATATACGGGATAATATTGCCGTCCATCTCAGGCCAGTCCTTAAAGGTCTTCCCTGCTCCTGAAATAGCCTGGTAGGTAGTGGCCACCACTTCGTAAGGTTCAAACTCTTTCCATGCAGTCAGAGCTGGCGCATAGCTCTGAATGGAGCAGTTCGGCTTTACTGCGATAAATCCCCTGGATGTTCCCAGTCTCTTTTTCTGGAAATCGATCACCTGAAAATGCTCTGGATTAATCTCCGGAATCACCATCGGCACATCCGGAGTCCATCTGTGGGCGCTGTTGTTGGAGACCACCGGGACCTCAGCCTTGGCGTACTCTTCCTCGATCGCCTTAATCTCATCTTTAGACATATTGACAGCGCTGAATACAAAATCGACCGTTTCAGCTACCGCCTCTACATCACTGACATCCATAACGATCAGATTTTTCACAGACTCCGGCATAGGCGTATCCATCTTCCAGTTGCCGCCCACTGCCGCCTCATACGTCTTTCCAGCAGAGCGCGCGCTGGCTGCAACTGTGACCACTTCGTACCAGGGATGGTTCTCCAAAAGCGAGATAAATCTCTGGCCCACCATCCCGGTAGCGCCTAATACACCGACCTTTAATTTCTTTTCCATATTGTCTTCTCTCCTCGCATATTGGTTTTCTTACATGATTTTTATCCTATAACAAACCAATCCAAAATGCAACCATTATTTTTTCTGAGGCGTACAAAAGTCTGTCTGCTACAGACGAACCCTGCTTCCTTTTCCGTCTCTCTTGGCAATTTTCAGCCGGTTCAAATGGACTTCTTTCTCTTTATACAGGACTACCGGATTTTCCCCGATCAGGTAGAGTCTCTCCAGCGTTTCCCCAGGTGCCAGCTTAATTCCCCTCACGCCTCTGGAATTCTTCTTCATTTCCGGGATCTCCTCCAGAAGGAACCGCAAAAAGACTCCATTATCCGTCTGGATAACCACGTCCGTCTGCCCAGCCGCCAGGACAACCTCTGCAACCCGGTCCCCCTCCTGAAGTTTGGTAGAAGCGACCGTCCGGTTATTGGTCTCAAATTCCGCGGCAGGCACCTGTTTTACCAGCCCCATCCTGGTGGCAAAAACCAGATTCTTTTCTCTCATGGCTGCCCCGCAGGTCAGGAATACGATCTCTTCTTTCGTTCCATCATATTTACTAATATTGTCAATGGGTGTTCCCTTGTCCTTCATTTTCCCAAACGGGATATCGGCCGCTTTAATCTGATGGAGGTTTCCTGTATCTGTAAAGACAGCGATTTTGTCATCTGTCATACAGGGAACCACCCACCGGGACTCTGCCTGCACTGCCTGAATATTTTTCTCATAAACAGAAGGATCCAACAGTTTACAGTACCCAAATCGGTCAATGACAAAAACCACTTCTCTTACCTGTTCCGGCTCTTCCTCATAGACAGCTTCTTTTCCATCCTCAATACGGGTTTTTCTGGGAACTGCAAATTCTGCCTTGATCTGATCCAAATCTTCTTTTATCACCTCATCCATCCTGCTCCGGTTTTTCAGAATAGCCTCATACTCTTTGATTTTCCGAAGAGTTTCCCGGTGTTCTTTTTCCAGAGCCAGAATCTCCAGGCCGATCAGCTTGTACAGGCGCATTTCCAGAATCGCGGAGGCCTGGCGCTCCGTAAAATGAAGTTTCTTTGCGTCCTCCTCAAATCCGGGGGTTTTAAAGGAAATTTTTGAAATATCGCCCTCCATCAGGCAGGCTTTGGCATCCTTCAGATTTTTGGATCCCCGCAGCACTGCAATAATCAAATCAATTACATCGCAGGCTTGGATCAGTCCTTCTTGAATTTCTTTTTTATCCAGCTCTTTCTGGAGAAGGACACTATACTTTTTCTGGGTGTTTTTATGCTGAAAATCCAGGAAATTTTTTAAAATTCCTCTTAAATTCAGAGTCTCAGGGCGTCCTTCCGCAATGGCCAGCATATTGACGCCGAACGTATCCTCCAGCTTCGTCTTTTTGTAGAGAATATTTCGAATCTTATCAATATCCGCATCTTTTTTTAGCTCCAGAACAATCCTGATTCCCTCTTTGTTGGACTGATTGGAAATATCCACCACATCCGGCAGTTTTTTGGTCTCTACTAAATCGGCGATATCTATCAAAAATTTATTGATCCCAGCTCCAATCATCGTGTAGGGGATCTCCGTGATCACCAGCTTATCCCTGTCAGCCCGGCGCTTGCCCAGCTCCACCTCCATCCGGCCTCTCAGTTTGATCTTTCCGATGCCAGTCTCATAGATGGCAGCCAGATCCTTTTTATTGGCTATGATTCCGCCGGTAGGGAAATCCGGCCCCGGCATCAAATTCAGCATCTCTTCCGTCTCCAGAGCAGGATTATCAATATACGCCTTTACCAGATCCACAACTTCCCCAAGATTATGGGGCGGAATGCTGGTGCTCATCCCCACTGCAATTCCCTCAGAACCGTTAATCAGCAGGTTAGGGACTCTTACAGGAAGAACCTCCGGCTCCTTTTCCGTCTCATCGTAATTGGGGACAAAAGCCACAGTTTTGTCCAAATCCTTTAAATAGACTTCCTCTGTAAACTTTTCCAGCCGCGCCTCCGTATAACGCATAGCTGCCGCCCCGTCCCCCTCGATGGACCCAAAATTTCCGTGGCCGTCCACTAGAGGCATTCCCTTTTTAAAGTCCTGGGACAGGACAACCAATGTGTCGTAAATCGAACTGTCTCCATGGGGATGGTACTTACCCATGGTGTCACCCACAATCCTGGCCGACTTTCTGTGCGGCTTATCGTGGCTAAGATGGAGCTCACTCATATCGTAGAGCACCCGGCGCTGAACGGGCTTTAATCCGTCCCTTGCATCGGGGATCGCCCTGGCCGTTATAACGCTCATGGAATAATTCATGTAGCTCCTCTGCATTTCTTCCGAATATTCTGTTTTAATGATTTTCTCAGCCATTGCTTTCTCCCTTATGCATCAATTTCTGCTTCCTCAGCGTGGTCATAAATAAACTGACGTCTCGGAGGAACATCGCTTCCCATCAGCATCTCTGTTATTTCAGATGCCATGCGGGCGTCTTCGATCTCCACCTGCTTCAATACCCGGTGTTCCGGATCCAGAGTGGTCTCCCACAGCTGGTCAGGATCCATCTCTCCAAGACCTTTGTAACGCTGAAGGGTAAATTCACCCGTATGAGTCTTCCTGTACTTTTCCAGTTCCTTCTCATCGTAAAGGTACTGCTCCTCCCCTCTTTTGGGGATTACTTTAAACAGCGGCGGCATGGCAATATACACATGGCCGTTGTAAATCAGCTCCGGCATAAAGCGGTACAGGAATGTCAGCAGAAGGGTATCAATATGGCTGCCGTCCACATCCGCATCCGTCATTAAAATAATCTTGTCATATCTCAGCTTTGAGATGTCAAAGTCATTGCCATATCCCTCTGAAAAACCGCAGCCAAAGGAGTTGATCATAGTCTTGATCTCCGCATTGGCCAATACTTTGTCAATGGAAGCCTTCTCCACATTCAGGATTTTTCCGCGGATAGGAAGGATTGCCTGATACTGCCGGTTCCTGGCGCTCTTTGCCGACCCGCCTGCCGAATCTCCCTCCACGATAAAAATCTCACACTTAGACGGGTCCCTGCTCTCACAATTGGCCAGCTTGCCATTACTGTCAAAAGAAAACTTAGATTTTGTCAGCAGGTTAGTCTTTGCCTTTTCCTCCGCCTTCCTGATTTTGGCAGACTTCTCGGCGCAGCCGATGATGGCTTTCAGAGTTTCCAGATTCCGGTCAAAATACCGCTCCAGTTCTTCCCCGGTTACAGAAAATACCGCCTTGGTAGCATCTGCACTGGCCAGCTTCGTTTTGGTCTGACCCTCAAAAATAGGATCGGGATGTTTGACGGCTACCACTGCCGTCATGCCGTTCCTAGTATCTGCCCCGGTAAAATTTGCATCTTTCTCTTTTAAAATGCCCAGTTCCCTGGCATACGTATTAATAAGCGCAGTAAACCTAGTTTTAAATCCGATAATGTGAGAGCCGCCTTCCTGAGTGAAAATAGTATTGCAGAACCCCAAAATATTCTCCTCAAAGGCATCCACAAACTGAAAGGCCACTTCGACTTCCACCTTATCCAGAGCTCCTTTAAAATAAATAGGGTCATGGATTGGAGTCTTTCCGGAATTCAGCTCCCGGACATAGGCGACAATCCCCTCCGGTTCTGAATAAACCTTTTTTTCTTCTTCCCCAGGCCGCTTGTTCTCATAATAAAGCACCAGACCGGGATTCAGATAGGCGGTCTCGTGGAGACGGCTCTTAATCCACTCTGCCTTAAAGCGGGTCTTTTCAAAAATTTCCCCGTCCGGCAGAAAGTTAATCTCTGTGCCTGTTTCCTTTGTCTTTCCGATTACTGGCAGAAGACCATTTTTCAGCTCCACCGCCGGCACGCCTCTCTTATAACTGTCGTGATGGATCTGGCCGTCTCTGTATATTTTAATATCCATCCGCTCTGACAGTGCATTGACGACAGAGGAGCCGACTCCGTGGAGTCCTCCGCTGGTTTTGTATGCATTGTTGTCAAACTTTCCGCCGGCATGAAGAGTAGAAAAAACAACCCTGGCAGCAGAGATTCCTTTTTTATGCAGTTCCACCGGGATTCCCCGGCCATTATCCTTTACTGTGCAGGAGCCATCGGCCTCCAGCGTAACCCATACCTGAGTGCAGAAACCCGCCAAATGTTCATCCACTGCATTGTCCACGATCTCATAGATCAAATGGTTCAATCCTTTTATCCCAACGCTCCCGATGTACATGCCCGGCCGCTTCCGAACCGCCTCCAGGCCCTCCAAGACGGTAATACTTTCCGCATTATACTGTGTCTTAGCCATGATACTCCTCCATATCTAGTAAAAATCCTTACCCATTATACACGGAAAGGAACAATTTTTGCAAGTCTTTGTGAAAAAGTACAGATCCATCTTCCGCTGGAAGGCTAAAAAAGGAGCCTCCCGCAGCGGTTCTCTGTTCCGTCTGCAGGAAGCTCCTTTGCAGCTTTTCCTTCTATTCTGACGGTTACTGGATCACGCCTTCAGCGTCCGTCATATATCCGTCTGGTGTCTGCATCTCGGCATACATCACCCCTCTGGTGCTGTCCGGCAAGAACTCGAAGAAATACCAATTTCCATCAATCTTCTGCCATCCAATCAGCATATGGCCATCCTGCTCAAAGTAATAGTCCACACCATCAATGTTCTGCCAGCCTGTCACTCGGTAGCCGTCTTCATTTAGAAAATACCAGTTTCCATTTGCAGCCTGATACCACACATTTGCCAGATAAGTCCCGTCAGCCATCTGGTATCTGGTTCCGTTGCTGTCGGATACCCAGCCTACCTGCGGCGGCCGGGTGGATTCCTTCTCAGTCGCTTCGTATTTTGTTGTGCGGTCGATCACGCCATACTCGTTTGCCTGCCCATCTTCTGCAGCCAGAGCGGTCACAGAAAGTCCGGCAGTAAGCACTGCTGCAGCTGCTAAGGTTGCCATGGTCTTTCCAAATTGTCTTTTCATCATCTGCATCCTCCCATTTGTAAAAACTATTAAAGATATTATGCTCTTATTTTCCGAAAAAGTCAACTATCGCAGCAAATTTATCTCGCTTTTGGAGAAGCCTTCTGCAGTCTCTGTATATGGGCAGTCAGGTAAACCATCTCCTCCTCCAATACAACATACGGTGTCGTTTTTTCGATATAGCTGGCAATCTTTCCTGCACAGTCATAGGCATCTAAATACTGGGCCCGTATCATGTTCATCAGATTCTTATCCTATATCCTGGATTCCTGCTCCTTCATGGCTCTCTGAACAAAAAATTTCAGATGAGTCACAAACCGCTCGTAGTCCAGGGATTCCTCATCAATGACAATATTAAAATGGTATTTCACAATATTCAGGACGTCCTGTATAATTTTTGTCATCATTCTGGAATGATCCATATCCAGATTCAATTCTGAGTTCAAAATATGCAGAGCGATAAAACCGACTTCATCATCTGGCATATCCAGACCGGTATATTGTTTAATGATCCCGATTGCTTCTTTTCCGATCCGGTACTCGTGATTATAATAGTGCTTAATCTCCCAGAGCATGGAATTGGTAAGCGTGATCCCCTGACGGATCCGTTTGACTGCAAAATTCAGATGATCCGTGAGAGCGATGTAGATATTCTCATCCAGCTCCTTGTTCAAGGAAATCTGAGCATAGGATATGATCTCATTGGCCATACGCATGTACTCATAGGGAATTTCTTCTATATATTTTGTCTATTATATTTAATTTTACCCTTATTTTCTGTTATATGTGCACAAAATCCGCGCCCAAATCCATAGACAATCTCCTTTTTCTCTGCTATACTCTCTACAGATTCATGGAAAGAGACGATCTGTTTATCCTTCCAATTCCACTTCATATACAAGGAGGCTTCTGTTCTATGGAAATGAGAAAAAATTTTTTGTGGGGCGGCGCGACTGCCGCAAACCAATATGAGGGCGGCTATCAGGAAGGCGGCCGCGGGCTTTCGGTCAACGATGTGGAGATGGGTGCCAGGCACGGCGTCCAGAGAGAAATCCACGATGAGATCCGGCCCGGCTGCTACTACCCCAGCCACGAGGCCGTGGATTTCTATCATCACTACAAAGAAGACATCGCGCTTTTTGCGGAGATGGGCTTTAAGTGTTTTCGCTTCTCCATCTCCTGGAGCCGCATTTTTCCAAACGGCGATGAGGAGGCGCCCAATCAGGAGGGTCTGAAATTTTATGACTGTGTTCTGAATGAACTGGAAAAATATCACATTGAACCGGTTGTCACCATCAGCCACTACGAGATGCCTCTGGGCCTTGTAAAAAAATATGGTGCCTGGAGGAACCGGGCTTTGGTTGATTTCTTTGTTCGCTACTGTCAGGTACTTTTTACCCATTTCAAGGGCCGTATCCACTACTGGCTCACCTTTAATGAGATCAACGCCCTAATGATCTCCGACCGGCCCTGGCACCAGGCAGGCATCATCTACCAGGATGGTGAGGATCGAAATCAAATCATGGTCAATGCCTCCCACTATCAGCTGGTTGCCAGCGCAAGGGCAGTCATTTTGGGTCACGAGATCGATCCGGCCAACCAAATCGGATGTATGCTTCTCTATCCGCTCTGTTATCCGGCCACCTGCCGCCCCAGCGACCAGATTATGGCTCTGAAAAAGCTAAATAAGACCTATTACTTTGGGGATGTCCACTGCCGGGGTTATTATACCAACACCTGCACCTCTATTCAGAGAGCTCTGGGAGTATTCCCACATATGGAGCCGGGGGATGAGGAAATCCTGCGCAAGGGGACTGTTGATTTCGTGGCATTCAGCTATTACTTTTCTTCTATCGAAGGGGAAAATACAGAAATCACAGAGGGAAACCTGGCATCCGGCGGAAAAAATCCATATCTAACCGCAACCGACTGGGGATGGCAGATTGATGCCCTTGGTCTCCGCACCTCCCTCAACTATCTGTATGACCGTTACCAGAAGCCCCTCTTTATCGTAGAAAACGGAATGGGAGCCATTGACACTGTTGAGCCCGACGGCTCCATCCATGACGATTACCGGATCGACTACTTAAAACACCATATCCTTGCCATGATGGACGCTATTGAGATTGATGACGTGGATGTCATGGGCTACACCCCCTGGGGCTGCATCGATCTGGTTTCTGCCGGCACCGGAGAAATGAGAAAACGCTACGGATTCATCTATGTGGACAAAGACGATGAGGGCAAAGGCACCTTGAATCGCTCCAAGAAAAAGAGCTTTAACTGGTACAAACAAGTCATTGCCAGCAACGGAAAATGTCTGAGGGAAGAAGGCACAGGCAAGGCAGAGTAAATTAATCGTATTTTCTTTTACCTGCCAAATAGACAGACAAAAGGCCGGAACCTTAGTTTTAGAAAGGATTCCGGCCTTTTAAACAGATAAGCAGATGACGGGAATCGAACCCGCCTCCCCAGCTTGGGAAGCTGGTGTTCTACCGATGAACTACATCTGCGGTACTGTGGTAGTATAGCACAGCTCTTAAATTTTTTCAAGTATTTTTATAAATTTTCATAATTATTTCGGCCATATCGACAATTTGCTACCTATACTACCTCCGCTCCAAAAGGCATCAATGCCAGTTTGGCCAGTTTAAAATGCTGAAGGCCAAAGGGTATCCCAATTATTGTGATGCACAGGAGGCAGCCCATAATAGCGGATTCTACCGCCAGCGGGATTCCTGAAACAATCAGCCAGATGATATTCAGCAGCAAGGAGCCCGCTCCGCCGCCATAACGCACCTCTTTTCCAAAGGGAAAGAAACTTAGCGATGCAAATTTAAAGCACTGAATTCCCACCGGAATCCCTACGATCGTCAGGCACCACAAACAGCCATAGATTCCCCAACTCAGACCGCTGAGAAAACCTCCAAACAGAAACCACAATAGATTGCCAAGACAGCCCATCTCCATACCTCCCGAGCACATTTTATAAAAGCAGGACGGCACTTCGCTGAAAATATCCCTGCCATCCTGCCCTTCATCATATATAACGCCCGAAAGCACATGTTTACTTCAGAATACGCTTTCTCAAGATCTGTTTCTCCTGATCTGTCACAAAAGAAGCCCGAATACTGTTTTCCAGCAGTCCTCTCCGCTCTTCTTCCGTCATTCCCAGCTCTTTTAAAACTGCAAATTCGTTTGCAATCGTAGTCTGGGAAACTGTCATATTATCGGTATTGACTGTCACTGCCAGCCCCCGCCGATAGAGAGGAAGCAGCGGATGTTCCCCGGCACTGGCGAATGCCCTGGTCTGCAGATTGCTGGTCAGGCAGCACTCCAAAGGAATCTGCCTCTCTTTCAATTCCTCCACCAGTTTCTCATCATCCACACAGCGTACACCGTGACCGATCCTGTATGCCTCCATAGCCAAGGCTGCACGGATGCTCTCCGGCCCGTCAGCTTCCCCGGCATGAATGGTATATGGAATACTCCTCTCTCTGGCCGCTGAAAAAATTTTCGCAAAGTCCCCTGTAGGAAAGATTGCCTCCGCACCGGCCAGGTCAGCAGCGACAACTCTGGAGAAGCAGACCTCTCCCGATTTCAGCCTTTTTCTGGCCGACTCTATCTCATCTGCAGCAATCTCTATGGTTTCAGCATTCTCCTCCTGGTTTTCTCCGCCCCTCATACAGCAGAGGATCAGATTGATCCAGATGCCCGGAGCGCAGGAACACAGGCCGTCTAAAACTGCCTGAACCACCTCCCGCTGAGTCAGCCCCATTTGGGTGTGAAGCTGGGGGGCAAAACGCATCTCCGCGTAAACAATGCCCTGGCTCTTTAGCTGCTGTCCCAGATCTCTGGCTCCGCTTTCCAGCGCCTCACGCGTCTGGAGAACCTTCAGGGGAAGATCGAACCTAGACAGATAATCATTCAAATCCCGGCAGTCAGCCGGCGCTTTCAGATATGGTGTCAGTCCCTCTTCGGTGTCTGCCGGAAGGGCTATATTCTGCTCCCCCGCCAGTCTCAAAACGGTCTCTACTGGGAGCGAGCCATCAAAATGCATATGGAGGTCGATCATATTGCGAACCCTTACCTTTCTAAATCTTTTGGCCCAAAGCCCAGGGGAAGCAGTTCTTTTAAGGTAAATGTCTGGTATTCCTTCGGGTTTTTAGCCAGAATGATCTCAAATGTCTTCGGATCACAGAATTCCATCATAACCTGGCGGCAAACGCCGCAGGGAGCGCAGATTTCTAGCTCCTCCCTTCCAGCAGGACCGCCTACTATGGCGATAGCCTGAAATTCCCGGATTCCTTCACTGACCGCTTTGAAAAAAGCCGTCCTCTCCGCACAGTTGCTGGGAGTATAGCTGGCGCTCTCAATGTTGCAGCCTGTAAAAATCTGACCGTCATCCGTCAAAAGAGCCGCTCCCACCTGAAACCCGGAATAAGGGGTGTAGGCATTTTCTCTGGCTTTCATTGCTTTCTGGATCAATAACTCTCTATCCATAAACCTTTCCTCTCCTCTGCCATCCGACAGATGCTATTTCGATTTTACATATGGTTTCCCGTTTGCTGCGGGAACCCGACCGCGGCCGACAAAAAGCACCAAGGTGATAATCGTAACAACATATGGGATCATAGAAATCAGGTTTGGCGAAATAGTATTCCCTGAACCTGCCATAACTTTCAAGCCGCTGCACAGACCAAACAGAAGGCATGCTTTCATTGCACCCTGAGGAGTGAACTTTCCAAAAATAACTGCCGCTATAGCGATAAAGCCCTGGCCCACAATTACGATGGGACGGAACTGATTAATAGTCGCCAACGTCACATACGCTCCTCCAAGCCCGGACAGGAAACCGGACAGGATCACGCAGATGTAGCGGATGCGGAACACATTAATTCCAAGGGTATCACACGCCTGAGGATGCTCACCTACCGCTCTCAGCCGAAGACCAAAACGGGTCTTATAGAATACAAACCACACCACCAGCACTAAGACAAAACAAAGATAGGCCGGTACATACGTACTGAATACATTGTTGGCAAAAGAGCCCACCGGGAAGACCCCGTCCAGCAGTTTCGGCAGTTTGCTGGCCGTATCAATAGGCGGTGTATCAGTTGAATTGTCAAACATGGCTTTGCAGAGAAATACCGCCAGGCCAGGAGCCAAAAAATTGATAGCCGTTCCTGAGATCGTCTGATCTGCTCCGAATGTAACGCAGGCAATGGCGTGAATTAGGCCGAACAGTGCTCCTGCCAGACCGCCGCAGAAAAAGGCAAACCAGCCGTTCCCAGTAAAAAGAGCTACGGCTGCCCCGGTAAAGGCGCCTATCGTCATCATTCCCTCAATTCCGATATTGACAACGCCGCTTCGCTCAGAAAAACAGGAACCTAATGCCGCGTAAAGAAGGGGAGGCGTTGCCACCAGAGTCGCGTTGATCAGCAGTCCTAAATCTTTAATAATGGTATTCATCGTCTTACCCCCTTTTTCCTTTCAGCGCCAGTTTTTTGAATACATGGGAGACTGCAATAAACAGAATGATTGTACCCATAATGATATCAACCACTTCTGACGGGGCATTGATCAGGCTCAGCTTGCTGCCTCCGTACTTCATAGCCCCGTAAAACAGCCCGGAGAAAATACATCCGATAGGATTGGAGCCGGCAATCAGAGCCACTGTGATTCCCTGGAACCCATAACTTTCCTGGGTGGCAAACTGGCTGACTCTCATGGACATTCCCAGAAGCTGGACTGCTCCGCCAAGTCCTGCCAGACCGCCAGAGATGGCCATAGCTGTCATAACCGCCCGATTCGCATTGATGCCGCCATACTCAGCAGCATTCCGGTTAAAGCCTACCGCTCTAAGCTGGTAGCCGATAGTCGTCTTGTTGATCAGAAACCAGATGACAACCGCTGCAATAATGGCTAAAAAGATACCAAAGTTGACATTGCTGCAGCCCGTCAGCTGGCGAACCGACTGAGGAAGAAGAATCTTTGCTGATTCCAGCACATCTTTTGTTGCCTCTCCGCCGCCCTCTTTATGGATCACTTCCAGATTCACCACATAATTGGATAAATAAAAGGCGATCCAGTTGAACATGATAAACAGCAGCACCTCATTGATGCCCTTCTTCACCTTTAAAAAGCCTACCACGCTTCCCCAGATGGAACCTGCCGCAGCAGCAGCAAGAATACAGAGCGGAATGTGGATCACTGCCGGGACATCCACCATGATTCCTACCACAGCAGCAGCCAACGTTCCGACTACGAACTGCCCCTCTGCTCCGATGTTAAACACACCGGTTTTAAAGGAAAATGCTACGCTCAAGCCGGTAAAAATCAGGGGACTGGCATAGATAACAGCCCACACAACAAATTTCGGTTTGCTGAACACACCAGTAAATAATTTTGTATACGCTTCGATCGGATTGATCTTTGCCACCAGCAGAAACAAAGCTCCTACCAGAAATCCGATAGCAATGGCAATCAGGGTATACAAGGCATTACTATTTAAAATACTTTTCTTCTCATTCATGCTGATTTCCTCCTGCCATCATCAATCCCAATGTATTTTCATCTGCATCTTTTCCAGCCATTCCGCCCTTGATCGTTCCATCAAAGATTACTTCAATTCTGTCAGACAGGCTCATAATCTCATCCAGCTCAAAAGAAACCAGAAGAACTGCTTTGTTCTTATTTCGCTGTTCAACGATATATTTATGGACGAACTCAATAGCACCTACATCCAGACCTCGGGTTGGATTTACAGCAATCAGAAGATCTGTGTCATTGGTAACCTCCCGGGCAATAATCACCTTCTGCTGATTTCCTCCCGAAAGCTGGCCGGCCGGCCTCTCCTCACAGCCGGAAGGCCGAATGTCAAACTTGGCGATCAGCTCTTTTGCATGATCAAAGATTGATTTTTTATTGAGAATTCCTTTCTTTGAAAATTCCGGCTCCGCAAAATTCTGAAGGATTAGATTTTCGGCTACAGAGAATTCCAGAACCAAGCCGTGCTTCTGACGGTCAGCCGGGATGCTGGAAATTCCTTTTTTGAACAATGCCCTTGGCGTCCAGTTGAAAACATTCTCCCCATTCATATAGACCTCCCCGGAATCGCCCTTCCGGAGGCCCGTCAAGATCTCCACCAGCTCTGTCTGCCCGTTTCCATCGACTCCGGCCAAGCCTACGATTTCTCCCTTTCGGACTGTCAGATTCAGTCCCTTCAGGATTTCCGTGCCGCGGTAGTCCTTGCCGTGAAGATTTTTTACCTCAAGCACTACATCCCCAGGAGTGATATTCTTCTTTTCCACCACAAATTCCACGTCACGGCCTACCATCATGGAGGCCAGCTCATTTTCCGTAACGTCTTCCACATTGACAGTACGGATGTATTTCCCCTGCCGAATAATCGTACAGTAGTCAGCACTGGCTTTGATTTCTTTCAATTTATGGGTAATCAGGATGACTGATTTTCCATCCGCCGTCAGATGGCCGATAATCTCAATCAGCTCCTCAATCTCCTGCGGAGTAAGGGAGGCAGTCGGCTCGTCCAGAATCAAAATATCTGCTCCGCGGTATAAAACCTTTAAAATCTCCGCTCTCTGCTGCATTCCCACAGAGATATCTTCGATCTTCGCATCGGGATCCACCTGCATGTTATACTTTTCGGAAAGCTCTCTGACCTTCTGTCTAGCTGATGCCAGATCTACCTGCAGTCCTTTCACTGGTTCCATGCCCAGTATGATATTCTCCGTGATCGTGTAGGGCTGTACCAGCATAAAATGCTGATGAACCATTCCAATTCCTAATTCGATGGCCTTTCCCGGGCTGTCAATATTTACCTTTTTGCCATTGACAAAAATTTCCCCCTCTGTGGGCCGGTACAGGCCGTAGAGGACATTCATCAAAGTGCTCTTTCCAGCCCCGTTCTCTCCCAAAATAGCGTGGACCTCTCCCTTGTGGACAGTCAGGTTTATGTGGTCATTGGCCACAAAATTCCCGAATTTCTTGACGATGTCCTTCATCTGGATTGTAACAGTGCTTTCGTCTATATGACTCGTCTTACCCACACCTTTTCCTCCTATTCTCTCATTTATCAAATAATGACTACCTTCCCTATGCCTTCTTCTCTGGCAATCCCTGCCAGGGATTCCAGCAGATTGCTGTCAGGCACCGGATATCCGGCATACTCTTTTCTCACCCCCATGGGACGGAATGCGATAATCTTATAGCGGATCGGCTGGATCTTCTGATATGGTCTGAGCATAGCCGCAGTCTTCCGGACAGTTTCTTCCGCATCGAAGAGCCCCGGAACTACGACCGTCCTCACCTCATACAATTTTCCCAAACTGGCAAGATAGCGGCAATTTTCCATCACCAGACCATTGGAAATTCCTGTAACTGTTTTATGTTCCGTTTCATCGAAGGCTTTTATATCCAGCATAACCCCGTCTGTAACCGCCAGCAGCTCCGGATACTGTTTAAAATCCAGCGTTCCATTGCTGTCAATGAGAGTTCCAAGTCCATTGTCCCGGCAGATCTGAAAAAATTCTGTCAGGAATTCCGGATACAGAGTACACTCCCCGCCCGAGACGGTGACACCGCGGATAAACGGGATCTGCCTGGCAACCTTGTCAAAGGTTTCCTGCGGTGTCATTTCCTGGATCCTCGGACTGGCATCATGGGTGCAGATGTGAATACACGTATCGCAAAAAACACACTTTGCCGGATCATATCCCACTTTCCGGCTGTTTCCGTCTTTCATCCAGAAAAGTGCCCCTGCCGGACATGCCTCAATACAATCGCCGCACCCGATGCAAACCTTTCGGGTCTCCGGATTATGACAGTAGCGGCAGTTCATGTTGCACCCCTGAAGAAAGACGGAAGTGCGGTTTCCCGGTCCGTCCACCGCACTGAAGGGAATAATCTTATTGACCAGAGCCTTCATCCTTATCTCACCTTCCGCTCCAGGATATGGCCGTTAATCTCAGCCCCAAGACCCAAATGAGTGGTGTCCTGAAGTACATTCTGCCCGGACTTTAATTTTTCAATCTCTGATCTCTTAACTAGATAGCCTGTAATCCGGATCACATCGCTGTCGCTGGAATAGAACGATAAGTACCGCAGATCCTTCCGGAAAGCGCCTTTTACAATATCCAGGACAAATTCAGGGTTCTTGTGAACAGTTGTATCGATCGGGAAGATATCTCCGGTTCCCGACGGGAAATATTTATGGAATTTTGAGCACTGAAGAAGATGGTCGATCAGTTCTTCCGGCTCCTCACCAATCGGGATTCTGGTTCCTGGGCTGATATGCTGATCCTCGGCGATTCCAACCTGAGCGTGAAGAAGGAAATGGCCTCCTGTCGCCTCGCAGTAGGGGTTGGTATGCTGCTTGTTAAATGCATCGATCTGTTCCATAATCTCCACACCCAACTGGGTAGCATTGTCATCTTTTCCGTATCTCCCGCTGATGCCTTCCTTCTCCAGGAGGATGTTGACACACTCCGCCATTCCTACCATACCAAACATAGCGGTAAAGCGGTCTCTGTGGATAAACCCTTCCTTCGCCAGGAAGTTATTTTCAAAGAATCCGCTCTCCTCCACCTCAAATTTGATTCTGGCATCCATATAGCGCGCCATGATGTCCATCACATAGGGAAGCTGGTTTTCTTTGAAATCCTGGATATTTTTCGCCCTCTTAGCGATATTTCCCAGAATCAGGCGGCACAGAGTGTAGGAGCCGCCGCCCAGCAGCAGGCCATTGTAGCAGCTTGCAATTACGTAGTTTTCTCCCAGCTCACTTTTGAACATTTTGTGGTTGGCAAAGCTGGGTTTTGCGCTGTGAAGAGCTGTGTCCACAGCCAGCAGAGCAAAATCATCCGGCGTAACACCCTCCTCGTATTTCATAGTCAGATTGGGAACCGCCTGTTCCAGCTCCCGCTCTACTTCCAGCAGAAGGCGTCCAGCCTTCGTGGCTCTCGGCCCAATATTGGCATGAGAGAAAGAATCCAGGACTGTACGGTCAATATGCTGCATAAAGAGCTTCAGCAGTTTCTTGGCCTGTGCCTCATCCACATCATTGATGTATGGTTCCAGCAGCTCATCCAGTGCGCCCACATATACCGGGAAGTTCGTCACACTGGGAACATGCTTATAGAAAATCAGCAGGGAGTTCAGTGCCTCATACAGATCTTTCGGAGGATCCAGCTGAAGGAATTTGCTCCCCTCTTTCATAAATTTAAAATAGTCAGGAATAATGTATCTGGGGCGAACCGGGGCATGGCCCTCCGCCAGATCACAGATGCATTTTACATCTCCAGGCACATTTAAAAGCTCATCCAGCCCCTCCGGGAGATCCAGAACCTCCATCAGGGAATCAGCCTTTCCAGCCATATTTGCTACTTTCTGTTCGTGGGTCAGAATGGGGCTTTCAATAATATCCAGAATTTCCTGACGAGTCTGGTTGACCCTTTCCATTGAAATCTCTCTCATCGCAATTTCATCCTTTCTCTTTTTAGAATTGTTCATCTTCACCATTGATTTTTCCCATCACTTCTCCAGGCAGTCTACTGCCGGTACAAGTCATAGGAAAAAAGGGGATATCCATAAGCAATGATTTCTGTTTATGAATATCCCCTCCCCATTGTTATCTTGTCAAATCAATCCCTGCAGCCTGAAAGCATCAGTCATCCAGAGTATAGATATCGCCGTATTTGGCTTCGAAATCTGCAGCATTGTTGGGAACAACAATCTCGCCGGAAGTGATTTTAGCCTTCACATCCTCAACTGCTGCAATCACATCATCGCTCAGATTGTCAGTTGTCGGAGCAATATCCACACCGCCGGTTGTGATATCATAAGTAATCACGCCGCTGTCCAGGATTCCATACAGGGCCTCCTTTGCAGCGTCATAGCTTGCATTGTCCACTCTCTTCATAGCGGAGGTCAGAATCGTCTCCGGAGCGATGGAGCTCTGGTCAGTATCAACGCCGATCGCCCAGATGCCATTTTCCTTGCAGCCTTCGATCACACCCAGACCAGATCCGCCTGCAGCATGGAAGATAACGTCGGCACCCTCAGTCACCATAGATGTGGTTGCAGACTTTCCAGTTGCCGGGTCATTAAATGCATTTACATTGTACTGCAGAACCTCAGCATCCGGGTTAGCATCCTTCACGCCTGCTACATAGCCATAGCCGAACTGGTTCATGTTCTCATTGGACATACCGATGACAAAGCCAACTTTATTGCTCTCTGTTACCAGCCCTGCCACATAGCCTACCAGATAAGCAGACTGAGCCTGCTCGAACATCAGGCAGGTAACGTTTGGCAGATCTGCATTCGTAGCATCATCGATAATTGCGAACTGCTGATCCGGATAGGTCTCTGCTGCAGTTCTGGTAGCGTCAGCCAGCATATAGCCTACACAGATAATCAGATCATAGTCCTCGTCCACAAAGTTTTCAATATTAGGTGTATAATCAGCATCTGTATTGGACTCAAGGTAATTTACCTGGATTCCCAGATCCTGTCCTGCTTTCTGAAGTCCTTCCCAGGATGACTGGTTAAAGGAGCCATCATTTACACCGCCGACATCTGTAACCATACCAACTTTAAACTCAGAAGGATCCTTTACCGGTGTGCCCTCCGCTTCGGCTGCAGCGGTCTCCTCTGCCTCACTCCCAGCCTCAGCTGCCTCAGTTTCTGCTGCGGTGGTCTCTGCCGCAGTGGTCTCTGCTTCAGTAGCTGCCGTTGTAGCATCTGCTGCTCCGCCGCCGCATGCGGTCAGGGCTACTGTCATGGATGCTGACAGCAATACTGCTAATACAGATTTTTTCATAAATTGCTTCCTCCCTTTCTTTAGGTAAAGATTCTGTAAAATCCTACATTTCTATCATACCTTTTTTTGACAATTTCGTCAATAAAAGGAGAAAATTTTTGTAAAAAAGTTCAAATATCGACTTTCAGATTCCTCCAAACTATAACATAAGCCTGTGCCCCAGAGCTCTGACGGCTCTGGGGCACAGGCAATTTTACATTAAAAATCAATTTCAATATTAGAATCGTAGATCTTATTTTCCAGAAGCAGTTTTACCTTCATCTTTCCCTTCAGTCCGGCTTTGTTGACAAATACGTCAATATTTCTCGGGTCATTCTTGAGGAAAGTGCCTACGCACATTGCGCCATAATTTCCAGGTGCTGACGTGTCAACATAGTATCTGTGCTGGCAGCCCGCTTCGTCTTCCAAAATCAGGATTACCAGCTCACCTTTTTCATAGGTAGCATTGAAAGTAATTCTGTCATTCTCTTCCGTCAGGACAGCGCCATAGTGATCCGGAATCTCTTCGTTTGTCGGCTCGGCCGGAACTTCCGTATCCCACTCTGGGGTAACGCTCATGGCGCCCAGGGCCTGGCCTTCTCCCAGCTCTGCCACTTCTCCTGCATAGTACATTGGCAATTTTTCTGCCCGGAACACATTAGACGGAACATGAAGCTCATAGACAACTTCATCATTGACAATCTCGCAGGTGACTGCATTAAGCCTGCAGTCACTTCCGGTTCCATCTGTACTGCCCAGCCCCTCTAACGGTTCTCCATTCTTGTATGCAATTCCGCCAGAGTGAACCATGTAGCGGCCCTCATCGTAATACTCTACGTTACAGATATACGGCGAGAAGAAATCTCCTCCTCTCTCCTTGCCAAACTGCCAGATCTGACGGATTGTCATATCCTTCGTGTTGATTCTGTAGCGAACTCCTCTGGAATAGCTGTCTTTCGCCTTCATATAATGTTCTTTTATCTTGGAGCGGTAATGCCCATTGTCGAACATCATAATATCGCCGTCCGGGCAAACTACTACACCGTGCTGCTCATAGGACCACTCAAACGGCTCTCCTACGGGCTTAAAGAAGTACTTTTTCACATACTCCTCCGGCCAGCCCTGGGGATCTCCGATGATCCAGTTCAGGTCTCCGGTGACAAAGTCGATATTGATGACTGCATCCTCATGGCGCCCGGACAGGGTGATGGAATTTGTCTTCTTGTCATACCAGACTGCATTGTTGTGGAACCAGTCATGGGCGGTACCAGTGCCGGAATAAGTAGACTGGCACTGATATGGCAGCAATTTTTTGTAGTCCCACAGGCGCAGGATCTTGCCTGTTTTTCTCTCGACCAAAGCCAGAACATCCTCCACAGTAGCTGCGTCCGGCATCTGGGTCAGCATCAGAATATTTCCATCTTCCAATTCAAAAGTATCGTGGTGATAGCCGCCGGGAATCCTATACTCTTTGTAAATCTTTCCGTGGACTCCCATCTCATAGGTGCCGCTTACGTAATACGGAAGCCGAATCAGGCGGTCTGTTCCCACCAGAAGATGGCCGTTGGAAAGTCTCTTCAAATCAAAGCAGACATTAATCGTCAGATACCAGCGAACATCTCCTGCATAGTCGCAGGCCAGCGCATCTGCTTTGGAGGTCTGGGTCAGAAAGATCACGTTGTCCCCCATATGTTCCTTGTTTGGTTTGCAGAATGTCGGAACCGGAACTTCTGGCGGAAGGGGATCTGTCTGGATCTTAATTTCCGATTTTTCGCCGCCGGATAAAGACAGCTCCACTGTATTCTCATAACCGCCATACAATCCGTATACCGGGAGAACATGCTCCGTCTCAGCCGGGAAACGGTGGACGATATTCCCCTCTGTTGTCTTCCCCTTTACGGTCAGCGTAACCTCCTGTTTAGTAGAGGTGCGGAATAAAATCATTGCTGTCAAAGGAGAGATCAGGTAGGGATTTAACACAACTAACGGTTTGTCATAGGAATAATTTCCATTCTGAAAGTCTGACAAAAATGCCTCTTCTGCCTTTTTCTGTCTCTCAATCAGGCTTTCTTTTTTTTCATATTTTACCATTTGATATTCCTCCTACTGTAAGAATCCGGTAATTGACCAGTATGGATACATTAATGCCACTAAGAAGAGCAGGCTCAATACAGTCCTTCCTGTAGAGAATTTAATTGCCTTCTTCATATCGAAGACATCGTAGCTGAAAAGGATCAGGAATAAAGCCCATTCATATGGGAAGAAGAGCTGCTCAACACCCCATACAAAGCTGAACGTTGTTCCGACCACACTGAGGTTCAGGTTCTCCGCAATGCTGATAAAAAGCGGGGAGAAGGATGCCATTCCTGCCAGAGGGGTCATCATCAGGTCTACGATAACACCTACCAGCCAGGTCACTACAAACATGCCCAGATTGTTGATATTCTGCAGAACTGGCATCATCAGGGTGCTGACCAGATCTGCTACGCCTACACTGTTGGACATATTGCCGATTGACATTGTCGCTGCAACAAAGAACACCATCGTGAAGTTTACATCCTTTAAATCTTCCGGTTTGCCGACATCAATGCCGGGAATAAAGCAGACGATAACAGCAAGTGTAAACAGCCAGCCGGGATCAATTCCGGAGAAGATGATGGCTGCTACCAGCCCCAGCAGAATGATCAAAAACTTGATTTCTTTCGTTGACATCTTGCCCAGAGCCTTATATTTTTCTTCAAAATATTCTTTTCCATCAATCTTTGCATCCTGTTTGAACATTATGCGGATCATCACCAGCAGAGCGATGAGCCAAAGAAGCATAACTGGGAAGTTGCTGATAAAATACTGCATCCAGCTGACATCTTTCCCGATCTCCTGCAGGTAGGAATTGACCAGCTGCAGATTTTCACTGGCCGAAAGGTACATCCAGGAAGGTGCGATGGCGGCTACAAAGCCTGCAAACATGATGCCTGCCGCGGTATTGCTGTTGTTAGGAATTTTAAGTGCTGTGTAAATACCGTAGCAAAGTGCACAGTAAAGAGCAACACGTCCAGTCATGTTGGGGACCAGAAGGCCGATGACAATGCCGGAAAGAACCAGGCCAGTCACAATGCCTTTATAGGAACCGCCAGATTTTACGATAAAGAAGTATGCGATCCGGTTCATTAAACCGCTTTTCTCAAAGATAACAGAGAGCGTCAGGCCGCCCAGAGACAGCCACACAACGGAACCTGTCCAGGGGCCCATAACGACGGTCGCTGGTGCCACGCCCCACAGGATCGCTCCGACTGTCAGCAAAAGGCCGGAAATGTAAACCGGGAGCAGGTTCATCGCCCACGTCAAAATCGCCCACGCAGTGACGACGAAAAATTTTCTCATTTCCAGGGTAACTGCCTCAGTCTGAGGAATCACAAAATATAAGATCACTGGAATGCCTATGGCAATGAGCCATTTGATTGCCTGAACCGCTGATGGATTTAGCTTCGCGGCTGCCTTATTCTGTTCGTTCATTCTTTTTCCCCCTTTGCATGTCATTCCAACTGCTGTATTACTTCTTGATTGCCTTAAATGCCTCTGTCTGAGCCGTCATTCCTCTCTCGGAAGCAAGGCGCTCAATAGAAGATGCTCCGAAGAATCCATCGATTTCAGGTACATTCTTGATAACGTAAGCTGCATCTTCCGGATCTGCAATGGGGCCGCCGTGGCAGATTACCATAATGTCTGGCCGAACTTCCCGCCCAGCTTTGATGATACCGCGAATCTTCTCGCAGCAATCGTCAAGGGTAATGGCTGTCTCCGCACCGATCGATCCTTTTGTTGTCAGGCCCATATGGGCAACCAGGATGTCTGCTCCAGCTTCTGCCATGGCCTTTGCCTGGGAGGGATCAAATACATACGGGCAGGTCAGCATATCCAGCTTATGTGCCTCACGGATCATATCAACCTCAAGGCCATATCCCATTCCAGTCTCCTCCAGATTAGCGCGGAAGGTTCCGTCGATCAAGCCGACAGTCGGGAAGTTCTGAACACCGTTAAATCCCTGCTCTTTTAATTTTTTCAGGAACAGATCCATGACACGGAAGGGGTCTGTCCCGCAGACACCAGCCAGAACAGGCGTATTCTTTACAATTGGAAGAACCTCTGCTCCCATCTCCTGTACGATTTTGTTGGCATCTCCATATGCCAGAAGTCCTGAAAGAGAGCCGCGGCCTGCCATTCTGAAACGCCCGGAATTATAAATAATCAGCATGTCAGCTCCGCCTTTTTCGCTGCACTTAGCTGTGATTCCGGTTCCGGCCCCAACGCCTACCAAAATTCTTCCACTTTTCACTTCATTGCGGAACTTTTCCATAATTTCGCTTCTTGTCATTCTGTTCATACTAATACCTCCTATTTATTGCTTAATGGTTCTCCATTAACTGAATCAATGTTTTTGCTGCTTTTTCTGCAAATTCCGGGTCATTGATGGCCATATCACACTCTTCTATTTTGACCACGTCCTGATTGACATTTTCTTTTAAGGTGCGGAACAAAGCCGCATCCTCCTCCGGTCCATAGAAGGGCTGGCCCTCCACATCGATAGCCGATACACCCTTTAAAGGGAGCATAAGGACTGTCTTGCCAGAAGCCATATTCAATTTTTCTGCCAGCTTGTGAGCGATCTCAACATTTTCCTCCGCTGTTGTTCTCATCAAAGTAACCGTGGGATTGTGCTGATAAAACTTTCTGCCTTTAAATTTCTGCGGAACCGTTTCCGGCGGGCCGAAATTCACCATATCCATAGCTCCCACTGAAACAACCTGGGGAATTCCGCACAGGGAAGCCGCTTCATTCCGCTTTTCCCCAGCTGCCAGCACGCCGCCTACAACCTGATCACACCACTCCGTGGTAGTCAGATCCAGAATTCCTTTAAAGTATCCGGACTTTGCCATAGCCTCCATTGTCTTTCCGCCTGTCCCTGTTGCGTGGAACACCATCACCTCGTAGCCATGATTCTCCAGATATTCCTTTGCATGTTCAACGCAGGGCGTCGTCACGCCAAACATGGTGGCTGCTACCAGAGGCTTCTCATCTTCTTCCTCCTGGGGCAGCTTGTCCTTCAAGTCAACCATTCCTGCTGCAGCCAGCACTGCATTCCGGAAGATCGTTTTCGAGATTGCGTTGAGACCCGCCACATCCACAATGGACGGTATCATTACAATGTCACTGGTTCCTACGTACTGCTCCACATTTCCTGATGCCATCGTAGACACCATTACCTTAGGAACACCTATGGGAAGAGCTCTCATGGCTGCCGTCGCAAGAGAAGTCCCTCCGGATCCCCCGAAGGATAAAATACCGTCAAACTTTCCTTCCTGATACAGCCGCGGAATCAAAATCTCCATTCCGGCAGCGATCGCCTTTGTCGCCTGTGCACGATCATGCTTCTGAATCAGATCATCCAAATCATATCCAGCCGATTCCACGATCTCTCTGTTCGAAACATCCGGCTCAAACAGAGGTTCAAATACGCCTGTGTGAATAGTAAAAGGCCGGATTCCCAATTTTTCGATCAATTCCTTTACATAGAGAAATTCCTGGCCTTTTGTATCAAACGTTCCTGCCAATGCAATCGTCTTCATGTATCCTCCCCCTTTTCCGTAAATTCTTAACCTATGTTTATATTTTAGTCCATCTCTTCGCCTTTATAAATGTGGTATCATTTCCTAATCTTGTGTTTATATTAATAATTTTGAATCCTTTCCCAGTGACTTTTTGTGTTTATATTTTATTTATTATTTGAGTCCATCTCCACATTAAGAAAGATTTTTTTTTGCTCCATTTTATATAGTACGATAAATTGTTTGTATTGATTATTTTTTTCTGATTTTTTAGAAACCGTTGTCTGAAAGAGCATAAAAAAACAGCAGCAACATTGCGTCACTGCCGATTTTCTACTGTTTCTGTTCAATATATTCTGTAGGGGATATCCCCGTATATTTCTTAAACATTTTGGAAAACTGCGCGTAATCCTCGTATCCCACCATATCTGCCGCCTCTTTGCAGGTGATATGTCTTTCCCGAAACAGTTTCTTTGCCTTATTGATCCGAAATTTAATCAGGTATTCCGTGAAACTGCATCCTACCTCTTTTTTGAACTTCACACTGAGATAAGAGCTGGAAACATGGGTGTAAGTTGCCAGATCCTGCATCTGAATTTTCTGCATATAATGCTCTTCTATATATTTCTTTACAAAATCCACATAATCATCTGGATGCAGATTTCCATTGAGCAGCTTCGTCATAGGATCATTGGCATCAAAGCTGCCGCAGCTTTTAAAGGCCTTTGTGGTATTTAAAATAGCCCGCTCTACCGGAATCCGCTCAAAAGTCGACCCTCCGATATATCCCTGGCATTTGGTATTCTGGTACATGTACTGCATATCAATAGGTGTGTTTGCCGGTCCCGCGTAGATCATTTTCATCACATCGCCCCGCACCTCATCGCAGGCATTAAAAATTTCTTCAGAAATCTTCTTTGCATCATTGATGGATATGTATTTTTTGGCGCCCAGAAAGCCGCCTTTCGTCAGGCCAAAATGAGCACAAATCACATCGGCTCCAGCCTGCGCCATTGCCCTGCTCTGATCCGCATCCGTCACAAAGGCGATTGTAAAAAGATCCATAAAGTGGGCCAATTTGATAGCCTCCACTTCTTTTTCAAAACTGTTGCCTTCCATCTCGATAGCGGTTTTAAAATTACCGTCGATCAGGGACAGAGTCGGATAATTTACGATGCCTGAAAAGCCATTCTCCTTAATCTGCTGCAGGTAATCATATAAATTAATCATCGGATCACTGGCAAAAAGCCCAAAAAGCACCGGCTTGTCTTTTATAATCGTCAGCAGCTCATTTTGTCCCATATTCATAACAATGGAATTACTGTTTCCATAGCAGAGATAGCTGGAAAATGAACTCCGCCCCATAATCCGGAACTTACCAGCGCTGAGCGCCAAGAGAATATCCGCTCCCCCTTCTGCCGCATACTTGGCTGTCATCCCGGATCCAGCCACTACCCCCAAAATGTGACCATTGATGTGAATCTGAGCATTAAGATTTTTTAAGATTTCTTCTCTGGCGATCATGCTTCCTCCTGTTGTCCTATCCTATGCCATCGCTTTCCAACTGCCTGACTGCTCCCATCGCCTTTTCGGCAAAACTGCACCCTTTCTATCAATTCTATTCCATTATATTACACGATTGTATTTTTTGACAACAATTTCTTTCTCTCTGTCAGGCATACCACTCATCTGCAGCCAATGTCTGACTGCCTCCGTTTTTCAACATTTCATCCATTCCCATATACTCAGAAAAGGCCGGAAACCCTTGTTTTTCCTGGTTTCCGGCCTTTTGCCTTGAAAGCCATTGACGTGATTCGAACACGCGACCCCTTCATTACGAGTGAAGTGCTCTACCGGCTGAGCTACAATGGCATATATGAAATTTTCTCTTTAAGGTAAAACAAGCTGCTGACTGACAGCAGCTTGTACTTACATGACCTCACCGGGAATCGAACCCGGGTTTACGCCGTGAGAGGGCGTCGTCTTGACCGCTTGACCATGAGGCCGAAATCGAGGCGACGTGATTCGAACACGCGACCTCTGCGTCCCGAACGCAGCGCTCTACCAAACTGAGCCACGCCTCGACACTGTGAATTCTGAACTCTGTTGTTTTTGCCATCGCTCAGTCACAAGTGGTAGTATAATACAAAACTCGGAAACTGTCAATGAAAATTTTTCAAATTTTTATAAAAATTGATTACAAATCCGTTTTTCCCTGCTCCCTCCGGGACTTTCGCTTCTCTCGCCCTATTTCACCGCCCTTTTTTCCGGCTGTCAAAGTACACAAAGCGGTCAACCGCGTCCAAAATGTCCTGGAAGTCCTCTCTTGGCGCCAGATCGATGTACATTTTCAGAAGAGTCTTCTCTTCTTTTTTATAAGGGCCATAAAAAATGTCAAAGAGATTGTGGCCTCTCACATAGGTTTTAAGCTCTTCCATATGCTCTTTTAAATCCTCTTTCGATTTTAGCTGACGTCCAAGAACCTCCGTCAATTTTCGGCCGCTTCTCAGGCGGTACAAATATTCCTGCCACTTTTCCCATAAAATATCATAAAATTCCTCTTCGCTGGAAATGACTCCGATCTCAGACATCACTGCAGGATTCAGAAAGTAATTTTCAAATGAGTAGTACCGCAGAACCAGCACGTGCTCAGGCCGGACCCTCGGCAGCTTATCGGCGTCCTCCAGGTTTCTCTCATCGTAATAGCGGCACAGCTGGCGTTTCAGCTCCTCCGGATCCTTTCCATCTCCATCCCGGATCATCAGAAACTGGTCTTTAATGTAGAGTTGGTTCATGTATTTCAGATTGGCATACGTCTTAATGTTGGTACAGCTGTTGGTAGTAATAATGGATATTCTGGATGGCCTTCCCTCCTCATCGAGAACCTCTGAATAGTATTTTTCCAGCAGCAGCGGAAGGCGGCTCTTGTCCTGCTTTCCCTCTACGAAAAATACAAAGCTGACATTCATCAAATCTGCAGCACCGTAGCCCAAATCGTCCAAAATTCTGCTGATATCTGTTTTCTCTCGAATCGCAGAACATGAATCAGAGTCCAGAACGACCTGCCGGATCTGCCTGCTGTTAAAGTTGAAAATCAGATTAGGCGAGTGGGTGCTGAAAATCACTTGGTTTTTCTTGGACAGGCGGTATAGGATCTCACTTGCCACTTTCTGAAGCTGAGGATGCAGAAACATTTCCGGATATTCCACCAAAATGATACTGGGCATCTGGTTTTCTTCCTCATTGTACGTCTCCAGGAGAGACAGCATATAAATGCTCTTCATACCCCTGCTCATATTTTCAATAGAGCTGATCCGTCCTCTCTCTTTATTATAGATCTGGGCCCGCACCCCAAAGACCTGTTCCGGATCCCAGTGAAAACTGTAGCAGATCTCCTCCAGCCCTCCGTTTTTGTGAAAATTTTCATTTAAGTTTTGGGCGAACTGGTTCAGGTCCATCTGATACATCTTGTATTCCATCAGCCGTGCTGCTTCCAGCAAGGTCAAGTCTCCTGGCCGCTTCTGATCGATGAGGCCAATACACTGAAAGCAATGGCGGCAGACCTTTGCACCGTCAAACATGCAGGATCCTTCCCTCATCTCCTGCTGGATCACCTTGGTCTGTGCCAGGAGAAGATCTCTCTGAAGCTGTTCCATATTCCGATCCGTATCAATGTAATACAGCCTGGGAAGGATTTCCTCTATGTATTTATTGTGCTTTTTTGAGCCATCCCCGTACCGCTTCTTTCCCTCCCGGTTGACAGTACAGGTAAAGTTCAGTGTCTCCCCCTGTAAGGAGGGAAGCCGCCTCCTCATCTCCTGTTCCCAGAGGCTGTACCGCTTGTATGGGCTGACTGCGCCCCTCTGATGAAACAGATGCAGATCCTCCGCTGTAATCTCCAGCCCCACCTCGATCTCAATATTCTGGAGTTTTTCATTAAAATCCTCCGGCCTCGCCTGGCGAACGCCAGTTACCAACCGGATAGCATCCAGCACGGAAGTTTTTCCAGTATTATTTTTTCCCACCAAGATCAGGGCATTTTCGATATCATGGATCTCCATTTCCTCAATGGATTTAAAATGGCGGATTGCAAGGCTGGTAAACTTCATGCTGCTTCCCCTCCTGACATAGTCGCGGCAGTTCTATTCTCATTGACAGCTCTGCACTTACAAAACGGTTACGCAAAATCAAACAGCGAAAGCTGATTGCTTTCCGGAAGATCCCCCAGCAGACCCAGATCTGCCATCAAATCGCAGATCGTTTTGCTGACCTTGGTACGGTTTCGGAAATCCTCTTTCGATAAAAACTTTCCGTCCTTCGCCGCATCCACGATCCCCTCCGCCGCCTTCTCGCCCAGGCCGTCAATGCTGCTGAGAGATGGCATCAGTTTGCCATCCACAATCTGAAAATGGCGGGCTTTGGCCTTATAGATGTCTATCGGAACGAATTCAAATCCTCTGGCGTACATTTCCTGTACAATTCTCATATCCCGCAGCGTATCCTGCTCTTTCTTAGACAGGGTGTCCTGGCGCTTTTTGTAATCTGCCAGGTTTGCCTCCAGCCGCTCTCTTCCCTGGCACATTAGCTCGTAGGAAAAGCCGCTGGCCCGGATACTGAAAAAGGCTGCATAGTACGCCAGCGGATAAAAGACCTTGCAGTAGGCGATGCGCCACGCCATCATAACGTAGGCCGCCGCGTGGGCCTTGGGGAACATGTATTTGATCTTTTTGCAGGACCAGATATACCAGTCCGGGACACCGTGTTTGGTCATTTCTTCCTCCCACTCCGGTTTCAGGCCCTTGCCTTTTCTGACACTCTCCATAATGGTAAAGGAAAGCCCTTCTTCCAATCCCATGCCTATCAAGTAGATCATAATATCGTCACGGGTACAAATTGCCGTCTGAATGGTTGCCTTTCCCTCCTGAATCAAGGTCTGTGCATTCCCCAGCCACACATCCGTACCATGGGCCAGACCCGCGATCCGCACTAGATCAGAAAAGTATTTTGGCTGGGTATCAATCAGCATCTGCATAGCAAAGTCGGTCCCAAACTCCGGAACTCCCAGAGCCCCCAGCCTGCAGCCTCCAATATCCTCCGGTGTAATCCCGAGGGCAGATGTGTTCTGAAACAGTGACATCACCTCTTTCGAGTCCAGAGGGATATCCTTGACCGGATCCAGCCCGGTCAGATCCTGGAGCATTCGAATCATGGTGGGATCATCGTGTCCCAGAATATCCAGTTTCAGCAGGTTGTGATCAATGGAATGGTAATCAAAATGGGTCGTCACCGTCATGGTGGTCATGTCATTGGCCGGGTGCTGGACAGGGGTAAAGGAATTGATCTCCTCCCCCAGCGGAAGCACAATAATACCGCCCGGGTGCTGGCCTGTAGTTCGCCGGACTCCCACGCATCCCTGGACAATCCGGTTGATCTCACAGTTTCGCTTCCTGGTCCCCCTCTCCTCAAAATACTTCTTTACATAGCCGTAAGCAGTCTTGTCAGCCAGGGTTCCGATCGTTCCGGCCCGGTAGGTCTGCCCTTTTCCAAAAATAACTTCCGTGTAATCGTGGGCCTTGGATTGGTACTCGCCGGAAAAATTTAAATCGATATCCGGCTCCTTGTCCCCCTTAAATCCAAGGAACGTCTCAAATGGGATATCAAACCCATCTTTTTTCAAAGGCTGACCGCAGACGGGACAATTTTTATCCGGCATGTCACAGCCTGCCATCCCGGCGAATTTTTTCACCTCTTCCGAGTCAAAATCGCTGTAATGGCAGTTTGGACAGTAATAATGGGGACTCAGAGGATTTACCTCTGTAATTCCCGACATGGTAGCCACCAGGGAAGATCCGACAGACCCTCTGGAACCCACCAGATAGCCGTCCTCATTGGATTTCCACACCAGTTTTTGAGCAATAATATACATGACTGCAAAGCCATTGGAAATAATAGAATTCAGCTCTCTCTCCAGCCGTTCCACCACAATCTGTGGAAGCGGATCCCCGTACATTTCAACAGCCCGGTCATAGCAGATCTTCCGCAGGGTTTCATCGGAATTTGGAATCACCGGCGGGCATTTGTCCGGCCTTACCGGCGCAATGGGCTCACACATATCCGCAATCTTTCTGGTGTTGGTGATCACGATCTCCTCCGCCTTATTTGGATCCAAATAGTCAAATTCTTTCAGCATTTCTTCCGTAGTCCGAAGGTACAGAGGAGCCTGCTCGTCGCAGTCCTTGAATCCTTGTCCCGCCATAATGATCCTCCGGTAGATTTCATCCTGCGGATCCAGAAAATGGACATCACAGGTAGCACATACCGGCTTCCCAAACCGTTCTCCCAGATCAATAATCTTTTTATTCAGCTGGATCAGATCATCCATAGAGTTGACAGTGCTCTTCTCATCTCTCAGCATAAAAGCATTGTTGCCAAGGGGCTGTACCTCCAGATAATCGTAAAAATTAACAATCCTGGAAATCTCCATATCCGGGGCGCTCCGCACTAGGGCCTGATACAATTCGCCGGCCTCACAGGCGGAACCGATGATCAGCCCCTCCCGGTACTTAGCCAGCTGGCTTTTGGGAATCCTAGGTCTTCTGGCAAAATAAGTCAGATGGGACATGGAGACCAATTTATACAGGTTAATCCGCCCCAAGTCATTTTTTGCCAAAATAATTACGTGGTAGGTAGGCAGCTTCCGTATAGCTTCCGCTGACAGATCGCTGAGCTCATTGAGCTGGTCAAGGGTCTCTATCTCCATCTTACGGAGCATTTCCACAAAAGCGACAAAAATCTCCGCTGTCGCCCCGGCGTCATCTACCGCTCTGTGATGATTCTCCAGGGAAACTCCAAGAGCCTTGGCTACCGTATCCAGCTTGTACCGGTTCAGATTCGGCAGCAGGTGGCGGGCCAAAGCCACGGTGTCCAGCACAGTAGGCTCAAAGGGAATCCCCTGTTCTTTTGCATTGTGGGCGATAAAGCCCACGTCAAACCCGGCATTGTGAGCCACCAGGACCGAATCCCCGCAAAATTCCAGAAACTGAGGCAGAATTTCCCGGATACCCGGATACGGAAGAACCATAGAATCATTAATGCCTGTCAGTTTTTCAATCTCAAAGGGGATCGGCACATCAGGATTTACGAAGGTGCTGAACCGATCCACAATGGCCCCATCCATCACCTTCACTGCCCCGATCTCAATGATCTTATTCTTCTCCGCCGAAAAGCCGGTGGTCTCAATGTCAAACACTACAAAACTGCCCGAAAAATCCTGGCCCTTTGGGTTTTCTACAAGCTGCTTCAGATCATCTACCAGATATCCTTCTACGCCGTACAGAATCTTAAAGGAATCGCCCTTATCCAGAGCGTGGTTGGCATCCGGGAAAGCCTGAACACAGCCATGATCCGTTATGGCAATGGCGGGCATCCCCCATTTCTTCGCCCGCTTAATAATATCCTTCACCTCGGAGACTCCGTCCATGTCGCTCATCTTTGTATGGCAGTGAAGCTCCACCCGCTTTGTCAAGCTATTGTCCATTCGCTTGGATGTAAAGTCCTCGCATTTTTTAATGCCAGTGACAGAGCCGAGAGTCAATTCTCCGTCAAATTTATCGATGGTGGTAACACCTTTGATCTTAATGAAATTTCCTACCGCCACTGCATTGTTCAGATCCTCCAGCATTTCCTCCCTGGCAAATACCTTGACCGTAATGCTGTCTGTAAAATCTGTAATATCAAAGATGATAATTGTCTTTCCGCTTCTCAGTTCCCGGCTGTCCTTGGCGATAATCTTGCCCCGCAGCACGACCTCCCCTATCTCTCCGTCAATCTTATCGATCTCCGTATAGTCATCTTCAAAATCCCGCCCGTAAAGGACATCCGGATTGTCTGACTTCCGGCTATAATATTTTCGCCCTTCCGGCTGCTTTCCGTCAGGACTGCCCGTCTGTCCGGACTTCGATGCCATTTTCCCTCCAGAGAAAGGAACTTCCTCCTCCCGCTTCTTTTTCGGCTCTGATGCAGCTTTGGGTGATTTCGGTGGCAGCTCCGGCATCTCTGAATGAACCGCCATGCGCTCCTGAGCCATCTGGCGGCACTCCTCATTCAGCTTTTCTTCCATTTTCTTGCGGATTTGGCTCTCCTGAGCCGGCACATAGACAAATCGGACTTCCACAGGCAGGCCGCACCGCTCATGGAATATTTTTTCCAGGATCCGCTTCAGTTCCCCCGCCTTCTCCTTAGAGACCATGGTGTCCTCCACCGTCATTTCCATCAAGTCAGGCTCAGGAAAGGAAATCTCTGCCTTCCGAAAAATACTGTACTCAATAATGCTGTAATGCTTCAGCTCCAAAAGCAGGCTGTCCCGATATACCTTCAGCAGCTTTTCAGGGGTATACTGGCCAGAAAGGACATACTTTTCAATAATTTTGATTCTCAGCTCTTTTCCCGGGAACAACTGCTGCTTGATCCCTGTCTCTAAGTCAAAAATATTTTTTTTATGGATTAATCGGCTGCTCTTTAAATAAATGCGAAGAGAGCTTCTATCTCTGGAGGCGGAGACCTTCTCCACCTGAACCAGATTTAAAAGCTCTTGCATCTGCGGCGCAATATCCAACTGGGGAAACACCTCAAAAAATGGTTTCGCCATATATCTGTCTGCCTCCTATACCTGGCGGTACTTTAACAGTTCCTCCCTGAGAGCCGTAAGAAGCTGGTCTTCTGGGAGTTTTCTGATAATTTCGCCCTTTTTGATCAGAATCCCATTTCCGTCACCGCCGGCGATGCCCAGATCCGCCTCCCGGGCTTCTCCCGGGCCATTGACCACACAGCCCATAACTGCCACTTTCAGGTTTAAATCGTCAAACTCCGTTGCCATCGTCTCCACCCGATTTGCCAGAGAAATCAAATCGATCTTTGTACGGCCGCAGGTGGGACATGATACGACCTCTATTCCGCCTTTTCTTAAGCCCAGAGTCCGTAAAATCAGCTTGGCACTCTTGATCTCCTCCACAGGATCCCCTGTGAGGGATACCCGGATAGTGTCCCCGATCCCCTCATAAAGAATAATGCCCAGCCCGATCGAAGATTTGATATTTCCAGAGATCAGTGTGCCGGCTTCCGTAATTCCTACATGCAGAGGATAATCGGTTTTTTGAGAAATCATCCCATGAGCCTCAATGCACATCAGCACATCCGAAGATTTGATGCTGATTACCAGATTATCATACCCCATGTCCTCAATCATCTTCACCTTGTCCAGGGCGCTCTCCACAATTCCCTCTGCTGTGACGCCGCCGTATTTTTCCAGCAGGGGCCTTTCCAGAGAACCGCTGTTAACCCCTACCCGTATCGGAATTTCCCGCTCCTTTGCCTTATTCACAACTGCCTGAACCCGCTCTCTTTCCCCAATATTGCCAGGATTAATCCGGATTTTGTCTGCCCCGTTTTCGATCGCAGCAATCGCTAGGCGGTAATCAAAGTGGATATCTGCCACCAGCGGAATATGAATCCTCTTTTTTATTTCTTTTAACGCCTCTGCAGCTTCCATCGTGGGAACAGCCACCCGGATGATATCACAGCCCGCCTGTTCCAAGCGCAAAATCTGCTCTGATGTAGCATCCACATCTTCTGTCTTTGTATTGCACATAGACTGGATCAAGATCGGGTTGCCACCACCGATGACCCGGCTTCCGATCCGGACCGTCTTCGTCTCTGTTCGTTTCATTGCTTCCTCCCTCCTGCCTTTACAGCAGGCTCTGAATATCGTGAAACAGGATAAATACCATAAATACCATGAGCAGAGCCAGACCTGCAGCATGGATCATGCCTTCTTTTTCCTGATCAATCGGCTTTCGCCTCAGCGCTTCAATAATCAAAAACAACAGGCGCCCCCCATCCAGCCCGGGAATGGGGAGAAGGTTAATGACAGCAAGATTAGCGCTGATGATAATACACAAGTTCATCAGATTCAGCATCACTGTCTCAAATCCATACTGTCTCGCTTCCTCCACTGTCTCGCTGACCACAGAAACAATCTTAACCGGCCCTGAGACATCGTCAGCGCTTACCTGACCCTTTACCAGCATTCCCAGGCTGAGAACGGCGGCCTTTACCTGATATTTTACATTATACACACTGTACTTTACAATTTCCCCTATGTCATCCGCCAGAACGTAGCCGGGAAAATAAACTCCCAGCAGATAAGAGCCGCTTTCTGCCGAGTATTCCGGTGTAACGTCAGCGCGGTATGTCTCATATCCTCCGCCGGATGGGCGGCTCCACTGGAGTTCCATCGTCTGGCCAGGCTTCAAAAGCCGCTCCAGCTCAATGTCCCGGTAATCTTCTACTGCTTTTCCGTTAATTCGGGTGATCGTATCCCCTGCTTGTATTCCCGCTTCACTGGCAGGGCTCCCAGCCTCCACCTGGATTACCTGCGGGGACATATAGCCTACTCTCCAGACCACTACCAAAGCGCAGAAAAAAGCCAGCACAAAATTAAAGACTGGTCCTGCCGCCACCGTTGCGATTCTCGCCCACACAGACTTATTTATGAAGCCCCTCTCATCTGCCTCCTCCTTGCTCATCCCTTCCGGGAGAACGCCTGCTTCCTCGGCGCTGTCAAACTCATTGAGCATCAGGCAGGAGCCTCCCAGCGGAATGATTTTCAGCGAATATCTGGTTTCTCCTCTTTTAAAGCTCAGGAGCCGTGGTCCAAAACCGATGGAAAACTCTACGACGTAGATTCCGTTCAGTTTTGCCGCAATAAAATGTCCGAATTCATGGACCAGCACGATAATCCCGAACATCAGGACTGCTGCTATGATATTCAGCAACTTACCACCTGCTTTCTATATATTCATACGTTTCCTTTTCTGTCTGTAAAATCTCTTCGACGGTAGGATCCTCGATTTTTTTATGAGCATCCATAGCTCCCTGGATCATATCTGCAATCGTCAGGTAGGAAATCTCCCCCTTCAGAAACCGGCTGACAGCCAGCTCATTGGCAGCATTAAAAACTGTCGGCACAGAGCCGCCCTCTCTCCCGGCGCGGTAAGCCAGAGACAGCCCCTGGAAAGTCTCAAAATCCGGCGCCTCAAATGTAATCTGGGACAACTTTGCAAAATCCAGCCGCTCCCCCGGCAAATAGCGCCTCTCAGGATAATAAAGGGCATACTGGATGGGGAGCTTCATGTCCGGCGTCCCCAACTGGGCCATAACTGCCCCGTCTTCAAATTCTACCATCGAGTGAATGATGCTCTGGGGCTGAACCACCACCTGGATCTGATCCATCTCCACGCCGAACAGCCAGCGGGCCTCCATCACTTCCAGCCCTTTATTTACCATGGTAGAAGAATCAATGGTAATCTTTCTTCCCATAGTCCAGTTGGGATGCTTTAAGGCATCTTCCGGCTTTACTGCCGCCATTCTCTCCCTGGTCCATCCCCGGAATGGGCCGCCTGACGCTGTCAGCAGAATTTTATGAATCGCATTGCCCCGCTCTCCGTTCAGACATTGAAAAATAGCCGCATGTTCACTGTCCACCGGAAGAAGCCGCACATGCCTCCTCTCCGCCAAAGGCATGATCAGATGGCCTGCTGTCACCAAGGTCTCCTTGTTAGCCAGGGCGATATCCTTCCCCGCCTCCATCGCCGCAATCGTAGGTCGAATTCCAATCATCCCCACCACTGCGGTGACAACGATCTCCGCCTCCGGAACTACCGCCGCCTGGATCAGACCATCCATGCCGGATACTATATGGACATCCAGATCTCTTGTCAGAAGGCGCAGCTCCTCCGCCTTCGATTCGTCATATACGCAGACAATCTTGGGGGAAAATTCCCGTGCCTGGTCTGCCAGCTTCTCCACATTGCTGCCGGCAGCCAGCGCTGCCACCCTGATATCACCATTATTTCTTACCACTTCCAGGGTCTGGGTTCCGATAGAACCTGTGGAACCTAAAACGGATATTGTCTTCATCTGTTGCTCCCTTCTGCTTTCCCTTATCTCAAAAATGATACGGCGAAAAAGATAGCCGGGGCAGTAAAAATCATGCTGTCGAACCGGTCCAGGATTCCTCCGTGTCCTGGAATCAGATGGCCATAGTCTTTAATCCCGTGATTGCGCTTGATGGCAGAAGCTGCCAGATCACCAATCTGGGAGATCACCGCCGCAATGGCGCACGCCAAAGCGCAGGCCAGCTGCGGATCCTCAACATTCAGCATACTGTCCTGAAAGAATGTTGCATACAGAAAGCCCAAGAGCGCCGCCCCGAGCACACCGCCCACAGCTCCCTCAATCGATTTCTTAGGGCTCAGCACAGGTGCCAGCCTGTGCTTGCCAAACATCATGCCAATGCAGTAGGCACAGGTATCACACCCCCAGGAGCTGATAAAAATCAGCCACGCCAGATAAGCACCGTCAGGCATCTGCCTGGTTTGATAAAGATAGGACAGCATGACCGGTACATAAAACAGGCCGAAAACCGCCCCTGTTACTTCCTCTGTCTGATATTTCGGGAACGTTACCACATAAATCGTCATGCAGACCATGAGAAGGCCGATGAATACCAACATCATATATTCTGTATTTCCCGCCCACAGCAGGCCAAAATAAGCCACTGCCGCGCAGTACCCTGCAATTCCCATAGGCTTATCGCAAATCTTCAGAGCGCGGTACAGTTCAAATAACCCGATTAAAGAAATCACAGCAGTTGCAGCCAATAACAGCCTTCCTCCTGAAATCACAAAAATCAGGGCAAGCAGGATTAGTACAATACCGCTGATCAGCCGAGTCCAAAACATAGCTTACTCCTTTCCTGCTACTTAGCGCCGCCAAACCGCCGCTCTCTCTTATTGTACGCAGCAATAGCTTTTTCTAATTCCTCTCTGTTGAAATCCGGCCACAGACAATCTGTCACATAAATTTCCGTATAAGCGCACTGCCATAAGAGATAGTTGGACAATCGCAGTTCTCCGCTGGTTCGGATCAGCAGATCCGGATCCGGCATACCGGCAGTATCCAGGTAAGAAGAAAATACTTCCTCCGTAATTTCCTCAGGCTTAACTGCACCTTCCTGACAGTCAGCTACAAGTTTTCGGATTCCCCTGACGATCTCGTCTCTCCCGCCATAATTAACCGCAAAAACAAACGTCAGGCCTGTATTGTTCTTTGTCTCTCTCTCCATACGGCCGATTCCATCAATAATATCCTGATCAAAACGGCTCCTCTCCCCAATCATCTTCGCCCTGACGTTGTTTTCGTTTGCTATTTTTATAAACCGAACCATATAGTAGCGGAAAAGCTGCATCAAAGCCCCCACTTCCTCACTGGATCGCTTCCAGTTTTCTGTGGAGAAACCATACACTGTCAGATAGCGGATGCCCATGCGGGCCGCCTGTTCCACGATATTCTCCAGTGTTTTGCAGCCTTCCTTGTGCCCCATGCTCCTGGGGAGGCCCCTTTTCTTGGCCCATCGGCCATTTCCATCCAAAATGATTGCCACATGCTCCGGTATTGCCAGGTTTTTCATATTTCCTGAATTTTCCATCTCTGCTATACAATCCTTTCTGCAGAATCTGCTTCTATAGGTACCCTGTTCTTACAGACAAGCCTTTCGGCGCCGCAAAGCGAGAGAAAAAGGGCAGGCCGGGCCTGCCCTCTCTGTTTGGCTTTATACGGTCATGACTTCTTTGGTCTTATTCTCAACGGCTTTATCCACCTTTTCGACCATCTTGTCTGTCAATTTCTGAATCTTCTCCTCCGCCTCTGCCTTCTCATCCTCGGAGATCTCTCCGGCTTTCTCCATCTTCTTAAACGCATCATTAGCATCCCGGCGAATATTTCTCATGGCAACCTTGGCGTTGTCGCCTTTCTTCTTGACATCCTTTGCCAGCTCTTTTCTGCGCTCCTCCGTCAGCTCCGGAAATACCAGGCGGATCACACTCCCGTCATTGGTAGGATTGATTCCCAAATCCGAAACCTGAATTGCTTTTTCTATAGGCTTTAACAGACTTCTCTCCCATGGCTGGATCACAATCATACGGGGCTCCGGCACAGAAATATTTCCCACCTGCTGAATCGGCGTAGGACTTCCATAATAATCTACTTTAATCTTGTCCAAAACGTGGGGATTGGCTCTCCCTGCACGGATTGTCCCAAATTCGCTCAGCAGCGCATCCAGAGATTTGTTCATCTTGTCTTCGTAAATTTTAATATCCTGCATAGTACCCTCCTGTTATGCGGTCACCAGTGTGCCGTTTATTTTCCCCTGCATGGCCAGGGCTATACTGTCCTTCTCATTGAGGCTGAAAACAGCCATGGGCATCTTGTGTTCCATACACATAATAGATGCCGTCAAATCTACCACCGCCAGCTTTTTATCAATTACTTCCTGAATAGAAATAGTGTCATACTTTTTCGCATCAGGATTCACCTTCGGATCACTGTCATAGACCCCATCAATCGCCTTTGCCAACAGAATACAGTCAGCCTCCATTTCGATTGCTCTCAAAGCAATCCCGGTATCAGTCGAAAAGTAAGGATGGCCTGTGCCGCCTGCAAAAAAGACTGCCTTTCCCTCCTCAAAGCATCGGTTCGCCCGGTCTTTTGAAAAAAGCTCCGTCATAGAACCGCAGACAAACGGGGTAAAAATCTCCGTCCCCATTCCCTCGCTCCGGAATATCTCTGACACATAAATGCAGTTCATCACAGTAGCCAGCATCCCAATCTGATCCGCCTTTGTCCGATCGATCGCTTCGCTGGTTCTCCCGCGCCAGAAATTGCCGCCGCCGATGACAATCCCCACCTGTACTCCTGCGTTCAGAGACAATTTCACCTGCCTGGCTACCTCCCGCACTGTATTTTCATCAAAGCCTGTCTTCTTAGGCCCTGCCAACGCTTCTCCGCTTAACTTTAAAAACACACGTCTCGTCTTCATCTGGTTCCGTCTCCTGTGATTTAATATCCTTTCAATTCTGGAGACATTATATCATAGAAACAAAAAACCTGCAACAAAAACGGCCGCCCCAAAATGGGACGGCCGCTGTATCTTCACATGGCATTTAGCCTGTCTGAAACTGATTAGTTTCTGGAAGTATAGCCAAAGAAGAAGTATCCAAGAGGAGTATAGTACATTCCATCGATATCATCTGCCAGCATGTAAGGCTGTGTATAGAAGTAAATCGGAGCCAGCACGCTGTCCTGACCGATCAGGATATCCTCTGCTTTGTGGAATGCTGCCATACGCTCAGCAGGATCAGAGGTTGCCTTAGCTGCATCAATCTGTGCGTCGTATTCCGGATTGGAGTACTGAGCATCGTTGTTGCCGCCGTCGGTATACCACATATCCAGGAAGGAGCAGGGATCGTTGTAGTCTGCAATCCAACCGTTGCGCGCGATCTGGTAGTCGCCCTGCTTACGGCTCTCCAGGAATACGTTCCAGTCCTGATTGCTCAGAGTAACAGTCACGCCCAGTTCTTCCTGCCACATGCTCTGAAGAGCCTCAGCGATTGCTTTGTGCTTGTCATCCGTGTTGTAGGTATACTCAACAGTCGGGAAGCCCTCTCCGTTCGGATAGCCAGCCTCTGCCAGAAGAGCACGTGCCTCCTCGCAGTTAGCCTCGTAATCCTCTTTTGCTACGCTGTAGTACTCGCCGCCTACAGTACGGAAGTCGTCGCCGCTTGCACCCTCAGCATCGTTCACGCCAGAAGGAACATATGCGGTTGCAGGAACCTCGCCGGCCTGGGACACATTCTCAACAATGTAGTTGCGGTCGATAACCAGAGAGAATGCCTTGCGGATCCGCGGATCGGAGAACACTTCATCCTCGGTGTTGAAGCACACATAGTAGGTTCCCAGATAATCAGCGATGGTGATCTCGCCGGAAGCCAGGTAGTTGGCCATCTCATCTGTAGGGAAGTTCTCAATGAAATCCAGCTCGCCGCTGTTGAAAGCAGCCAGCATAGCGTTGGCATCGTCTAACAGAGTAAATCTGATTCTGTCCGGGCCCAGATTCTCATAATCATAGTAATTTTCATTCTTTACTACATCGATATAGGCATTGTGAGACCATTCGCTCATCTTGTACGGGCCGTTTCCAATGTAGGTATTTACATCGTAGGTCCACTCATCATTGCCTTCTACCATATCCTGGCGTACCGGGAAGGTTGCCGGGAATGCAGCGATCTCCAGGAAATACGGGCAGTCATAGGTCAGAACAATTTCCAGAGTCTTATCATCCAGAGCTGTTACAGCCAGTGTATCGGGATCAGCGGCCCCGGTAGACACCTCTGCATAACCCTTTACCATATCGATCATGTAGCAGTAGTCAGCAGCCGTCTCCGGGTTAGCCAGACGCTTCCAGCTGTATTCAAAATCGCCCGCAGTTACCGGCTGGCCGTCGGACCACTTTATTCCGTCGCGCAGAGTAAATACATAAGTAACTGTGCCATCATCATTTACAGTCTTCTCCCAGGATTCAGCCTGTCCAGGCGCGCTTATCGCATTGCCCTCACCGTCATCAGCCCATTTGATCAGACCTTCAAACATATGGTTGACCATAATTGCACCGTCTACTGCAGAGTTCAGTGCCGGGTCAATCGTCTGGGGTTCAGAAGCCAGGCAGACTGCCAGGTTATACTCACCGTCAGTCGTCTCAGCAGCCTCTGCGCTCTCAGCAGCAGTGGTCTCGGCCGCTTCTGTGTCTGCAGCAGCTGCAGTGGTAGCAGCTGTAGTCTCAGCGCTATCGCTGGAACCGCAGGCTGCCATGGAAACTGCCATGGCAGAAACCAGAGCCAGAGATGTGATTTTCTTCATCTTTCTCATAAATACAGATCCTCCTTCTTTTTTCGTGCATTCGCACATGAGCTTTGTATCGCAATGTCCTACAGGACAATGATACCTTACAATTACTGGTCCAGCAGATGGCACGCTGCCCAGTGTCCAGGTTCGTGTTCTTTAAACACAGGTGCTTCCTGGCTGCACTTTTCTGTCGCATAGGGACATCTGGTGTGGAACCGGCACCCGCTGGGCGGATTCATCGGACTGGGGATGTCGCCCTCCAGGACGATTCTGCTGCGCTTGCGGCTGATCTCCGGATCCGGGATCGGCACTGCCGACAGCAGCGTCTTTGTATAGGGGTGAATCGGATGGCGGTTCAATTCATAGCTCTCCCCTAATTCTACCAGAGAACCCAGATACATAACGCCGATCCGGTTGGAAATATGACGCACAACAGACAGGTCATGGGCAATAAACAGGTAGGTAAGCCCCAACTCCTGCTGCATGTCCTCCAACATGTTGACGACCTGAGACTGAATGGAAACATCCAGAGCGGAGATCGGCTCGTCACAGACGATAAATTCCGGTTTCACCGCCAAGGCTCTCGCAATGCCCACGCGCTGCTGCTGGCCTCCCGAAAACTCGTGGGGATAGCGGTTGGCATGCTCCGTATTAAGGCCGACTTTCCTCAAAAGCTCTTTGATCATGTCTGCCCGGTCTTTTTTGCTGGAGGCCAATTTATGGATATCAATGGCTTCCCCGATAATTTCGCCTACCGTCATACGGGGATCCAGGGAAGCGGAAGGATCCTGGAAGATAATCTGCATCTTCCGCCGATACGGCAGCATATTAACCGCCTTAGCCTTCCCCAGCGGCTTTCCGTCAGGCCCCAGAGGATTCTCATAGATCGGCGTCCCATCATAGATAATACTGCCGCCTGTCGGCTCATATAATCTGAGGATCGTTCTTCCGAGAGTCGTCTTCCCGCAGCCGGACTCTCCTACTAAGCCCAGCGTCTCTCCCTTCTTAATCGCGAAAGAGACATCCTGCACAGCCTGTACACCTGGGCCCTTTACTCCCTTTATAGGGAAATATTTCCTAAGATCTTTAATCTCAAGGAGTATCTTATCACTCATCAGCTTTCTCCTCCTTGTGCTCTAACTGCTCCTGAACCCGCAGCCAGCAGGCAGAGCGATGGTTCGTTCCTACCTCTATATAAGGAGGCATTTTCTTTAAGCAGATCTTCATGCAGTGCTCACAGCGAGGCGCAAACGGGCAGCCCTCCGGCGGGTTCAGCATATCTACAGGCGTGCCCTCGATGGGAATCAGCCTTTCATAGCTCTCCGCATCCACGCGGGGCATGGAGCGAAGCAATCCCTTGGTATAAGGATGGGCCGGCCTGTAAAAAATGTCGTCCACTGGCCCTTGCTCAACCATCTTCCCTGCATACATAACGGACACCTTGTCACAGATATCTGCTACCACGCCCAGGTTATGGGTGATAAAGATGATACCCATCTTTGTTTTTTTCTGGATATCCTTCATCAATTCCAAAATCTGCGCCTGGATCGTAACATCCAGAGCTGTAGTAGGCTCATCTGCAATCAGCAGCTGTGGGTGACAGATCAGCCCCATCGCAATCATAACACGCTGCCTCATGCCGCCTGAAAATTCGTGAGGATACTGCTTCATCCTCTTTTCTACATTATTAATCCCTACCAGTTCCATCATCTCCATGGCGCGCTTTTCCGCATCGCGCTTGGAAATCGATTTATCATGGGCACGGAGTGCTTCAACCAACTGATTTCCGATGGTGAAAACTGGGTTCAAGCATGTCATGGGATTCTGGAAAATCATTGCAACACGATTTCCACGAAATGCTGTCATCTGTTCTTTCGTAAAATTGAGTACGTCTTCTCCTTCAAACGTTATGGAACCGCCGATCACTTTTCCGGGAGACTGGAGAAGACCTATGATCGAATAAGCCTCCACGCTCTTTCCAGAGCCGGATTCTCCTACTACGCCCATTACTTCCCCATAGTTCAGATCATAGGAAATGCCGCCTACAGCTTTAACCTCGCCGGCAGGGGTAAAGAAGGAGACATGGAGGTCTCTTACTTCCAATAATTTCTGATTCTCTTTATTTTCAGCCATTAAGCCTCCGCCTTTCTATTTCTTTAATTTCGGATCCAGAGCATCTCTCAGACCGTCTCCGAACAGGTTAAATGCCAAAATCATAACAGACAGTACGATTGCAGGAATAATCAGGCGGTATGTGTACGTGTACATGCCGCTGAGCGCATCTGTCGCCATGGAGCCCAGACTGGGAAGCGGGGCGGAAACACCCACGCCCAAATAGGACAGGAAAGATTCCAGGAAAATAGCCGACGGAATCTGCAGACAGGTGGTCACAACGATCTGTCCGATGCAGTTAGGAAGCAGATGTCTTCGGATAATTCTTCCTCCGGACGCCCCCAATGCTTTTGCCGCAGTAACATATTCCTGCTGTTTTAGCTGAAGAACCTGGCCGCGGATAATACGGCTCATGGTTACCCAGTAAAGCATTCCAAAGGCTATAAACAGAGAAATCAAGTTGGGGCCCAGAGTATTAACAAATGATTTCAGCGGCCCGCTACCCGAGTTTACATACTCTGTCAGAATCGGTTTCAGCGCCGTGGCAATCAGAAGCACCACCAGCATTTCCGGAACGGAATAGATAATCTCAACAATTCGCTGCATGACAGCGTCCACCTTGCCTCCAAAGTAGCCGGAAATCGACCCATATACGGCTCCGATCACCAAAACGAGAAGGGCGGCAAAAATGCCCACTGCCATGGATACCCTAGCGCCGTACATAACACGGACTAAAATATCTCTTCCATACATATCTGTACCAAAAATGTGAGGGAATACATGTTCCCCTGCTGCTTTGCGCTCCAGCTCGTCCCTGGAGTATCCGAACAGCTTGGCCTTAATGCCTAATTCCTTGCGGATAGCCGCCGGATCCGTCTCTGCATCTTCAGCGGCAGCGCTGTTTGAGGAGGCTCTCGCCTGTGCACGGATAATAGCGATATCTTTTGCAGACAGCTCTTCACCATTTGCAGCAGCCTCTTCCTGGGCCTTGGCGATCATGGCGTCCACATCCATAACTTCACTTTCGGTTCTGGCAGCAATCTCCTCTTCCACCCGAATCTGATCCTCCAGGCTATAATGGAATGGATACAGATTTTCTGCACCGGAATTAAACTGATCATAGCCATAAGGAATCAGGAACGGTCCTACAAAAGCAAATAAAAACAAAAATATAATAACACCCAAAGCAACCATAGCGACAACGTTCTGCTTCAGTCTTCTCCAGGCGTCCTTCCAGTAGGACACACTGGCCCGTTCCGGAATGAAATCTTCTTTTTCGTCCTGAGTAGCCGGTTCAAAATCCGCTGCTGTCAGCGAATTCCAATCCAGCATAGACTCCACATCAGGCTGCAGGGAGACCGGACAGCGTTTCATCTTTTTTTCTTTTGACACGTTTACTCTCCCCCTTTTGTTAAATTGATTCTCGGATCTGCTAATTTGTACAGCAAGTCAACCACCACGTTCATCAGGATAATAAAACTTGCCAGGAAAATTGTTGTCCCCATAATAACCGGATAGTCTCTGTTCTGGATAGACTGGACAAAATAGCGCCCCAGCCCCGGAATAGAGAACACACTCTCCACGACGAAGCCGCCGCACAGAGTAAAGGCCACCTGGGGACCCAGGTAGGTAATAACAGGGATCAGCGCATTTCTCAGCGCATGTTTAAAGATAATCTTGCCATTTTTCAGCCCTTTCGCCCTCGCCGTCTTGATATACTCTTGATTCAGAGAATCCAGCATAGCTGATCTTGTCTGCCGGGCAGTGTAGCACATAGGATAGAACCCCAGAGCAAAACATGGCAGAACATAGGAACGCCAGCCTGCCGACGCATCAAAAATGGTCGGGAAGATTTTCAGGGAAGCAATTCCGCCTGCCAGAGTTACCAGCAAAATGGAAGCCACCACGAAACTGGGGGTCGAAATTCCCAGGGTACAAATCACACGGAGAATACTGTCTGTCAGCTTTCCGCGCTTAAAGGCGGCCAGACAGCCCAGCGGAACCCCTACCAAAACTGCCCATACCAGGGCGATAGCGCCCACCTTCGCTGATACAGGAAACATCTCCAAAATTATACTTAATACTTCTCGGTTTCTCTGCATCTTTAATGATACACCGAAATCTCCGCGAAGCAGATTTTTCAAATACATACCCAACTGCACGATCACAGGCTTATCCAAACCATACTTGGCATTTAAAGCCGCAATCGTTGCTTCGGACGGCGTTTTCTCACTGAGCCAAGGGCTTCCTGGAACTGCATTCATCAGGAGGAATGTGAGACAAGTTACCAGAAAGATCGTAACGATCGCCATTCCGATTCTCTTAGCAAAATATTTGGCCATTTTATCACACCTTATCTATAGAATTCGTTTCCAACATTTGTCAGACTTACAAAGACATTTGTTGCTGTGCAATGTACACAAAAGATTTTAAAAAAGCCCTTGAAACAAAATTTCAAGGGCTTTGTCAAATCGAACATACGATTAGAGCGGATTACATCCCCATCTGTTTTGCAACTTCTTCTGCAAAATTCTCTTCTTTCTTTTCCATACCTTCGCCAGTTTCAAAACGAACGAACTTCTTAATTGTTATCTTGGCATTGTTGGCTTTTGCTACTTCCTCGACGTACTTGCCAACAGTCTGCTTTCCATCTTCAGCCTTAACGTATACCTGATCCAGAAGGCAGATTTCTTTCAGCTCTTTGTTAATGCGCCCCATCACCATGCCTTCGATGATCTTATCATTTGCATCCGGCTTCTCGTTTCTAGCTGCAACAGTAAGGATTTCCTTTTCCTTCGCGATATAATCAGCGTCAACTTCGCTTCTGCTGGTATATAAAGGCTTCAGAGCTGCCGCCTGCATAGCAACATTCTTAGCCATCTCTTTAACCGCATCATTCACAACATCCGTCTGAACATCTACCAGAACGCCAATCTTTCCGCCTGCATGGATATAGGATGCAACAAAACCATCCGGCTCCTCAACACGCTCAAACCTTCTGATATTCATATTCTCGCCGATCACTGCGATCTGAGCTGCCAGAGCTTCCTTCACAGTCATGCTCTCATCTTTTGCCCACTTCTCAGCCATGAATTCATCCATATTCTGAGAGCTGCTGGCCAGAGCCTGAGCAGCCACATCTGCCACATATCCTCTGAACACTTCGTTCTTAGCAACGAAGTCCGTTTCCGCATTAACTTCTACAACAACCGCCTTCTTCTCATCATCGCTGACCAAAGTATAGGCAATCCCTTCCGCCGCAATTCTGCTGGCTTTCTTCTGAGCAGATGCAAGTCCCTTTTCTCTCAAGAACTCGACTGCCTTCTCCATATCTCCGTCAGTTGCTGTCAGCGCCTTCTTGCAATCCATCATGCCCGCGCCGGTCATTTCTCTTAACTCTTTTACCATTGCTGCTGTAACTGCCGCCATTTCGAATTCCTCCATCTGATTGATTGTTTTTCACTGTCGCTCCAGGCGGTCTCCCGCCTATTTCTACCAAAAAGATGCTTCAACCATCTTTTTCCCGGTCGAAGCATCAATCCGTTGAGAATTATTAAGCCTCTGCAGTCTCTTCCGCTTCGATTTCGCCGGCTGCCTCCAGCTCAGCATTCGCCTCGCCCTGATTTGCCTCAATAACAGCGTCAGCCATTTTGGAAACAATCAGCTTAACAGCTCTGATCGCGTCATCGTTACCCGGAATGACATAATCCAGCTCTTCCGGATCACAGTTAGTATCAGCAATTCCAATCAACGGAATTCCCAGAGTATGGGCTTCCTGAACACAAATTCTTTCTTTCTTCGGATCAACTACGAAGATCGCATCCGGCAGCTTCTTCATTTCCTTAATGCCGCCAAGGTTCTTCTCCAGTTTGTCCCATTCTTTCTTTAATGCGATAACTTCCTTTTTCGGAAGAACATCAAAAGTTCCATCCTCTGCCATGGTCTCAATCTCTTTCAGTCTGGCAACTCTGCTCTGGATGGTCTTGAAGTTGGTCAGCATACCGCCCAGCCATCTTTCGTTTACATAGAACATATTGCATCTCTCAGCCTCAGTCTTGATAGCATCCTGAGCCTGCTTCTTGGTACCCACAAACAGGATCGTACCGCCATTAGCAGCGATGTCTGCCACTGCTTTGTAAGCCTCATCGACCTTCCCCACAGACTTCTGCAGGTCAATAATATAGATACCGTTTCTCTCGGTATAGATGTAAGGAGCCATCTTAGGGTTCCATCTTCTTGTCTGGTGACCGAAATGTACGCCGGCTTCCAGAAGCTGTTTCATAGAAATTACGCTCATGTTTCTACCTCCATTTGGTTTTTGACATCCGCCTGCATCTCATGCTCCCGGGGAGACCTGACGCTCCGCAATCTGCATACAGCAGATTTTATGAATCATCCAGGCACCTTCCCTCAGAATCCGCAGACGTGTTTTTTCGTAAGCCACTTTACTATATCATAAGACTATTGGTGATGCAAGTATTTTTTTTGACAATTTTGTCCATCTCCTGTCCGAACGCAAAGACTGCCCGCCTCTTTCAGTGACTTTCATCTGAAAATCATCTGAAAAAAGCGAGCAGTATTCCGCCTCACTCTGGCAATCCCTTCCTGTTACTTATTTCCATTTGCCTTAATTGCCTTCAATTCATCAAATACCACATCGTTTAAAACCTTAATATATGTCCCCTTCATTCCAGAAGAGCGGGATTCAATTACACCAGCACTCTCAAATTTTCTCAGCGCATTGACAATCACAGAACGGGTAATGCCCACCCGATCAGCAATTTTGCTGGCAACCAGTATTCCCTCATTGCCATCCAATTCTTCGAAAATATGGGTGATTGCCTCTAGTTCAGAGAAAGACAGAGTACTGATAGCAGACTTCACAATCTGAATCTTTCTCGTCTCCTCAGCATTCTCTTCATTTACAGAACGCATCATTTCAAGGCCGACAACTGTCGTTCCATATTCGCTCAAAATAATGTCATCAATATCATACTGGGCATCCGATTTGTAAATAAACAAGGTTCCAAGTCTTTCTCCGGCAATGTCGATCGGCGTGATAATCGCCTGGTACTTTTTTACATTCTCCTCTGCAAACCCCAAAGTAGCCAGATTGACATTTTCCTTTGTGGACAGCACACTGAGAAGCCTCTCATTCAACATCTTATCCACATAGCCGCCCACCTGATCCTCGATCAGTTCCTCAATTTCATCCACGCCGGGCCAAATACTGACACCCAGAACTTTTCCCTTTTTACTAATCACCAAGATGTTGGATAACAGAATCTCACTCAGGACTTTACAAATATCATTAAAAACAAACTTGTGTGAATTGTTATTATGCAACAGCTTGTTGATTTTTCTGGTTTTGTCCAGCAACTGTACACTCATTTTCCAAAACCTCCTTGCTCAGTTGAATAAATTTTCTGAAGCCGCTATATATTACCTAAATTCTACCATGGTTTTTCAACAATCACAATAGTTTTTGGAAATTTTTTGATTTTTTAATAAATACTTTTATTTTGCTTTAATTTTCGTACGATACCCACATGCCTCGTTGGAGCAGACTAATTGATTTCCTTTTTCTACCATATAGCATCCACACTCCGGGCATTTTTCTGCCGACGGCTTCTGCCAGGACATAAAATCACATTCTGGATTAGCCTCGCAGCCATAATAGCGGCGTCCCTTTTTCGTCTTCTTTATCACGACCTCTTTGCCGCACTTCGGGCAGGGCACACCGATCTTTTCCAGATATGGCTTCGTATTCTTACATTCCGGAAATCCTGGACATGCCAAAAACTTCCCATGCGGGCCGTACTTCACTACCATATGGCGGCCGCAGAATTCGCAGATTTCATCTGTCACCTCATCGGCAATGGTCACAGATTCCAATTCCTTCTGAGCTTTCTGAACAGCTTCCTCCAGGTCCGGATAGAAGTTTTCGATTACTGTCTTCCAATCAACCGATCCATCTCCTACTTTATCTAAGAGATATTCCAAATTCGCTGTAAACGCAGTGTCCACAATGCTGGGAAAGCACTGCTTCATCATGCGATTGACCACTTCCCCAAGTTCGGTCACATACAAATTCTTATTTTCCTTGACTACATAGCGCCTTGCAAGAATCGTGGTGATTGTCGGTGCATAAGTACTGGGACGCCCGATTCCCTGTTCTTCCAGAGCTTTGACCAGAGATGCCTCTGTATAGTGGGCCGGCGGCTGAGTAAAATGCTGGCTGGGCTCTAATTCTGCCAGTTCCAGCTTCATTCCTTTTTCCAGTTTGCCTGCCAAAATATTCTGTTCTTCCTTATCTTCTTCCTGTGTATATACAGATAGGTAGCCATCAAATACTAATTTTGAAGCTGCCAATGTAAACAGGTAGGCCCCGGCACCAATTTTCACTGTCGTTGTCTCATATTTTGCCGGTTCCATTCTGCTGGCAGCAAAGCGCTTCCAGATCAGCTGATACAGCCGGAACAAATCTCTTTGAAGGGAATCCTTCACCATAACTGGGGTAAGAGAGATATCCGTAGGGCGAATTGCCTCATGGGCATCCTGAATAATCTTCCCGCCTTTTTTGCTGTCTGTCTCGCTCCCGGCTACATACTGACTCCCGTAATGTTCCGCAATAAATCCTCTTGCTGCCTGATCAGCTTCCTCCGCCACACGAGTCGAATCTGTACGGAGGTATGTGATCAAGCCGATCGTCCCGTGTCCTTTTACTTCCACACCCTCATACAGCTGCTGAGCTAGCCGCATTGTCTTTTGGGTCGAAAAATTCAATACCTTCGATGCTTCCTGCTGCATCGTACTGGTAGTAAACGGGATCGGCGGCTTTTTCATCCGCTCCCCCGTCTTTAATTCCTCCACGACATAGTCCTGGCCCTTCAGTTCATTCAGGATCTTATCTGCCTCATCCTTGCTCTTGATCGCCAGTTTTCCATCCCGAGTGCCGTAAAAACGGGCTTTCAGGTGTTTCCGGTTTCCGGGCGCCTGAAACGATGCATCCAAAGTCCAATACTCTTCCGGGACAAACGCATTAATCTCATCTTCCCGATCACATATCATTCGAAGAGCCACAGACTGCACACGGCCGGCACTTAATCCTCTTTTTACCTTTTCCCAAAGCAGCGGGCTGATTTTATAACCCACCATTCTGTCTAAAACTCTTCTGGCCTGCTGAGCATCCACCAAATTCATGTCAATCTCTCTTGGATGTTTAATAGATGCCTTGACTGCATTTTTGGTGATTTCATTGAAGCTGATCCTATAAACCTTCTTATCCTTCAGCTCATCCAGCTTCAAGGCTTTCATCAAATGCCAGGAGATCGCTTCGCCCTCCCGGTCAGGGTCCGTTGCCAGGTAAATTTTGTCAGCTTTTTTTACTTCTTTTCTCAGCTTAGAAAGGATATCCCCTTTTCCTCGAATGGTAATATACTTCGGTTCATAATCGTGCTCAACGTCTATTCCCAGCTGGCTTTTGGGAAGATCTCGCACATGGCCGTTGGAAGCATCCACCTCATAGTTCGAACCCAAAAATTTTTTAATCGTTTTTACTTTTGCAGGAGACTCTACGATTACCAGATTATTTGTTGCCATACTGACTCCTCATCCACAGTTTTTTCTGTAATAATGGTTTGCCTCCTGTGCAATGTATCCCTTCAACTCCAAATCAAGAAGGATCCCCATACATTCGTGTACCGGCAAACCGCTTTCTTTTACAATCTCTTCAATAAATTTTGGTTGCAAATCGAGGCAACTATACACCTTTTTTTCTTCCTTGGCAAGTCCCTTCTCACTTTTTTCCCGAATTCTTAATATTTTTCTCTGGCTGATTCCGAAAAAATCCAGTACATCCTCTGGATTCAGCAGGGGGTAAGCCCCACCTTGTATCAATCGATTGCACCCTGCGCTCAGCAAATCCGTAATTCTTCCTGGGACAGCAAAAATATCTTTTCCTTGTTCCAGAGCAATCTCAGCTATAATTAACGAGCCGCTTTTCTCCCTGGCTTCTACCACAATTATAATGTCAGCCATACCGCTGATAATCCTGTTCCGCCTCGGAAAATTTCTAGCTTTTGGCGGTTCTCCCAATCCATATTCTGAAATGATCCCTCCATTTTCTTCCATGATTGAATATAATGGATAATTTTCTTTTGGATAGCAAATATTAATTCCGCATCCTAAAATGCCGAAAGTTGCTTTTCCGGCTTCCACCGCCCCACGGTTGCCTGCACTGTCAATTCCAGCCGCCAAGCCGCTGACAATTTGAATCCCTCCTGCACTCAATTCTCTGCCAAAATACCGGGCAACCTGCCTTCCGTACTCTGAGCATTCCCTGGCCCCCACGATGGCCGCCACAGGGCGGTACGGATCCGGCAGCATTCCTTTTACATATAATCCCATAGGGCGATTGGAAATATGCAACAGCTTCTCCGGATATTCAGAATCATATGGTGTCAAAAAACGGATCTTTCTTCTCAGTAATTCTTCATATTCTCTTTCCGCTATCCGTCTCCCTTCTGCTCCTTTTGCTGCTTTAAATGCCCCAGCCAATGACGGAGGGATCAATTTTTTCTCTATCAACACTTTTTCTTCTATATTATATAAAGCAGTTTTTGGTTTAATTCCGCTCCAGACCCGCTCTGTCCAGACCGGGCCAAAACCAGATATCCTAGTAAGCCAAAACAGACACTGACGTTCTTCTTCTGTCAGCCCAGTTATCACAATCCCGTTCCCCCTCCCCAATACTTTTCTTCCAATCCTCGGTAACTAACCGCTTCGGCTAGATGGAGCTTTGAAATATAAGTCTCTCCGGCTAGATCTGCAATCGTCCTTGCTACTTTCAAAATTTTATGTACAGATCTGCCGCTCATTTTTTTCGCTGTGTAAACCTGTTCCAGGTAGGTTTCCTCCTGGACATTCAAACGGCAATACTGTTTTATCTCCCTGATTCCCATTTCACTGTTGCTCCGGATCCCCGTATTTCCAAAACGCTCACTCTGCAGCTTCCACGCTTTCACCACACGTGCTCTGATATTCTCAGAGCTTTCTCCGTCTTCTCCCCTAAAATCCCGATAAGAAATAGGCGCAGCTTCGGCACAAATATCAAATCTCTCCAAAATAGGCTTTGAAATCTTCCCCAGGTAATGCTGAATCTGTCCCCTGCTGCACCGGCAGCGCCCTCTATCCGGATAATATCCGCAGGGGCAGGGATTCATTGCTGCCACCAGCATGACATTAGCCGGAAAAATGTACGTCCCATGAAGACGAGAAATCGACACAGAGCGTTCTTCCAAGGGCTGCCTCAATATCTCAATTGTTCTTGAAGCAAATTCCGGAAGCTCGTCCAAAAACAGCACACCTCCAGATGCCAAAGACAATTCTCCTGGTTTTGGCATATTGCCGCCTCCTGCCAATGCCTGCGGGCTCACTGTGTGATGCGGGCTCCGAAATGGCCTTTCCCGAATCATAGATACTCCCGGCGGAAGAAGGCCGCAGATACTATATACCTTAGAAATTTCAATTCTCTCTGACTCTTCCATCGGCGGAAGAATTGTAGGAATTCTCTGCGCGATCATCGTCTTCCCGGTTCCGGCAGCGCCTATGATCAGGAGATTGTGGCGCCCTGCTGCAGCCACCTCCGCTGCGCGCTTCAATAAAATTTGTCCATTTACTTCAGAGAAATCAACGGTTCTTGTTTCTTCCCGGCCAGCACATTTCCTGTCTCTCTCTGCAGCCCGCCTATTCATAGTCTCTTTCTGTTCTTCTGGATGAAGCAGAAACTTCACACATTCCGCCAGTGTTCTCGGTGTAATAATCTCGATGTCCCTCACAGAGTTTCCCTCTTCAAAATTGTCCTCTGGAATATAACATCTGCGAAACCCCATCTTCTTTGCAGCAATCACGATAGGCAGTACCCCGCGCACCGCTTTTATTTTTCCGTCCAACCCTAATTCACCTATAAACAGACTATCCTCTGTCAGCGGTGATATACCGCCCTCAAGAGACGATAAAATTGCCAGCGCAATTCCTAAATCATAGCTTGTACCTGCTTTCCGAACAGATGCCGGCGATAGATTGATAACTGTCTTTTTCGGCGGCAGCAAAAAACCGCTGCCCCGCAGCGCAGTTCGCGCTCTCTCCTGTGCCTCGCGCACTTCCGAAGACAGATATCCAACCATGCAGGTTCCGGGCAGCCCGTTGTTGGAATCCGCCTCTACACTGACAATCTGCCCCTCTATTCCGCGTATTCCTCCACTATATATCCTGCTAAACAAGATTCCTCCTTTCTGGTTCACCCGGTCAATGGAATTCCGTCATATATTCCCGGTATCTGAGCGGGAGATGATTTCTCTGGCAAACAGGGTTGGTTCGCTCTTTTATCGCAATCTCCTTATAAAAAATCTTCCACAGTTCTTCATAACCCTTCTTATCTGTCTGCCATCCCCTGATCGTCTCCTCCATCACAGAATCAATCTCGCATAATATCCATCCCTTACACGGGATAAATATAACTGCCTGCTTTCGGTTTTCGTCAAAAATCATCCATGTTTCCCCAGGCAGACGGTCTGCAAAATGTGAGGCCAAAAGCGGAAGAACAGCATTTTTCGATCCGATTTTGCTGAACAAAATCCCTTCTCCTGTCTCAGAAAACCGAATAAATTCCATCCATTTATGAGCCTCGCAGCTAACATTCCGGCAAATTTGAAACAGGTCAAACACTGCCGGCACAGCAAGCATATCCATAACTTTCTTCCCGTAATGAAAACCATATATTAAAAAACGGTATATCTTATCTGCCCTGTCCAAGTCATTACTCAAAGAAGCAATATAAATTTTCTCAAACGCATCCTCGCATATTTTTTGCCGGACGGCATCCATCACCTTTCTGGCTTTTTCCGATGATACATCGGCAGAAAGATATTCTGTGAAAAGAGACCATTCAAAAGCCCCCTCTACCTCCAGACGTACCTGGCTATGTCCTCTCTTTCCCATCCAGGCATCATATATCCCGCACAGGATTCCTTCAAACGAATCTTTACAAATATAACTGGTCATATTCCGGTCTCCACCTCTTAAAAATCTCCCCCTGCTGCCGCATGAATGTCTGCTCTGGAAGGCATAACTTCCAAATTCATGTCATCAAACAGAGATAATTGACGGTATGCGTTTCTATGGCTGATATCCCACGACCTTCTTTGTTCTTCTCCAATTAGACTGGAAGTAATAAAATCCTGATTCAGACGGATTCCTTCCTGCATTTTTCCAGAGCACATAATAAAATAGCAGGCCCGCTTCAGCACAACTCCCAATTTCTTTAAAGCCAAAAAATCCAGCGGGCAGCTTCGTCTGGCTGCAATGATCCTTCTGGCTGATTTCACACCGATTCCTGGCACTCTTAACAGCATAGAGTAATCCGCACGGTTGATTTCTACCGGAAACTTTTCCAGGTGGCGAATTGCCCAGTCACATTTTGGATCCAAAAAGACATTGAAATTGGGATGTTCTTCTGTCAAAAGTTCATCTGCCCGGAATCCATAGAATCTCAAAAGCCAATCTGCCTGGTACAGACGGTGCTCTCTGAGAAGCGGAGGTCCCCCAGGCAGCGCAGGCAAAGCCGAATCATTATTTACCGGTATAAAGGCCGAAAAAAACACTCTTTTCAATCCATAACTGTGATACAGTGCCTCCGTCACCTTAATCATCTGGTAATCATTTTCCAGAGTTGCCCCTACTATCATCTGGGTGCTCTGTCCCGCCGGAACAAATTTCCTGCCCTTTCTGAGCTTTTCCGGACACAGGAATTTGTATTCGGACGCGCCTTGTTTCACTAAGCTGTCCTCTGCTTTCGGGCCGAATCCCCTCCCCCTATTTCCAGGTTGAAAAAGAGCCGCTCCTCCTGCAAATCCTTCTCTGCTTTTTCCATACAGCAGTTTCTGCTCCTGCCCTTGTAAAAAAGCCTGATGGCAAATTCCCTGTTGAATCTGGCGCATAGGTTTTAAAATCTTCTCCCTAGTCTTTCCAGGCGCTAAGCGCTTCAGCCCCTCTGCCGTAGGGAGTTCCAAATTAACGCTCATGCGATCTGCCAAAAATCCAACTCTCTCAATCAGCTCTTCCGAAGCTCCGGGAATTGCCTTGATATGGATATATCCATTAAAGTGGTAGGATGTCCTGAGCATATAAACTGCCTGATAAATCTGCTCCATAGTGTAGTCTGCACTGTAAAGTACACCTGAACTTAAAAATAATCCTTCGATATAATTTCTTCTGTAAAACTCGATAGTGATACGGCAGACTTCCTCTGGTGTAAAGGCCGTTCTGACCATATCATTGGAGCAGCGGTTGACACAATATTTGCAGTCATATATGCACTGGTTAGTAAACAAAATTTTTAAAAGTGAGATACAGCGTCCATCTGCCGCAAAACTGTGGCAGATTCCTGCCTCAACTGCATTTCCCAGCGCTCCCGCTTTCCCTCTTCTGTCAGTTCCGCTGGAAGTGCAGGCAACATCATACTTTGCTGCGTCTGTAAGTATTTTTAACTTTTCTGAAATTGTCAAGTTTTGCTGGATTACCATTGTCCCCTCCGCATATTCGAACATTTGTTCTGTAAGTATATCATATCTTCTTGAAAAAGGCAACGGTTTCCAGAACGTTTGTTCTGTCTATTCTGGCGAAACCCTTCTTTCCTTCAGCAGGAGCAGTTTCATCTGCCCCTGCCGTTCATCCTGCAAATTTCGATATTTTAGTGCTAAAAGGGAAGGCAGCTTACTGCCCGGCATTCTCTGTCCAGGCACCATCGTCCCCAACCCAATATCCATCCGGTGTTTCTCGGCCTGCATACATGGCTCCCTTTGTCCCGTCAGAGACAGGATTAAAATAATACCATTTTCCATCAATGAGATGCCAGTCCGTATACATAGCCCCTCTATGGCCGTCGCTAACTGGATTCAAATAATACCAGTATCCATCACTGTCCAAGTGCCAGCCTGTCTGCATATGTCCCAGTGTCCCATCCGATATAGTATGAAGAAAATACCATGAGCCATCCGTATCCTGGTACCAGCCTGTCTTCATATATTCATCATCCCCAAACCGATACCAATCCGTTCTTCCTGTGACTCCATAATATAAATAATCCCAGGTACTTTTCGCCCGGCTTCCGTCTGTATATCGGAAAATCCACCCCTCTGGAAGTTTTTCCCATTCTCCAGTTTTTCCATGCCCTAGCAGGCTTACATAGCTGCCGCTGGTACCTGGACCTCCTAAACCGCTTCCACCACTGGAGCTGCCGCCTGCAGTGCTCCATCCAGATCCTCCTGAACTGCCTCCTGAACTGCCGGCGCTGCCTCCATCTGTACTGCTTCCGTCCGTGCCGCTTCCGCCCATAGAACCGCCTCCGCCAGATGGCGTCTCACCTGCAGTGTGATCTTCTCCCTCAGGCTGCTGACTCTCTTCTCCTTTTCCAGGCGGCTCTTCTTCCTGTCCTGGCTCAATCTGTTTATCATCCTCGGTTCCGGGCTGGCCATCTTCTCCATTCCACCATTTTTCATCATCGTCGGTTCCCCACGTCTGATCCTCCCCGGGGCGCCTGTTGGTTCCATCTCCATTGTCTACATAATCGTCCGATGTCCCGTACTCTCCGTCTGCTCCCGGATGGATCTCTTTATCATCCTCCGTTCCGGGCTGGCCATCTTCTCCATTCCACCATTTTTCATCATCATCGGTTCCCCACGTCTGATCCTCTCCAGGGCGCCTGTTGGTTCCATCTCCATTGTCTATGTAATCGTCCGGTGTCCCGTACTCTCCGTCTGCTCCCGGATGGATCTGTTTATCATCCTCCGTTCCAGGCTGGCCATCTTCTCCATTCCACCATTTTTCATCATCATCGGTTCCCCACGTCTGATCCTCCCCGGGGCGCCTGTTGGTTCCGTCCCCATTGTCTATGTAGTCATCCGCCGTATCAAAAATAGTATCGAGACCAGCATGGACATCTGAACCGCCGCTGTTCTGATAATAATCATCTCCAGTTCCGAATTCTCCGTCTGCTCCGGCAGAAAGCGGTATGTCATCCTCGGTTCCGGGCTGGCTATCCTTGCCATTATAATAGTAATGATCATCCTCCGTTCCAAATATGCCATCGCTTCCAGGACGGCGGTTGGTACCGTTTTCCATATCTTCAAACTGCAGTTTCCAAGATGCTATTAATATCGTATCAGAATCCTTCTGATAACGCGTCTCACCTGTCACAAACTCTGCAGTTTCCTCTGTCTGCCATCCTAAAAACTGATAATCTGTCTTCTTGGGTTCCGGAAGAGTTCCATAGGGCTGATCAAAAATGATTTGACGCTGTTCCTCGCTGCAGTTTCCTCCTGCCGGGTCAAAAAAGACGGTATAGGTCTTCGGCGTCCACTGGGCATACAGTCTGACGATCCCACCATCTATCAAGGTCAAATCCTGGACTGTCTGATTCTCCTGATACTGTGTTCCCTGGCCTGACGGTTGGCTGTTCCAGCCCGAATATTCATATCCCCTTCTGACAAATCCATTTGCTTTCAGCTGAAAACCAGTTCCCACCTGATGGCTTGAGGGCTGGGTGCTGCCCCCATCTGCTCCGTTCCCTTCATAAATAAGCTGATAGGTATTTGGGATGGTTTCCAGACGCCGTTCACACCTCTGGCACACCTTTATCTTGTAGCCCGGAACAGTTGTCGAATCATATCCGGCAGGGACGCTGTGCCCCAGCGCGGGGATCGTTTCGCTGACTTCTCCGCACATTTCACATGTGCCTGAAATTTTGCCCGACGTAGTGCAGGAAGGCTCCGTCCGTGTGGTGCCAATATGGGTATGAGCCTCCTGCGCCCCAGTCACTGCTTGCTGCTCAGTAATGGGGAAAATAGTAACGCCCCCGTAATCCTGGAGATACGGTGCATAGTAATAGAATACCACCCCTGTCAGCTTTGGATGCGGGTTCGTAATCTGAACTGTAGTATTCCATTTTCCAGATCCATTATCAGTAGAATTTGTAATCACTATGGAATCCGCCACCAAAACTTCCTCCGCATTGGCATAACTGCCAGACCCTTTCCAGATTTTCGTTTTAGGCTTCTGAACAGTATGGGTTCCGTTCATATCGTAATACTCCCAGATGGCGTCAATCTGCCTGGATGAGCCATCAATGGTGTGATCGGATATCATTTTATTAAATCCCGGCCTATAATTAGCCCCCTGAAAAAGCAGGTACACGCCCGGATCACCCAAAACGCTCTGCATCATTTCGTGAGTGCCAGAACCAGTGATCGTCAGAACATTGGACGCCCGGCTGCTCCTAGCCATCCGCTTCGCTCCTGTCTTTTCTCCCAATTCTATATTGCTCACATGGACTGTAAATGAGCTGGAGTCCAGCAATTCATCCCAGGATGGCAATTTATCCGAATCTCTCTGGTAGGATGCGTTGAATGGGCTGGCCTGCAGCTCGTTCCCATCTCTAACCGCTCCCTGAACCGGGCGGTAACTCCCAGCTCCTATTGTAATGGCTGCTGTCAGCAGACCAATCCCACAGCAAATCTGTTTCCTCAAAAAAATCCCCCTTTCATGCATATAAACTAAAAACAGACCTGCACAGACATAGGCATCCCCCGCTTTCTTTCTCACTGCAGCAAAAATATAGAAGGCGGCACATAAGATAGATCTGCGTTTCCCGCCATTTTTTTGCTGAAGTTGTTTTTTCCTAAACTTTGGAATTTTTTGGCAGTACGCCAGATTAGAATCAATAGATGTGATTTCCAGAAAGTTTAATGGATGGAAATATAATATCATATTCCCACCCATTATGCAAGCAATTTAGGCTATTTTTTCGCCTCTTCGCTAAGCCCCAAAAAATGGCTCAGGCCAGCCCAAGCGGCTGAGGCATCATCATATCCCTCCTGATATAATTCTATCAACTTTTCTTTGTTTTTTTCGATTCTCCCTACTTCTACTTTTCTGCTTGGACGGATCACAAAGATACGGCCCTCTTTTTCGCCCTCTGCCAGATAATCCAGCGTCTCATTGTAGCGAATATGGCGATCCTCCATTCCAGCTACCAGCTTTGGATATTTCCTGTAAAGTTTCCGAATCAGCCGGTTAGCTTGGCTGGGAGCTTTCCTGTAATCCTTATCGCGTGTCAAAATAACGACATTCTTCGCATTTCCATTTTTCTCTGACTGCTTTACTGGTATAGAATCTGCGATTCCTCCATCCAGGTACAAGTGACCATGGACTCCTACCATTCTTGACACCAGCGGAAGTGAGCTGGAAGCTCTCACCGCCCATATATCTTTTCGCATATCTTTTATCTGATGGTAGCAAGCCTCGCCAGTCTCACAGTCTGTCATAACAGCATAAAACTTTCCTTCATAGCGGTTAAAAGCCTTATAGTCGTAGAGATTCAGCTCATTTGGAATGGTATCATAACACATCTTCACACCGAAAAGATTCCCTGTCTTGATCAGGCTTCTGACGCCACAGTATCTGGGATCTTTAAGATAGTCAATGCTAATAGCCAATGCCCTTCCCCTCTGCTTTGACAGATAACTGCAGGCGTGGCAGCTTCCAGCAGACACACCGTAAACCTCCCTAAATTCCAAATCTTTGTCAAGAAAAAAGTCCAGAACGCCTGCGGTATAGAGGCCCCTCATTCCACCGCCCTCTAATATCAGTCCTGCATTTACCATAGTCAATCACTCCTGTCTGAAAAACCTCGAAAAGGATGCTGCCGCAGCAGCATCCTTTGTTTTTAAAACTTGTCACAAGCAGCTTTCGATCAATTCTGATTATATCCATTTGGATTGGCCGACTGCCATTTCCAAGAATCCCGGCACATCTCCTCAATGCCCAGTTCTGCCTTCCATCCCAGTTCTCTGGCGGCCTTTGAGGGATCGCAGTAGCACTGTGCAATATCTCCCGACCTTCTGGGATCTATTACATAGGGCAGCTCTTTTCCGCAAGCCTTTTCGTAGGCATGGATAACCTGAAGCACGCTGTAGCCGTGGCCTGTTCCCAGATTGTAGATGGAGACGCCCTCCTTATCCTCCAGTTTCCGGATAGCGCAGACATGTCCCTTTGCCAGATCCACAACATGAATATAATCGCGAACTCCGGTTCCGTCAGGGGTGCTGTAATCGTTTCCGAAGACATGGACACACTCCCTCTTGCCAACAGCTACCTGGGCAATGTACGGCACCAGATTGTTGGGGATTCCCTTGGGATCCTCACCGATCAGACCGCTCTCATGGGCACCAATGGGATTGAAGTAGCGGAGAAGGATGACATTCCATTCCGGATCTGCCACATTCAAATCCGTAAGGATCTGCTCCAGCATTGCTTTGGTTCGCCCGTAAGGATTGGTAATTTCTCCCATGGGGCATTCTTCTGTGATAGGCACAAAGGCCGGGTCTCCATATACAGTAGCGGAGGAACTGAACACAATATTTTTTACCCCATGATTTCTCATAACATCACATAAAATCAGTGTTCCCGTCAGATTATTGTGATAGTATTCCAGCGGTTTCTCCACAGATTCACCCACAGCCTTATAGCCGGCGAACTGAATCACTGAATCAATCTTTTCGTTTTCAAACACTCTCTCCAGGGCCGGCTTGTCCAGCAGGTCCACATTATAAAAAGTTACCTTTTTTCCAGTAATCTTCTCTACACGCTTTAATGCTTCCTCACAGGAATTGTAAAGATTATCCACCACTACAACTTCATAGCCTGCATTCAGCAGTTCTACGCAGGTATGGCTTCCGATGTATCCGGCTCCGCCGGCTACTAGAATTGCCATCGCGACTCCTCCTTTTCTTTGGGCGGTATGGCCTGAAAAAAATCCAGACCATTGGTGCCGCCAATGCTTTTTATCTGCCAGTCTGACAGGATTCTGCCTTCAACCCAGCTTTTTTTATTATACACTCGATTTCAGGAAAGCACAATGCACTATCCTCGGATTTTTTATAATATTTGTTTGCGGCTGGCAAATTCCTGACGTATCTTTTCGATGGCTCTTTTCTCAATCCTGCTTACATAAGATCTGGAAATCCCAAGGCTCCCGGCGATCTCCCTCTGGGTATGCTCATTTTTCCCGTAAAGCCCATACCGGAGAGTCAATACTGTTTTTTCAATTTCTTTCAGGCAAGTGTCACACGCCTGATACAGAGTCCTAATATCCTGATTCATAATCATCAGGTCGATGGTCTCTGTATTGTCTGTCTCAATTACATCTACAAGACTTACGCTTTCCCCGTCTTTGTCTATGCCGATCGGCTCGAAAAGAGAAACCTCTCTGGAATACTTTTTGCTGGCTCTCAGCAGCATGAGGATTTCATTTGCTATCCTATCCCAGCGGCTTCCTATTTTTCATAATGGAATTCTGTGATGCCGACGATATCATTCTGGTCTTTTCCAAGAACAATGTAAGCTGTCCCAAGATCTCCTACGACAGCTGTCCCATCCTGGATTTCCAGCTTGTCCGTATCAAACTCTTTGACTGCCGTTAACAGTTCGTCGGTATACAATGAATCCAATCCCATTTTTTCCAGATCACCCTCATCCTTCAAGATGGTCTCCTGATCCCCCTTCACTACCCTTACAGGAAAATTGCACAGGTAGCTCAGGTATTCTGTGGTCAAGCCCGTGGTGATCTCCATCTGTGCCGTGGAAGCGGTGGACCGAAACAGCGCCGTATCCATATCGATATCATCGGCACTCTCTTCACTATCCGCCTGCTCACTGCTCTCCGTTTCAGCCGCCTCCGATGATGCCGGCAGCTCTGCGGTTGTCTGTACCGCTTCTTGCTTCGGCTTTCCTTCGGGTTTCTGCAGTTCAAATGGCAGTCCCGCACACGCAGTCAGGTTTACGCTGGCACATATGGCCAGCAAGACTAAGATTTTTTTCATAGCATTTCTCTCCTTCTTCTTTTTTAGCAGCTCTATCTTAACAAACTCTCCTTCAAGCTCCCTTTAGGCTCTATAAAGATTTATTAAGATTTAGGAAGAGAAATCAGAAATGCCGCCCCTTCTCCCCCAGGGGGGTCGGCAAGCTGGATCGTGCCTCCGTGAAGGGATATGATCTGATGGACAATCGCCAGCCCCAGCCCGGAGCCATGACTGGTTCCTCTGGACTCATCTCCGGTCACAAATGGTACAAATATTTTGTCTGCCAGCTTTGGGGAAATTCCTGGCCCATTGTTCGCAATAAGCAGGAAGATCTGGCGGCCTTCTTCCCAGAGATGTACAGATACTGTGATCCCCGGTCCCCCGTAAGCCATACTGTTATTAATCAGGTTTTCCAATGCTCTGCAGAACAGAAAGCGGTCTAAATGACAGCTGAGCGGATTGTCCGGCAATTCGGCTTCCAAAGAAATTCCAGCCAGTTCCAGCTCCTGATATCGCTCCGCAAGATATTCCTGGCACACGGCACCGATATCCTCCTTCCTCAGATCAGCCCGCATCCCGGGGTGGTCCAGCTTGCTGTACTCGTGGAAGGCTGAAAGGAGCTGGCTTACGCGCTGCGTCTTCTTTACAATAGTATCCAGGTAAATCGCTTCCTCTTGGAGCGGAACCATCTTATCTCTAAGTGCTGCCGCATATCCCCCGATGACAGTAATCGGTGTTTTCAGATCATGGGAAATATCCGCCAGAAGACGCCTCCGATCTTCGCTGCTCTTTTCCAGCCTTTGTTCCATCTCTATAAAGTTTTCTGCAATTTCTGCAAATTCCTCCGGTCCCTGGTAATGTTCCAGGTGCCCCGGCTGCCCTTTTGAAAAGCTGACAATGGCCTGATTAAAGGGCTGAAGCAGTTTCTTTGTCTTTCTGTTTAGGAAGTAAATACAGCCGACCGCCGCACACAGATAAGCAGGTATAAACAAGAACCACATATAATCCCAAGCCCTATATATATTCTGATATGTCTTGTAGTCCGGCTCAAAAAATCGAAAAATCAGATGGCGCACAGCTCCCTCTGGCGTTTCATAAGTATGTCTGTATATCCTCCTTCCCTGCTGATCTGTCCCTCTCAGCCAGGAGATCTCCTGGGCTGTAAAGGCGGTTTTCCCTGGAAAAAGAGTACCGGAAATCACTGTCTGATCCCCGTTCAGAAGGAGGTAGCCTGAAACTGATGCCTCCCCGCTCTCCTGATATTTCAGGCGGGTGATCAGATATCCGCCCTTTAACGAGTCTTCTAACTCTGCTGTCAAATATTGAGTGTCCGATATGTATTCTGAAATATATTTCCATTCGTCTCCTGGAACATCTCCATCCCCCAGCTCAGCCCCGCTCTGAAAGAGTTCTCTCCCATCTCCGTCTATCAGCTGAACTGCATACCCATCTCCTAAATACCTGTCCAATTTCAGCGTGCTGAATCTCTCATCCGGGGTATTCTCAGCCTCCTCTAGGAATCCGGCGATATCCGGAATAGGAGCGATCGTTTCCATCAGCAAGCTGTATCCGCAGTAGATTCCGACAAAGACACAGAGAACCACCACCGTAAATACGATATAATAAACAGCCAAAATCCGGTAAAAGCTCCCTCTTTTCTGATTATGGATTTTTATACTCAATTTTATATCCTATCCCCCTCACAGTTTTGATGTAGCTGGGATTTTTGGAATCATCTTCCAGTTTTTCTCTCAGCTTAGATATATGAACCATCATCGTTTTATCATCGCTTTCTGAAAATCCGCCGCTAATGCTGTCATACAGCTGAGCCTTTGTAAATACCCGGCCCGGCGACTGCATCATGCGGGCAAGAATCCGAAATTCCGTAGGTGTCAATTCCACAGGCTGCCCATCTTTTTCCAGCTTCATCCTGTCAAGATCCAGAGAAAGGCCGCCCACTTTCAAAATTCTCTCTGACTCCTGCCGGATACCGGAGCCCAGCTTATAAAAGCGGCGCAGATTTGCCTGAACATGGGCGACAACCTCCAAGGGGTTAAAAGGCTTAGTCAGATAAGAATCCGCCCCCAAATTCAGTCCCAAAATCTTATGATGATCCTGGTCCTTTGCTGTTAGAAACAGTACCGGAATATTGGCAGACGCCCGAATTTTTTCCAGCACCTGATATCCGTCAAGCCCTGGCATCATAATGTCCAGCAGGGCAAGATCCACTGGCTCTCTCTCCATTTCCCGCAGAGCTTTCCTCCCGTCTTCTGCCAAAATCACTCTAAATCCGCTGCTCTCCAGATAGAGCTTCAGCAGGGAGCGGATATCTTTGTCATCCTCCGCAACTAAAATTGTATATTGTCTCTGTGCTTCCATAGCTCGTATTCTCTCCCCTTCATTTCCATGGTTTGCCCGGAACCGCTTTGCCTGGCCCGGGCCTTGAGTATACCATACCCTTCAGGTTTCCGAAAGTCTTTTCCCGCAGGCTTCCTGCCGAATTTTCTGTTCCCCTTCAGCTCCAGCTAAAAAAATATGGAGTGTTTCTCCATCCCAGACGATCTGCTCTGTCAGACTTCCAATGATTCTCCGCTTATCTTCTGTCTGCAGTCCCTTTGCCAGCTCCTGAAAGGAAGAAAGGCTCTCCCTCAGCGTCTCTATCCTCTCTTTTGTCCAATATGCCTGGCTTCTCAGCTCTCTTTCTTCTTCCACCTGTGCCGCAGCCCTGCATCTCTGGTCTGCAGCCGCCTTTCTTTTTCCCTTTTCCAGTTCTCTTCTAAATACTTCCCTGTCCTCTTCCAAACCTGCCAGCGCCTCTAAAACAGCGCTGTCAGCAGCTTTCCCATTGGCGTTTTTTTCAGAACATCTGCTCCGTCTGCTTTTTTCTTTTAATGTGCATAAATATGAGTAACCTCTTTCCCCATCCTGTTTTTTCCTTCCTGACAGCTTGGGTCTCATATGTGCTCCGCACGCTCCGCAAATCAGGCGTCCAGTCAGCAATGCCTGTGAATTTCTGGGTCTTCTATAGCCGTGAGAACAATTTCTGTCTAGAAGTTCCTGCACCCGGATCCAAGTGCTTCCATCTACCAGCGGCTCATGGCCTCCTGCTGCGACAATCCACTCTTGGATCGGTCTTATTTTATTTGTTTTCCCAGGCTGCTGGAGAGAGCGGTTGTATGCCATCACACCTTTTGTCCCGTCAAAAGCCTCCTTCCCCGGAAACAATTCCGCTCCCCGGAGCGAAAAAAAGCGGAATGCATCTTCATCTGCTGCCATGTAAACAGGATTTGACAGAATTCCCTTTACCGCAAACCTGCTGAACTCTCTCCCTGTTTTCGTGCGCAGCCCTCTCTCAAGCAGAAAGTCTTCTGTCTGACGCAGAGAACCGCTTTCCAAAAATTTTCTATACATCATTTTTACCAGCACAGCTTCCTCCGGCACCACTTTGAGCCGGCAGAATTTTCTGATTTTGCCGTCCTGGGAAGGGCCTGAAACCGTTTCAGACTGGAATCCAGTAGGTGTCATTCCCCCAAGCCATCTTCCAGTTTTTGCCAATTCTCTCATATTATCCCGAATCCGTTCGGCTATCGTCTCTCTCTCCAGCTGGGAAAAAACAGAGGAAATATACATCATGGCTCTCCCCATAGGCGATGAGGTGTCAAACTGTTCCCGGATCGAAATAAAATCAACCGATAGCTCCTCCAGTCTGCGGATCAGTCCGGCAAAGTCCCCTATATTCCGGCTGATTCTGTCCAGCCGGTACACAACGATGGCGGCAATCCTTCCCTCTTTTGCCTTTTCCATCATTTTCTTAAACTGCGGCCGTTCCAGATTTCCTCCTGAAAATCCCTCATCCTCATAAATTTGAGCCTGATCCGCCGCAGTACTTCCAAAGTTCCTGCTGATATACTGTCTGCACATTTCGATCTGATTTTCAATACTTTCTCCCTTTCCGGTAAAGCGGGACTTCCTTGAGTAGATTACAAAATACTTTTCTACTTCCATCTTCTCCATCCTTTTCCTGTTCCGTCTACCATCTCATATGCAAATTTCTCTTATTCCATGCCGGAAGGCAGCCATTTGCATATAGGACATCTTAAAATCCATATATTAAATAGAACAATCTCATAGAGGCTGCCATGAACACTATTCTTTATTTTCCCGAATCGCCGGCCGCAAAAAAAGAACTCGCCCGCCAGGCAGCTTTTCTCCACGCCCAGGCTATCCTGGAAATCCTGGATTCTCTTTGTCTTTCATCTGAGCAAAAGGTTCTCCTCATTCATGCGCTGGAAAAGGCTGAATTGTGAAATTTCTGTGTCTATCCGGCTGTTTTCAGAGTAACTAAAGGTTTCCGCGCTACCATATTTTTATCTCTATTATAACGTCAGTGCACAAAGGACCATGCGGCCGATAAAGGGCTGCATTTTCCTGCCTCTCCTGACGCCAGTAGAAGAAATAACAACCCAGAAAAGAGGAGACAACCTATGAACAGGAACTTATTCTTACGTTCTAAAACCAAGCGGATCAAAACGCTCGCCGCAGGAGCCATGGTGGCCGCCATGATGGCCGGATTTTCCATGACTTCTTATGCTGACGGCGGCCTGGAAATCCACACCGAATACCCAGGGGTCACGGCCAAAGCCGGAGACAGCCTGACCTTCACCATCGATCTGGATAATTCCGGATCTGCCTGCGATGCCTCTCTGTCTGTCGCTTCCATGCCGGAAGGATGGGAAGGCTACATATCCGGCGGGAGCAGCGATCGGATCACCAGAGTCCACGTTCCCAACGGGACCGATTCTGCCAGCGCAACTCTCCACCTGGAAGTCCCTGCTGATGCCGCTGACGGCAGCTATCAGGTAGTCCTGGAAGCCCAGGGGGACAATGCCTCCTACGACAGTCTGACCCTTTATCTGGATGTCGATCAGCTGGAAGTAAGCCAGGGTGACTTTTCTTCTGAATATCCTGAGCAGGAGGGTTCTGCCGGAACTTCATTCAGCTTCAACGCTACCTTGATCAACAACAGCGCCGAAGAGCAGTCCTACAGTCTCGCCGCCAATGCCCCTGACGGATGGCAGGTTGCTTTTAAACCCAGCGGCGAATCCACTCAAGTAGCCAGCATTACTTTGGAACCGGCTGTCAGTCAGGGTCTCACCATCACTGTGACCCCTCCCAACAATGTATCAGCCGGTGATTATACCATCCCATGCAGTGCCATCTCCGCGGGAGAAAGCCTGGATATGGAACTGTCTGTCACTGTAACAGAGAGCTATGATCTGTCTTTAAGCACTCCGGACGGGCGCCTCAGTTTTGACACTGTCGCCGGAGATGAATCTGATGTCACTCTCTCCGTCACCAACAATAGCAACGTGGCTGTGGAAAATGTCAATCTGACTGCATCTGCCCCCACCGGCTGGAATGTCAGTTTTGACACCCCTACCATCGATGTCATTGAGGCCGGCGCGACTGTGGAGGTTGCCGCCCATGTGACACCTTCATCCGAGGCGCTGACAGGCGACTATGTGGTCACTATGACAGCCAATGCCAGTGAAGTCTCCGACAGCGCTGAATTCCGGGTAGCAGTAGAAACCAGCATCGTATGGGGGTTCGCAGCGGTTGCCATTATCGTTGTTCTGCTGGCCGCCATTGGCTATATCTTCCGAAAATACGGGAGGCGGTAATTTATGGCTCAGACAAATAAGATTATGATCCAGACCACTGGTCTTACAAAAAAATATGGAACCAAGACGGCAGTGGATCATCTGGACCTGTCCATCTTCTCCGGCGAGATTTTCGGCCTTTTAGGGCCTAACGGCGCAGGAAAGACAACCACCACCCTGATGCTTACCGGCTTGACAGAACCGACAGAGGGGACGGCTTTTATCGATGGCAGAGACTGTATCCGCGAGCCCATGGAAGTCAAGAAAATTGTGGGCTACATGCCGGATAATGTAGGCTTTTATCCGGACATGACCGGAAGAGAAAATCTGCGGTTTACCGCTGCTCTGAACGGCTTGGAAAAGCAGGCCGCGGAGGAGGCCATTGACCGCCTCTTGGAACGGACAGGGCTGACAGAAGCCGGAAATCAGAAAGTAGGAACCTATTCAAGAGGTATGCGCCAGCGCCTCGGCGTCGCGGATGTCCTGATTAAAGATCCGTCTGTCATCATTATGGATGAGCCTACCCTTGGAATTGACCCGGAAGGAATGAGGGAATTGATTGCTCTGATACGGGATCTGTCCAAAACCGAGGGACGGACAGTCTTGATCTCTTCCCATCAGCTTTACCAGGTACAGCAGATCTGCGACCGCGTGGGTCTGTTCGTAGGCGGAAAACTGACCGCCTGCGGCACCATTGAAGAGCTGGCTGAACAGACCCGGGAAGATAATCAGTATCTCACTGAAATCCGGGTGATTTCCGGCGACAACCGCCTGACTCAGCTTCTGAAAGACGTTCCAGGAGTTCTGAGCGTCGGCAGAGAGGGCAGCCGCTACATGGTAGGCAGCAGTCAGGATATTACTGATATCCTGGTAGACCGGATCCGCGCGGAGGGCTATTCCATTTCCAGCCTGCGTCCCTGCGGAAACGATCTGGATGAAATTTATCGGAGATATTTTGAAAAGGCAGGTCATGATTATGACACAAACAATCGCAAAAAAGTTAAAAAACTCTTTTCCCGCAGCCGCTGAGCCCGGGAATCACCACGAAAAATATATCGGTCTGCGGGCTTTATTTCACAAAGAGATGGCCGACCATATTCGCAGCAGAAGGTTTCTCCTGATTCTGGCTCTGGTGGTTTTAACCGGCTTTGCAAGCCTTTATGGCGCCTTAAGCAGCATCTCATCTGTTGTGGAGGACGGAGGAGATTTTATTTTCTTAAAGCTCTTTACTACCAGCGGGAATTCCATCCCCTCTTTTGTCTCATTCATCGCTCTGCTGGGGCCGTTTATCGGCTTGGCACTAGGGTTTGATGCCATAAACAGCGAAGAAAACAGCGGGACGCTAAACAGGCTTTTGTCTCAGCCAATCTACCGGGACAGTGTTATCAATGGAAAGTTTCTCGCCGGGGCTGCCATTATTTTTGTCATGATTTTTGTTATGGGCGGCATGGTCAGCGCTATCGGCCTGTTGGCAATCGGGATTCCGCCCAGTTTTGAAGAGGCAGGACGGATTGTGGTATTTCTTTTCTTTACCAGCGTATACGTCTGCTTCTGGCTGGGGCTGTCGATCCTGTTTTCTGTACTCTGCCGCCATGCGGCAACCAGTGCTCTGGCAGTCATCGCCTGCTGGCTGGTATTTACAATCTTTATGAGTCTCCTGGCTGGCATCATCGCAGCTGCCCTCTATCCCCTGGATGGTTATCAGGCTCTCTTCAATATGATGGATTACTATAAGTGCGAGCTGTTCATCAACCGCCTGTCCCCATACTATCTGTACAGTGAGGCAGTCACTACCATTCTGAACCCAGGAGTCCGTTCTGTGGGAATCGTCACGACATCCCAGCTAGAAGGTGCCGTTGCCGGCTATCTTCCATTTGGTCAGAGTCTTCTTCTGATCTGGCCTCATTTGGTGGCCATGTGTGCCATGACTCTGATTGCCTTTGTCATTGCATATTTAAAGTTCATGCGCCGGGAAATCCGGGCCAATTAAGCGCTGACTGCTATGCAAAATGCTCCTGGTCTCTTGACTTTAGGAGCATTTTTGTATTAAATGATGGTAGCGTCCATACAAAATGATTAATACCTTCAAACTTTGACACGAAAGGGAGATGGAATGATTGAGAATTTTAATTATAGAAGACAATAAAAGGCTGGCAGAATCTCTCTCCGATATCCTGAAACACCTTCGCTATGAGTCTGATATCTGCCTCAATGGAACCGACGGATACTCCCGCCTCATAAGCGGCCTGTATGACGGTGCGATCCTTGATGTCATGCTTCCTGGAATGGACGGCATCACCTTGCTCAGAAAAGCCCGGAAGCTCCAATGCACTACTCCGGTACTGATGCTGACAGCCAAAAGCGAAACGGAGGACAAGGTTGCCGGGCTGGAGGGCGGTGCTGACTATTATCTGACAAAGCCTTTTGATACAGATGAGTTGGCAGCCGCACTGCGGGCCATTCTTCGCCGCGGAGGAGAATTTATCCCAGATATCCTCTCCTTCGGCGATATTTCTCTAAATCAGTCTACTTACTGTCTGGAAAAAGACGGAAAAAGCATCCGCCTGGGCAAACGAGAATTTGAAGTCCTTCGGATTCTGATGAACCACAAGGGCGCTGTAGCTTCAAAAGAACTGCTTCTCGTCAAAATTTGGGGCAATGACAGCGACGCAGTAGACAACAACGTAGAGATCTACATTTCTTTTCTCAGAAAAAAATTAGAATTTTTAAAAGCAAAGACCTCGATTGTCACAGCGCGCCACCTGGGCTATTTTTTGTCTGAAGAAAAGGGGAGGGAACATCCTGCAACATGAAAGAACTGAAACGTCTGAGGATCAAATTTATCATATCAAACATGGCTATGGTCACTCTCGTGATCGGTCTGGCCTTTCTGACTATCGGGTATGTCACAAAGTCCAGGGTGGATGCCGCTAATGAGCAGATTCTGGAGAGAATGTATTCCGAAAATATACAGGATTTTTTCAGTGCTCCGGAAGAGATGAGGATGCCTTATTTTATCGTCGTGACGGACCAGAAAAATCAGATTATACGGGTGGATGGCCAATATCGCCTGGAACCAGAAGACGAATTTCTTCGCTATCTGGCTGCGGCCAGCCTGGCTGCAGCCGATGACCGCGGCTTTCTGGAAGACTATCATCTTCAGTTTGCGCGCAGACCTTTTGAGAGCGGATATATCATTACTTATGTGGACACCAGCCTTGGGCAGTCATACTCTGACGGAACCTGGCGAACGCTGGCCATCATTGGAACGGCTGTATGGCTTTCCCTGTTTGCTGCTAGCTGTATTCTGTCAAAATGGGCGGTAACTCCTGTCGGCGAATCCATCCGACGCGAAAAGCAGTTCGTAGCGGATGCCTCCCACGAGCTCAAGACTCCGCTTACCGTCATCATGGCCAATGCTCAGCTTTTGGAGGAATCAGAGGATTCTGACCTGTCCCAGGATTCCCGGCGCTGGATCACAAATATCTGCCAGGAGGCCGCCGACATGAAAAAGCTGGTGGAAGAAATGCTGACGCTGGCCCGAAACGAAGCCTCAGGAAAAGTAAAAACAAAAGAGATTTGCTGTCTCAGCGATCTTGTGACAGAGAACCTTCTCTCATTTGAGGCCGTCTTTTACCAATCTGACAAAATCCTTGAGAGCGCTGTTGAAGAGGATATTCAGTTAAAGGGTGACTGCAAACAGCTCTCCAGCTTGGTCCGAATTTTATTGGATAATGCTGAAAAGTACTCTTCTGCCGGGGGCAGAATCTATGTCAATCTTCAGAGAACAGCCAAACGCAGGGCCCGCCTTCTAGTCAGCAATACCGGGGAAGAAATTCCAGCCAATCAGAGAAGCGTTATATTTGACCGTTTCTACCGCTCCGATATGTCCCGCACAGACAGGAAAGGCTATGGTCTGGGACTAGCCATTGCAAAAAGCATAATAGAAAGCCACCGGGGAACCATCTGGGTGGAATCCTCCGGCGGCAAAAATCAGTTTTTTGTGGAATTTAAGGTTCTTCCTTCCCCGCAGAAGCCGCAGCGATAGGATAGCATTTTCTACACATTTGACTGCATATGTGGCCAGCCTGGAACCCCGGTCTGTCTTAAAGGTATTGACCGCCTTGATAAGGCCAATTGTCCCCACCGACAACAGATCGTCCATATCGTAGTCTGTCCCCTGGTATTTTTTTACCACATGTGCTACCAGACGCATATTGCGCTCTATCAATGTATCCCTAGCTGCCTGGTCCCCGGCCTTTACCAGCTCCAGACATTCTTTCTCTTCCGCTGCAGTCAATGGCTTTGGAAATGTCTTCAAGGGAAACCGCCTTAAACCGTCATTAATGTAATTTATGCGCTGGACAGAACGATAGTGCTTTTACCAAAAAAGAAGGGCCCGTACTTTTAGTGATGGAACAGGCGGATACCCGTAAATGCCATTGCCATTCCGTAGTGATTGCAGGTTTCGATCACATTGTCATCCCTGACAGAGCCTCCGGGCTGAGCCACATACTTGACGCCGCTCTTGTATGCTCTGTCGATATTGTCTCCAAACGGGAAGAATGCATCGGATCCCAGTGAAACATCCTGGAGCTTGTCCAGCCAGGCCCTTTTCTCTTCACGTGTAAATACCGGCGGTTTTACTTTAAAAATGGTTTCCCATTTTCCATCGGCCAGCACATCCATGTATTCTTCTCCAATATACACATCAATGGCATTGTCCCGGTCTGCCCGGCGGATGCCGTCCACAAATTCCAAATTTAATACCTGGGGAGCCTGACGAAGGAACCAGTTGTCAGCCTTCTGCCCAGCTAGTCTGGTGCAGTGCACTCTGGACTGCTGCCCTGCCCCGATGCCGATAGCCTGGCCGCCCTTCGCGTAGCACACAGAATTTGACTGGGTATATTTCAGGGTGATCAGAGAGATCAGAAGATCGATTTTGGCCTCCTGGGGAATTTCCTTATTCTCCGTCACTACATTTGCCAACAGTTCTTCATTGATCTTCAAATCATTCCTTCCCTGCTCAAAAACCACGCCAAAAACCTGCTTTCTCTCAATAGGATCCGGCACATAATCTGGGTCAATCTGAATCACATTGTAATTTCCATTTTTCTTAGATTTCAGGATTTCCAATGCCTCAGGCTCATATCCGGGAGCGATGACGCCGTCAGAAACCTCCCTCTTAATGATTCGCGCTGTATCCACATCACAGATATCGGATAGAGAAATGAAATCACCAAATGAGGACATTCTGTCTGCTCCCCTAGCTCTGGCATAGGCGCAAGCCAGCGGGGACAGTTCTCCCATATCATCTACCCAGTAAATTTTGGCTAGGGTGTCTGTCAGAGGCAGCCCCACTGCCGCTCCTGCCGGCGAAACATGCTTAAAAGACGCAGCGGCAGGAAGACCCGTCGCCTGTTTCAGTTCTTTTACCAGCTGCCAGCCGTTGAATGCATCCAGGAAATTAATATAACCTGGCTTTCCGCACAAAACCGTGATAGGCAGATCCTTTCCGTCATTCATAAAGATTCGGGATGGCTTTTGATTGGGATTACATCCGTATTTTAACTGCAGTTCGTTCATGGAATTCTCTCCTTTTACTGATTTTTATTGATAATTCTGGTTTCATAATTTCCTGATGCGATATCAATATAGCGTACAAACAGAGACACCTTATTGTCACGGTCCAGATTGGTCCAGACAAGATCTGCCATCCCGTCTATATCGTCCAGAATCTCTACAGGCTTCGGCTCCCCTTCAAAGCTGGGAAGAGGATTTCCATCATGCATATACGTGTGGATAAAGCGGCCCTCCCCTGGAAGCGGATTCTCATAGGCAAAAGTATAACGGCAGCAGGAATCCGGATTCCCATGATTGCTCTTTAAAATCGACAGAGCGTAATTGTAGCTTCCATTCTCAATATGCATAATTCCCGAAATCCTGGGGGTGTAATTGGGCTCATCCGGCTCAAATTCTCTGCATCTTAACGACTGCTCAAATGTGAGCTGGCGGTCCATGCCGTCATAGATCGTGCTGGTCTGATCTCCATTGGTCACAATGGTCTTATTTCCTAAAACTTTGACAGGGGCATAGATAATCAGGCTTGGGTCCGTCAGCTTGGATTCATCAAAAGCCTGGGTTCGTATCCCCTCTCCATCTTCGACAAAAATCCGGTTCCGGCTGTTCTCACTCCTCCCCATAATAAAATATACTGCTGCCGCCTTCGTCCCGTCGGGCGTCTTGCCGAGCACAATCCCCCGTCCAGGATAGGCATTACTCTTCAGTTCCTTAGCTAGTGACAGCATCTCCATGTACATTTCCTCCTTTTTTCGAATCTGTGCTGCAGGATTTTCTCACACAATCAGAAAGCCGGCCGCCTGGACACCCCAAAAAGAGATGCCCAGGCGGCCGGCTCATAATCAAACGTGCTCCCCGTGGTTATCCCACTCTCATCCGCCAGTTGCACGCTCTGGTATTATCATAACGGATTGTGCCTCAGATTGCAAGCCTTTTTATTCATTTCGGATGGCGGCCAGCGGGCTCAGCTTCATTGCTCGCATGGCCGGCATAAAGCCGGCGCCCATTCCCACCACAACTGCGAAAATAACAGCCAGACCCACCAGCCACAGTGGAATTCTGGAAATATCTCCATCCATCCCGGACATGGCCTGGGCGATTCCGCCGATATGATTGATCAGGTAGGAAATCCCGTAACTGAGAGCGACTCCAATGACGCCTCCCGCCAGCCCGATAAAGCCGGACTCTATCAGGAACATATTTCGGATATTTCCCATATCACAGCCGAGAACCTTCATAACGCCAATCTCTTTGGTTCTCTCGTAGATCGACATCATCATAGTATTGGCGATGCCGATGGCTGCGACAAAAAGCGAGACTGCACCAATTCCGCCCAGCACAGCCTGGATCATGCCTGCCTGTCTCTGCTGGTTCTCAATGCCCTCGATCATGCTGCTCGCCTGATACCCCATCTCGTTGATCGCCTGCTGGACTTCTTTCACATTGTCCATGTCATCCACCTGAACCTTGGCATTGTTGTAAATAAAATAACTGTAAGGCTTTCCCTTGCTGTTGGTAGGCTGCCCCGGTATAGGATTTCTCTTAAAAACTTTTTTTAACTGAGTTTTCAGCTGCTCAACATCTGTATAGATCGAATAGCTATAGCTGTTGTACGTATCTGTGCCTCCTGCCACGACCCCTACTACATTGAGCATGTACTTCTTCGGCGGGCTCACAGCCGTGTCCCCGCTGGGGTATAAAGACTGATAGTAGGCGTTCTGATCAAAAATAACGAAAAATGGCTGGCTCATGTCCAGATCCGGCAGCTCTCCTGTCTCGTAATAATACTTTTTCGTTTTGCTGTTCATAAAATCCTGAATCACCATATTGCCGAACACCATCTCCATCTGCTGAGCATCTGGATCTGGGTAGCGTCCCCCTGACTCCAAGGTAATCTTGTGAAGAGCTTCCTGGCTGATTCCCTGGATATTGGCGTACTCACAGATATACACCCCCTGCCGGACAATCACTGAGATTGACAAGGTCGGAGAGACAGACACCACGTGATCCAGCTTAGAGAGCTTCTCTACCACATCGTCTGTGATAAAGCTGTCCTCATTGGAGGCATTGGGATCCATGGAATAATTCTGAGTCACTGTGATCTCTGTCAGGCTTGTCCAGGAAGACAGCGACTCCATATTCAGCTCCTGAAGTCCGATTCCCAGAGACATCATAACTACAATGGATGCCGTTCCGATGATAACACCGAGAACGGTCAGCACCGTCCTCAGTTTTCTCCTCTTTAAGTTATTCAGGCTCATCACCAGCAGGTCAGAGAATCTCATCGTCGTCTATCCCCTCTTCCTCCGCGCGCTGCTGCTTTTTATTTTTCCTCTTCTTTGTAAGTTTTACCACAATCACCGCTGCTGCCCCAATTACCACAATCACACCGGCAATGCAGGCAATCCGCAAAGGCATAGACAGTGCCAAGAAGCGGTCTTTTAAAGAAGTGCCGCCTTCCATATCCACACCTTCCATATTTCCGGCTTCCATTCCCCAGTCAAAATCTTCCGGTATCGGCTCTGACACATAGAGGGACATTTCTTTTGTCACCGTACTGACGTTTCCATTCTCATCTTCATAGGAGATGGTAATGGGGATTTTTCCGTCATCCATGGTCGCTGCCACACCTGTCAGCATGGTATCTACGTTTCCGGTCTCCCCAGGCTTAATGTTGCCCACATAGGTTTCTTCCGTCTGGATGGAATCCGCCTCAAATTTTGCCGTCACATTGTAGAGCTGGACTTTCCCGGTGTTGTTAATGCCAAACATAACGTTAGTCTCACCGCCCACGCTGATGCTCGCCGGCATAACATCGATCGTTCCTGTGCTGAGTCTGGCCTCCTGTTTGACCGGTATATCTACCGTCACGCTCTCCTCCGCATTTTTAAACTCCGGACTGTCGTACTTCTCTTTGATCGTGATGGAATAGGATCTGGGATCCACACCGCCGGAACTTTGAAACTTCATCCGGATCTCCGCGGTCTGCCCTGCCCCAAGGGAATTGACCACCACAGAATTCGATCCGTCCTCCGTGGTAAATACAGCGCTCTCTGACACTTTCTCTGACTCCAGTGTAAACAAAATATTGCTGGCTGGAACATCAGAAGAGGCGTTCTTCATATGTAAAATCAGCTCAAAGGTATCGCCTGCATAGATTTCCTCCGGCACAGTCTCATATCCATCCACAATGATTCTGGCCCGCGTCCTGTCATTGGCATTAAAATCTCCCAGGGCGTCTTCTCTGCTCTTGCTGACTATCTGGACGTACATAGTCTCCTCAGCCGTCAGAAGCGGTCCTCCTTCACTTTCCCTGAAAGAAATATTATACTGAATGGGATAAAACCCAGAATAGCTGTCCTCCCTGATAGCCATGCTGTAGGGAACTGCCACCGTCTGGCCCGCCTCAATCACATCAAAATGGCGATCATAGTTTCCATCGTTGATATTAAAAGGAAATTTTGCGCTGTCTGCGTCGAGAACCATGCTCACCGTCACATCGTACGCCTTCATCTCACTGCTGTTTCGCATATTGATGGCAAAGTCCATCACATTGGGGTAGGTGCCGTAGGGGGTGGGCTGGCCTTCTCCCAGGACAAAAGTAATCTGCTGTTCTTCTTCCTCTGATTCTGTCGTTCCGGTAGGCTGACTGACATAAATATTGATATATTCTTTCGCCCAGTACCGATCCGTATCCGGCTCTTCCTCGCAGTCAATATAGACGGCGATCGGAATCGAATAGTAGCCTGGTTCCAAATCCTTGCGGATCGTAACAGACAGGCTGGTGCTCTTGCTTTTTCCCATCTTAATACTCCCCAGGCGCTTGGGCTTGAAGGTATCCTGGGTCACCTCAAAAGGATAGTTGCTCACGGTATAATCGCCGTTGGAATCATCCGACATGATCTGGTTAAACTCAAAAATATCCGAGCACAGTCCGACCCACACTCCGTCCATGTCTTCCGCCCCGGCATTGATAGTGATCGGAATACTCAGAGACTTTCCAACCTTTCCCTCCGGTATCTTTTTCGCCACCAGGTACTGGTTGCTCCCCACATCCATATAGGCAGCCAGGGCTGTGGCAGGCGCCGCTAAAAGGAGAGCCATCGCCATAAATGCTGCCGTAATCCAATTAATCCTCTTCATCTCGCTTGTCCTCCCAAACCGCATCTTCCTGCGGCGTGTTGATTGTAATTTCTACTATTTTTCCGTCGATAATCCGGATCTGACGGTCTGCATAAGAAGCTAGATTGTTGTCATGTGTAACCATCACCAATGTCTGATGGCGCTTTCTGACGATCTGCTGCATCAGCCGCATAACCTCCATAGTGGTCTTGGAATCCAGATTTCCGGTTGGTTCATCAGCAAATATAATCTGGGGGTTTACTACCAGAGCTCTGGCAATTCCCACTCTCTGCTGCTGGCCGCCTGACATCTGGTTGGGCATGTGGCGAGCCTGCTCTCCGACACCTACCAGATTTAAATACTTCTGGGCCCTGGCGAGCCTCTCTTTTTTCGGCATCCCTCTGAAAGAAAGGGGCAGCGCCACATTTTCCAGAGCATTCATCGTGTTCAGAAGGTTATATGCCTGGAAGATGAACCCAACCTTTTCTCTCCGAAAAGCTACCAGTTCTTTCTCCGACAGCTTTTCTATGTGCTTTCCGGCAATGACAATCTCTCCTTTCGTCGGTTTTTCCAGCCCTGCCAGCATATTCAAAAGCGTCGATTTCCCCGAGCCGGAAGTACCTACGATAGCGCAGAATTCCCCTTTGTAAATCTCGAAATCCACGCCGTTCAGAGCCCGTACCTTTGCCTCCCCAACGCAGTATATTTTATATAAATTTCTGACCTGGATGATCGGTGTTGTTTCTCCCAAAATTAAGCAAACCTCCTGCTGTTTGATCCTGACGCCATCATACCACATGCTGCCATATACGTCCCTATAAAAATTCTTACAGAGTCCTTAATATTATATAACGCTCCTCTTCCCCTGTCATTCCGCAATTTGCCCAACCTTTGTAATCCTCCTGTGAAATTCCTCCAGGTATTCCTCCGGAGACAGATATTGATCTTTATTGACACGGTATGCCGGGCTCCACATATTGACAACCACAATGGCTGTCCGATCTGGATCGGATGTGTGGCGGTAATTTTTATCTGCTGTAAATTGGTAATCTTCTACTGTATTCTTCCAGATCATCTGTTCTTTCTTATTTCGGATGGTTTTTTTATTGTGAAATGCCTCCTTCACCACCATGCGGAAAATCTCTTCCCCGCCGCAGACAATAACCTTAGGCGCCAGGAGACGGATCTCCCGCTTGACAAATTCAATATATTCGTACCCATAATTCATCCAGATGCTGTCCGAAACTTCTTTTCCGCCTCTCTTATTGATATAGAGAACCGCCAGGGTTCTCATAACATCCTCGTTTGACATAGACTGGGCCGCATCCCCCAGCAGAAGGCGCTGCATCCCTGCCAGATAGCCACATTCGTCCTCCCATCCTCTGCGGTAATCGCGGTAGTCTCTGCGAATATCTGTCAGCACCGGAAATGTCAGCCCCTTCTGAATGTAATGCTTCAGGCTAGGCTCCTTCAGAATATAGAGAACCCCAGAGTATTTTTCTGGGTCAATCTTTCCATCCACGTGAAAACTTCTCGGATCAATCTCCTCATAACAGGTTTTTCCCTGAGGATTTTCCTCCAGCATCTGAGAAGTCTGCCAGAGTACAAACAATTCCTCCGCAGAACAGCTATCTCCTGCCAGACCTTCCAATACAATCTGTTCCAGCGTTTTTGCCATCTGTAATCCAACCTTTCTTTCCGCCGGTATATAAATGCCAGCATTCGCCGTGCGCATCTGCATGACCGAACTGTTATTCATTCTACCATATTTTCATAAAAAATTGTAGAAATTTCTCTCTGGATGCTGTATAATACGTAAAAAACCAGGGGACAGAAACATTCGCCCCAAAAACCATCACCAAAAAGGAGAGCTGCATGAAATCTATAAGGCATTTACTCAATCCGTTAGACCTCTCTGTGGAAGAAACGGATGCTCTATTGGATCTTGCTTCCGATATTGAGCACAATCTTCCCAAATATGCTCACGTCTGCGACGGCAAAAAATTAGCTACTTGTTTTTACGAACCGAGCACCCGCACCCGATTAAGTTTTGAATCTGCAATGCTTAATTTAGGGGGCAGTGTCCTCGGTTTTTCTTCTGCCGATTCCAGTTCTGCCGCCAAGGGAGAAAGTGTCGCTGATACCATTCGCGTCATCTCCTGCTATGCTGATATCTGCGCAATGCGCCACCCCAAAGAGGGAGCGCCCAGAGTGGCTGCTGAATTTTCTTCTATTCCGGTGATCAATGCCGGCGATGGCGGCCATCAGCATCCTACCCAGACCCTGACAGACCTTCTGACGATACGTTCCCTGAAAGGACGTCTGGATAATCTGACCATCGGCTTCTGCGGAGATCTGAAATTTGGACGGACTGTCCATTCTCTGATCCACGCTATGGTTCGTTACCCTAACATCCGGTTTGTCCTGATTTCCCCCCCAGAGCTGAAGATTCCGGAATATCTAAGGGACGATGTCCTGCGGGCCAACCATATTGAATTCAAAGAAGTAGGAAACCTGGATGAGGCCCTTCCTGAGCTGGATATTCTCTATATGACCCGCGTACAGAGAGAACGTTTTTTTAACGAGGAGGATTACATCCGACTGAAGGACTGCTATATCCTGGACTGCAAAAAAATGAAGCTGGCTAAACCCGATATGTTCATCCTCCATCCCCTCCCAAGGGTAAATGAAATTTCAGTGGAGGTGGACGAGGATCCCAGAGCCGCTTATTTCAAGCAGGCTCAGTATGGGGTGTATGTTCGGATGGCTTTGATTATGATGTTATTGGAGGTGGAGAAACCATGCTGAATATCAGCGGATTAAAAGAAGGCATCGTTCTGGATCACATTGAAGCAGGCCGGAGTCTGGATATCTATTACCATCTAGGGCTTGACAAGCTGGAGTGTCAGGTAGCCATCATTAAAAATGCCCGGAGCAATAAGATGGGACGGAAAGACATTATCAAAATCGAGGGCGGTCTGAATACCATTGACCTGAAAGTTCTGGGCTACATTGACCACAACATTACTGTCAACATTATCCGTGACAATAAAATTATAGAAAAAAAGCGCCTGGAACTCCCAGAGCGCATTACCAATGTGATTCACTGCAAAAATCCCCGGTGCATCACCTCTATCGAGCAGGGACTTCCCCACATCTTTTATCTCTCTGACAGAGATACAGAGACTTATCGCTGCCTTTACTGTGACGAGCAGTACGGAAAAACACAAAAATAAAAAAGTTTTGAGTAAGACGATAAGCCGGGTTATGTCGTTGGATGGTCATCTATCTAGGGCTGCCGTCACCGGCAGCCTCGAGCGACCTACCCGGAAGCAGACGGGCCGCCTTATGCCTCCTGTTCGGTCTTGCTTCAGATGGGGTTTACATGTGCCCCGCCTGTTACCAGCCGGGCGGTAGTCTCTTACACTGCCTTTCCACCCTTACCGCAGAATCTGCGGCGGTTTATTTCTGTTGCACTTTCCTTAGGGTCACCCCCACCAGACGTTATCTGGCATCCTGCCCTGTGAAGCCCGGACTTTCCTCTCCTGCGACCTTTCGGTTTCGCAGCAGCGACCATCTGTCTTACTCAAAACATGGGTATCATACCATATTTTTCTATTCTTGTCCAGTCAGCAAAATAGTCTTTTCTCCTTCCTCCACTTCTGGGAACAGCACCATCCATTCTGTCTCCTGCTGAGGTTCAAAATGAAGAGATGAGCAGACCGTCTCTGCCATGAAATCATCGTGGTTCTCTTTGACAGCCAGGACCGAAATCCCTGCCGGGCCGTCTGCAGCGCGATCTCCTTTTTTCCTGGGCTCATCACTCATCCTGCAGTCCCTAATCACCGGCCGAATCGCCTTTTCACTGTTCTCCCATCCCTGAATCTGATAGGTAAGAACTTGGAACTGCCGGGGCCACTCCCTGTCTGACTGGCACAATTTCTCTTTTAGAACAGATGCCTCACACCCTTTGATCTCAATGCGGCACCCGCTTCTCCCCGAAGGATTTTGAATCTCAATCTGCTCAGAGCCGCACCCAGGCCGCGTGACAAACCGGGGGCTGCCCTCATAATAGACCGGAAGAGCCTTCAGAGTAAGCGACAGCGTCTCCACTTCTCCCTGCCACGGAAACGAGATACGGTCAAACTGCCAGGCTTTGCCTCTGTCACAGGAGTATGCATCCATCAGTTCATCCGCTTCCTGAGAATCCGGCACGCCGCTGAGTCCATACCAGCGTATGCTGCTCCGGTTCTCCCGCTCACAGACATTTCCGTTTACCTCCAGAGTCACATTGTAATCCCGCGCAAACGGGTTTTCTCTCTGGATCTGTGCTTCCTTTCCAGGATCCATGTCTCCATTTTTCAGCAGCGGCCTCCATTTTTCGTAGTATGCCTCAAGAATCCCCCTGGGTACACTCCTGCATAAATCGAGAACAATCCCTTCTTTGCAGAAATAAGCTGCGGGAATTTTCCACTCCATTCCATACCAGACAGCCGACTGATTCAGCTCTTTTTTCTGCGGCATCTTCTCCGGCTGTCCTTTCCTAAAAAATCCACCGTAATTTACCTTCATTGTAATCCCCTCTTTATGATCTCATAAATTGCGTCAGCCATCGCCCTGTGGCCCTCTCCATCCATATGAAGCTGATCCGTCTCGCTTGGACCGGCCACCTTGGAGCCGTCCAGAAACAGACATCCATACCGCCGCGCTATCTCCTCATATAATGGCCCCAGACAGCGAGATTTCTCAGATGATTCCCGGTCAAAGCTGACATAGGGAGATTCCTCCACCCGTTCTCCAATGAAAATTGGAGAGACCAAGAGGATTTTGGGCACCTGCGCCCAGGGACCGTAATCGAAATGGAGGATTTCTTTACACAGCGTCTCCGCCCCCCTCGCTATCACTTTTGGAGAAGCGTGAAAGAAGGATTTGCAGTCATTGGTCCCCAGGCTGAGAATCACCAAATCCAGCGGTCTGTGGCTGGTCAGGGCAATAGGAAGCGCCGCAAGGCCCTTGCGGTTCGGCTCCAGCGGATCGTCCCACACGGTTGTCCTGCCGCCCATCCCCTCTTCAATTACATACCAGCCATCCCCCAGCAGTTTCTGAAGTCTCCCAGGCCAGCGAACCGCTCTCTCATGCCGTCCTCCCTCCAGATTTGTGCCAAAAGTGTTGGAATCTCCAAAACATAGTATACTCTTCATTGTGTTTTCTCCTATCTTTTAAGCATCAGCTCTTTCCCATCAAACCAGGAAGAACCAGCTTTGTAAATTCTCCGGGATGGCGGCAGAACTCTTCCTGCCGGAATACAAACGGATTGCCGGTCAGATCCGTCCCATACAGCGGATCTTCTCCATCTCCGTCCAGCTTTTCAAGCTCTTCCGCCGGAATGGCAACCATCTTTTCTACTTCCTCCCCAGGAGCAAAAGCCGGGACATCCATCTGGTATAAATATACATGGGCAAACTCTCGGTCGAAAAAATCGCCTTCCATGATCTCTTCCCTGACCATCCCCAGATAGGACAGACGGTTTCTGTCTATCCGAACGCCGGTTTCCTCAAGAGCTTCCCTGACGGCTGCATCCTCCGCCTTCTCCCCTGCATCTACATGCCCCGTGGATGCGATATCGTAATACCCTGGAAAGTCTGCCTTTAAAAAGGCTCTCTGCTGAAAGTAGATCCAGTTTCTTCCTCCCATCCTGCACACCATCCAGCAGTGGACCACCTCATGCCACAGTCCCTTTCGGTGAGCTTCGTCCCTGGATGCCTCCCCAGCACAGTTATGGTTTTCATCATAAATCGTAAGTTTCTCATCCGTCATCACGGCTTCCTCCTCTACACCTGAAAGCAGCTTCCGCCAATAAATTCCCGCAGAATTGAATTTTGAGGAATCATTTCAGGACTGACTCCAAGAAAATAATCCAAAAATTTCAGAAGCCTCTTAGCCTCCAGGTACTCTTCGCTGTCCCTTGGAATCCCAAACAGCAGCGGCTCCGCATACTGCTTCAGCACAGCCAGCTCATAGATAAGAGCAGAGTTAAACATAACATCTGCCTCTTCCTGGAATGGGAAGATGTTCGCATTCTCCCCTCTCCGGACAGAAGGCCATCTCCGTATTGTCTCCAGAGCTGATGTCCCTCGCACTCGGGCATCCCGTATCATCCTCCGGATCAGTCTGCCGTCTGTGCTGGGAATCCGATTGTGCTCATCAATGTTGAGCTGGGTCAGGGCACTGATGTAAATCTTAAATTTATTTTCCCTTGGAAGCGTGTAGGACAGCCGGTCATTCAGGCAGTGGATTCCTTCTATTACCAGGATGTCCCCCTTTTCCAGTTTCAGCCGCTCCCCATTGTATTCCCTGCGCCCTGCCTTAAAGTTATATGTGGGAAGTTCCACTGTGTCGCCTGCGAGAAGCCTGCCCATATCCACATTGAATTGACGGACATCCAGGCACTCCAGAGCCTCGTAATTATAATCACCGTTGCTGTCTCTGGGACTGTCAGCCCGATTCACAAAATAATCGTCCACCTCAATGGGATGCGGCCGAAGCCCCAGCGCTTCTAGCTGAACAGAAAGGCGGTGAGAAAAAGTAGTCTTTCCAGAAGAGGAGGGGCCTGCAATCATAACCAGTTTCTTTTCCGGACAGGCGGCAATCTGGCTGGCGATCTCACCGATTCGTTTTTCCTGAAGAGCCTCCTGAATCAAAATCATTTCATTCAGCTTTCCCTTTGTAATCTGCTCATTCAGGGCCCCCACATTGTCCAGTCCCAGGCGTTCCCCCCATTCAAAGGATTCCTTTAAAACATAGAACAATTTCTTTTGAGGCCGAAATTCCGGCAGTTTCTTTGGATCTTCCTTTCTCGGCAGCATCAGGACACATCCCTCTTCGTAAGGAATCAGATCAAAATATTTTAAGTAGCTGGTATCGAGCACCATATACCCGTAAAAGTAGTCTTCAAAGCCGCCGAGACTGTATAAGTTGACTTTAGAAGCCCTCCTGTAATGAAACAGTCTTTCTTTGTCATACATCCGGTTCCGGTGGAACAGCTCTACCGCTTCTTCTGTGTCTGCACTCCGCTTCAAAATCGGCAGCTTCATCCGGACTAGCTCTTCCATCCGCCTTTTAACCCGCTCCAACAATTCAGCAGTCAGCGTGATCCCCATTTTGGGCTTTATAAAATAACCGTTTCCAATGGAAAACTCCAGCTCCACACCGGAAGCCGTCTCCTCCCCTGCCACATCGCTGAAGGCTTTAAAAAGAAGAAATACCGCACTTCTAAAATATGTCTGGATCCCTGGATCCCGCTCTGCTGTTATGAATTCTGCCTTTCCTGTCTCTGGCACTTTTCTGTAAAGTTCTTCCAGCTTCCCATTTACCTTCACCAGAAGAATATCATTGGAATACCGTTCCTGGTGGGCATCAGCAACCTCTTTCCAGGTTGCATCCTCTGCGTAATCTTCCCACTCTCCGTCAATTAAAAGTTTTGCCATCTGCTCCTCCTGCCGCTATACCGTTTGCTGCATCTCCCGCTGCGCTTCCTGTACCACTGCAAGATCTGCCTCCATCTGCTCCAGAGCTGACCTTCGGCTGTCCGAAACAGTTTCCGCCGATCCCGCCGGATCTCTCAGCCTGCTCAGAACCGACCGGATCCGCCCCGCTTCCCTCTCCAGGTACTCTGCTAGTACAGGATCCTTTTTGTCAATCAGACAGCGGCCATAACGCAGTCCTGCCTGGCGGGCAGCAGCCGGGATCGCACCGGCTTCTCTTCCCAGCGCTTTTTGATCCTCCATCCGGACCGCCATCACGGTATAATATTTTCCATCTTCCTCTGTCATTGCCTCATCTACTGTGGAAAATCCGCTGGCCTCCAGATAAGAGCGCACCAGTTCCAGATCTGACTGGGGAGAAAGGATAAAACGTTTCATCTCCCCCCAAAAGCGGCGTCCTTCCTCCAAAATATGTATTACCAAACTGCCGCCCATGCCGGCAATAACCACCGTATCTGCTTCGCCAGATTTCAGGGAGGCGAGGCCGTCTGACAGCCTCGTCTCAATCCGGTCAGACAGACCTGCCTGGCAAATATGCTCTCTTGCCCTCTGCAGCGGGCCCTCCCGGAGATCCATGGCCACAGCCCTCTGTGCTGTCCCTCTCTCCACCAAGGCAATGGGGATATACCCGTGATCCGTCCCCACATCTGCAATGCAGCTTCCCTCTTCCACGAAGGAAGCCACCAATTCTAAGCGTTTTGACAATCTCATAGTATTGTATGCTCCATCAGTCCAGATAATCTTTTAATTTTTTGCTCCTGCTTGGATGGCGCAGTTTTCTAAGGGCTTTAGCCTCAATCTGCCGGATCCGCTCTCTGGTCACATGAAATTCTTTCCCGACTTCCTCCAGGGTTCGCGGCCGGCCGTCTACAAGCCCGAACCGGAGTTTTAACACCTTCTGCTCCCGCTCTGTCAAAGTATCCAGCACCTCCATCAACTGTTCGTGGAGCAGGGTAAAAGTCGCTGCATCCTGCGGCACCATCACGTTGTCATCCTGGATAAAATCTCCCAGATGGCTGTCCTCCTCTTCTCCGATAGGCGTTTCCAGAGAAACCGGCTCCTGGGAAATCTTCATAATCTCCCTCACCCGGTCTACGGGGATATCCATCCTCTTTGCGATCTCCTCTGCGGTTGGCTCCCGCCCCAGCTCCTGGAGAAGCTGTCTGGAGACCCGAATTAAACGGTTAATTGTTTCCACCATGTGAACCGGAATCCGTATAGTCCTGGCCTGATCCGCGATGGCTCTGGTGATAGCCTGGCGGATCCACCATGTGGCATAAGTGCTGAACTTATATCCTTTGGTATAGTCAAACTTTTCCACGGCTTTGATCAATCCGAGATTTCCCTCCTGGATCAGATCCAAAAACTGCATTCCCCGGCCCACATACCGTTTTGCGATGCTGACTACCAGTCGAAGGTTTGCCTCTGCCAGGCGCTTCCCAGCTTCTTTATCCCCCATCTCCTTTTTCTTAGCCAGTTCAATTTCCTCTTCCGTAGAAAGCAGCGGAATTTTCCCAATCTCCTTCAGGTACATTCTGACCGGATCCTCCAGGCTGACTCCCTCCGGGACAGACAGATCGATATTTTCCATATCGATCTCTTCCTCTTCGTCCATTCCCTCCTCCAGGAATAGATCCGGATCAATGTCCTCGTCATCTGTCCTGAGTACATCCACCTGATGATTTTCCAAAAAGTCATAAATTTTATCCAGTTTATCCGGGCTCAGGATCTCTCCCTTAAAATAGTCCAGAATTTCCCTGTTCTCCAGCACATTCTTTTTCTTTGCTGCCAAACTCAAAAGGCCCGCCAGTTTTTCTTCAAAGCTCACTGTTTTCTCGTCCATGTTCCCCATCCTTCCGCAACTAGTATCTCTGTTACTCTAAAGAAATATTCAGTGTCCGGATCTTTGCCTGTTCTTTGATAATGCGCTGGAGCTCCCCAATGTCCTTTGCATTCCGGCTTGCCACATCCAGACTGTTCTTCTTTATCTTCATAACGGTTTCTGAAAATGCCTTTTTTTGTTCTTCATTATTCAGCGACTCTTTTAAACTTGCATGGAACAGAGCCGCCACTTCTCTGTATGTGTCTTCATCGTTAATAAAATGATTCAAGATCGACGCGGGATTTAAATTTCCCTGGTCATGTCCTGCAAATACCATCTCCGCAGCCTGGCGGTATAAATCTTCTGTAAAATCTGCCGGGGAGATAATCCCCGCAATTTTGTCAAATAATGATGGGTTCTCAATCAGCCAGGTCAGAAGAAGCCTCTCTGATTTTTTAATCCCATCCTCTTTCTCCTTTCTGGACCGTTCCGGCGATTCCCTCTCCCGGAGAGTCCTGGCGGCAGGCTGGGCAATCATCCTGCTGCCCATCTGGTTGACCAGACGCTTTAAATCTTCATAGGGAATGAAATGTTCCCTGGAAATTGCCTGGATATAATTGTCTCTCTCCAATGCCTCCGGAAATTCCAGCAGCTTCCGCGCCGTCTCCTGATAAAATTTCGTTTTCTGTTCCGGATCCTCCATATCGTACCCGCTTTTCAGCACATCTATCTCGTAAAGGAAGCTATTTTTCGCCTGAGAAATTCGCTCCCGAAATGCATCAGCCCCCAGATTCTTGATAAACTCGTCCGGATCTTTGTACGGCCTCATATTCAAGACTTTAATGGAAAGCCCGGCTTCCTTTAAAATCGGGATCGCCCTCAGCGCCGCCTTCACCCCGGCTCCATCGCTGTCGTACGTCAGAATCACCTGATCCGTATAACGTTTCAGAAGCATAGCATGCTGGCTGGTAAACGCCGTTCCCAAAGACGCCACAGCATTGGTAAAGCCTGCCTGATGCATAGCGATCACATCCATATATCCTTCACACACCAGAATGTATTTTTCCCTGGAAGTCCTGGCAAAATTCAGGCCATAAAGATTCCGGCTTTTGTCAAACACCTTGGTTTCCGGAGAATTCAAATATTTGGGTTCTCCGTCTCCCATAACGCGGCCGCCGAATCCGATCACCCGGTTATTGACATCCAGGATCGGAAACATGACCCTGTTCCAAAATTTATCGTGGGCCCCCCGCTCCTCAATGGTCACCAGACCAGTCTGTTTCAAAAGATCATCCTGATAACCCTTGCTTTTTAAGAAACGGTACAGATCATCGCTGGTCTTGTTGGCAAACCCCAGGCCGAAATGCCGGATTGTATCGTCACTCAGCCCTCTTCCCGTCAGATACCGGTAACCGGCTGTGCCCTGCTGGTGTTTCAGCTGGTAATAAAAGTAATTTGCCGCCAGCTTATTGATCTCCAGCAGTGATGCCCTGAGATCTGCCTGCGCCCTGGCTTCTTTGCTGTATTCGATCTTCGGCAGTGTGACACCCGCCCTATCCGCAAGGGCGCTGACCGCCTCAGGAAAGGAATAACTCTCATATTCCATCAAAAATGTGATGACATTCCCCCCGGCCCCGCATCCGAAACAGTAATACATCTGTTTCCCCGGAGACACGGAAAAGGACGGAGATTTTTCATTGTGAAAGGGACACAAGCCAAAATAGCTGCTTCCCTTTTTTTGCAGCTTCACATATCCGGAAATCACATCCACGATGTCATTCTTCATCCGCACTTCTTCAATAATTTCCTCTGGATAATACATGTACCCTCCTGACCTCAGTTTTTCCATGCCTTTGGCACAAAAAGCTCCTCAAATTTATCAATCGCATAACTGTCGCTCATACCTGCTATGTAGTCGCAGACCACCCGTTCCTTCTTCTCCCCCTGTTCCATCATAACACGATATTCCACAGGGAGCTGAGAGACGTGATCCATATAGTACCGGAATAGCAGTTCGATCATTCTCTGGGCCTTGCCCTCCTCCGCCTTGGGGATCTCGTTCATATACACATGCTCAAACATCCAGCTCCGAAGTCCCTTCATGGCCTCCTCCATTCCAGGAGACATGCAGATCTGAGGCTTGTCCAGGCTGTTGGCGATAATGTCATGGATCATTACATTAAGGCGTTCCCGGACGCTGTGTCCCAATATGTCGGTATACTCTGACGGCAGATCCTCCTCCACAAACATCCGGGCTCTGATCGCATCGTCAATATCATGGTTAATATACGCGATCTTATCCGAGAGACGGACGATTGCGCCTTCCAGCGTAGAAGGGTGGCCTGAAGTCCGATGGTTCAAAATGCCGTCTCGGACCTCCCAGGTAAGATTCAGCCCCTTTCCGCCCTTTTCCAGTTTTTCCACCACACGGACGCTCTGCTTATAATGGGCAAAGCCGTCTCTGCACAGCCTGTCCAGCACAGCCTCACCGGAATGGCCGAAAGGTGTATGGCCCAGGTCGTGGCCCAGAGCGATTGCTTCCGTCAGCGATTCATTCAGGCGCAGAGATTTCGCCACTGTCCTGGCTATCTGGGAAACTTCCAGGGTATGGGTCAGACGAGTCCGGTAATGATCTCCCTCCGGCGACAGAAACACCTGCGTCTTGTGCTTCAGTCTTCGAAATGCCTTGCTGTGAAGGATCCTGTCCCGGTCTCTCTGGTATTCCGGCCGGATATCACACAGAGGCTCTGGAATCTCCCTTCCCTTAGTATTCCTGCTCAGTGAAGCATACGGGCTGAGGTACTGTGCCTCCCACTCTTCCATCGACTCTCGGATCGTCATTCAGTCACTCCCCTTTTCTTACGGAATCTGCTTTTCCTTTGTCTAATATCTCTTTCCGCCGTTTGGCCATATACTCTATTATTATATCACACTGGCCTCTTATTTAACACCTTTTCTTACGGAATAAAACAGGACCACTGCACCCGATTCTTGTGCGATGGCCCTGTTTCCTAACCCCTTACTCATCTTGTTCCAGATTGTCAAACATTTCGCAGTCATAAAACTCCCGAATAGTAAGACCTAAACCCTCCGCAATTTTCTTAATGTTTACGATTCCAGGATTTTTGCTTTTACCATTCATGATGCTCTTCACGGTAGACGGCGGCATCCCGGTACGATAGGATAACTCATACATGGAAAGCCGTTGAGCCTTGCTCAACTCTCTGATCCGCGCTATAGTCGCTTCATTTACCTTCATACGCATCCTCTCCTTTGTTATATGTCTAGTGTAGACGATATTTTACAGAAATGGGGTCATTTTTTCGTCTTTCTGCAAATATTTTTTCCAATTTCTAACATTTTTTCTTTCAAGTTTCTTTTTCCGCATTTTATTGAGGTTTTTTCTCGTTCGAAACCTAATAATTACAGAAAAATGCTGTCTGCTGCGCACAGACACCCATACCCCAGCTGAGGATTCGGCCACTGCGAAAATCCCGGAAGCTGTCTGGCGCCCCGTATCAAGCTGGCCTTTACTTTCTCCCCATAAAGGAAAGGGTCATTTCCCTGGATCAATCCCCACTCCATCAGCAAAGCTGAACTTCCGCTGACAAATGGGGCCGCAAAAGAGGTTCCGCTGACCGCCTCGTAGCCGCCCCCTCTTCTCGGAGCAATGATATCGACTCCCGGAGCCGCCAAATCTGGTTTTACCATACCATTCCGGGTAAATCCGCGGCCCGAAAAATCTGCATACGTCTGTGTGCTGTCATTATATGCTCCAACTGAGATCACCTTGGCTGCCGTCGAGGGGATCGTCAGAGTCGTCTCCGGCTGAGGGCGCAGAAAGCGGGTGCCTGGATTCAAAATATTTCTGGACGGAAGCCACGCATCGTAAGCTCCCGTCACAATCCGGATAGGATTCAGCCGGATCTTCCAGATCCCGCTGTCCAAATACATCCCAGAGGGAATAAAATCAAAATAGATCTCCTGAGAGGTGCTGAAAGGGCTGGGCTTCCCGTAATACAGCAGAATCCTGGTTCCTCTGTAGCTGAGAGTCCTGGCTCCCAGCCTGCTGTCAATCGGCCCGCTGCTCTCCCCCGACGGTGTGATCATCTCTATCTGGTACACATCTGCATAGCTTTTCCAGAGCTGAAGCCCCAGCCCCGTCTCATACGCGGCAACGGAAAGTTCAATCTCTGTATTCTCTCCCATTCTGACATAGCCAGAAGTATGGCCGCCGCTGGCGCCCTCGTTTCCCGTTCCTACAACAACCGTCATTCGCCCATACCCTGACAGATCGCTGATAAAGGTCTCCAGAAGGCTGGTGCCATCGTGAGAGCCATAGGTGTTTCCAAAACTCAGATTGATTACCAAAGGCATCTTCAGTTCCACCGCCCGGATGGCCGCATAGTTGACCGCCTCCATCAGTTCAGTCGTCCTGGGAAAGCCATCTCTGTCCGGAGTCCCCAGCTTCACTATCAGAAGACTGCTCTCGTAGGCCACACCTCTGTACTGGCCGCCGCTCTCCTGGCCGTTTCCGGCAGCAATTCCTGCAACGGCTGTTCCATGGCCGCTGAGATCTGAGGAAGGAACCAGCCTTTTCCCCTCTTCCTTTCCTTCTGCGCGCCCTCTCTCCAATGCCTCGTTGATCTCCTCCGCCGTAAATACCCGGTCCAGATCCTGATCCCACAGTTCTAAAATCCGCGTTGTACCGTCAGGTCTGCAGAAATCCCTGTGAAAATAATCAATCCCGGAATCAATGACTGCAAGCAGAATTCCCCTTCCAGTCAAATTCAGGGCTCCTGCCGGTGCAGACATTCCCGCCTGGATCTTTGACAGACAGGAAGCTGCCCTCGCCCGGCTGTCTGCAAAAAAAAGGCGTTTCGGTTTCTCCACAAATTCAATCTGCGGAAGAGCACTGACCTCTTCAATCCGGTCCTCCGGGACCTCCAGAACTGCATATCCGTTCAGCAGCTCCGACCGGGCAACGCCCATGGCATCCACCTGGCTGATATCCCTGCTGTGTCGGACGATCAGCTTCCAGGTCCTCGCCGCTGGATCATATCCCGTCTGAAGAGACTGAGACCGAAAAAAATCTTCCCTGGGGGCATCAAGGGCCAGGTCCAAAAGCGGCTCCAATTTCTGATCCTGCATCACAATCTTCTTTCCCGTTTCTGACAGTCTATGATCAGGAAATCGAAATCACAACCACCGGCTTAGCCGGTGGTTTGTTCTGGCCCTATAAGGGCCTATTACCGGCACTGGAGTCTAAAGACTCATCGAAAGGTTCGCCAGCCGCAACGTCATTTACTTAGAGAGCCCTTGA
>CALWBQ010000006.1 GCA_944376125.1 uncultured Lachnospiraceae bacterium
CCGGTACCGGAAAGCGTCTGGGAAGAATATCACCTTGACCAGGAGATCAACGACCGGGGCATTATGATCGACCGTGAATTGGTGGATCAGGCGCTCTTGATAGACGCGCGGTCAAAATCTGATTTGATGGCGAGATTACAGGCAATGACGGAACTGGACAATCCGAATTCGGTTCAACAGCTGAAAAGCTATCTCGCTGACCGCGGGATTGAGGCCGACAGTCTTGGGAAAAAAGAAGTGGCCGCCATGATAAAAACGGTTCCCGGTGATATTGCGGAAGTATTATCCCTTCGCCTGCAGCTTGCGAAGAGCAGCGTAAAGAAATATCAGGCAATGAGAAATTCGGCTTGTGAGGATGACCGGTGCCGCGGGATGTTCCTTTTTTACGGAGCCAACAGAACTGGCAGATTTTCGGGACGCATCGTACAGCTGCAAAATCTGCCCCAGAACCATATCCCTGACTTGGCGGAAGCCCGATCACTTGTAAAGTGCGGCGGCTATGAGGCGTTGGAACTTCTGTATGAGAATATACCGGAGGTCCTGTCAGAACTGATCCGTACAGCATTTGTGCCGCAGCCGGGATATAAGTTCTGCGTGGCGGATTTTTCATCCATCGAGGCGCGGGTTCTGTCCTGGCTTGCCGGGGAGAGGTGGAGGATGGACGTATTTATGAATAACGGCGATATTTACTGCGCATCGGCGTCGGCGATGTTCGGGGTGCCGGTGGAAAAACACGGACGGAACGCGGAACTGCGGCAGAAGGGGAAGATCGCGGAATTGGCTTTAGGATATGGAGGATCTGTCGGTGCGCTGAAATCGATGGGAGCCCTGGAAATGGGACTGACGGAAGAGGAACTTCAGCCGCTGGTGGATTCCTGGCGGACCGCGAATCCCAATATCGTTCGGTTCTGGTGGGATGTGGACCGGGCGGTAAAGAAGGCAGTGAAGCAGCGGGAACCATCTGTCCTGCGGGGGATCCGTTTTGAGTGCCGCAGCGGGATGCTGTTCATTACCCTGCCTTACGGGAGAAGGCTTTCCTACGTGAAGCCGAGGATTGGAGAAAATCGTTTCAGCACTGAATCTGTGACTCACGAAGGCGTGGGAGGAACAAAGAGGTGGGAGCGGATTGAGAGTTACGGTCCGAAGTTTGTGGAGAACATTGTGCAGGCCATATCCAGGGACATCCTCTGCTATGCCATACGGACTCTGTCACACTGTCGGATCTGCGCCCATGTGCATGATGAGCTGATCATCGAGTGCCAGAAGGACGCTTCCCTGGAAGCGATCTGTGAGCAGATGGGACGGACGCCGCTCTGGGCGGAGGGGCTGGTTTTAAGAGCCGATGGCTACGAAACACAGTTTTATAAAAAGGATTAAGACTGTACATATAATAAAATTTATATGAATATCCATCATAAAAAATTCACAATTTGCAGACTGGTCACAATCTCTAATTGGTGTTATATTATAGATGGAGAAAGGAGGATGAAAAAATGGCAAATGTTTTTGATACAGCAAAATATATTTTGGAACAATCTGGATCTATGTCAACTATGAAACTTCAAAAGTTATGCTATTATTCTCAGGCATGGTCTCTTGTTTGGGATGATTCTCCTTTATTTGAAGAAGACTTTCAGGCTTGGGCTAATGGGCCGGTATGTCCTGATTTGTTTTTCAAAACCCAGGGTAAGTATTCAGTAAGTGCGAGCGATGAAACTGGTGGGGATGGAGATTTATCTGCAGATCAAAAAGATACTATCGATAAAGTATTAGAGCACTATGGCAGCCACGATGCCCAGTGGCTCAGTCAGCTGACACACATGGAAGATCCTTGGATTAAAGCGAGAAAAGGAGTTCCGTTAGGTGCCGGATGCAGTAATGTGATTACGAAAGAAAGTATGGCGTTGTATTATGGCGGGCTCTAAACGAAAAAAAGAGATAAAGCAAAAAGAAACTCCGAAAGGAAAGTTTATCGCTCAGGGTGGAAATCCTGAGCGATACTATTCAGAAAATCCTGCATGGTCTTTTGCAAATTCTGATCAGGAGATGTGGGCATTCTCAGAGGATCATATGGGAAGTTTATTTTGGACAGAGATTCTTCCAAGATTAAAATCATTAGAGAGTCAAACATGGAGCGAAATATTGGTTCGAGATAAAAAGCAAAATCACTCCTTGGATTTGAGCGAATTGAATAAGGTTGCACAAGACAGGTTAGCTTCAAAATATATAGAAGCAGAATCATTAATATCATTGCGCGTAACGGGCAGCCATAGATTATATGGGTATATGACAGGCAGAGTCTTTAATGTGCTTTGGTATGATGATGATCATGGGGATAATAGTACATGCGTATGTAGATCCCGCTTAAAACATACATAATTAGATCGATTAAAAAGTATAAAGTCCGTTTGGCAGATAGCTAAACGGATTCTTTTTTTGAGAGAGGGTAAAAATCCTCTCTTTTTTATTGCCTGTGACTTGAGAAAACAAACTCAATAATTCTTACTAAGGAGGGTAATTCATGAGTGAGTTACAGGTATTCAGCAATGCGGAGTTTGGCTCGGTCCGCAGTATCACAGTCAATGGCGAGCCGTATTTTGTCGGGAAGGATGTGGCGGAGATCCTTGGTTACGCCAATACCAGGGACGCTCTTGCGAAGCATGTGGATGAAGAGGACAGAATGGATGGGGTAGCGATCCGCGACTCCATCGGAAGGGAGCAGACGCCGGTGTTTATCAACGAATCCGGCCTTTACAGCCTGATCCTGTCCAGCAAACTTC
>CALWBQ010000007.1 GCA_944376125.1 uncultured Lachnospiraceae bacterium
CAGCTCAAAGTATATAACCGGAGAGATTATAATCAGTTCCCCATGCGGCCACTGGGATGGAAAACACCCAATGAAGTGCTTCGGGATTATTTACGCTCAGTGTAACAAATGTTTGACAAACCTACAAAACCGTGCTTCCGCCCGGCAGGCCGGCAGACGGCCCGCTGTTTTTCATTCAGCCAATCTGTTACTCAGCAAATCGGAGCCATAGAGCCTAATAGAAAAAAATTTGCCTGGAAGCAATCCGCGATTCCGTCACATATCTCAAAAGTTCAAACCACTTCTTGGCTAAATATTTTCGCCCTGTTTTTTATTGAGATAGTGAATGTAATCGTTCCCCCATACTTCAAGCACAGACAGTACATCCTTGAATTTCTCTCCAATTTCACTCAGGCAATATTCTACTTTCGGAGGAATCTGCTGGTACTCTTTTCGGACAATCAAGCCTTCCTCTTCCAGTGTCTTTAATTGCCGAGACAGTGTAGTATGTGTCATCTCTTCCGGCATCCGCCGCTGTAATTCATTGAATCGCACTGGTTCTTCGGACAGCAGATACATGATGTACGTTGACCACTTGCCTGTTAAAACTTTTTGGGCTGTTACATAGGGGCATATTCCAAATAAGTTCTTTTTCTCCATAGATACGTTCCTTTCTGATACCGGTATCAACAAATATCGTACTTGTTATTTTAATCCTGCGAGATATAATTATACCCACAAACAGCAAAAACACAACCTGAACTTTGAAAGGAGTTTTCACCATGAACAAAGCAACCGAATATTTAAAATCCTGTGGTACCTTCTATCTCGCCACCGATGAGAATGGCCAGCCCCATGTGCGCCCCTTTGGCGCTGTCTGCGAATTTGAAGGGAAACTGTACTGCGTCACCAACAATCAGAAAAAAGTTTACCAACAAATGAAAGCCAACGGCAAGGTCGAAATCTGCGGTATGCATAAGGGTACCTGGATCCGCGTGGAAGGTGAAGTCAAAGAGGATCCCCGCCGGGAAGCCCGTGTCGCCATGATGGACGACAACAAAGCGGCTCTGAGCAGTATGTACACGGTGGATGACAACCTGATGACCGTGTTTTACTTCGAGCATGGTACGGCAACTATTTATTCATTTACCGCTGAGCCGGAAGTGATCGAGCTGTAAGGACATAACCGCCTAAGGGGCAGCGGTGATCGGCTCCGCTGCCCCTTCCCGTCCATGGCGAAAAACATCGAAAAGCTGAAAATAGAACAGCCTTTCCCTGTCATTTACCACTTTCTCCCGCTCCGCTTTTCGTGACTCTCGCCCTAAAACCGCTCTGACAACAATGTTTCCATATCCTCATACGTCGCGACCTGGTTGATCTCCCTCCGGAGAGCTGCAGAGTGGGGCATCCCGGCCGTGTACCATGCCATGTGGCCCCGCATCTCCCGCATCCCGACATATTCCCCTTTATAGTCAATCAGCATCCTGCCGTGGCGAAGAATCATATCCCGGACTTCCTCTTTCGCAGGGGGAGGGGGCGTCTCGCCGGTCCGCAAAAATTCCAGAGATCTCTTGAAAATCCAGGGATTGCCTTTTGCTCCCCTGGCAATCATCACACCGTCGCAGCCGGTCTCCTCCATCATCCTTGCGGCGTCCTCCGGCTGAAAGACATCCCCATTGCCGATAACCGGTATCTTCACCGCCTCTTTTACCCGGCGGATCACATCCCAATCAGCTTTTCCTGAATAATACTGTTCCCGGGTCCGGCCATGGACAGCCACAGCCTGGACACCGCATGCCTCCGCCATTTTGGCAAATTCCACTGCTGTGTCCTCCCCGTTGGCAAACCCTCTGCGAAATTTCACTGTCACCGGCTTGGGGATCGCTCTAACCATCGCAGTGAGAATCTTCTCAGCCGCCTTAGGATTTTTCATCAAGGCTGATCCTTCCCCATTGTTTACAATCTTGGGAACCGGACATCCCATATTGACATCAATAACATCATACGGTCCCTCCGCCAGCCTGGCTCCAATCTCCGCCATAATCTCCGGATCAGATCCAAAGATTTGAACCGCCGCCGGCTTCTCAGACTCTCCGAGTTTCAGCAGCTCCGCGGTATTTTTATTTCCGTACAAAATCGCCTTCGCGCTGACCATCTCTGTGTAAGTCATCCCACACCCCTGTTCCCTGCAGAGCAGGCGGAAGGGCAGATCCGTCACCCCAGCCATGGGGGCCAAAAGCAGCGGGTTTTCCACTGCCACAGTGCCGATGGAAAAACCTGCGCTACTCATCTGCTTTCTCCTCTGAGGAGAGAACCTCCTCTGCCGGAAGGCCCAAAAAGCGGATTTTATAATACAGCTCCAGGGATTCCAGCAGCTCCCTCTTCTCCTTTTGATATCTGCGGATCAGCAGTTCGCTTCCGATGTCGTCAAAGAGATAGTCCTGGTCATCCACTGCCACCTTAAATTCTAAGGTTCCGTTCCCGTCAAACTCCAGCGTCAGGACCCCGCCTACATCTTCTGTAAACAGAACGCACATAACCTGCAGTTCTTTCTGAATACTTTCTGGAAGACTCTTAAAATCCTGATTAAAATAATATTTTTGTTCATAGGAATTAGCGCCGCAGAGCACTACTGGCTCCTTTTCGTTTTTATCTGCCATCTCATTCTCCTTCCCTCGTCTGGCTGGCTTCCACAGTAAAAAAGATGCCTGAAAACCTTCAGGCACCCGTTTTTCATATAATCTCGTCTGCACCGCCAGCAGACCTATCTGATCAGTCATCGAATCAGCATCTTGCTGATCTCATACTGATCTTCCGGAATATCCTTGGTCATGTTCAGTGCTTCCTGGATATCCAAGTCCACATACTGGCCATTGCGATAAGCAACAACCCGGTTGCTCTTTCCCTCTGCCAGCAGAAGAGCTGCCTTGGCTCCCATGATAGAAGCGTAAACACGGTCTTTGCAGGTGGGACTGCCGCCGCGCTGCATGTGTCCCAGAATCGTAGCTCTGGTCTCAATGCCGGTTGCCGCCTCAATCCGGCGGGCCATGGAAGCAGAATGCCCTATTCCCTCTGCATTGATGATAATATTATGCTTCTTGCCGCGTTTTCTGTTCTCAATAATCCGGTTGATGATAGCCTGCTCATCTCCATCGTAGCGCTCTGGAAGAAGAATCTCCTCAGCACCGTTGGCAAAACCGCACCAGAGAGCAATGTAGCCGGCCCTGCGGCCCATAACCTCAATAATACTGCACCGCTCATGGGAGGTCGATGTATCTCTCACCTTATCTATAGCTTCCATAGCTGTATTAACTGCGGTATCAAAACCAATGGTATAATCGGTACATGCAATATCCAGGTCAATGGTTCCCGGAACGCCAACCGTATTGATGCCGAGAGCAGACAGTTTGCCTGCCCCGCGGTAAGAACCGTCACCGCCGATCACGACAATGCCGTCAATGCCATGCTTCCGGCAGATCTCCGCCCCCAGTTCCTGGCCTTCCGGTGTCGTAAATTCCTGGCACCTAGCTGTATACAAAATCGTACCGCCCCTGTGGATAATGTCTGAGACGCTGGTGCTGTCCATATCAACGATTTCTTCCTGAAGCAGTCCTGCGTATCCTCTCATAATGCCCTTGACTTTCAGGCCCTCATGGATCGCCGTTCTGACAACCGCACGGATAGCAGCATTCATACCCGGTGCATCTCCTCCACTGGTCAGTACGCCAATGGTCTTTACCTTTTTTGCCATAGAAAAATTCCTCCCTCTCTGCGAGATTCGTTTTTTCATACTATAGTGATGCTGCTCTTGCACAGCATACGTATTTTTTTTCATACATGTTATATTCTAATCTATTTTCTCCCGATTAGCAATACCCAGAATCAAAATTTCCGGATCGGCCTCTCTACCGCCTTGACGCTGCCTTCCCCAAGCTCTGCTGACAAAATATCCGTCAGCTCCTGGGTGATCCCCACATTCCAGTTGGACGGAAGTACTTTTTTTGCCCTCTCCCGCTCCAGATAGATCACTACCGGAGAGCTGCCTTCAGCCGGTCTCAGGATGGAGAGCAATTTCTGCTCCCCTGCCAGATAGCTTGCCTTATCTGGATATCTCAGCCACAGTTCTCTGGGAACCTGCTCAAATGGAACCGCCTTTTCCAAGATCAGTTTGCCCGCCGGCTCCTCTCCCAGCGACACCCGGCCCCGTATATACAGCTTGGCATCCTCAACAAACAGCTCTCTCTGACTCTCATAATTCTGTGGAAACACCAGCACCTCCACAGATCCGGTCAAGTCTTCCACTGTCAAAAATGCCATAACCTTATTCTGTCTCGTCGTTTTTACGGTTTTATCTGTAATCATCCCTCCGATGGTCACATGCTCGCCGTCGGAGAGGTTTGCCAAGTTCGTCTCCTCGTCCACCACAAAGTCTATGGCTGAAGCAGTTGTATTCTTTCTCAGGCTCTCTTCATAGGCTTCCAGCGGATGGCCGCTGATGTAGATTCCCAGGGTCTCTTTCTCTCCTGCCAGAAGATCCTCCTTCGTAAACTCTTCTACATCAGGGAATGTGATCTGGAAATCCTCCTTGTCCTCCTCCCCGGCAAAGTCAAACAGACTCATCTGCCCGGCCATTGAGTTTTTCTTCTCCCGATTTTTGGCATCCAGAATCTCGGGGGCTGTCATCAGCTTCTGCCTTCGGTTCCCCGGAAGGCAGTCCAGCGCCCCGGAGCGGATAAAGTTCTCCAGAGTTCTCTTATTGACCTCCTTATTGGACATCCTCTCCACAAAATCTTCCAGGGATCGGAATTTGCCGTTCTGCCTCCGCTCCTCTACAATCAATTCCACTACAGATTTCCCGATACTCTTGATAGCAGACAGACCGTAGCGGATATTCTGGCCGGACACAGAGAAACCGCTCTCCCCTTCATTGATATCCGGAGGAAGGATCTCGATTCCCATCTGCCGGCAGGTGACAATGTATTCTGACAGCTTTGTGACATTGTCCATAACCGAAGTCATCAGGGCAGCCATAAACTCTGCAGGATAGTAATATTTCAGATAGGCTGTCTGGTAAGATACCACCGCATAGGCAGCCGCATGGGATTTGTTAAAGGCATACTTGGCGAAATCAATCATCTCATCATAGATCCGGTTGGCGGTCTTCTCATCGATCCCATTGGCAATGCAGCCCTTCACGCCCTCTTCCGGATTGCCGTAGACAAAATTGCGGCGCTCTTTCTCCATAACAGATGCCTTTTTCTTTGACATAGCCCTTCGCACCAGGTCGCTTCTGCCCAGGGTATAGCCTGCCAGATCCCGGACAATCTGCATAACCTGCTCCTGGTAGACGATACAGCCGTATGTGGGGCGCAGAATCGGCTCCAGCTGAGGGCAGTCATAGGTGATGGAGCCCGGATCGTTTTTGCCTTTCAGATACTTGGGAATAAAGTCCATCGGACCTGGACGGTACAGGGAGATCCCTGCAATGATATCCTCCAGGCTGTTCGGCTTCAGCTCCTTCATAAAGCTCCTCATCCCCGAACTCTCGATCTGGAACACGCCTTCCGTCCGTCCGGTTCCGATGGACTCCAGCACCTGCTTGTCATCGTAGTCAATCTTATCGATATCGATATGGATCCCCTTATTCTTCTCTACCTGACTGCAGGCGTTCTGGATCACGGTCAGGGTGCGCAGACCCAAAAAGTCCATTTTTAAAAGTCCCAATTCCTCCAAAGTCGTCATGGTAAACTGGGTGGTGATGGTGCCGTCAGCGGCCCGGGACAGAGGAACGTACTCATCCACACTGGTCCGGCTGATCACGACACCCGCCGCGTGCATGGAAGTATGGCGCGGAAGACCCTCCAGCCTCATGGCCATGTCGATCAGGTATTTGACCTCCTGATCATTCTCGTAGGCGGCTCGGAGATCCGGGCTGGCTTTTAACGCTTTCTCCAGGGTCATCCCCAGATCTCCTGGGATCATTTTGGCAATGGCGTCGCACCGCGCATAAGGCATGTCCAGCACTCTCCCCACATCCCGGACAACGCCCTTTGCAGCCAGGGTACCGAACGTAACAATCTGGACAACTTGATCTTTCCCATACTTTCTCACCACGTAATCAATAACTTCCTGGCGCCTCTCATAGCAAAAATCAATATCAATATCCGGCATGGAGACCCGCTCTGGATTCAGGAAACGCTCAAACAGCAGATTGTAGCGTATGGGATCAATATTGGTAATCCCTAGGGAATAGGAAACGATGCTCCCTGCAGCCGATCCTCTGCCGGGGCCCACGCTGATCCCCTGGGAGCGGGCGAAATGGATAAAATCCCACACAATCAGGAAGTAATCTACATATCCCATAGTGTGTATGGTGTCCAGCTCGTACCGAAGGCGATCGTGAAGTGTGCCGTCATCATCCGGATAGTGGCTGCGGAATCCCTCTTCGCAGAGATGATTCAGATAGCTCCAGGAATCATAGCCTTCCGGCACCTCGTATTTTGGCAGCTTGGTGACGCCGAATTCGATCTCCACGTTGCAGCGCTCCGCAATCTTATGAGTGTTCTCCAGAGCCTCCGGCGCATAGGGAAACAGCTCTGCCATCTCCTGCTCTGATTTCAGATAAAATTTCCCCGCCTCATACCGCATCCGGTTTTCATCTGTCACCTTTTTCCCTGTCTGGATGCAAAGAAGGATGTCATGGGCTTTCCAGTCCTCCTGAAAAGTATAGTGGCTGTCATTGGTTGCTGCCAACTCAATCCCCAGATCCTGATGGAGACGCAGAAGCCCCTGGTTGACACTTTTTTGAGCAGGGATCCCATGATCCTGCAGCTCTAAAAAGAAATTTCCTTTTCCAAAAATCTGTTCATAGCGAAGAGCCGATTTTTTGGCTTCCTCATACATTCCCCTTGACAGATACCTTGGAATCTCCCCAGCCAGGCAGGCGCTGAGGGCAATGATCCCCTCGTGGTAGCGCTCCAAAATCTCATAATCTACCCTGGGCTTGTAATAAAATCCTTCTACAAAGCCCTTGGACACGATCTTCATCAGATTTTGATAGCCCTGATTGTTCTCCGCCAGCAGTACCAGATGGTAGTACCGGTCCTCCCCATCGACTTTTTCTCTGTCAAATCTGGAGCCTGGAGCCACATAGACCTCGCAGCCGATGATTGGCTTTATTCCAATCTCCCGGCATGCTTTATAAAAATCAATGACGCCGTACATGACGCCGTGATCCGTGATGGCAAGGCTGTCCATCCCCAGCTCCTTTGCCCGGGCTGCCAGCTCTTCAATCTTGCTGGAACCGTCCAGCAAGCTGTATTCCGTATGGACATGCAAATGTGTAAACGCCATATCTTCTCCCATTCTATTCATTCAGTGAACCAGAATCCTGCGCTGCAGGATTCTCCGTCTGCGTCTGGCCTCGTCAGCGGCAAAATGCCGATGCGTTCCCGCATGCAGCCATAAATACCACGCCGGTTATTGACAGAACTTTCACAGTAAATCACAACCACCGGCTTAGCCGGTGGTTTGTTCTGGCCCTATAAGGGCCTATTACCGGCACTGGAGTCTAAAGACTCATCGAAAGGTTCGCCAGCCGCAACGTCATTTACTTAGAGAGCCCTTGA
>CALWBQ010000008.1 GCA_944376125.1 uncultured Lachnospiraceae bacterium
CGAATGTTATATCGTCTTTGCCATGTCCATGAGACCTCCCCGGGTACTCACGCGTTCTTTCCCACTTATACCTGCTCCGTTTACTGCTGGCGTTCCGTGCAGTTATTGGACTTTGGTTTGTACTGCAACCTCATCCACGCTTCACAGCCTATCCGGACAACTTTTACAGGCCAGTGGTTTGCTTCCGGCTTCCTTCAGACCCCACCTTGCGATGACGCCCTTGCCATTGGCTGCACCCTTCCCACTGCCGGGCGGGTCAGGGACTTTCACCCCTTAGAACGTGTGCCCGCCGGGCACACAGCAAAGCGGGCAGGTCCCTCACTGTGAGAGACCTGCCCGCTTTCGATTCCTTAAATCTTTACTGAACAGAAGTGTATTCAATCCCATTAATGATTCCCTGGCGGTTTGTATAGAATGTCAGGGTAAAACCATCATACTGATATGCGTAGACGCCTTTTGATTCTGTATAATCCTCTCCGTAGGCTTCCTCCATGGCTGCTGTATCAGAGCCAATAGAAATACCCTCTGCAGTCTGGGCAGCATCGGTCTTTAAATAGACAGAGCTGATACAGTCCACCCCATCCATGGGATAGACGGAGATTTCTACATCTTTGTATACATATATCTTTTCTTTGCCTTGATAGTTGCAGTTCTCTGCCTCATAAAAATTATCTGCCTTGCCAAGATCAGCAAGAACTGGAGCAGCCTCCCCGTTGACAGAAATCTCAGTATCTCCTACATTGGAGCTCCCATCAGCTTCAGCAGCCCAGGCAGTCAGAATGCCAAATGAACTGGTAAACAGAACTGCAGTCAAGAGCAATACCCACAATTTTCTCTTCATGGTAATAGCCCCTTTTCTTTTCTTCTGTAATACCATTCTAACATCTTTATCTTTTGATTTCAAGGCCGCTGCCGGCTCCAAATCTTACGATATTCTAACGAATCAGTTTCGATTTTCTATCTCCGCCAGCATGTCCACGCGGCGCTGATGGCGGCCTCCCTCGTATTCTGCATTCAGCCATTCTTCCGTAATCATCTTTGCCATCTCGCTTCCAACTACCCTGGCGCCAAACGCCAGGACATTGGAATTGTTATGCATTTTGGACAGTTTTGCAGTGTATGGCTCGCTGCATACACAGGCCCGTATTCCTTTCACTTTGTTGGCAGCCAGAGAGATTCCCACGCCCGTTCCACAGATTGCAATTCCCAGGTCAGCCTCGCCGGATGCTACAGCCCGGCCAACCTTCTCCCCATAAACCGGATAGTCGCAGCTCTCCGCAGAGTTGGTCCCCAGGTCAATGACTTCATAGCCCTTCTCTTCCACAAATGCCTTGATAATATTTTTCAGCTCCACTGCTGTGTGGTCGTTTCCCATTGCAATTTTCATGTTTCGCTGTTCTCCCTTTCGTATTCTTCTCTCCGCTCTTCCTCCAATGCTGAGGAATATGCAAAAAATGTCTGGATCCGGTCAAGTCTCGAAGCCATAGAAATCAGCAGCATGTCTGCCACAGTCAGCGCAGCCATGGCTTCCACTACCACCACAGCCCTCGGCACAATAATCGGGTCATGGCGGCCTTTGATCTCAATCTTTGTCTCCTTCCCATCCCTTGTCACCGTATCCTGCGGCGAGGCGATAGAGGATGTAGGCTTAAAGGCAGCCCGAAAAACCAGGCGGCTTCCATCGCTCATACCGCCAAGCACGCCGCCGGAGTGGTTTGTCTTTTTATAGATATTTCCATCTTTTCCTATGCCGAAGGCGTCATTATTCTGAGAGCCGCAGGATTTTGCTGCCTGAAAACCGTCCCCGATCTCAAACCCCTTTACAGCTCCGATGGACATAACAGCCTTGGCCAGATTGGCGCTGAGCTTCTCAAAGACAGGCTCACCGATTCCCACCGGAAGGCCGGAAATCTCACATTCCACCACGCCGCCGGAGGAATCCTTCTTCGCCATCAGCTCTCTTAAATAGGCTTCGGCCTTCTCAGCCGCACAGGCATCCGGCATATACAGGCCATTTTTATCTCTCTCGTCTAAGTCAAAGCGGGCTGGATCTACCTCAATGGGCCCCACAGACCGGGTCCATGCCTGAATCTCTATGCCCAGCGACTTTAAAAAAGCGGCGGCAACGGCTCCCGCAGCCACTCTCCCGATCGTCTCCCTTCCGGAGGATCTTCCGCCTCCCCGGTAATCCCGGAAACCATATTTCATATCAAATGTGTAGTCAGCATGTCCCGGACGATACATGTCCATAATATTTCCATAATCTTTTGAGCGCTGATCCTGGTTGTGAACAAACATGGCAATAGGCGTCCCGGTAGTCCTGCCCTCAAAAATTCCAGAGAGCAGCTCTACCTTATCCCCTTCGTTTCTCTGGGTCGTATATCGATTCTGCCCCGGTCTTCTCCGATCCAGATATTTCTGGACATCCTCTTCTGTCAGCGGAAGCCCCGACGGGCATCCGTCAATCACCACTCCAATTCCCTTGCCGTGGGATTCCCCCCAGGTTGTTATTTTCCATATTGTTCCAAAGGTTGATCCTGCCATAGTCTCGTCTCCTCGCTGTCGTCTCAGCAGCCGTTTTTTATCTCACGCGAACCAGCGCGCAGCAGTTGGGTTCATTGACCTCAATACTGCGGCTGCTCATAACCATCTGCTTTTTCTCATAGTCAATCTTAAAAAATGTGATCGTGCCGCTTTCGTGATTCAGCGACGCCACATGCCTCTGATCCGGAAAGATTGCGATATCTTTCGGATATACGCCGCTGATAGGAAGGCTGAAAAGATCCTCCAGAAGGCCCGTCTCCGCATCCCGGCTGTACACTGTCAGCACATTGTCTCCTGCATTGGTGCAGTACACATACTTCTCATCGTAAGACAGCCTCATAGCGCACGCCGCCGTCAAAAGCCCCTCATCCTTCACATGGTTTACTGTCGGGATCGTCTGGATTCTCTCGATTTTCGGCGCCCGCTCTCCAGTCTCATAGGTAAATACATCAATCACGTTTTTCAGCTCATACATCAGGTAAATAAACCGGCCGTCAGAGCTGAATCTAAAATGCCTCGGAGCGGATTCCAGATCACAGCGAATCGCGTCAACCTGGATCAATTTTTCTTCTTTTTCGTTAAAGCGGTATATTTTGACCTGATCGATCCCCAGATCCGCCACCATTACAAACTTGCCGTCCGGCGTTCTCCTGGTGCAGCTAATGTGGGGACGGAAATTCCGCTCTGCCACGCTGCCGTAGCCCTTATGAAATACGCCGTCCACAATCCGCCCTATGGATCCATCGGGATTCAGCTTTAAAACCGTTGCCTTGCCGTCATGGTACCCGGACACAAACAGGTACTTGTCCTCTGCGTCCGTAGAGAGATGACAGCCTCTCATTCCTTTAATATTAGCACTGTTCAGCCGGGTCAGTGCCCCGTTCTCCAGAATGCGGAAAGAAACGACCCCTTCATCTGCGATCGAGTACAGCGTCTTGCCGCTGTTGGATGCAATCACATATGAGGAGTTATTTACCTCAACTTCGCAGCGCTTTTCAAATCTTCCCTTCTCCACATCCACATCATATACGGTAATTCCCTTGGCCTTCCCTGTATAAGAATAGGATCCTACGTAAGCCATGTACGTCCCTTCCATCACAAATTCCCTCCTGTTTTGCCGTTGTTTCAGCAAGCTGGTTCTATCATACCATAGTTTCCATGTAAATGCCAGAGAAAAAACTATTGACATATCCAGAATTGATAGTATAATGTCCCTTGCATTGTTTAGTATTAGTAAACTTTAAATTTAGAATTTTTAGGAGTATTTTTCATGCAGATTGGCGAAAAAATCAGAGAGCTGCGCACTGTAAAAGGACTCACCCAGGAAGAGCTGGCCGACCGCGCCGAATTGTCCAAAGGATTCATCTCCCAGGTGGAGCGGGACCTGACTTCCCCCTCCATCGCAACGCTGATGGACATTCTCCAGTGCCTTGGGACTTCCATCGGTGAATTTTTCCAGGAAGAGGCCGAGGAGCAGATTGTCTTCGGTAAAAATGACTTTTTTGAAAAGCAGGATCCTGAGCTGCAGAACATCATCCAGTGGATTGTTCCCAATGCCCAGAAGAACTCTATGGAACCGATTCTTCTGACTCTGAAAGCCGGAGGCTCCACTTATCCGGACAATCCCCATGAGGGAGAGGAATTCGGCTACGTTCTGCAGGGGTCCGTGACTATCCATCTGGGCAGCCGCATTTACAAAGCAAAAAAAGGCGAGGCTTTCTACTTTTCCAGCGACAAGCCCCATTACCTAAGCAGCAAAGCCGGGGCGGCCGTCCTCTGGATCAGCTCTCCCCCCAGTTTTTAGCGCTACTATATACATTTAGGAGGAAATGCCATGAATCAGCCACTTATTGATCTGGTAAATATCAGCAAAAGTTTCGACGGTGACATTGTTCTGGATGATTTGAATCTTTCCGTGCAGGAAAATACCTTTGTCACCCTCCTGGGCCCCAGCGGCTGCGGAAAGACCACAACTCTCAGGATCATCGGCGGTTTTGAGCGCCCTGATAAAGGCAGCGTGATCTTCAGCGGGAATGACATTACGAAGCTCCCCCCAAATAAAAGGCAGCTCAACACGGTATTCCAAAAGTATGCCCTGTTTCCCCACATGAATATTGCGGAAAATATTGCCTTTGGCCTTAAAATCAAAGGGAAGTCCAAATCTTACATCCAGGATAAAATTAAATATGCCCTAAAACTGGTAAATCTGGACGGCTTCGAGAACCGCAGCATCGATTCCCTCAGCGGCGGCCAGCAGCAGAGAATCGCCATCGCCAGAGCCATCGTCAACGAGCCGAAGCTCCTTCTGCTGGATGAACCTCTGGGTGCCCTGGACCTGAAGCTGCGGCAGGACATGCAGTACGAGCTGATCCGCCTGAAAAATGAGCTGGGCATTACCTTTATCTATGTCACCCACGACCAGGAAGAGGCCCTGACTATGTCCGATACCATTGTGGTTATGAACCAGGGGTATATCCAGCAGATGGGTTCTCCGGAACAGATCTACAATGAACCGGAAAATGCTTTTGTAGCAGACTTTATTGGAGAAAGCAACATTGTGAACGGCATTATGGTTCGGGATGAGCTGGTAGAGATTTTCGGAGCCAAATTCCCCTGCGTAGACAAAGGCTTCGGCCAGAATGTCCCGGTGGACGTTGTCATCCGCCCGGAAGATATCGACCTGCTGCAGCCTGGCGAGGGGAGTCTGGACGGCATTGTAACCCACCTGATCTTCAAGGGAGTCCACTACGAGATGGAAGTCACTACGCCGGACGGATTTGAATGGCTGGTCCACAGCACTGATATGTTCCCTGTAGGGCAGAAGGTAAGCATCCATGTGGATCCCTTTGATATCCAGATTATGAACAAGCCGGAGTCCGAAGATGAGGAGGCGTTGGGAGTCAATGAATAGTCCAAAAACCAAATATCTGGCATTTCCTTACATTGTGTGGATGATCGGCTTTACCATTATTCCCCTGGCTCTGATCGTCTATTATGGCCTGACTGACAAAACCGGCTCGTTCACCCTGGAAAACGTGCTCTCTATTGCCACGCCGGAGCATGTAAAAGCCCTCTTTCTGTCCCTGGCCCTCTCGCTGGCCAGCACAGTCATCTGCCTTCTGCTGGCTTACCCGCTGGCAATGATCCTTCGGAAAAAAGGCGTTGGTGCCGGGAGCTTTATCGTGTTTATTTTCATCCTCCCAATGTGGATGAACTTTCTGTTAAGAACCCTGGCCTGGCAGACCCTTCTGGAAAAGAGCGGCGTCATCAATGGCATCCTCTCTGCCCTAGGGCTCCCCGGCATCGCCATTATCAATACCCCCTGGGCTATCATTCTGGGTATGGTGTACAATTTCCTGCCTTTTATGGTGCTGCCGATTTACAACATCCTAATGAAGATCGATGACAATACCATCAACGCGGCAAAGGATCTGGGAGCTAACAGCCTCCAGACCTTCCTTCACATCTGGCTGCCTTTGAGCGTCCCTGGAATCATCAGCGGCATTACGATGGTATTTGTCCCCGCCCTGACCACCTTCGTCATCTCCAATCTGCTGGGCGGAAGCAAGATCCTCCTGATCGGCAATGTCATTGAACAGGAATTTACCAGGGGGAGCAACTGGCACCTGGGCTCCGGCCTGTCCCTGGTGCTGATGGTATTTATCCTCATCAGCATGGCGCTGATCGCCAAATACGATAAGAACGGGGAGGGAAGTACATTCTGATGAAAACAAAGAAAATAAAGAAATGGCTGGAAGATTTCTATCTGGTAATCATTCTTCTCTTTTTATATGCCCCGATCTTTACGATGATGGTCCTCTCCTTTAACAATTCTAAATCCAGGACCCAGTGGGGCGGCTTTACTGTCAAATGGTACGGCCAGATGTTTGAAAGTTCTTCCATCATGGATGCACTCTACTACACTCTGATTATTGCCTTTTTGTCGGCCCTGATTGCCTCCATCATCGGCACTGTCGCCGCCATCGGCATTAACCGGATGAAAAAGCTCCCCCGCACTATCACCATTGGGCTGAATAATATTCCCATGCTGAACTCCGAGATCGTTACCGGCATATCCCTGATGCTGGTCTTTATCGCATTCGGCATCAGTCTGGGCTTTAAAACTATCCTGCTGGCCCACATAACCTTCAATATCCCTTATGTAGTTCTCAACGTGATGCCCAAGCTAAAGCAGACTGACTATTCCGCCTATGAGGCGGCCCAGGATCTGGGGGCGACGCCTCTCCAGGCTTTCTTTAAAGTGGTGTTTCCGGATATTTTCCCGGGGATTCTCTCCGGTTTCCTGATGGCCTTTACTATGTCTTTGGACGATTTTATCATCACCCATTTCACCAGAGGTGCAGGGATCAATACTCTGTCTACCCTAATTTACAGTGAAGTTCGCCGGGGCATCCAGCCGTCTATGTACGCCCTGTCCACGGTGATCTTCATCACAGTCCTGGTTCTTCTTCTGATCACGAATTTTGCACCAGAAAACCAGACGGGGATCCCGGCGTCAAAAGCGGAAGCGGCCATGAAGAAAAGGCGCAGAAACAATAATATCCGCAAAGGCATCTTGGCTCTCGCTGCCTTCACCATCGTAGCCTCAGTATCCTTTGCCACCTACAAAAAGTATGCTTCCAGCCATTCCAATGAGCTGTACGTGTACAACTGGGGAGAATACATTGATCCGGAAGTGATCGAGCTTTTTGAGGAAGAAACTGGGATCCATGTCACCTATGACATGTTTGAGACCAATGAAGAGATGTACCCCGTCATCGAGGCGGGAGCCGTCCAGTACGATGTCGTCTGTCCTTCAGACTACATGATCCAGAAAATGGCGGAAAACGGCCTTCTGGCTGAGATTAACTTTGACAATATCCCCAATATCTCCAATATTGACGAGACCTTTATGGAACAGTCCAGGAGCTTCGATCCTCAGAACCGCTATTCTGTTCCCTATACCTGGGGAACTGTGGGAATCCTCTACAACACGAAAATCATCGAAGAGCGAGGACTCCCTGTTCCCACCAGATGGTCAGATCTGTGGAACCCTGCCTATGCAGGCGAAATCCTGATGCAGGATTCCGTTCGGGATGCCTTTATGGTGGCCCTGAAATCCCTGGGTTATTCCATGAACACAGTAGATGAAACGGAACTCACCCAGGCCAGGGATCTTTTGATCCAGCAGAAACCTCTTGTCCAAGCCTATGTAATCGACCAGGTCCGGGACAAAATGATCGGCGGCGAAGCGGCCATCGGCGTTATCTATTCCGGCGAGATGCTCTTCATCCAAGAAGAGGTGAAGAATCTGGGACTGGATTACAGCCTGGAATACGTCATTCCGGAAGAAGGCACTAATCTCTGGCTGGATTCCTGGGTCATCCCCTCCAACGCCCGAAACAAAGAAAATGCAGAAAAATGGATCAATTTTCTCTGCCGGCCCGATATCGCCAAGATGAATTTTGATTATATCACCTATTCGACGCCCAACAAAGCCGCCAAGGCACTGCTGGACGAGGATATCCAGAACAACAAAGCCATCTTCCCTGATACGGACAAGCTGGTAAACTGTGAAGTCTTCCAATATTTAGGCGATGAAGCCGACACCCTGTACAATGAGCTTTGGAAAGAGGTAAAATCCAATTAATCTGCTGTAAATGATCCATGCTCTAAGTGACTTCTCGGCCGCGGCATTTGCCATGGTTAAGAGAAAGATCACTTAGAGCATTTCTATTTTGGTTCCCGCTGCTGTGATAGAGTCAGAGAGCCTGTCCAGTCCCATCTCCCCTGTGCGCGGATACTAGTCTGTATAGAGGACAAATCGGTTCTTGTGATATTCGATCAGCCCTTCTTTCTGCATCTTTGACAATTCCCCAGACAGAGCGCTCCGGTCCACATTCAAAAAGTCTGCCATCTGCTGCCGGTTGAAAGGAATTGTGACCTCTGCCTGTCCCTGCCTCAGAGCCTCCTGAGAGAGGTAGGCCAGAACCCGCTCCCGCAGGGATCTGGGCGTGATCAGACGTATTTTTCTGGTCAGGCCCAGATTTTTTTCCGCCAGGACGACCGCCAGATTGCGGATCAGGTCACTGTGGAATCTGCAGCTTGCCGGGCAGGTGGTAAGCATTTTCCGCACCTTCAGGAAGAGGATCTCGCAGTTTCTTTCCGCAATCACATCCACCATCAGCGGCTCCTTCCCGATACAGGCGTAGGTCTCTGCAAACACATCCCCAGGCCCGGCCCGGCCTATGATATTCCGGTTCCCCCAGATATCATTTTCTTCCATCCTCACACCTCCGGACAGCACCAAGCCGATCTCCTCCACCCTGTCGCCGGCGCGGAACACGGCACCTTCACCGGGAATTGTTTTTACATATGCTCCCAGGCAGTCTGCCATCTTCAGAATATCTTCCCTGGAAATCCCCTGAAACAGAGCCGATGTCTGCAAAATATCAAGTTCCTGTCTTTTTAATTGCTCAGCCAATTCTATCTCCCCGTGTCCGTCTCTTGTCAGTATTTTGTTTAACAGTAACCAATAGGCGGTATTCTGTCAAGTCCCCATTTCCCCCATCCTGGAAAAATGCTATAATGAAAGAAATCCTCGTTCTGCAGCGCCTGCAGAATGGGAACTCTGAATCTTGCTAATAATGAAACATGCACAGAAAGGAGAGACTGCTATGGCAAAATGGACTTTATATTACGGCGGCCCCATCATCACAATGGAAGAGCCGCTCTGCGCCGATGCGCTTTTAGTCAAGGATGGAAGCATCGAGGGTGTCGGCAGCTTCGATGAACTAAAGGGGCGGATTCCATCTCCTCCGGAGACAGATGCCCGGCAGGTGGAGTACAGAGATCTGAAGGGCTGCACCCTGATGCCCGCCTTTCTGGACCCCCACAGCCATTTTTCTCAGTATGCCAACTCCCTCCTGCAGATTCCCCTGGATGAGATGAAAAGCATACCAGAGATTCAAAACAAAATCCGGGAATTTATCCGCGCGAACCGCACTGCACCCGGCCAGTGGCTGATCGCCAAAGGGTATGACCACAATCTGCTTGCAGAAGGCCGCCACCTGACCTGCTGGGATCTGGATGCGGCAGCGCCCTCCAATCCGCTTTTGGTTCAGCACCGTTCCGGTCATCTCGGTGTCTTTAACACCCTCGCCCTTGACGAGCTGGGGGTAACGCCCCAGACCCCCTCCCCGTCAGGAGGTCTCATCGGGGTTCAGGATGGGCATCTGACCGGTTACATGGAAGAGAATGCCTTTATGGAATATCTGAAAAAAGCCCCTTCCCCCTCCCCCGATGATCTGATAGGAGCTTTTCAGAAGGTCCAAGACCGGTATGCTTCCTACGGAATTACTACCATACAGGATGGGATGATCGTAGATCAGATGGCCCCGCTCTATAAAATGCTCCTGGATCATCACCTGCTGAAGCTGGATCTGGTAGGTTATCCCGGCGCAGAAGGCGGCCTGGAATTTATCAATTCATTTCCCCATTGCATCAAAGCCTACCAAAACCATTTCAAGATCGGCGGGTACAAGATCTTTCTGGATGGTTCCCCCCAGGGACGAACTGCCTGGATGCGGGAGCCCTACCTGCCAGACGCCTCCGGTCAGACTGATTACTGCGGCTACGGCACCATGAGCGATGAAGCCGTCCTCTCCGCCGTCAATCTGGCCGCAGAGCAGGGACTTCAGCTTCTGGCTCACTGCAATGGGGACGGGGCGGCTGAGCAGTATCTCCGCGCCTTTGAAACTGCTTATAAAGAAAGCGGGGCAGCTTCCCCGAAGGAATTTACTGCTCCGCTTCGCCCGGTTATCATCCATGCCCAGCTCATTGGCACAGACCAGTTAGAAAAGGCGGCCTGTCTGGGTTTGATACCCTCTTTCTTTATCGCCCATATTTATTACTGGGGAGATACCCATATCCGGAATTTCGGCATAGAAAGGGCATCCAGAATCAGCCCGGCCGCCAGCGCAAGGGCACTCAATATCCCCTATACCTTCCACCAGGACAGCCCTGTCATTGAACCCAATATGCTGGAAACCGTCTGGTGCGCCGTGAACCGCCTTACCCGAAACGGTGTTCTTCTGGGGGAAGGCGAGCGCATTTCCGTCCTGGATGCTTTCAAAGGCATCACCATCCATGCCGCTTACCAATATTTTGAGGAGAACAGCAAAGGGAGCCTGGCTCCTGGCAAGCTGGCAGACCTGGTGATTCTCGGGGACAATCCCCTGACCGTTTCCCCCGAATCCATACGGGACATTCCAGTAATCGAAACCATCAAGGAGGGGGAAACCATCTATCGAAATCCCAAATTCTGATCCGTCAGGCAGGATTATTCCATAAAGAACGGATCTTTCAGGGATCTCAAATAGTCCTTTATGATGCCATCCCAGTGTGCAGCCTCCGGATCTCCTTCACGGATCTCTCGGGGCTGCATCTGATACGGATCATTTTCATTGTCATAGAGAAGGCGCTTTGCCTCCTGCCCCGGCGTGCAGCCTCGGTCAATAATGTAGGTGTGGCTTTTGGTCCGGATTCCTCTCCATCCAAACGCCCGCGGATTCAGGCCCAGTTTCCTGTAGGGGGCCACCAGTTCAGGCATGCCTGGCATCATACACAAAAATGTATCCTCCGGCTCACCAGCTTTCCCTTCTCTATTTTCCTTCTGGCTGTCCAAAATAAAGGAATGAAGGTCTTGTCCCTCCACAGTATCGGGCACCGGGACGCCCAAAAGCTCTAAGACTGTGGGCATGTGATCCTGACTTGCAAAGAGAACATCTGTCTTTCCGGGGGCTATCCCCGGGCCCCTGAAATACAGCGGGATCCTGATCGATTCTTCGTACCAGATATTTTTCCCATAGCGGCCATGGGAGCCCATACAGTCTCCGTGGTCTGCCGACAGGACGACCAGCGTATCTTTCTCTAAACCGCTTTCTGCCAGATACGCCATCAGCCTTCCAAATTGTTCATCCAGCCCAGTCACAGCCGCAAAGTACTCTCTCTTTTTCTGCTGGAACACAGCATCATGTCTCCATTCTTCCGGCACATTGGACCTGTCAGGCAGGGCCTTGTCTCTGTATAAATCTAAATATTTTTCCGGCACCTGATCGTAAGGCGGATGCGGAGGATTCCAGGATAAAAACAGGCAGAATGGGACTTCCTGCGGCCGGTTTTTCAAATACTCCAAAGCCATATCCGTCTCATATTCCGGCGACCACTGATTCGGTCTTACCATATCCGGCGTATTCTTCCAATAGTGGGGTGACATATGGCTGTCCATTGCCCCGTAAGAAATCCAAAAGCGAATGTGATGGCGCCGTTCCCCCGGCGGCGTATATGCATCCCAATTCTCAGCACCAGAAAGCGGATGGGGATAAAAATTCTCCTCGCTCCCGTCCAAATGCCATTTGCCAATATAGGCTGTATCATAGCCAGCTTTCCACAGCACATCTGTGATGGTCACTTCCTGGGGCCGAAGCATCACCACATCATCGAGTCCGGTCTTACAGTTCGTCCACATCCCGCAGCTCTGAGGATATTTCCCCGTAAGCAGAGCCGCCCGGTGCGGAGAACACAGCGGATATGTGCTGACAGCATTCGTACATGCCATACTCTGAGCGGCAAAGGCGTCCATATTGGGGGTAGAGACTGGATCCTCCCCCGCTGCGCCAATAGCCTGCGCTCTCCACTGGTCTGCAAAAATATAGATCAGATTTTTTCGTTCCATGCCATTCTCCTTAAAAAGCCGGCAGATCCCCGAGAGAACCTGCCGGCCATCCTCATTATTTAGAAGTGCTCATTTTTGAATTGTTTAAATAGGTCTCATAGGCCTCCTGATTAATCTCCAGAGCCCTATCGATTCCTCTGGCCTTCAGTTCCTCTACAAACTCATCGTATTCTGCCTCAAAATCAGCAACACCCAGAACCCATGACTGGAACTTTTCTTCTACATAAGGCTGGATGCTGGCCATCAGGTTCTGATACTCAGTAGTCACCTCTGCCGTGTACTTCAGCTCCAGCTCTCCATCTGCATAGGGAGGCATATCTTCCCCGAACCACTCTGGATGGGAATCGTACAATTCACTGGCCTCTCTTCCGATGTCGGTCATAGTTGCTTTTTCGTAATCTCCATCCTGGCACATTCCAATGCGGTACTGAGCTCCGATAGAACGGAGATAGCCGATCGGAGTCAATTCAGACTGAAGGACTTTGTCGGTAAAATGTTTGGTTCCATCAGCATCCTTGGTATAGGTATCGCCTTCGATTCCCCAGTTGATGAGCTCATCGCCTTCTTCTGTGAAGAAATAGTCCATAAACTTAATAACTGTGACAGGATCCTCACACTGAGAAGAGATTCCCCATCCGGCGCCAGGATAACGGCTTACCCTCTCTTTTACCACACCGTGCTGGTCTGCAGGCGGTGCAAACGGTACCATCTCAAATCCTGGGATTGATTCGGCCAGAGATGTATTGTAGTTTCCTGCGCTGACCCAGTCATGAGTGCAGCCTCCCAGATTTCCGCTGAGAAGAGTATCTCGGCCAGAGGCTCCTCTTGTGAAGATCTCCGGGTCAATAATTCCCTCTGCATACCACTGAATCATTCCTCGCACGCCATCCTTGAAGTTTTCTTCCAGCGGCTCAAAGGTCATTTTCCCGTCTCTGGGGTAGAAGGTCGTGCTGGTATCCCACAGATACAGATATTCTTCCGGCATTTTCCAGCCCGCTCTGTCAAACAGCGGGATCTCATCCTGCAGCCCATTTCCGTTGGGATCCTGGGTTCTGAAAGCATACAGGACATCGTGCAGTTCATCTACCGTGGTTGGTATCTCCAATCCCAGCTTGTCCAGCCAGTCTTTGCGGATCCACCAGTATTCAGCCGAGAGCAGCTCCTGGTTTTTGGGAATATAATAAATATTTCCATCCAGCGATGTTGCTGCCTGGAGAAATCTGGGATCGTCCTCCATGGCCTGCTTGATATGGGGCGCATACTGGTCAATCAGGTCGTTCAGCGGGATCAGGCCCCCGTCCTGGCCCAATTTTTCCATCTCAGTGGTGTCTACATATCCGATGATATCTGCCAGCTGGCCAGAACTCAGCATTAGATTAAAGGCTTCTTCCTCGTTGGAATTTGTCAGGGAGATCGTTCCCTTTAAGCTGATATTGGTCCTCTTGGCTATCTCCTGCCATACCTGCCAGGAAGAATCAAAGGGCATATTGTTAAAATTCAGAAAGATTGTAAACTCTTTCGGCTCTGCACTGATCAGGCTTCCCTCCAATTCTTCCTGAGCTGCCTCTGTGCCCTCTGTCCCGGCTTCTGTCTGACCTGCAGCGGGCTGTGATGTCTCAGCCTTCTGAGACCCTGCACTTGAACACCCTGCAAGCAGGCATGCCGCTGTCAATAAAACTGCTGCTGTTTTCTTTTTCATCTTCCTTCTCCTTTTCATTCTGTTTATATGCCATCTTTTCTTATCCCTTGACGCCGCCTACGGTAAGTCCCGTCTTAAAATACTTCTGTACAAACGGGAATACCACCAGCATCGGTATGATTGCTATGATAATCATTGCATAGATAATGGTGGTCGGCGAGCTGAGGGAATCAGGCGTTACCAGTGCTGCGTCTGCCGCGTTGGCCACCCTGTCTACAATCATCTTCTTTAGATGAACCTGAAGAGGCACCTTCGTCTCATCATTGAGAAGCTGCATAGGCCAAAAATATCCGTTCCAACGATTTACCGCATAAAACAATCCCACGGTTGCCAGCGCCGGCTTGGAAAGCGGCAGATAGATCTTAAAAAATATAGTAAAATGGTCTGCACCATCTATAAATGCAGCTTCTTCCAGCTCGTAGGGAACCTGCTCAAAAAAGCTCTTCATAATGATCAGATTATACGTATTGACTGCAAATCCCAGGATGATGGCTGTTCTGGTATCCAAAAGCCCAAAATCTCTAAAATTCAGGTATGTAGGGATAATCCCTGCATTAAACCACATAGTAAAAATCGTAAGCAGGGTAAAAAACTTTCTAAATACCAGCTTCTTTTTCGACAAGGCGTAGGCCATTGTCGTCGTAAAAGCCATGTTGACGGCCACGCCGGCTACCGTGTAAAAAATCGTATTGGCGTAGGCCAGCCAGATACCCGGCTTCGCTGCCGCCTGCCGGTAGCTCTCCAAAGTGAACCCCTTGACCGTAAACATAACCGATCCATTCTCCACGTAGAGAGGGCGGCTGAATGATGCGATCAAGACATAAAAGATCGGATATAGAGCCACAATGGAAATCAGGATTCCCAGGACGGCCATCCCTCCATTAAAAATCCGCTCGCCGGTTCCTATAACCCGGCCCTGTTCCTTTTTTCTCTTCATGTCCCCCTCCTTACCACAGTGCAGTGTCTGTCAGTTTCCGGCTGATCCAGTTCGACAGTGTCACCAAAACCAGGGCGATCACCGCTTCAAACATTCCCACTGCTGTCGCCAGGCCGTAATTTCCATTTTCAAAGCCCAGGCGGTAGGAGTAGGTAGCAATGACATCTGCTGTCGCGTAAGTAGAAGGCTGGTACAGCAGCAGGATCGCCTCGTACCCGACCTTTACCATTTTGCCTACATTCAAAACGAACATGGTAACTACCGTCGGCATAATAGCCGGGATCGTAATGTGACGTATTTTCTGAAATCTTCCGGCGCCATCCACGGTAGCCGCCTCGTAAAGCTGCGGGTCAATCCCCATAATAGCAGCAATAAAAACCAGTGCATTAAACCCTGCATTCTGCCACAGAGTCATTCCTGTATAAATTCCCCGGAAATACTGGGGCTGTACCATAAAATAGACAGGCTCAAATCCCAGCTTAGTCAGGATCAGATTAATAATTCCTGTGCTGGGCGAAAGGAAGTTGACTACCATACCGCAGACTACCACTACCGATATGAAATGCGGAAGCAGCGTCGCCGTCTGGGTCAGCTTGCTGATCGCCTTATTCTTCATTTCTGTTACGCAGATTGCCAGCAGGATCGGAACTGGAAAGCATACTACAATCTGCCAGAAGGAAATCATCAGAGTATTTTTAAAAACTCTGAGAAAATCCCGTCCAGTAAGAAAATCCACAAAATTTTTCATACCCACAAATGTGCTCCCGTCAAATCCCCGGAAGATATTATAGTCATAAAATGCTATCCTCAGACCAGCCATTGGCCGATAGGCAAATGCCAGGAACCACAGCAGACCCGGAAGCAAGAGAAGATATAGCTGATAATTCTTTCCCATGCTTTTGATACCGCTCTTTATGGTATGCCCTTTTTTCTCTCCTTCCGGTTTCCCCAATTTTTGCATCAGGGCATTCCTCCTTTTCTTCATTTTCTTCGTTGTGTTTCGGCTGATGGCGCGCCCATCGTTTGTGTCTATAACTGTAAAACAAATTTTCTGTCTGGTAAATCTCCGGTTTTCAAAAAAGCCCCATATTGCCCGATTGTTTATCACCATTTTTCAAATGTGTCATCAAAGGGCAAAGTCCTATTGATTTTTTATATACTTTATACTATATTTTTAGAAAAGTTTATACAAATCACCAATTATTTTACGTAAAGGAGCCGTCATATGGACCAAACAAACTTTCTGTTGATTCTCTGCGATCAGCTCTCTGCCTCTGCACTCAGCTTTTATGGCAATCCCTATTCCCGCACACCTAACCTGGACCGTCTGGCAGAAAGATCTGCAATTTTTGAATATGCCTATACTCCCTGTCCCCTCTGCCAGCCGGCAAGGGCATCTTTTTGGACTTCCCGTTATCCCCATGAGACAGGAGTTCGCACTAACCTTCCGCTTCAGCAGATCCCTGTGCTGAAGGGCCAGCCCCTGACGGGAGAACCGGAGACCATGACATCTCTCCCGGAAGCCATCCCAACCATGGGACAGCTCTTCTCACAGGCCGGATATCGGTGCGTGCATTTTGGCAAGACCCATGACTACGGCTCCCTGAAGGGGTTCCAGGTTATCCCCTCAGAGGAAATTAAAATTCCCCGTGACAATCCTTCCATCAATTTCGATTACGAAACCTTTCTCGATATTGACACAACGCAAAAGGCCGTTCAATGGCTGTCCACAGAAGCGGATTCCTGTGACCGTCCATTTTTGGCTGTGGCTGACCTGCAGAATCCCCACAATATCTGCTCTTACATTGGAGAAATGCGGGATGGCTGCCATCCGGAGAGCTTTTCTTTAGAGCGGGAACTCCCGCCGCTGCCGGAAAATTTTGAATTTGACGATATCCAGAACCGGCCTCCCTTTATCCAGTACCTCTGCTGCGCCCACAGGCGGCTGCGCCACGCCTCCCACTGGACACCTGCCGATTACCAGTATTACCTGTATGCCTACTACACTTACTTATCCATAGTAGACCGGCAGATCGGAGAAATTCTTACCGCTCTGGAGTCCAGCAAACATGCCGGAAATACGGCAGTGATCTTTTTTGCAGATCATGGGGAAGGAATGGCTGCTCACAGAATGGTGACAAAATACGGCGTCTTTTACGAAGAAAGCAACCGCGTTCCCTTCCTGGCCAGCGGTCCCGGCATCATCGCCGGGCGGCGGATTCAGGGCGTTGCCTCTCTTCTGGATCTGCTGCCGACGATGCTGGACTATGCTTCCCTTCCCGTTCCGGAATCCCTGGCTGGCCGGAGTCTGGCCGGCGCCCTCAGCGGCGCTTCTGATAACACCGGCAATCCTTATGCGGCTGCCGAATGGCATGATGAATTTAAAGATTATACGGTGCCGGGGCGTATGATCTGCGACGAAAATTACAAATACATCTGCTATCTGGAACCAGACAGCGAAGAACTGTTCGACCTGAAAGCAGACCGGCTGGAAAAGAAAAATCTTGCCCGGCTTCCGGAATATTCTCCGATCTTGGAAACCTACCGAAAAAAACTGGCCAGCCATCTCGCCGGCACGCATGACGATTTTCTGCACCTTGCCGTATCGGATACCTCCGCATACCGCCATCATCCCCTGGGCTACCAGAACCATCAGGGGCTCAGCGCTGTTGAAGTCTATGCCATGAGCACAAAGGCAAAGTCTCAGGCACAGGCACAAGACTCTCCGGCCTGATCCCGCCATCTTAAAAAAGGACTGATCTATATGCATTCTGTTGGAACTTACAAGAAAAAACTTTACCGCTTTCTGTTTACTTCCGCCATTGTAACGGCGTCGATTCTCTGTATCCTGACAGGAGTGTTTTTAAAGCATCAGTCTGCTTCTGATTACCGCCACTACGTTGATCAGGCTGCCCGGTCCCAGGAAAGCAGCTTTACAGTCTCCGCCAGCATTATTCTGCGGGCCGTCAATGAATGTCTTAAAAGCGGCGAATTAAACCGTTGGGCTGATTCTTCCACCCTGCAGGAGTTCTATTTTAACGCCATCCAGGCAGGCAAACGGCTGAGGCAGTCCACTACAGATATTCTTCAGATTGAATATTCTTTCGCCGCTACTCCTCTCAACCCCCGCAGTTTTAACGGCACCATTACGGATATGGTTCTGACCTCCACCGGTTCCATGAATGTGGCCAAATACTGTGAGACCACCCAGATCCAGCGGGAAGAATACTTAAATATTGTTGAATATTTCCAGGATCACAATCAACCTTACCTGCTGCCTCATTATAACAGCGAATCAGGGGAGCTGATTTCATTTCACTATATCTTTAAAGATCCCGGCAAGAAGCACCCGCTCCTGCTGTTCGTCTTCATTCCTGTAAAGACATTTATCAGTGATCCTCTGGCAAAATCCTTTTTTATTTTTAATAGCGGCGGAATATTGGCGTTTTCTTCCTTAGATGAATCGATACAAGAACAGAGCCTGGCTTCTTACCGGCACCTGCTGACGAGTGAGAATATCTCCGAGTACAGCAGTCCTCAGTCTGATGATGGCAATCTGCTTGTCGTCTCAACCATCACGCCTCTCCAATGGCAGATTGCCTCCATATATCCGTCCATCTCACTCCGCACAGGCACCATAGTGAAATTTACGGTTTCGGTATTTCTCATCATTATCCTCTTTCTCTTCCTCAGCTACTGTATGGTAGAGCGCCTGTACCACCCAATGGAAGAGCTTTTCGAATTTGCCGGAATGCCGAAGTCTGCTAAGAATAAACCCATGGATGAATTCCAGATCATCCGCACCAATATGGAAAAAATCACGGAGCTGGGCAATCTCCTCCACACGGCAGTGGAAGAAAATAATTCCCTTATGTCTAATCAGTCCTATAAAGAACTGCTTTTTTCAAACAAATCTGCAGAATTTCATCCAGAGCGCTTCGAAGCCCCTGGCGCAGACTACTGTGTGGCTATCGGTGAGACCTTTGCTGCAGAAAGTGACTATGAATTTCAAGCCATTGCCCTTCAAAAAAGCACCGCGTGTGATATGGCAGCCCGAAGAGATGATTTGATTTATATCAATCTCGACTATAACCGGTATGCACTGATACTCCAGGTGCCGTCCCTGGCCGGTGCAAAATCCATCCTGTCATCCCTCCTGCACTCCATGGAAGACAATGACGCCTTGGACGAGTCAGACCACAGGATTGTATTATCCAGCGTTCACAAAGGGCTGGATCAGCTCTACCTATGCTATCAGGAGGCCCTCCGCATCCTGGAATTCCGGTATTTCCATGCCAACTCCCGGCTGATTACCTATGAAGATATCTCTTCCATCGATGCTGTCACGTATTCCTATCCTCTGGAGACAGAGAACCGGCTGATCCAGTGCGCTTTAAACGGCAGAGAAGAGGCTGTCACCATTTTTGAAAACGTTATCCGTGAAAATATACGGGACAAAGATCTGTCCAAAGAGACTCTCCAAAATTTGATCTATGCCCTCATCGGAACCCTCTCAAGAATTTTCCAAGAGTTAAAGACATCCCCGGAAGAACTTCTGGGCAAACAGGTAGATTACAAATACCTCTACAATCATTGGAATGATTCTGCCGTTTTCATCCAGATCAAAGAGCTTCTTGGCGAAATCATCCAAGCCATCAATCAGAGGGACAACAGCCGCAACCATGAACTGCTTGACAAAATGCTGGGATATATTTATGAAAATTACTGGGACAACATTATGCTGACAGATCTGGCAGATTATGTAAATATCTCTCCAAAATACTGCGGCATTTTGTTTAAAGAGTTAAGCGATAACAATTTTAAAGACTTTCTCAACCGCTACCGCATCGAAAAGTCAAAAGAAATTTTAAAGAAAAATCCTTCTATAAAGATCGTGGAGCTGAGCGCAATGGTCGGCTTCAACTCTTCCAACAGCTTCATCCGCGTCTTTAATAAATATGTCGGCGTCTCCCCGAAAACCTACCGTGAACGGCTTCGGAGCCAGCAAAACCAGCCTTAAACCGGCTTATACTGACTCCGAACCACACGCCGGGCACTCTTATTGTCACCAGAGCGTCCGGCAAAAAATAAGTTAAATATGACTGCATTTTCCAGCTCCATACCACGGGAAATAGCAGTCCAGCCACTTCTTAGCCAGCTCCGTCCACACGCTGCATGCCAGCGTCCCCTCGGCGGAGCCTTTTTTTGATGTTTGGCGGTCGGCAAGGCCAAGTCCGTGCTTCCCCTCTGGAAATAGATGAAACTCCACAGACACGCCAGCTTTCCTCAAAGCTCCTAAAAATAAAAGCGAATTTTCCACAGGGACAGTTGCATCCGACAGGGTATGCCACAGGAAGACCGGAGGCACATCCTCGCTTACCTGACATTCCAGGGACATCTTGCTCCTCAATTCTCCATATCTTTCACCAAGCAGGTTTCGGAAGCTGCCATTATGGGCAAACTCTCCAGAAGTAATCACAGGATAGCTGAGGATGAGCCCATTGGGACGAATCTCTTCACAGGACCTTCCCAGCTTCTCCGCCAGCCCTCGGTCTTTTTTCCAGAATACTGCCAGACTGGCTGCCAAATGCCCTCCTGCAGAGCTTCCCTGGAGAATGATCTGATCTCCCAGGATTCCCCATTCTTCCGCCCGCTCTCTCAGCAGGGCGACTGACTCCGCAAGCTGAAGCAGCGCGGTGGGATAATGAATCCCTGGGCCGCAGCTATAGCGCAGCACCGCTGTGTGGTACCCCATGGCCATAAAGCGCAGGGCGATCGCCTCCGACTCAACATCGGAAGTCATCTCATAGGCCCCTCCCGGGCACAAAAGAATGACCGGCCTCTGATTTCCATAGTCTAATTCCTGGCTGGGGGACCAGAAATATGTGTACAGGCTGCCGGCTTCTGCCGCCCCCGGAACCTGGATTTTCAGAACTTCGTGAATCATAATTGCCTCCTGCTCCGTCACCCCACAAAACGGTAAATGTTATAGATATTGATGATGATCAGCACCACCATCAGCGCGATAAACAGCTTGTCCACTGTCTTGGAATCAATCTTTTTATTGATGGCTCTTCCAGCCATGCCTCCTGCGATTCCTGAGATAATCATCAGCACTAACAGGAGCGGATCAAACTCCGGCACTGTCCCGGTTAACAGGGTATTTGCCAGGCTTGTGATCTGGGAGAAAAGGATTATGTACAGAGAGTTGGCTGCCGCTGTCTTTGTATCCATGGAGAAGAAGTAAAACAGGACTACCAGGTTGATAGGACCGCCGCCGATTCCCAGGAAGGAGGACATAATCCCCAACACCAGACCGATTGCCAGGCATACACCGATATTCGTCAGCTTCAGGGTCTTGATTTGATCCTTCTTGATGGTATACAGAAGCGTCCCCACTGTGATCACCATCAGGCAGGCCGCCTGTACTGCCCCTACCATATCCTGGTTGGCAAACTGGTCTGACAGGTACTGGAACATCATCTTTCCGGCAATCCCGCCTACGGCTGCACCTATAGCAAGGGGCGTTCCAGTCTTCATATCAACACCGGAATCTCCAGCTACCTTAGAACGAACTACTGAATAGCAGGACATCGACAGTACGGTACATCCTGACAGGAAACTGATGGCCGCTACACTGAGTACCCCGAAGGCATCTAGAGTCGGCTTAATGATGACGCCCCCGCCGATTCCGCAGATCGCTCCTACAATAGAAGCGCCAAAGCTCACTAACACAAACAAAGCATACATAACGTTTCTCCCCTTTTCCTCAAGTATTCTTTTACTATTGTACTCAAGTCTGCCCGATAGTTCAAGCAAGGTTGGCAAAATCTTTACCCAAACGTTTGATGTCCCGCCTTTTTCCGGTATTGATTGGGAGAAACTCCCTTGGCTTTGCGGAAGGCATCTCCAAAATAATTTCCGTCACTGAAGCCGCAGGCTACTGCCACCTCTGTCACAGAGGATTTCCCCTCCAGCAGCCTGCGGGCAGCCTCCTCGATCCTGATATGGGTCAGATACTCCTTATAGCCGAATCCTGTCACCTTTCTGAATTTTTTTGAAAAGTATGTAGGACTCATATGCACCATACCCGCAAGCTCATCCAGAGTCAAAGGTTCATTATAATGGTAGTACATATATCCGGCTGCCTCCTGGACTGCAGCTTCCGCTTCATTCAGTTGCTGGTGGATCGTCGGCTCTTGTCTTCTGTTTCGCTCTAAAAATACCAGCAGCTCGGTGAGATAGTTTGTCTTCAGCATTTCCGCGTAGGGATCCGAACGTCTGTCCTCTGTCTCCATTTTCTGGAACAAGCTCTCCACGTAAGGCGCATTCTCCGGGCGCACCGCTGTCTTAAAAGTCGAGACCGCCTGCCTCACCCCCTCCTCAGAGCACTGGATCCTCATCTGCTTCAGTCTTTCATCAGAAAAGCTCACAGCAATCCTCTCCGTCACTGCCTCGGATTCATAGGTTGTCTGATGAAGCCTCCTAGGTTCGATCAGAACCACATCACCTGGCACGATATAGTAAATAGAGTGGTCAATAAACATTCGGCAGTTTCCAGCCGCCAGATAGAATAGTTCGTAAAATGTGTGGTAATGCGGCTCTGCCATGAAAAAACCGGACTCCCGCCTTTTCCGTGTGATAGAAAAATCCCGGATCCCGCCGTCATCTTTCCATTTATCCGGCAGCTCTTTCTCCGGAATGCATACACTTCTTCTCCCTTTTCCGCTCATACTGCTCCTCTCTGCCCCGGCATCATCCTAAAATCCCAGGGCTGAAAACTCTCCTTCCATGATACTACACCCCACGTTAAATGGCAAGAAATCTGTATTTTTCACAAAATCAAGCAGAAAATACGTAGCAATCCTTATTCCTTTGTATTATGATTAAGCCGTGAGATACAGAAAGAAGGGATTCAGCGGTATGGCAGCTCAGGCAGCTCTATCGGAAAAAGACAAACAATTTCGCGAGTTTTCTTTAAGCGCTCCTATGTGGCGGGTGGTCCTCCATGTCGGCACCCCTTTGGCTCTCTATCAAAGTCTGACTCAGCTATTTAAGATTCTGGACTCCATGATGGCCTCCCATATCAGTGCTTCCGCCGTATCAACCATCTCCTATCTGTCTCAGTTGGAGCTGACGCTCTCAGCTCTGGGCGGAGGTCTTGCTATTGGAGCCAGCATTAAGGTCAGCGAAGCCTACGGGGCCGGAGACTTTGAGCTGGTAAAGAAAAGGGTCAGTTCCCTGTTTGCCCTCTGCGCCATAGTCGCCGCAATCCTGTTGGGCATCCTGTTTCCTTTCGCCCCGCAGTTTCTCCGGCTTGCCGGTACCCCGGAAGAGTTCCTGGCAGACGGAATCTCCTATTTCCGCCTGGACTTGATCGGGCTGGCCATTATTTTCTTTAATAATGTTTACATTGCCATTGAAAGGGCCCGGGGAAATTCCAAAAGGATTCTGAGGCTGAACATGGCTGTTATCGGCGTCAAGCTGACCCTCACTGCACTGTTTGTATATGTTCTCCAGATGGGGATTCATATGATCGCCGCGGCAACCATTGTTTCTCAGAGCGTAATGCTGGCCTGCGCTGTCTTTTTTATGCACCAGCCTGGAAACGCTTTTGGCTTCTCCTTCTCCAGTATTTCTTTAACCAGAAATGTCATCCGGCCTATGCTGATTCTGTCCGGACCGGTAGTAGTGGAAAAGGCCGCTTTTTCTCTGGGGAAGGTCTTTGTCAACTCCATGAGCACCATGTACGGCGCTCTCACAGTAGGGGCCCTGGGGATCTCCAACAATATCGGCGGAATTTCTACCACCCCGCAAACCGGATTTCAGGATGGCAGCAGCGCTCTCATCAGCCAGAATCTGGGAGCCGGAAAGCCGGAACGGGCTATTCAGGCATTTGTGTGGACTGCGATCATCAATACCGTCGTCAGCAGCATCCTGATGGCATTCAATATTATCTTTCTGGATCAGATCACCTGGCTCTTTGCCGGGAATGACCGCAGCTTCCAGCAGACCATCATATCGATTTACCGGTATGAAGCCATGGGCGCTGTGCCTCTGGGGATCAATTCTTCTGTCCTGGCGCTCCTCTATGGTTTCGGCCGGACAAAGATTACTCTTTTTATTAATTTCTGCCGGGTATTTGTTTTCCGCGTTCCGGTTCTGTGGGGTCTGCAGCATTTTACCTCCCTTGGAAGCGAGAGCGTCGGCATCGTCATGGCAGTCAGCAACATCAGCGTAGGAGTCCTGGCCTGCATCATCGGATCCATCGAAATCTGCAAAATATGCCGGGAATACAATATTTCTTTAGCAAGATCGCTTCGGCTGAAACAAGCGTAATCCTGATTGTTCGCAGGAACACGCCTCCCCTCATTCGTCAGCTGGGCTTTCTATATCATAATATCATAACGTTTTCTCAGAAAATACCGCTTGCTCATCCAGAACGGATGACCAGCGGTATTTTCACATTTTATCGGACAAATCCGGACGAATTGTCCCTTGAATCACTTGCCGGACATCTGTATAATAAATATATACTGTATGCAGGAGGCTGATTCCATGACGAACGAAGAATTATCTCTAAAAACCAAGCAGTCGCTTGCCTCAGCATTAAAGGATGCTATGGGAAGAAAAATGCTTTCCAAAATCACGGTCAGCGAACTGGCAGCCGCTTGTAATGTCAATAGAAAAACCTTTTATTATCATTTCCAGGATATCTACTCACTCCTAAAATGGATGTTGGAACAGGAATCTGCCGAAGTCAAGAATACGTTCGGCCAAATCGTCAGCGCTGAAGATGCCCTGCGGTTCACTATGGATTATGTTGGCAAAAATAAGCATATCATTAACGGCATATTGGATTCTATGGGACATGAAGAAATCAAGCAGTTTTTTTACAATGATCTTTTTTCCGTCATCTACAAAGCCATCGAACACGAAGAGCAGAAATTAGGCGTCACCGTCGAGGAGCAATTCAAAAATTTTCTGGCAGGCTTTTACACAAAATCCTCAGCAGATTTTTTGAGTGACTGGGCAGCCAGCCAGCAGACCCAGGACAAAGAAAAAATGCTGCAGAATTTCCTCTCTATTTTCCAAGTATCGATTCCTGCCATACTGAAAGCCAATGACTGTCAACGATTGCTGTAACATCCCGGAAGGAGGATATCCCCCATGAACGAAAAACTAAAAGAAAAAATTAAAGAATCTCTGTCAAGCGTTCTCCCAATCACGGTCATCGTACTGCTGCTGAGCATCTCTCTGGTTCCTCTGGAGATCGGCACCCTTGCACTCTTCCTGACCGGAGCATTTTTGCTGGTTGTCGGTATGGGTTTTTTTCAGCTTGGCGCTGAAATGGCAATGACGCCCTTAGGCCAGGGCGTCGGAGCACGCATCATAAAAAGCAGCCGAATTCCCCTGATCGTCCTAATCAGCCTTTTGATGGGAATTATCATCACCATCGCAGAACCGGATCTCCAGGTACTGGCCAATCAGGTGGCATCCATCCCCAACCAGGTTTTGATCTGGACCGTGGCAGCAGGGGTCGGCATCTTTCTCGCCGCCGCTGTTCTGCGTATATTATTTCATGTCAGCCTGTCAAAAATGCTGTTCATCCTGTATATCCTGCTGTTTATTCTGTCATTTTTCTCGCCTGACAGCTTCACCGCTGTGGCATTTGACTCCGGCGGTGTCACCACAGGCCCTATGACCGTTCCATTTATCATGGCTCTGGGTGTCGGCTTGTCAGCCGCCAGAAGCGACCCGGACGGAGCCAGCGACAGCTTTGGTCTCGTTGCCCTGTGCAGCATAGGCCCCATTATGATGGTTCTTCTGCTGGGCATCTTTTATAATCCCAGCGATGCCGCCTATGCACCTGTAGAGATTGTCAATGTCGCTACCACTCAGGATGTGGTCAGGCAATTTGTCTCTGCCCTTCCTCAGTACGGGAAAGAGGTTCTGGTCAGCATGCTGCCTGTCGCAGGTGTGTTTGTAATCTTTCAGCTGATCACTCACAATTATCATAGAAGACAGATCTTGAGGATTGCCGTTGGATTTGTGTATACCATCTGCGGCCTGGTGCTGTTTCTCACAGGGGTTAATGTCGGTTTCGCTCCCGTAGGAAATCTGCTTGGCAGCGGTCTGGCAGGGAGTTCATTCAAGTGGAGTCTGCTGCCCATCGGGGCTGTGATTGGATACTATATTGTAAAAGCAGAACCAGCAGTGCAAGTCCTCAATAAGCAGGTTGAGGATCTCACTGGAGGCACCATTTCCCGTCAGATGATGAATGCAGCTCTCTCCGCCGGAATCGCCTTTGCCGTAGCCTTTGCCATGATAAGAGTCCTGACAGGGCTGAATATCTATTGGATCCTGATCCCCGGCTACGCCGTATCACTGATCCTCACCCGCATGGTGCCGACAGTGTTTGTGGGTATCGCTTTCGACTCCGGCGGTGTCGCCAGCGGCCCTATGACTTCCACCTTCCTTCTTCCTCTGGCCATGGGCGCCTGCTCAGCCGTCGGAGGAAACATTGTTACAGACGCCTTCGGGGTTGTGGCTCTGGTAGCTTTGGCTCCCCTGATCGCCATTCAGATTATGGGACTGATCTATGTACATAAATCTAGGGCAGTTCCTCAGCCTGCAGAGGCTTTGCCTGACGATACCATCATTGATATTGAGGAGGATTTCGAATGAATGCTTCACAGCAAGAAAAACATTCTGCTCTGCGCATGGTCATCTTTATCACACGGGTAGAAGAGGAAAAAAAAATAGCAGGAATCTTCGATTCGATGCACATTCCTATCAGCTATCAGTGCCGCGGGCAGGGTACTGCTCCATCAGAAATTCTGGATATTTTCGGACTCGGAGGGACAACCCGGCTGATCACGATGAGTATTTTGCCAAAATTTGCAGTTAAAGAACTCTTTGAACGGACAAGCCAGCAGTTCTCCTTCCATAAAAAAGGCGGAGGGATCGCTGTCACGATCCCGATCACCGGGCTTCAGAGCCCACTGTTCCATTTGCTGAATGACGAAGCGCTCGCCATGACAGAACAACGAATCAAAGAAAGGATAAACAGAGATATGGCCGAAATACAGGAAAAATCAGGGTACAATGTAATATGGGTGTCCGTCGCGGCGGGATACAGCGATCAGGTAATCGATACCGCAAGAGATGCTGGGGCAAAGGGCGGAACAATACTGCGGGGCAGGCGCAAAAATTCCAAAAGTCTCAGCCAGCATTTCGGAATTCCCATGCAGGATGAACAGGATTTCGTTCTGATTGTAGCCCCCAGGCACCGAAAGAGCGAAATCATGTCAGCGATCTGCAGCTCCTGCGGTCTGCATACCCCTGCTCATGGAACTGTCTTTTCTCTCCCGGTAGATGAGGCCATCGGCCTGGAAGAGTAGACTCTGGAATTTGCAAATCCTCCGGGCTATGCAGGTTTTCTGCACAATCCGGAGGATATTTGTCACTTTCCAGGCATCTTTCTTTTTTATAATGACCGAAATCAGAGCATTGCTCTTCCCCGGCAGTAAGTCTGAACCACATCATAGTTATCTTCCAGAACCACCAGGTCGCCGTCACAGCCTGCAGCAATCCTTCCTTTCCTGTCAGCCACACCCAGGCATCTTGCCGGATTGATGGTACAGGAATTGAGAGCTGCGTCAAAGGGAATCAATGCCTTTTCCACTAAAATTCTGAGGCCGCGGTTCATAAACAAAGTGCTCCCGGCAATGGTATCGGTTCCCTTCAGCCTCGCCAGGCCGTCATCGCCAATCTCAATATCATGGCCGCCAAGCTGGTAATTGCCTCCTGGAGGACAGTGTTTCGCCCGGAGAGAATCGCTTACCATAACAGCATAATCTCTGCCCTTTGCTGTAAAGTAATTGTTCAGTGCTGCCAAATGAGAATGGCAGCCGTCGCAGATGATCTCACCGTAGATATCCCGCACCCTCAGCGCAGTTCCTACCAAGCCGGGCTTTCTATGATGGTAGGGTGTCATGCCATTATACACATGAGTCATAGAGGTCGCTCCATTGGCAATCCCCATCAGAGCCTGCTCATAGGTGGCAGAAGAATGTCCCATGCTGACCACCACACCATGCTGGCTGCAGTACCTAGTAAGCTCCATATCGGGATCATGCTCAGGCGCAAGGGTAATGTATTTGATCCACCCCTTTGCTGCCTCCTGATACCCTGCAAACTGTTCCACCGAAGGCACTGCTATCGCTTCCGGAGGCTGGGCTCCTTTATATTCCATATCTAAATACGGTCCCTCAAAATGGATCCCCAGAATTTCAGCGCCCTCATAGCCCTCTTCGATCACTCTGGCAACATTGGCAACAGCCGCCGTCAGGACATCCGGCATCTGCGTCACCGTGGTCGGCAGGATGGAGGTTACGCCTTCCTCCGGAATTCTCTTCATCCAGTCTCTCAATCCCTCAGGCTCCCCATCATTGGTATCAAAACCGTAAGCCCCATGGGTGTGGATATCGATAAAGCCCGGTACGATCCGTTTGCAGCCGTAATCCGCATCTGCCGCCTTCTCCCCATAGTTATAGATCCTCTCGATCCGTCCATCTTTCACTTCTACCTGGGCCGGCATAAACTGTCCGGCAATCCAAACTCTCTCGCTCTGTATTACCATCTTTGCTTTACCCTCTCTTTGTTAAAATTTTGAACTTCCTGCCAACAGTATAACCTACCTTGCGCTGTTTTACAAGCGGCAGTTGCCGTCCCCATGATGACCGCGGCAGTCCCCATCTCCATGATGGCCGCGGCAGCCGCCATCCTCATGGTGCCCTCCGTGGTGGCTGCACTGAGTGTCCGGGGCATAATTCAGGCTTCCGTCCAGGAAGGACTCCACCTGGGCGTCAGCGTCCCCGCAGGCTCCGGGATAAAGCCGAATTCCGGCGTCAGACAGAGCATTTCTGGCCCCTCCGCCGATGCCGCCGCAGATCAGGACATCAACTCCCCTGTCTCTGAGGAATCCAGCCAGGGCACCATGCCCAACCCCGTCTGTACCGACAACTTCTGAGGATATTACCTTTCCGTTCTCAGTCTCATAAATCTTAAACTGTTCTGTGTGTCCGAAGTGCTGGAACACCTGTCCATTTTCATAAGTTACTGCGATTTTCATATATTGTTCCCCTTTCCGGCAGGCGCTTCTATTTTTGCAGCTTACCTGTCCCTCTCCTCCGGGACAGACGGTAAAATCCCCGCCGCTGATCGTAAGCCGGGATGCTTCCACCAGAAAACGAGCCAGCTTTTTTCTGGCACTGGCATACAGCCCCTGGATGGTAGCTCTGGATGCTCCCATCTGCCTGGAACATTCCTCCTGGGTCAGGCCGGAATAATCAATCAGGCGGATACATTCATATTCTTCCACCGTCATAAAAATTCCCACTGCTCTGCTTTTCAGAGCTGTCTCTAAATCCTGATTTCCCTCCGAAACCGCCGTAAATTCGCGGCATTTCGGCATCCTGCAGACTCTCTTTTCCTTGCTGGGTCTCGGCATCCTTTCCGCCTCCTTATAATTGACATATGTTTATTATATCCCTTTTGTTGGCATATGTCAATTATTTCATTGTTTGAACATTATCTACAAAAACAAATGCAGCAGCCGATTCTTTCCTTTCGTATAGGGCCGGTAGCGAACCGGAATGTCCAAAGCAAATTTCTTTACAATCCCTTTTTCGTGGCTGAATGTCTCAAACGTTCTCTTGCCGTGATAGCTCCCTATCCCGCTGTTTCCCACACCCCCAAAAGGCAGCTTGGAAACCGCCACATGAATCACAGTATCATTGACACATCCTCCTCCAAACGAACACCGGGAAAGGATATAGTCTTCCACAATCTTTCGGGAGGTAAAAAGGTACAGTGCCAGGGGTTTCTCCTTCGTTTTCAGCATCCTCTCCACATCGAAGATGGAATCAAAAGACAGGATTGGAAGGATCGGCCCGAAAATTTCCTCCGACATAACAGGGCTCTCCCAGTCCGGCTCATCCAGTAAAGTAGGCTCAATCCGCAGCATGAACGGTTCAGACTTTCCTCCCGCCAGGATAGCCTGCCCTTCCATTAGTCCCATCAGCCGGTTGTAATGCCTGGCATTAATAATTTTCGGATAATCCCATCTCTCCAGAGGCTTTTCACCAAACTGGACCCGAATCCAATGGATCATCCACCTAACCAGCTCTTCTTTTACCTGCCTCTGAACCAAAACATAGTCTGGAGCCACACAGGTCTGGCCCCCATTGAGGAACTTTCCAAAAACAATCCTTTTGGCGGCCAAGCGGATATCTGCGCTTTTTTCTACGATGCATGGGCTCTTTCCGCCCAGCTCCAGAGTCACGGGAGTCAAATGCACCGCCGCTTTCTTCAGAACTTCTTTTCCCACCGCAGGGCTGCCTGTAAAAAATATATAATCAAATTTTATCTCCAAAAGCTGCTGCGCTGTCTCCTGGCCGCCGGTTACTACGGAAGCCAGCCAGCCGGGAAGTGCTTTTTCCACGATCTCCGTAATCACTTTGGCCGTGGCAGGCGCATACTCAGAGGGTTTTAAAATGCAGCAGTTTCCCGCAGCAATAGCCCCCGCCAAGGGCTCCATAGCCAAAAGAAACGGGTAATTCCACGGGGCCAGGATCAGCACCTCCCCATAGGGCTCATAAATCGTATAACAATCCGAAGGAAACTGCGCCAGCGGCGCCGCGATATGGCGTTTTTTTGTCCACCGGTCCAAGGAGGCCAGGGTGTTTTTTATGCTGTCTGCCACCAGCCCATATTCCGTCATATAGGACTCAAAAGGGGGCTTATTCAGATCCTTCATAAGGGCATCCTCGATCTGTGGCTGGTACTCCTCTATGGCCCCCAGCAGACGGCGCAGCGCTTCCTTCCGAAAGGCCGCAGCCAGCGTTTTCCCTTCCCGAAAGGCTCTTTTCTGTCTTTTTGCCAACTGCTCGATCTTCATATCCGATTGTCTCCCTTCTCCCGCCCTGACAGCGGGCTTGTTTCAATAATATCCGATGTAAAAAAGTATAACACAAACGAAATAAAAAAACACTGTTCCCCAGCCAATTTTCATTGGCTGAGGGACAGTGCCTCTATTCAGAACAGTTTTACATGGAGCCGGGATCGATGATGCCGTCTCCGAGGGCCAGCACATCTTCTTCCAGAACAGTGTACATATTGCTGTCATCTTTTACAATGTGAAGATCGTAATTGACCCCTTCTCCGTATCCAATATCATCCAGGCTGTCATTGAGATATGTATAGAGAATATCGTATGTCTTCTCCAGAATCTCCTCATCCGTAGGAACCTCCTCAGAAGCAGCCGCCTCTGTGATCCAGTTCATCAGGTCAGTCTCTGCCGATGTCAGAGCGTTCTCCAAAGCATCTCCAAAAAGGATTGGCTCCACTGTAACAGTAACAGTATAACCGTCATCCGTCTTCACAGCGTCACCCACAGTGTACTTACATTTCTTCATCAGTTCAGTCATGTAGCCGCGGTATTTTTCTACCATTTCGTCGGATAATCCGAGATCTTCAAAGACAGCCATATTCTCATCCATCAGCTTCTCATTTTCAGCCATGACTTCTTCTTCGGTAGAATCTACCAACTTCAGGTAATCTTCTGAGATTTCTCCCTTCAGCACAGCATCCAGATCTCCCTGAACATAGCCTTTTGCGTCAAACTCCTGGCCGCATCCAGCCGTCAGCAAAGCCACTGCAGCGACAAGGGCAACCGCCATTCTTTTCAACTTTTTCATACATTTCCTCCTGGATTTTATTTGTCAGATGACATTTACTATGATACCATCCCTTAAATTCCAGGTCAATTAAATTTTTCTGAAGATTCCGAATATATTTTTAAAGTTCTGACTGCATATCCGTTTTATCCAGAAGCTGCATGACAGCTCAGGGCTAATGTCTGGCCTCGGCCCTCTCCGCGTGTACAAATTTCCCGCGGATTCTGGCATGCTTCATAGCTTCCAGCACCACCTGGGCATATTCCTCCGGAACCTCTACAAAGGTGTAGGCATCGTACATATCGATGCTCCCCACAACCCGTCCAGGAATCCCAGATTCCCCGGCTACGGCACCCAGAATATCGCCAGGGGTGACATTCTGGCTCCTCCCGATATTCAGAAACAGTCTGGCCATAGGTGCACCGCTGATATAGTCGTAGACCTTCTCGGAAGCTCTCACCCTGCGGCCTCTGCGGCCGTCTGTCTCGGCCCTGTCCCGTTTTCCGCCCCGGCCTCTTCCGCCGCTGCGGTCCCGGTACAGATCCAGCTCATCCAGAGATCTGGCGGGCCTGCTGCTCTCCGCAATATCTTCGCTGCTCCCCATCATCATTCTCAGAAGAGCTGCCGCCAGATCCATGGCTGTGTAGTCCTCCTCAATCAGCTTCATCTCAATCACATCAATCATATCATCCAGATCCTGGCTCTCTATAGTGTCTCTGGCCTGATCCAGAATCTTGTCCACCTTAATGGCCGTCACATCGTTTAAGGAGGGGACTGCCTGAGGAACGATTCTGGTCTTGCAGTACCGCTGGATGTCTCTCAGTTTATAGACCTCACGGCCCACCACCAGGCTGAATGCTTTTCCCTCACGGCCGGCGCGCCCTGTGCGGCCGATCCGGTGGACGTAATACTCATCGTCCTGAGGAATATCGTAATTAAAGACCGCTTCCACATCGTCCACATCAATTCCCCTGGCCGCCACATCAGTAGCCACCAGAATATCTGCCTTTCCATTGCGGAAGCTATTCATAACCCGGTCTCTCTGAACCTGTTTTAAGTCTCCGTGAAGTCCCTCCGCAAAATACCCTCGGCCCTGAAGAGCTTCTACCACTTCTTCTACGCCTTTCTTGGTATTGCAAAAGACCACAGAAAGTTTGGGAGCATACAGATCCAGAAGGCGGCACAAAACCTCCACCTTATTTTTCTGCTGCACTTCATAATAATACTGAGTCACCTTGGGCACTGTCAGATCTTTTTTTACCACCTTTACAACTGCAGGCTCTCTCTGGAACTTCTGAGCGATCTCCATAATCGCCTGGGGCATAGTGGCAGAAAACATAACCGTCTGCCGCTCTTCGGGGAGCTGGCCCAGAATTGTCTCCATATCTTCCAGAAATCCCATATTCAGCATCTCATCGGCTTCATCCAGGACTACCGTGTGAACCTCCTCCGGCCGGATAGTGTGGCGCCGCATATGATCCATAACCCGCCCAGGCGTCCCGATAATAACCTGGACACCGCTTTTTAATGAGCGGATCTGCTTTCCGATCTCCTGACCTCCGTACACCGGAAGCACTTTGATTCCATGCATATATTTTGCCAGATTCCGGATTTCCTCCGCTACCTGAATTGCCAACTCCCTCGTTGGGCACAGGACAATGGCCTGCTGCTTCTTGATCTTGGGATCCACCCTCTGCAGAAGCGGAATTCCAAAGGCCGCCGTCTTGCCTGTCCCAGTCTGTGCCTGGCCAATCAGATCCCGGCCCTCCATCTCCAGTGGTATAGCCTGCCCCTGGATGGGGGATGCTTCCTCAAACCCCATATCCGCCACGGCCCGCAGAATCCTTTCATCCAGGTGAAGCTCTTCAAATTTTACTATTTCCATATATAAAACCCTCTCTATCTCATCTATGGCACAAAAAAAGAGGCATCCTATATCTCTGGCCTCTCATCCTCTCGTTCATACAGAAATCAACTATATCAGTAGGATCTGAAACTGTCAAGAATAATTTCCCATTGCCTCGCCGCTAAAAACAAACTATAATAACTTTATCAATATAACTTGCAGCTTTTTGTCACTAGTTTTGCCCCGCTCTGTGCCGGCGCTACTGTTTGGAGGGAATTATGGATCTGCAGCAGCTTGTTTACTTTGAATGTATCGCAAAATATGAAAACTTCTCGGAGGCATCCCGCATTCTATATGTTTCTCAGCCATCACTCAGCGCTTCCATACTTCGGTTGGAAGAGGAACTGGGTGCTCCCCTCTTTACGCGGAAAAAGGGCCGTATCTATCTGAACAGCTATGGCCGGTATTTTTTAGGCGTAACTCAGAAAATTCTGGGGCTTGTAGATGAGAGCAAAAATTCGGTCTGGCATGACAGCCAGACCGATTTCCAGACACGGATTTCTATCGCCGGCAATGGCTTTAACAATACGATTTCCGATCTGATCTGGAAATTTCAGCAGCGAAATCCCTCTGTTATCATCCATGCCCGCTATGCCAATCCTCTGTCCCAGGTGGAATTCTCTGAAAATAACTTTATTATCAACCGAACCCACGGCTCTATTCCCAGCTATTTTCACCACATGATTCTCCAGAGCGGCGAATATTATGTGGTAGTTCCCAGGACCAGTCCTGTCTCCTCTGAATCCAGCGTACATATCAAAGATTTGAAAGAGGAGTCCTTCTGCTTTATGACAGACGACAATATGAATTATGAGCCTCCTCACAAGTATTGTCTGGACGCAGGTTTTATCCCAAGCTGCATTTTTTCCACCAATGATTCTTTTGCAAAGTTCCGGTACTGTTCCAAAGGGACAGTGGCAGCATTTATCCCCGCTGGTGCCGTGGAAATGTACTCTCTGATACCCGGTGTGGCTGTCCTCCCTATCTGCAAAGAGGATCAAAAAAAGTACCTTGCCGCCCACTACCACCTGTACTGGTCAGATTCCATTTATGAAAACCCTGTCACCACCGCCTTTCTGGAGTTCATCAAAAACAACGTAGGCGAGTCCATCGCAGGCGATGTGGATATTATCCGCTGAGTACCTTACAGTCTCCAAGCGTCGCTCAGGCGAATCTTTCTTTTCACCCGCTGGAGAGAATTGTCTACTGCTTTTACTGTCAGGCTCATATGGTACGCAATCTTTTCGTAGGAATAGCCGTCCATGTAAGCGGTAAATACCGTCTGCTCCTGCCATGTCAGAAGGCGATTGACGGATTCATGCAGACGGCTCCTGTCTTCTTTTCGGATCAGCTGCTCTTCCGGGTCAACGGCTGACTCGTCTGGAAGCATCTCCAAAATAGGTTCTTCCCCATCCTGGCATTGTTCAAACGAGATGCTGGTATTCAGCGGAACATGCTTCAGGCGGTTTCCAGCCCTCACCGCCGACAGGATCTGTCTGGTAATACACACTTCTGCAAAATTTCGGAAGGTCATATTTTTATCTTCCGAATACCCCCGGATTGCTTCTACCAAACCGATCATTCCTTCCTGAACCAGATCCTCTCTGTCTCCGCCCATTACAAAATACCCCCTGCATTTTGCCCGCACCATTCCGGAATACTTAATGATCAGATGCTCTTCTGCCTGCAGATCTCCCCCTGCTGCCAGCTTTGCTTCTTCTTCATCGCTTCTGTGCATCTTCTCCAGCTCATTGATCCCCGCCTTCTCCTTTACAGTCACAGTTTCACCCCTCCAGTCCCAAGTCTACTATACGGTTTCTTTTGAATAAGTCAGATTCCCCATCCGGTAAATCATTTTGTTGCAGAACTCCCGTTCCACTCCTCCTCTCACCTTAACACAGAGGCTGTCACATCCTGCTGGATTATCCAGTATCTTTTCACAAGTCTCCAGAATATTTTCCAGCACCACTTTATCCAGCTCCAGAACACTGTGAGAAGGAAACACCTGGTCAAACTCATCATTTCTGGCTGTCAGCTTAGCCAGAGCAGTCCTGAAATTTGTTACCGTTGCCATATCCCCGTAAACCTTATTTACCGGATCCCCTGTAATCCCTAAATTACCGATGCAGGCAGCGTCCCCGGCAAACAAAATTCTGTTGTGTTTATCCAGGTATGCCGCATGGCCCGCCGTGTGACCAGGCAGATGGATCATTTCCACCTCGTAGCCGTCCCCCAGATCGAAGCGGTGCCCATCTGGACATCCAACAATCTCGTATTCCCGATATGGGACCAGATCATTCCTGTCAAATTCTGTCCAAATACAGCGTCCAGACTCATCGAACAGATAATCCCACACATGCGGGGTCAGCTTTGTCTTCATAGCCGGCACCTCATACTCATTGCAATAAATTTTCTCAAATTGGTAATTTCCGTAAGCGTGGTCAAAGTGGTAATGGGTATTAACCACAATCAGCGGCAGCGGCCCAGCCAGTTCTTCCACCAGGCTTTTCAGATCTCCTAACCCAAACCCTGTGTCGATGAGCATCGCCTTTTTCGGCCCTAATATCAGAAAGCTCCAGGGATCCCCCATTCCATCCAGGCTTTCTGAATACAGGCAGTACAAATTATCCCGAAACTGGTAAACTTCTACATATGGGTCTTCCGGATATACTTTTTTGGTTTTGTCATGTCTCCTCAGCAGTTTTTCATAGCTGACCCCCACCGGATCCGGCGCTTCTCTCACCCGGATTTTCTTTGTCTTCAGTTCTGACTCCATAAACTGCACATCCTGAATCTTAATCTCTGCCATTTTATATACCTCCTCTTTGTGTATGTATTCATTTTATTACATGCTATTTTCTAAATCCAATCGATTCTCCCTATGTCTCCTATAGGGAAATTTTATAAATAATCCCTCTCTTGCAAGCAAGAACGTCATCTGCTATAATCAGTAGCTGAATTTTAGAGAGAGGGTGCCGCTGCTATGTATCAAAAGATCTTTCATGCATTTAAAAACGATGTTGTCCTGACTGCCTCCATGTGTCTGGCTGTCTTGTCCTGCTTTATCATCCCGCCAAGTGCCGGATATCTCGATTATATTGATTTTCATACACTTATTATCCTGTTCTGCCTGATGCTGGTCATGGAAGGGCTGAAGGAGCAGAATTTTCTTCAAAATATCGGCAGCCGCATTCTGAAAAAGGTATGTACAGAGCGTGGAATCGCCCTGTCTTTGGTCTTTCTCTGCTTTTTTAGCAGCATGCTGATAACCAACGATGTATCTCTGATTACTTTCGTTCCCTTCGGGCTCATGGTCTTGGGCATGGCCGGCATGGAGAGCAGGCTTTGCTATACCATTACTCTTATGACCATTGCTGGCAATCTGGGCAGTATGTTTACGCCCATCGGCAATCCTCAGAACCTGTATCTGTATTCCCTGTCAAACCTGGATATCCAGAGTTTTCTGCAGCTTACAGGGCCTTATACTGCCGCAGCGGGAATCTTGCTTGCCGTCTGTATCTTTGCCGGATTTCGGCAGACAAAACTGAGCATCCATCTGGATGCGCCCGTTCCGCTGAATCTCCCGGAAGTCTGGTTCTATATCATTCTGTTTTTTGCCTGTGTTCTGACAGTAGCAGGATTTATTCCCCATCTGCTCCTTCTGGCTGCCATATCCGCATTGCTGCTGCTAAGAAACCGCAGGCTCTTTTTCCGGATCGACTACTCTCTGCTGCTGACTTTTTTGTTTTTCTTTATCTTTGTAGGAAACATGAAACAGATTGAGGAACTCCGCCAGCTGATCGTCAGCTTTCTGGCTGGCCGGGACAGGCTTTTCAGCACAGTCCTAAGCCAGGTGATCAGCAATGTCCCCGCGGCCATGCTGCTCTCTGGCTATTCTGACAGTATCAATGAACTGATCATCGGCACCAATATCGGCGGCCTAGGAACCCTCATCGCCTCCATGGCAAGCCTGATCTCCTATAAGCAGGTTTCTGCTCATTACCCGCTTTTGAAAAAAAAGTACTTCGCTGTTTTCACCATACTTAATGTGGTGTTTCTGGTGATTCTGTACATTATTTAGACGGCAAGATGGCGCCGGCCACTGACACCGGCGCCATCTTCTTTCAGCTCTCTTCTGTATCAATCGTACAGCCAGGTGGCATCCTCATTGTAGGTAAATTCATTGGGAAATACGGAAGTATAGCCGTATTTGTTGACCCAGTAATCAATGCCCTTGCGGCCTGCCTGATATTTCACAACGTAGTAGGTGGGAAGGATAGGAGCTGCTTCCTCTACAATCTCTACACATTGCATGGCCAAATCTAAGTCTCCATCAATCACCGCCTCATCCAGCAGCGCTTGATACTCTTCATTTTTCCATCCGCCGCGGCTATTATTTTCACTGAGCTGATTGTAAAAATAGAACAGTACGCTGTTGGTTACACACGCATACCCATTCATAATCATATCCCAGGTATCCGTCTCCGCTGTACGAGCGTTTGTTGTGGACGCTTCAATAGTCTCAATTGTCACATTGATCCCTACCTGGCTCAAAAACTGCTGTACGATCTCAGCAATCTCCCGGCGGCTGTTGGTATTGTCTGTCACTAAGCGCAGGTTCAGCTCCCCCTCTGCATATCCGGCCTCAGCCAAAAGCTCTTTTGCCTTCTCTGGATCGTAGGGATAATATTCCTTATCAGGCTGATATTCCTGTGCAATGTGGGAGGCGATCTGGGTAGCCGGCACGCCGCCTACACCTCCCAGGACAGAGGAAACGATGGCATTGGTATCCACTGCATAGCAGATAGCCTGTCTCAGAAGCTGGTTGTTAAGGACACTCCCTTCTGTACTGTTAAAATATACCCCTTCGCAGTTAGTCGCGTTAATGGAATACAGATTGATCTCATCGCTGTTTTGATAATCGCTGATAGCAATGCTGGGGCATTCAAACAGGTAGTCTACATCCCCGCTCTCCAGAGCGATGGTTTTCTGAGCATCCTCCGCTATAAACCGGCAGACAATCTCATCCACATTCTGCTTGGGAATCAGGCCATCGTGGTTTTCAGCAGTTTTCCAGTAATTTTCATTCTTTTCCAGAATAATCTGGGTTCCGGCATCGTACTGAGCAACAATGTAAGGGCCGGAACCTACCGGAGTCGTTACCATACCATCCTCGCTGGCCTCAAAGGAAGCCTTGCTGGTGATATCAATTCTGGACAAATCATTGAAAATGAATTGGTTGCGATTTTTGAAATAAACTACGATCGTATAGGGATCTGTCACTTCTGTCTGATCAAAATCAATATTTCTGGTATGCTGGACAAACTGAGTAGAATTAGCGCACTGCTCCATGGACCAGAGGACATCCTCCGCCGTAATATTGTTGCCATCTGTTGTGTAAATATCATCCCACAGCTCAATCTGCATCCGATGGTCATCCAGCCACTCATACTCTTTAGCCAAAATCGGCTGGATCTCAGGGGTATCGTACCCGAAATCAAATAATTTTTCATAGTAGTAGCAGCGGATAATAAAATTAGAGTCAATTCCGCTGGAATTTGGGGCCAGGCTTCCCGGGTCTGCGTTAAACTCCATGGTAAATGAGCTTCTTCGAGTCTCCCCGCTGTCTGCCTGATCACTGCCAGCTTCCGTCCCTGGAGCCGTCTCTCCCCCTGATGCGGCCGCTGTGCTGGTATCCTTCCCAGCGCTGGAACACGCCCCCAAAAGTGTACTTGCTCCCACAAGAGCCGCTGTCAGCAGTGCCGCCATCCTTTTTGTTTTTTTCATTGCTTTCCTCCTCCAAATTCATTTTTCGTTTTTTTTGGCTTCCACAAATACCATAGAACACGGAGCTGACAACCGCAGCCGGATCGCCTGAACCGGACACTCAAACACGCAGGCATTGCAGTGCCAGCATTCTTCCGGGTATTGAATAACCGGCACTTTGTTTTCCGGATTCTGAGGCCCGTAAGCGTCCGTTGGGCAGATATCAACGCAGTGGAAACAGCCTATACATTTCTGTCGGTTAATGACTGCCGGCATTTCTATCCTCTCCTCTCCGATGTGATCTGATCGCGGAATCCCACCTCCGGTTTTCCGTCCACTAACTGTATTGTCACAAATTTCCCATCATACAGCGGATTTGTGAAGGGGTAGTCAGCCCGCTTATGACCGCCTCTGGTTTCCTTTCTCTCCATGGCACTTTTCATAACCAGCTCTGCCAGACATAGAATGTGATCCACCTCCAGTACCCGCATGAAGGTGTGAGAATCGCTGCAGTGCATCATGGCTGCCTTCTTTTTCAGACGCTTTAGATGCTCCATCCCTGTCTGCAAAAGTCTCTCGCTGCGCACCGTCCCCCCACAATAGTCAGACATTGTATACTGGATCGCGATATTGATTTCCTTCCAGTCTGGTGTTGCCGTGTCATCTTCCCGCTCTAAAATTTCATTATAGCGCTTCCTGCAGCTCTCGACGGCCGGTATTGGTTCCTCCAGATCCATCTTTGTCTCTGAGGCATACTTTGCAGCATTTATTCCGGCGATTCGTCCGATCACTGCCGCCCCGGCCACACCGCAGACGCCGTTTCCTACTTCGTCCCCAGCAGCATAAAGTCCGGGCACAGAGGTCTCACCCTGACAGTTAGTGTCGATCCCGGCTACTGTACCGCCCTGCTTTCTTCCAAACTCTACCATATGTCTATGAAAGTCAAATCCTTCTTCTTTCAGGGCATTTAGGGTGCAGGTATTTCCTTCATTGTTCAGTCCCCATACCATGAAATCGATATCCTCATCTGTCCCTTCGGTAACATTCATAAATACTGGATTCCCTTTCGCATAGTTTTGACTGAACATATCATGCCAGATATCCCCGGTAAAGTCACCGTACTGGATGGATGGTTTAGTGACAAAAGGCCCCAGAGGCTTCCCTTCAATATCCGAGTAGACGCCAATCCAAGTCGCCTTTCCCCCTCGATTTAAGTATTTGCAGCCAATCCCGGATCCTGCATTCTCCATATTTACCATCCTGGCACCTGCCCGGTATGCCTCCGCCATACCTGCTCCGGCACAAGACGGGCACCCCGCCACATTAAACATGACCGCTGCGGTCTCCGTAGCATACATCCTCGGGGTACGGCCTGTACAGAGAATTACGCTTTTAGCCCGGATCACCTGCATCACAGGCTCCTTGCCCGATACGTCAATGCAGACGCCTCCGGCGATTTCCCCATTTTTTCCTGTCAGAAGCGTATCAAAAGGCATATGGTTCAGTATCCGAACCCCCTGCTTTTTTGCCTGCTCCGTTAGGACAGCCTTCTGGTTTCCCCCTGCATATTTCAAGTAAATATTCATATGACCGGGCATCCCATGGCCGCAGAACTCCCATTTTCCGTTGTGCCTCATGGGAATCCCCCATTTTTCCCAATCCTGGACTACCAAAAAGCTCTCCTTTACAATCTGCATCAACCGCGGCATATCCGTATTCCCGGTAACCGGGATTCTCTGCCATTCTTTAATCCAGTCCGACGGATCCTCCCCGTGAACCTCCGGAATATAGCAGCAGAAATGATCATTGCCCCCATAGCTGCAGCCGCTTCTGCGGGTATTGGCCTTCTCCGCCACGATCACTTCGGCCCCCTGCCCGGCTGCCCCAATCGCCGCCATCAGACCGGCGACGCCGCCTCCGGCGACCAGAACGTCACAATAGAGCGGCTCTTTCTCTGCAATCATTACGCTTATCCTCCTTTACCAATCTATTTATCCAATCTCCTTTAGCCTGGAGCACATCACAAAATGATCCTTCTCAGCCTCCACCAGGCCCTGGTTCCGCCTGCATGCCTCCGCAGCATGAGGACAGCGGGCAAAAAAGCGGCATCCTGGCTTGGGATTGATAGGGGAAGTAACCTCACCCTTGAGTACCACTCGCTTCCTCGGCATATGAATATCTGGCACAGGAATCGCTGACAGGAGTGCCTTGGTGTAGGGATGCAGCGGATTTTCAAAAAGCCTTTCTGTTGGACAGTGCTCCACCACCTGTCCCAGATACATAACGCAGATATACTGGGACAGATAGCGCACAACCGACATATCATGGGTGATAAACACATAGGTCAGCTTCATATTTTCCTGAAGGTCCTGAAGAAGATTCAAAATCTGAGCCTGGATCGAAACGTCCAGCGCTGACACCGGCTCATCGCAGATTACCAGCTCTGGCTTCAGCGCCAGCGCTCTGGCAATGACAATACGCTGCCGCCTGCCGCCGTCCAGCTCATGGGGATACGAATTTTCAATCCGCTTGTCGATCCCCACCAGCCGCATGAGGGCTACCGTTCGTTCGGCTATCTCTTTTTTTCCAAACCGTTTGCTGATACGCAGCGGCTCCTCGATCGTCTCGTAGGCCGTCATACGGGGATTCAGTGAGGAAAAGGGATCCTGGAAGATAATCTGCATTTTTTCTCTCAGTTCTTTCAGCTTTGCCTTGCCAACCCGCGTGATGTCCTCACCATTGAATACGATGCTTCCTTCTGTACTCTCCGTCAAGTGGATCATCGTTCTCCCTAAGGTAGACTTACCGCAACCGGATTCCCCGACGATCCCCACAGTCTTTCCCCTCTCAATAGACAGATCCACCCCATCTACTGCGTGGCATATCCCGCTGGGAGTTTTAAAATATTTTTTTAAACCTTTTACTTCAATTATCGTATCCATGATCAAACGCCTTCCTTTCGGGATGCACTGCACCGTGTCCAGTGGCCTTTTGTAATCTCTTTTAATTCCGGTATCCGATCAGCGCACTGAGGTGTTGCGTAGGGACATCTGGGATGGAATTTGCATCCTTTCGGCAAGTTTGCCGGATCCGGTGTCAGTCCCTCAATGGGCTTCAGCCTCTTTGCCTTCATGTTAACACTGGGCAGGGCCTCGAAAAGTCCTTTGGTATACGGGTGAACCGGCTCGTCAAAGATATGTTCCCGGTTCCCCATCTCCACAATTTCCCCTGCATATATGATCGCCACCCTGTCACACATCTCAGCTACAATACCGAGATCGTGGGTGATCAGAATCATGGAGGTACTGAGCTTTTCTTTCAGCTGAGTCATCATTTCCAGGACCTGGGCCTGTATCGTCACATCCAGTGCAGTGGTTGGTTCATCGGCAATCAACAGCTCCGGGTTGCAGGCGATAGCCAGAGCAATCACCACTCTCTGCTTCATGCCGCCAGAAAACTGATGGGGGTATTCGCCGTAGCGCTCTCCGGGAATTCCTACTAATTCCAACATCTGGACAGCTCTCTCCTTAGCCTGAGCTGTCGTCAGCGGCTCATGGATCTTGATAGCTTCTGTAATCTGTTTGCCCACTGGAAACATGGGATTCAGTGCCGTCATAGGATCCTGAAAAATCATAGAGATCTTCTTGCCCCGGATTTTCCTCACTTCCTTTTCAGACATCTCCAGAAGATCCGTTCCATTGTAGATTACCTGCCCGCTTCTGATCTTAGCCGGTGGGTCTGGAAGGATCCGCAGGATCGTCTTTGCAATGGTCGTCTTTCCAGCTCCGGTCTCCCCCACCAGTCCCAGCGTCTCCCCCTTCTCCAGCTCAAAGGAAACGCCGTTCACCGCGCTGACAACGCTGTCGCCGGAGGTGTACTGGACAGCCAGGTCATTGATCTTTAAAAGTATCTGTTTTGTCTCTTTTTCCATAGTCCTTACCTCACTGTTTCAGCCGCGGATCCAGGGCATCCCTTAGACCGTCGCCAAGCATATTGATGGAAAGTACTGTCAGCATAATAATAATTGCCGGTGAAATGCAAATATGCGGATAATACCTCAGCACATTGCGCCCCGCCGAAACCATGGCTCCCCACTCTGCCTCCGGCGGCTGAACACCCAGCCCCACGAAGCTCAGGCTGGCCGACATCAGGATATTGCTGGCCACGCCCATGGTCGCCATGACAAAGATAGGTGCCAGAGCGTTCATCAGAACGTGTTTAAAAATAATTCTCGGCTCGCTGGCGTTAATGGATACTGCTGCCTCTATGTAATCTTGATTCCTGACGCCCATGCAGGATGCTCTTGCCATCCGGGCACTTCCGGGGATTCCAGATATAGTCAGCGCTATAATGCAGTTGATATAGCCGGTACCCAAAGTAGCGGAAATGGCAATAGCCAGCAGCATGCTGGGAACCGCCTGAAAGACATCCAGGATCCTCATCACCACATTGTCGTATGCCCCTCCATAGTACCCGGCTGTAGCCCCCAGGGCAGTTCCCGCCAGTGCACTCAGAAGAGTGGATACTATGCCGATAGTCAGAGAATTTCTCCCGCCGTGGAGAAGCCTGCTGAGAATATCTCGCCCCAGGCTGTCAGTCCCCAGCCAGTGCTCTGCGCTGGGCCCTGCATTGACATTGTAGAGCTCCTGGTAGGTGTAATCGTAAGGGGAAATCCACGGGGCCAGCAGAGAAGCCAGAACAATAATAATCAGGATAATCCCGCCCAGCACTGCCATCTTGTTTTTCAGAAGCCGCTTCATGGTGATGCGGAACATGCTTTCCTTTTTTACGCTCTCATCATCTTCTGTATATAGAAATGAATATGTTCCATTCTGTTCCAAGCCTCTCACTCCTCTCTCTTGCTTGTTCTCCGATGTTTTCGGTACTGAGCCCCAATCCTGGGGTCAATAAAGGCATACAGAATATCCACCACTAGCAGAATAATCCCAAATACCAGGGCGATAAAGAGGATTCCGCCTTGCACTGCCGGATAATCGCGGCTGTTGATAGCCGTCATGATGTAAGTGCCGATGCCTGGAACTGAGAAGATCGTCTCGGCCACAACTACGCCGCCTATGGTAATACCCAGCATCTGCCCCGCCTGTGTTGTAATAGGAATCAAGGCATTTCTCAGCGCGTGGACAAACGTGATTTTAAAGGGCGAGACTCCTTTGGCCTTTGCCGTTACAATATAGTCCTGGCGCACTACTTCCAGCATACTGGATCGCGTCAGACGGGCCATCGTCCCCGCATGCGAGACGCCAAAGGCCAAAACTGGAAGCACCATGTACTCCCATCCTCCCCACCCGCCGGAAGGAAGCCAGTGGAGCTTCAGAGCAAAAACCAGAGAGAGAAGAAGTCCCAGCAGAAATCCTGGCATAGACGCCCCGATCAGCGCCAGTAGCATTGCCGTATTGTCGATCCAGGTGTTCTGTTTCACGGCTGCTACGATCCCCATGATCGTCCCAAAGATAATGGAAAAGGCCACAGAGAAGACTGCCAGCTCAAAGCTCACCGAAAACCTCTCAATAACCTCTGATGAAACGCTGGCTCCAGTTCGGTAAGAATAGCCCAAATTTCCTTCCAAAAGCAGCTGCTTAAAATAATTGCCCAGACGCACGAAGTATCCGTCATCCAACCCTAATCTCGCCCGGATCTGCTGGATTTCCTCCGCTGTAGCGTCTGCTCCTGCTAAGGCAGACGCCGCATCGCCTTTTGCAAAGTACATTAATGTAAAGATCAGGACAATGACGCCAACGAGAACCGGGATCATCATCAGGATTCTTTTTCCAATATACTTCAGCACTTTTCTATACACTCCTTTCTGCACCGCTGAGGGATTGCTGTTTCCTCTCAGACGGCTCTGTCTTTTGTTATATTTTACCAATCCTTATTCTTTTATTCCAATTGTTCTTGTCTATTTATCCTATAAATAATTTCAATAGGTTCCTTTACCCAACAGATCCAGCGCCACTTGGACAAACACTGCCGCCCCTAAAGGAATGACTGATTCATCGATCACCATAGTAGGGCTGTGGACCGGACTGCTGCCCCCTGCCCCCACCTTGATGCAGGTGCTGGGCGCCAGGACGCAGAAGTTCCCAAAATCGTCCCCGCCCATTCCAGGGCCGGTGATATAGATATCCTTCTCCGGGTCATCCACGATCTTTTTAGCCGCCTGGATGGCCGTCTCTGTGACCTCCACGTCTGTAATCACAGGCCGGGTTCCAAGCATATACTCTAATCTAGCCTCTGCGCCGTGGGCCCGGGCAATCCCCTCCGCCAGGGTCCGTATTTTCTCTTCTATCGGCTTCTGAAGCTCCGTGTCCATGTAACGGACAGTTCCCTCCAGGTAGGCGTCCCCTGATATCACATTCCAGCGTGTTCCGGCGTTGACAATGCCCACAGACACCACGGCTGCCTTCATAGGATCAATAAACCTGGAAACCACCGTCTGCAGGGCCACAATGATCTCCGCAGCCACGTAGACTGCGTCAACTCCCAGGTGGGGCATGGCGCCGTGGCACCCCTTAGATTTGATGCGGATAGAAAACCGGTCCGAGGCCGCCAGCTGAGGGCCGGGACAGAAACCGATCATCCCCGGCCTCACGGTGGGATTGACATGGATCCCCACAAAGTGGTCCACGCCCTCGGCCGCCCCCTGGCCTATGAGAGCCGCTGATCCCTCGCCGCTCTCCTCCGCCGGCTGAAAGATGAATTTCACCGTTCCCCTTATCCGGCCTTTTAACCGGCTCAGAATTTTCGCTGCCCCCAAAAGCATCGAGGTATGGGAATCATGGCCGCAGGCGTGCATAACACCAGGATTGACTGATGCAAAATCCAGCCCAGTCTCCTCCGTGATCGTCAGGGCGTCCATATCTGCCCGCAGTGCCACTGTCTTTCCCGGTTCATCCCCCTGGATCCAAGCCATCAGACCCGTAGGATCAAACCTCCGGTAAGAAATGCCCAAACGTTCCAGCTCCTCAGCCACCTTCTGAGTGGTACGGAATTCGTGCATACTGATCTCCGGATGCATGTGAAGATCCCTCCTGAAGGCAATCAGTTCAGGGCCGATTTCTTCCGCCATTTTTCTGATCTCATTCATAATAGCAATCCTCCTCTCTGCCCAATCAGGCCTCCTATTTATTGCTGGTGAACAGTGGGCTGATCTCGCTGATGTCCTCACAGTCTTCCAAATTTACCAGAGCCTTCACAGCCTTATCAATCCGATCCTGCGACAGCGCCGGCGCTGCCTCGATCCGGAATCGGTCTGCAAATTCCTGGTTTGTCATCATATTTCTCGGATGTCCCGGATGGCAGTCCATGGTTTCGCTGTAGACAGAGCCGTCTTTCATCCGGATAGTCAGGGTTTTGACCGGAAACTTTCCTTCCTGGAAATTTTTAAAGCAGTCCCCCAAAATATCCGGCTTTTTAGGGCCTCCATGTACTTTTTCCGCCAGCTCTAGGATCCTGGGATCTGTCAGCCGCGCCTCGTCAAACCAGCTTGGGCCTGGAACCGAATCAAGCAGGTAAGTCGCCAGCATAAACGGAGCACTGAATTGAGCCTGAGTCAGAGAATTAAATCCCTCTTTCGAAAAATACATGCGTCCGGCTGTCGGCGGATCCAGGATAATCTCCTGGATATTTTCCGGCTGTATCTGATGTCTCTCTTTCAGGACAGAGGCCAACTCAATAGGTGTCTGGAGCCACATGTTCGCCGGCCAGTGCTTAATCAGAATCTCCATAGTCAGCCAACGTTTTCCCAGGTCTTTGGTGTACCACTCCGGCTTTGGTTCCGGCGTCATATGGTAATCAAACGTATAAGTATCGTCAAAACAATCCTGATAATTGTCTACGCCAGCTTTTGCGATCATCGCACACAGAATACCGTCCTTAGATCTCAGCCCATGCTCAAAATGATAGGCATCGGACATGGTAATATGGTGGAGATTGCTGGGAATCGGACAGCACAGTACGCCAAACCCAAAAGCCTGGTTTATCTGCTCTGCATTGAGCCCAAGCAGTTTCGCCGCCGGGGTGACGCCAGCAAAAATCTGCCAAGAGGTCAGCCCCCATCCTTTCATAATGTCCCATCCTTTGGGGGGCTGAACCGCCATCGCCACTCGCTGGTATACTTCATAACCGGCCACCACCGCCGCCAAAAGCTCTTTCCCGCTTTTGTGGTACCCCTCGGCCGCCGCCCAGGCACAGGGAATTACGCTGGCTGACGGATGGCCAGTCCAGGAGCAGTCCTCCCAATCCAGAGCATCTGCCAGGGTGCTGTTGCAGAAGGCGGCGCTGGTCATGCTTACCTTGCTTCCATCCATCCAGAGTGTCGCCTCTGGTTCACCTGTCCCGCAGCTCTTTCCGATTTTTACCGCTTTTTCCGCCAGCGGAAGTCCTTTTGCCCCCAGGGAGACGCCGATGGTCTGCATAACCATATTTTTGGCCCTCTCTCTAACTTCCTCCGGAATTTCTTCATACCTTAATTTTTCTGTAAACTCAGCTAACTCTTGGGTATAATGCGTATGTATGTCGCTGCTGTTTATGCGGAATCTGCTCATTCTCTATCCTCCTCTCTTATCTGTCCTTCCAGCCATCTGCTGCTTTCCTTATATAATCTCTCTATCGTCTCCGGGCGGTCCTCCCCGGCCATATCTCCATTAGGTGTACCGCCATAATGAACCTGCCTCAGCATCATATTAGCGTAGGTTGGGCGATAGCGGTTCAGTTCCTCTCTATCCGCTGAGAAAGTGCCGTCTGTATACGCCGACCGCATCGTATCCTTCTCATAAATAGCATCCATAAAACAGATCTTCCAAATTCCGCCCCGCTTTTCCACTCGGTAATGCAGTCTGGTATGAGTAGACAAATCCACAATATCACCATCCAGCGGGCAGCGGATCTGAATCATAGTAATACACTCTGCAATTGCCCGATCCCCTTTCTTCCACACTACAGTGTCAAAAATCTTATGCTTAGCCGGGGCCGGCCGCACTTGAGACGCGCTGACGAACTGATCCGGCCCCCCTTTCATCCATGAAACATTGATCTCTGCGTCATCATGGTAGCAAGCGCGCATCTCATCCCAGTGCATATAATCCCTGCAGTACCGTTCAAACTCTATCAGTTCCCGGATATTAGCCTTATCCTGCACATCTTCCAATGAATTTTGTCCCATAGGACATTGATAAAACATAGTCCTCCTCCTTCTGCATCAATTTCCTGAATTTTTCCAGATTGTTTTCAATCTATGGGAGATTTTTCTCTTGTTTTAAGATTTCTTTTTTTCTCGCTGGTTTTCCTCTGACTGTCTGCACAATTTTTTCTCTTTGTTTTTGTGCATTTTGCCCATTTCGTTCCCCCAAAAACGGATTTTTTTATTTATTTCAGAAAACAGAGGAGTTATCGCTGCCGGCGGAGAATAAAGCACATAGAAACAAAAATACCGTTTTGATAAGGAGGCAACTATGAAAAAAATTGCTATTGTCGGCTGCGGAGGTACCGGACACGCTCTTGCAGCCATATTAAGCCAAAGAGGCCACACGGTCTTCCTGACCGATGGGCCTCAGTACCGGGAAATGCTAGAAAAAAGCCGAAAAATCGGGGCGATCCGGCTGGCTGGAACTGTCTCCGGAGAAGGCCGCCCGGAATGTATCACCCCCGATGTGGAGACGGCGCTCTCCCTGGCTGAGCTTATCATCGTCTGCACTCTCTCCACCCGGGACGAAGAAGTTGCCCAGATGATCTGCCCTTACGTTACCCCGGAAAAACCAATTCTCATCAGTGCAGGAAATGGGGCTTCTCTGATTTTTCACCGCATTTTTGAACAGGCAGGAAAAGAAAATATCCTAGTCGGCGAAACCGGCGGCAATTTCTTCCCCTGCCGCTTGTCTGAGGACCGGACAGCCACGATCGGGCTTCCACTCTCACCTAAAAAAATAGCGGCTTTCCCGCCACAGAATACGCCTAGGCTGACAGCCGCTTTTCAGGAGGTGTGGGACTTTATCCCAGCTGACAGCATCCTCTGCACAGCATTCGATGGTCCCAATTTGATCTGCCACATGGCAGGAACTCTGCTCAATATATCGAAGATCGAAAACAGTGGCGGTACCTTCTCCCTCTTCCGGGATGGCATCAGCCCGGGTGTCATCAATCTTCTGGATGCCCTGTGGCAAGAAAAATGCCGGGTCTTTCAATTTTTTGGCTTTGAGCCCGCCCCGTCCCCACGCAAGATGTTCGAGGGCATCCTGGATCTGTCCAATGAGGATTACCGATACTTTCGAGAAATGGACGGCCCTGGAAGCCTGGATCACCGATACATCAGCGAGGACGCTCCCTGCCTCACCTGTTTCTTTGTCTCCGTTGCCAGAGCCGCCGGCATCCCCGTTCCGCTTTTTGAAGGCATGACTGCACTGATGAGCGCCATCACGGGCAAGGACTTCTGCAGAGAGGGAAGAACCCTGAAAAACCTGGGACTCGATTACTTGAAAGGAGAAGAACTTATTTCCTACTTCTGCTCTTCCCGATAAAAGATAAGTGCCCGCGTGCAGGGAACGGCACGCCTCATCCCTGTGCCCTGACGCTATAGTTTCTTATTAGTAACCGAGGCACTATAAAGTGCTTACTTTACAACTCCGCCCAGCAGGGCTATGATACTATCAGAATCAAGCTCAGGAAGGCGGCGGTACTATGACCCAGGAAGAGAAACTCAACTATCTGATTCATTATTTATTGCGGGAAAACCGGGAGTATCAGAAGATCTCCGTCCCAGACAGCCCGGCAGACAAAAGGCGGCTGCTCCGCTCCCTTATGAATGTACGCCCACCCGCCCCTGCCGGCAGCGATTTTCTGAAAATTCAGGATGAATATCTTCAGGCCGAGACCTCTGCAAAGGGAATCACAGATCTCAAAGACCTTTCCCCGGTAAAACCCGGGCTGTATCTCTGGCAGGGCGATATTACCACTCTGCGCTGTGATGCCATCGTCAATGCCGCCAACAGCCGGATGCTGGGATGCTTCGTCCCCTGCCACGGCTGCATTGACAATGCCATTCACTCCGCCGCAGGGATCCAGCTCCGCCTGGAATGTGCCCAGATCATGGCGCAGCAGCAGACGGAGGAACCCGCTGGGAAGGCGAAAATCACAAAGGCTTACAATCTCCCCTGCCGCTATGTGCTCCACACAGTAGGCCCGATTATTTTCGGGAATGTTGCCGCCGGTGACCGCCGCCTTCTGGCAGACTGTTACCGCTCCTGCCTGAAGCTGGCTGCATCCTGCAGGCTGAAAAGCGTTGCCTTCTGCTGCATTTCTACCGGCGAATTTCATTTTCCTAATAAACTGGCGGCGGAAATCGCGGTCCAAACAGTGACAGAATTTCAAAAACAGGATCCTGATAGTCCGGAGGTGATTTTTAATGTTTTTAAAGACAGCGACTACGAAATATACGAACGACTTCTTCAATAATATAGACCGGCTGCAGGAACAGCTGTCCATATCCGATGCAGTGGTGATCGGCGCAGGCGCCGGGCTTTCCACCTCCGCCGGCTTTACCTACTCTGGCAGACGCTTTGAAGAAAATTTCCAGGATTTTATAGACAAATACGGTTTCCAAGATATGTATTCCGCAGGCTTTTATCCCTACGATACTCTGGAAGAGCACTGGGCATACTGGAGCCGCTATATCTACATCAACCGCTACCAGGACGCCCCGAAGTCCGTCTACAGTGATCTTCTAGGCCTGGTCCGAGACCGGGATTACTTTGTCCTAACCACAAATGTAGATCACTGCTTCCAGAAGGCTGGTTTTGACAAGCACAGACTGTTCTATACCCAGGGTGACTACGGGCTGTGGCAGTGCTCCCGGCCCTGCCATCAAAAAACCTATGACAACGAGACTGCTGTCCGGAAAATGGTGGAGGCACAGGGCTTTGCCCTCGGTGAAAATAATGAACTCATCGCACCGGGAAGGGAACGGCTGAGAATGGAAGTCCCCGGCGATCTGATTCCCCGGTGCCCAGTGTGCGGTGAAGCCATGTCCATGAACCTCCGGGCAGACAATACCTTTGTGGAAGACGCCGGCTGGCACACCGCTGCCCAGAGATACCAGGAGTTTTTAAGGCGCCATCAAGGGCTGCACATCCTGTTTCTCGAATTAGGAGTCGGAGGCAACACCCCCGGCATCATCAAATACCCCTTCTGGCAGATGACGTACCAGAATCCGCATGCCGCATACGCCTGCATCAATTACGGGGATGCCTACGCGCCGAGAGAGATCGCAGAGCGCTCCATCTGCCTTGACGGAGATATTGGAGAGGTTCTGACCGTGCTCAAATCCCAGAACAGCTAATAATCGGACAAACTGTCAGACTTCCCATCCGTTTGACATTCGCATAAAACCGAGCAGAAGGCGGTGATTAGCCGCTGGCCTCTCACGGCACCGCACATGCGGTTCTCAGATTCGGGACTTGCACCCTTAAGAAACGTGCGCCGCCAGGCGCACCACAAAGAAAAAGAGGGCACCCGTTCACAACCACGAAGCGGCTGAGGGGTACCCTCTATGATAACATCCAGATTTATCCTAGACTTTAAAGCGGTAGCCTACTCCCCAAATTGTTTCTATGTATTGGGGCTTTGCTGTATTAAATTCTATTTTTTCACGGATCTTTTTAATGTGAACTGTGACAGTGGCAATATCTCCGATTGAGTCCATATCCCAAATTTTCTTAAAGAGCTCCTCCTTAGTAAAGACATGGTTGGGATGCTCTGCCAAAAAGGTTAGCAGGTCAAATTCCTTTGTGGTAAAATTCTTTTCCTCCCCATTGACCCAGACTCTGCGGGCTGTTTTATCAATTTTCAGCCCCCGGATCTCAATAATATCGTTCTCCGGAAGGCCGCTTCCGATAAGCCGCTCATACCGGGCCAGATGAGCCTTCACTCTAGCCACCATCTCGCTGGGCGAGAATGGCTTGGTAATATAATCGTCTGCTCCCAGGCCAAGTCCCCGAATCTTATCGATATCCTCTTTCTTGGCTGATACCATGATGATTGGGATATTCTTCTTTTCCCGGAACTGGCGGCATATCTCAAATCCATCCGTTCCAGGAAGCATCAGATCCAAGATCAGCAGATCAAAGTCTTCATTTAAGGCTCTCTTTAATCCCTCAGTTCCATCGTTTTCAATCTCCACTTCAAAACCTGACAGCTCCAGATAGTCCTTTTCCAGCTCTGCAATACTTTCTTCATCTTCAATTATCAGTATTCTGCTCATCTTGAATAACCTCCTGGTATTTTCGCAGGACAAAGTGTATCTCTGTCCCGATTCCTTCTTTGCTGGTAGCCCAAATGCGGCCGTTGTGATCCTCAATGATCTTTTTCACAATCGACAGGCCGATGCCGCTGCCTCCTTTCTGAGAATTCCGGGAAGCGTCTGTCCGGTAAAAGCGATCGAAGATATTGGGCAGATCTCTTGTGGCTATGCCGCGGCCATTGTCCTCGATCCCGACTTCAATAAAGTCGCCCACATCCTTAATTCGGATATTGATGATTCCTTTCTTCTTGTCCAAATATTTTACAGAATTGCTGATGATATTGTTTATGACTCTCTTTAACTGCTCTGCATCTGCTATGATATAGACATCATCATCTACATAATTAAAATATCCCAGCTCAATATTCTGAGCCTCCAGATCCAATCCCACTTCTTCCACACAGTCTTTAAAATACTGGCTCACATTGATCTTGGAAAACGTATAAGGAATCTTGTTAGTATCAATTTTAGAATAAAAGGTCAGCTCATCGATCAGCTTATCCATATCGTTGGCTTTATTATAGATAGTCCGAATGTATTTATCAAGTTTCTCCGGTGAGGAGGCCACGCCGTCCATGATTCCTTCCACGTAACCTTTGATAGCCGTTATAGGTGTTTTCAAATCGTGGGAAATATTGCTGATCAGCTCTTTACTTTCTTTATCATACTGAACCTTTTCTTCGGTGGATTCCTTCAGGCGAATCCTCATCTCCTCAAAATCTTGGCAAAGCTGCCCGATCTCGTCCTCATCCTCCACTTCCAGAGAAAAGTCCAGATTGCCGTCGCGAATCTTTTTCGTCGCCTCCTCCAGCTTTCCTATAGGATGGATAATTGACCGATAGATCCACATTGCCATGACAAGCCCCGCGATTACTAAAATCATAATTCCGGAAATCAGCATTTCCTGAAACATTGCCTTTACTTCTGGAAGAAGGTCGTCCACTTTAGATACTAAAAATAGCGACCCCTCCGTCCCATCAGGATACAAAAAGTCCATCTGCTTAATCAAATGCTGGCTGTCCCCGTCCAGATATAGACCGCCTTCCTCCATCTCCTCTGCACTCCCGTACTGAGGAAGCTGCTGGATCACTTCTGCGTCTTCTCCATCCGCCTCATCGCCAGAATACAGAATATCATTACTTTTCCTCACGATTAAATAAGCATAGTACTTTTCCAGTTCTTTATTTAATTCTTCCAGATAAACCGGATCTTCAAATTCTTCTGGATGAGCCGTCAACTCCTCTGTCAGTTTTTCCTGATATCTGAGTGTAAGGCGGCTGAATGCCTGGACGGAATTTCCAGAAAACAGATCTATCGTTTCTGTCAGCCCGTATGCTTTGCTGAACGCCTTTGCCTGGTAATTTGACAGGCCCGTAACTACCATATAAATCAGAAGGATCGGCACCAGGGTTATGGTCATAAAGGCCACGACCAAACGTGTTTTTAGTTTCATCCCCAGTCTCCTTTCTGTTTTTCTTTATCTTTATAAGTATAACATAGTTCTGGAGGTTTGTTTCTAAAAGTATTCTAAATTTTCTTATTATATTTATTCCCGACACCCCTCGTTGACAATTTTGACGATTTCTGATATGATTTGCTTAATTATGCGCGTTTTTGATAGGAGGTAGACCATGAATCTTGCAAGTTTAGAAAAAACTTGCCGTGCTGTACGCCGCGACATTATCAATCTCACTGCCGACGCAGCTTCCGGACATCCGGGCGGCTCTTTATCCGCTGTTGAAATCCTGACCGTGCTGTACTTTGATCAAATGAACATTGACCCGAAGGATCCCAAAAAGGCTGATCGTGACCGTTTTGTTCTGTCAAAAGGCCATGCTGCTCCTGCCCTCTATGGGGTTTTGGCAGAGCGGGGATTTTTTGATAAGAGTGAATTTAAAGGTTTCCGTAAAATCAACGGCATTCTCCAGGGTCATCCTGACTGCAAGCGGTGTCCCGGCGTAGACGCTTCTACCGGTTCACTGGGACAGGGTGTCTCGATTGCCGTAGGCATGGCACTAGGCGCCAGACTGGCCGGCAATGGTGCCAAGGTCTATACTCTTCTCGGAGACGGGGAGCTTCAGGAGGGCCAGGTGTGGGAAGCCGCTATGGCCGCTGCCCACTATAAGCTGGACAACCTGACTGTCATCATTGACAATAACGGGCTCCAGATCGACGGTTCCAATGATCAGGTTATGAGTCTCGGAAATATCTCTGATAAGTTCCGGGCATTTGGCTTTGAAGTCATAGAGATCGACGGCAACGATATGCAAGCCGTCAGCGATGCTTTCCATATTCCGGTTTCCGGGAAGCCGAAATGCATCCTAGCCCATACTGTAAAGGGAAAAGGAGTTTCCTTTATGGAGAATCAAGTGGGCTGGCACGGAAAAGGGCCCAATGAAGAAGAACGTCAGCGGGCGCTGAAAGAATTGGAGGATGAAGCATGAGCGAAAAGAAAGCCATCCGGGCCGCCTACGGCGAAGCCCTGGCAGAATTAGGAGAAACCAATAAAAAAATTGTGGCTCTGGACGCAGACCTCTCCCACTCTACTATGACCTATCACTTTGCAGATAAATTTCCAGAAAGATTTTTCAATGCAGGGATTGCAGAGGCCAATATGGTTGATATGGCTGCAGGTCTTGCTTCCATGGGATATATTCCTTTTGTCAGCACCTTTGCCATCTTTGGTACTGGCCGGGCTTACGACCAGGTGAGAAATGGCTGTGCTTATTCCGGCTTTAATGTCAAGTTTGCTTTTTCCCATGCTGGCGTTACCCTGGGTGAGGACGGCGGCAGCCATCAGGCTATCGAGGACATTGCTCTGATGCGGGTTATTCCCGGTATGACAGTAGTTGTCCCCTGCGATGCCAATGAAGCCAAACGCGCAGTGAAAGCACTGGTAGAGATGGAGGGTCCCGCATATCTGAGAATGGCCAGAATGCCCTCTCCCATCTTGGAAATGGACATGCCCTTTGAGCTGGGCAAAGCCAACATTCTCCGCGACGGCACTGATGTGGTTCTCTTTGCCTGCGGGATCATGGTAGGCGAAGCTCTGGAGGCAGCGAAGGCTCTGGAATCTGAAGGCATCAGTGCGGCTGTCGTAAATATCCATACCATTAAACCAATCGACCGCGATACCGTTCTTTCCTATGCCAAAAAATGCAAAAAAGTCGTTACCGTAGAGGAACACTCCATCATCGGCGGCCTGGGGGACGCTGTGGCAGATGTTCTGATTGGAAATGGGGATTTCAAATTCAAAAAGGTCGGCGTCATGGATCGGTTCGGGCAGTCCGGAACCCCCGCCGCTCTGCTGGAAGAATATGGGCTGACAGCACGCCATATCGCTGAAGCTGTGAAATCTTTATAATATCAAAACTGCTGTGGAGCCTGCTTCTAATTTTCCACAGCAGTTTTTTGTTGCATAATTGGAGGCATCATGGACATCAATAAAATCCACTATTTTTTCCGCGCTGCGGAGCTGAAAAATTTTACAAAGGCTTCCGAGGTATGCCATATCGCCCAGACAACGATGAGCAAATACATTGCCGTTCTGGAGCAGGAGCTGGGCTTCAAACTGTTTCTCCGCACAGGCAATACAGTGGCCCTGACAAAGCAGGGCCAGATCTTTTACGAAGAAATGCTGAAGTTGACGGAAAAATATCAGGATCTGTGCAGAGAGCTCTGCAGAATAGAAGAGCTGGAGCTAAGGCTGGGTATGATCACCACTGATTATGAAGATTTTCCTGTTCTCCGGGCCTTTGAACAGACTCACCCGGATATCTCCGTATATTTTTCTTTTTCCGATGAGGAAAGGCTTTTGGGCGATCTTCGCCAGCATAAGCTGGATGCCCTGATCTGTCCCAACGTTCTAACCTTTGAGCACTATGCTCTGGATGAGATGGTGCGGGTGGATCTCGTCAAATTCGAAGAATCTCTGGTCTGTTCCCGGGAGCTTCTGGATCGGCATGGGTCCGTCGGGGAAGTGATCACCCATCATCCGATCATCACAAAGGCGTCCGAGGCAAATTACCAGGAATTTTGCCGCCGCCATCTCCAAGAACTGTACGGCGCTTCCTTTTCTGACATCATCGTTGTAAAGGCCATCTCCCAGCAGCTCCTGATGCTGAATCTCTCCAGAGGCTTTGCCTTTCTGCCTTCCCTCTATGAGGCCGACTATGAAAAATTAGTATTCATTCCCACCTCAGATGTCTTCTCCGAAACCGCACAACTTCTGTATTCTCCTGAGTTTGTCACCTCAGGTCTGCAGAGTCTTCTGGATTTTATCCATGAAAAAAAGTGCTGATCCAATCAATATTATTCGTTTGTAGAATCCCCCTCTCTCTGGTAACATGGTACCGAAATAACTGCCGAGAGAGGTGCCGCTATGCAAAGAGATCTGACCAAAGGAAACTTATTCCAAAACTTGCTGATTTTTTCCATTCCATACTTAATATCTTGTTTTCTTCAGTCCTTTTATGGCCTGGCAGACCTGTTCATCACCGGACAATTTAACGGGGCCGCCGCTATATCGGCTGTCTCTATCGGCAGTCAGGTTACCCACATGCTGACATTCGTCATTGTCGGCCTATCCATGGGCACTACCGTCCTGATCGGCAGGGCCATCGGATCCGGCGATAAAAAGCTGATCCAGAAAGGCATCAGTAATACCGTTATTCTTTTCACCGTTTTCTCTCTATTTACTACCATCATTCTTCTTGTTTCTCTGGACGGCATCATTGCCCTGCTGTCCACGCCGGAGGAATCCATCCGCCAGGCAAAGGACTATCTGCTGATCTGTTTCCTGGGAACGCCTTTTATCGTGGCCTATAATGTGACCAGCAGTATTTTCCGGGGGCTGGGGGACTCCAAAAGCCCGATGTACTACATCACAGCGGCCGGCATCATCAATATTGTCCTGGATATCATACTGATCGGGCCCTTTGACATGGGGGCTGCCGGCGCTGCCCTGGCCACTGTGATCTCCCAGATTGTCAGCGTCGTGCTGTCGCTTTCTGCCCTCCGCCGCAGGGACTGGGGCATTTCCTTCTCCAGAAGAGATTTTGTCCCGGATAAAGGCACGCTTTTCAGCATCCTCAAGGTCGGGATCCCCATCTCCCTCCAGGACGGGCTGATCCAGATCGCCTTCCTTCTGATCACCGCCATCGCTAACCAGCGGGGTGTCATCGCATCCGCCAGCGTGGGAATCGTGGAGAAGGTTATCAGCTTTATCTTCCTGGTGCCCTCCGCCATGATGTCTTCTGTATCCGCCATCGCTTCCCAGAATGCCGGCGCCGGCAGACACGAGAGCAGCAAGGCCATTCTGTACTATGGCCTGGGAGTATGTGTCACCTTTGGCGTCCTTGTGACTGCCGCCTGCCAGATCTGGGCGGAACCCATATTGGGCCTATTTGCCAAAGGGGAAACCGAAGTTGTTTTCATGGGGGCCCAGTACATAAAAACCTACGTTCTGGACTGCATTTTTTCGGGGATCCACTTCTGCTTTAACGGATATTTCTGTGCCTACGGAAAATCCTACTATTCCTTTATCCCCAACGTAATCTCGGTTTTCCTGCTCCGAGTTCCCGGAGCTTATTTGGCCACAGTCCTGTTCCCGGACACCCTGGCTCCGATGGGGCTGGCTTCGCCCATGGGCTCTCTGTTTGCAGCTATTGTCTGCGCCATTATCTTTTACAGGCACCGCAATCAATATACCTCTGCCTCCGCGCAGCCTATGCCTGAGCTGAAACTTTCCCGGCAGACCTCCTGACCACCCCATCTGCCAAAATTCAGGAATAAATTTTGCTGCTTTTAACGCAGAACAGGCGGAGCCTGAAAGCTCCGCCCATTTTGCCAATTCTTAACTTTTCAGTTTTTCTTTCCTGCCATCTCCAGCACCCAGGCCGGGGCCAATTCCGGCAGTTCCCTGCCCGCTTTCTTGGCCTCCACATATTCTGCGATCTTCTTCTCCCGGTTCTCTTCGTAGGCCAGTTTCTCCTCCGCCTTCTCCAGGACAATGTCAAGGTGACGCCGCGGAATCACGCAGACCCCGTCAGAATCCCCTGCTACCAGATCCCCTGGCTCAACCGCCACGCCGCCGCAGGTGATCGGAGTGTTGATGCTTCCCCCGTCTTTCTTGACTGGACCGCAGGGCATAAATCCCCGGCTGAACACCGGATATCCCAGAGCGATATTGTCCTCCCGGTCCCTGGTATAGCCGTCCACCACCATTCCGCTGTAGCCAACCGCCTGGCAGGCCCCCATAATCAGGCCGCCAGCATAGGCGCGTTTGGCATAGTTCTTTCCATCCACCACCATAATGTAGCCTTCTGCGGGAGCTGTGTAGCTGGCCACATGAATCATGTAATTGTTTCCTTCCTCTGTATCCACTGTCATGGCAGTTCCCACCAGCGTCATCTTGCGGTCCACCGGGCTGATCGCCGCATCCATGCAGCACCAGCCTTCTTTTTCCAGGCCCGCCGCTTTATACCCATCACACAGCAGCGGCACATTCAGTTTTTTTACCCTCTCGATAACCTCCTGCGGAAGCAGCTCCGGAAATTCTTTTATCATTATTCATTCCTCCTTTTTTCAATCAGCAATTTCATCGCGCTCTTATAATCCATAGAGCCGCCGTCTGCCCCAAGGACATCGGCCCATTTCTCTTCCTCCAGCCGGTGCAGTTTCTTTACTGTCGCCTGGGACATAGACGGATCTACCCCCAAAGCCTTCAGGGTGGAGACCACATCCTCCATCTCCCCTGCCCTCCGGCCTGCGTGGATCATAGTTCTGGCGATAAAGGTGTTCGCCAGTTCTTCTATGCTCTGGCCGCTCAGAGAACTGTTTAAAGACTGGACAAGAGTGTCAAGAACCCCATATTGCTCAGCAGCCTCAAAAGCCTCGAACATCAGCTGAGGCAGGCCCTTCATGACCACGCTCTTGATCATTTTGATAGCCGAGGCGCCGCCCAGATCAGCTTCCAGCACCGTAAGATTCATCCCGTAGGAGCTCATCCCTTCTGCAAAAGCCTTTGCGCCCTCTCCGGCCAGAAACATCGGCGTTTTATGGCCCTTTTTGGGAACTGTCGCCATGATCGCAGCGTCGCAGACTGCCACCCCCTGCGAATGAGGGATTTCTGCGATTTTCTGCTTCACCACGGGGGACGCAGAATTCATGTCCACATAGACCTGCCCTTCCTGCAGATAGGGGAGCACCTGGCCGGCAGTCTCCAGAGCTGCCTTCCCGCTGGTCAGCGCCAGTATGAACCGTGCCGGCTTCCAGGCTTCTTTTCCATCCTCTGTCAGCAGAACGCCGGCTTCCTCGGCTCTCCGCTCCATGACCGGACTGGCTCCCTTTTTATAATTTACATCATAGGCCGCCATGTCCGTTACGCCGCTCTCTTTCAGACCTCTGGCGATATAGTAGGCGGCCTCCCCAAAGCCGATGAATGCTACCTGTCTCATATTGTCTCTCACTCCCGATCTAATTCATTATTGTCAAAAAGGACAAGTCCTCTTCTTATCGTCATCAGAGGAATCAGCATCTCTCCGCCATGCCGTTTATTGCCGGCTGCATCCGAAAAGATAAAATCCCCTGACTTTCTTTTTACAATCGTGATGCTGCCTTCCTTCCCAATCTCCAGGGAGCCCAGGCGATCCGCTCTGCCCATGCAGACAGCAGGCGTATAGGACGCTGCTTTAACAATCTCAGGCAGCCCCATCCCCAAGGAAAGGTACTTTGACATAATGTAGGGAAGGTTTCTCACCAGGCTTCCCTGGTTTACCGTAGCCTTTGTCATGTCCGTGCTGATAATATGTGGGACAAATCCCTCTTTTATGGCAGGCTCTGCCACAGAAAAATCAAAATTCGTCCTGCCGTTGGCGGCGTCAAAGATCACTCCTCTGCGCCTGGCCTCCCAGACTGCCTGGGACACTCTCCCTTCTTTGAGGATTGTGCTCCCCTTTCCGTGGTACATATGGCAGAGAATATCTCCTTTGCGGAGCATCGCCGCCACCTCATCCATATCCACGCAGGGATCTGTCACATGGACGCAGACCGGCTTCTCCAGCCGTTCCCCCATCTCCAGGGCCTTTTTCAGGGGTTCTGTTCCCCATTTCCCTGCGATCGCCTTGCTGATCCTCACCTTGATTCCCAGCAGGAAATCTGGATTTTCCTGAAAAAGTTCCTCTATTCTCCCCTCATTGACCAGGCACGGATCCAGGTTTTCATTCAGCCCCGTCCCCATCTGGCCCATAGCTGATATGTTGAGAAAAGCCGCTGTTTCCATTGTCCTGGCCGAAACAGCCCGGTGAAACGCCTCAAAATTTCCGGAACCCGAAGTCCCCATGTCCACCAAGGCCGTCACCCCCGTGGAAAGCACCAGATCCGGGTTGAAACCAAAGTCGCTCCCGCCCTCAAACACGTGGGTGTGAAAATCTATCAGCCCTGGCAGGACCAGACAGCCATCTGCATCGATAGTATAATCGGCACTCTGAGATATCTCTGCGCCTTTCTCAGCGATATATCCGTCCTCAATCAAGATATCTTTTGCGGCGCCCATCTCCGATACGCCGTCCGTCAGTATTCCTTTTTTAATTAATATCGTCAACCGTCATTCTCCTTTCCATCCGCCTTTTATGACAGCGGCCACATCATAGGCAGAAGCACTACGCAGGCGATAAATGACAGCAGAAGAAGGGACCAGTTGCACAGGCCGTAATCCTTAAATTTAAATCCGCCGTTCCCGTAAATGATGGTGGCAGGCGGGCAGGATACCGGGCTGACATACCCGTGGGTTGCTGCGATGGTAGCCGTTACAATCAGAGCTGCCGGGCTGACCCCCAGAGTATTGCCGATAGCAATGACGATGGGAACCAGAAGATTGATGGTTACTACGTTGGAAGTAAACTGTGTCATAAAGCAGGATACGATAAACACGACTGCAGTGATCAGGTAGACATTTCCGGATCCGCCGCAGATCATGGCCGCCACGTCAGCTATCATCTGCGCCGCTCCCGTCGTCTGCAGAGCTTCGCCCAAAGGCAGCATGCCGACATACAGGAATACGGTCTTCATATCGATCATATTGTAGACCTGTTTTCCCTTCAGGATGCCGAGGGCACAGACCAGGATGGCCGCCAGCATGGAGATCATATAGAAGGGGAATCCAATAGCGTCTGAGAAGCACATTCCCAGGAAAACGCCGGCTATGATCAGCACTGAAGCGACCTGCTTCCACAGAGGGGCCTCCTTTTTCCCGGTCTCGGTAAAAATACTGTTGTCGTCCACCGGTTTTCTGTCCGGAAGGACTTTATAGCCGTAGAGCAGCAGCCAGAAAAAGGCGATGATGGTCAGCGGCAGACCGATTTTTCCTATGGAGAACGGCCCGAAAGTACCGCCGAGCTCTACTATGGCATTCTGTGCGATTGAGTTGACTGTGGCGTCGCCGATCAGGGTCAGGCGGCCGCCGCACATAACTCCCAGGAAACCGGCCATCATCAGTTTCGATGCGCTGAATCCCACCGACGCCTGAATCCCCAGAAACAGCGGAATCAGCATGGCCATAACGCTGGTATTGTTCAGCAGAGCCGACAGTGCAGTTCCGATCAGGAAAGAAACCATGATCATCTGCCGCTCTGTCTTTGCCACTTTCATCGCCGAGCGGGCGATCTTTTCTGTGATTCCTGTCTCAAACAGTGCTCCGCCTACCAATACCATGGCAACCAGCAGGATGACCGTTGAGTTGGAAAACCCGGCGATAGCCTGCGTCGGTGTCACGATCCCTGTCAGAACCAGCGCCGCCAGGCACAGCATTGCGGTCAGCGGCACCGGCAATTTCTCAGTAATAAACAAAACCGCTGCTGCTACAAGAATGATTAATGTAATAATTGCTGGATTCATTTGTTATCCCCCTTTACTCTTTACGTTCTCCTAGTTCCTTTCCCCCTATGCGCTGACAATATTTTTGACGGTTCCTTCTGCCTTCAGCATCCGAATCTGTCCTGCCATGTACGCCGCCATGCCCGCAGACAGGTCTTTGGACGTTCCCCCAATATGCGGCGTTATGATCACATTGTCCAGTGTGCACAATTTATTTTCCTTTACGTTTTCATTTTCCAGGCAATCCAGCCCTGCCCCGCTCAGTTTTCCTTTGCACAGGGCCTCATAGAGCGCCTCATCATCCACCAGGCCGCCTCTCGCTGTATTGATCAGCACGCTCCCCGGCTTCATCATATCCAGCTCCTTTTCGCCGATCAAATGGCGGGTTTCGCCGGTCAGCGGCACATGCAGAGAAATAATATCGGACTGTTTTAACAATTCCTCCAATCCTAAAAATGTCAGCCCCAGTTCCTTCTCATCCGCCTCTGAAAGTCTGTATGCATCCCAGTAGCACACATCGGATCCGAAGCTGCGAACCTGTCTCGCCACCCTTCTGCCGATGTTCCCTGCTCCGATGATCCCCACAGTCTTCCAGTTCAGAGTCTCTGTCGCGGCGGCGAACAGTTTGCCATCCCACTGTCCCTGCCTGACGCTCTCCCAGTAGCGGAAGATATTTCTCTTCAGTGCCATCATCATAGCCACGGCCAGTTCCGAGACCGCATAGGCGTTGATCCCAGGGGCGTTTGCCACGATTACGCCTCTGCTGGCAGCCGCCCTGATGTCAACCGAGTCATATCCGGCTCCCCAGCGCAGGACAGCTTTCAGATTCGGATTGTTTTGAAATACTTTCTCCGGCGTCTTAAACGTTCTGACAACGATACAGTCTGCCCCGGAATATTCATGGTACTTTTCCTCCGTGTCCATCCATTCTACCCGATCCTCTGGAAACTGTTTCTGGAAATAATTGGCGATATCGTCTGACAAATTTCCCGATAATACAATATTCACTCATTTCACCTCCTTTTTACGATCTGGCGTCTTTACTTTACTCTATTTTTTTAAATTTATCTAACAGTATTATTTTGACGGTCAACAAATAAAATTTGTTGATTTTCTATTTTTGTCAAAAATTTATTGTTATTTTTTTAGCAAGCCTGTCATAAAAAAATCACTCCCCCAGCCGCACAAATGGATTGACAACCGGTATGCTGAACGGGTAAACTGCATTATAACACCAGCGTTCGCCGCCGTATTTCTTTGCATCAATGGGAGGCACTATATATGAATACAACCAGCTTATCTTACTTTATCGCGGCCGCGGAGGACTTGAATTTTACCAAGACGGCTGCCCGGCTCTTTATTTCTCAGCAGACCCTGAGCAATCATATTCTCCGCCTGGAGGAGGACTGCGACACTATCCTTTTTAACCGGAAACCCCATCTCTCCCTGACTTTTGCCGGGGAGATCCTCCTGGATCACGCCAAAGAGATCCTCCTGTGCGAATCCAACCTGCGCCAGGCCCTTCTGGACGCAAAAAACGAGCAGTGCGGAAACCTGAAAATCGGCTCCAGCACCACCCGCGCTGTGATTTTTATGCCCCATGTTCTCCCTGTATTTCGGGGAAAATACCCTGGCGTGACCATTGACCTAGTTGACCAGCCCTCCCCCATGCTGAAAAATCTGGTTCTCTCCGGAAAACTGGACTTTGCACTGGGGACCTTTGACTCCTTCTCCCCCGAGCTGAAGGTAATGCCCATCCTGACAGACCGCCTGTTTTTTGTCGTCTCCAAAGTTCTGCTGGAGCAGGTCTTCGGCTCCGACAGCAGCCGGGTCATCCAGCGCTCCTGCCAGAGGGCCAACTTCGAGGATCTGGCAGACCTGCCCATCATCATGCCAAACAGCGATACCCGGCTCCACAGGCTGATCCTTCAGTGCTATGAGGAGGTCTCCAGAGAACCTTACGTCTATCTGTCGACAACCTACATCCAGTTTTTCCTGCCCCTCTGCCTTCAGGGGCTTGTGGCCTGCATTGTGTCAGAAATGACTCTGTCCAACATTCTCCCCGAACTCTCCCAGGACATGCTGGTCTTTCCTGTCAGGCTGACTCAGGTTCCGGCATCTATGCAGCTTTCTGTCATCATGTACAAGAAACGCCACCTTCCGGCTTACGGCTACGAATTCATCCGCTGTCTGTCAGATTATTGTCAATTTGCGCGGTCCTATGACCCGGCCGGCCATGCCGCAAGATCCGCTGATTAACTTGCCAAACTCTTTGCATTCGGAGGTATTGTATGATCGTTATCGACATTGACGGCCCCAGCGCCGTTGGAAAGAGCAGTCTGATCCGCAGTCTGCAGAAAGACCTGCCTGAAGCCTTCCCTATTGATGAGCTTCTGGCAAAGAAATCAAATCCCTTCTGCAATTGGAAAACTTATGACGATTTTCTGCAAAAGCAGCTGTGGTTCTTTGACAATACGCTCCGGCGGTACACAGACAATGTTTCCGCCTCCGGCCCTCACGCCCTGCAGCTCAACGATATCGGCGTCATCGATGTCATTGTCCACACAGCCGTTTTCCCGCTTGCAAATCATCTGCCCTGGAGCGTTTTTTCTGCATTCAGAGAACAGGTTCGATGTCATTACCGTGATCTCCCTTTCGCCAGCCTCGTGCTGTTCCTATATGCTTCTGAGGAGGCACTTCGCCTTCGCAGGGAGCAGGATCCCTTGCGTGTGCGAAATGCATTTGACTCCAATCTGAGGCTTTACCCGCTGCAGAAGGATTTTTACTTTATGCTGGCCAAAGCCTTTCCCCGGCAAGTATTCTGCCTGGATGCAGAGCGGTCCCCCTCAGTCCTGGCGGAGAATGTGAAAAGCGTAATTCTGAAAAATCGGAATGAGCCCTCGCTCCGGCTGTATGATATTTTAGATGCAGCCAGTTCCTGGCTTTCCAACATAACTTCATAGACAGCAAAGCCCGGGAAAGCACTTCTCTCTGCGCTCTCCCGGGCTTTGCTTTTCTAATTTTCTTCAGCGGCCTGGAGTTTCATGTCTATCAGTACCACTTATTTTTTTCTCTCAATACCTCTTTTGTAATGTCCAGCTCTTCGTTGTCGATCTCATCCTGACTGTGCTTCAAATACCGCTGCTTTTTCCCTGACAGCGTCCACAGACAGACCAAAATCAAAACAAAAATGATATACAGAAGCCAGAAATAAAACTCATATCTCAGCGGCTCCATGGCGGGAACCGTGTAAAGCCCAATCAGATAAAGAACCGCCAAAAGCGTAAGCGCTGCAAGTACAGCTCTGAATCGCGGGAGTCTCACTCTTCTCATCCGGCGTCCTCCTCTCTCCAGCCTGGGACATAACACAAGTTCGCACCTCGATTAATAGAACAGCCTGTTCACCGCACTGAAAATGCCTCGGATAGATGCTCTGGTAATATTGGAGCTGACACCGACGCCATACGTCGCCTTTCCAGTCGCCTGATCCACCAGATGAATGTAGGACGCTGCCTGTGCTCCAGAACCGATAGACAAAGCGTGCTCGCTGTAATCCATGACTCTGATCTGAATTCCCAGTGCATCTTCCAGCCCTCTCTGCACAGCATCAATAGGACCATTTCCAACGCCTTCAAACGTCTTTTCAATGCCATGATCCGTATATGTAACTTTAGCTAAAGTCGCAAACTCGCCGTTTCCGGTGTCAGCATCACTGATCCGGCACTTGCGGAAATGCATGGGTTCTTTCCGCTCCAGGTAATTCTTGCGGAACTCTTCCATAATTTGCTCAGGAGCCACTTCACCCTGCTGCTCAGAAATCTTCTGGATAATATCCGCAAATTCTTTGTGCATCCCCTTCGGCAGCTTGAATCCATAGAACGTATCCATGACAAAGGCTACGCCGCCTTTTCCGGACTGGCTGTTGATACGGACAATGGGCTCGTATTTCCGGCCGATATCTGCAGGATCGATCGGCAGATAGGGCACCTCCCAGTACTGGCTTTTTCTCTCCTTGAGAGCCTGCATTCCTTTGTTGATCGCATCCTGATGAGAACCGGAAAATGCAGTAAATACCAGCTTGCCGGCATAAGGATGTCTGGGATGGATATCCATTTTTGTACATCTCTCATAGACATCGATGATCTCATTGATATTCTCAATATTCAGCTCCGGATTGATCCCCTGGGAAAACATATTGTAGGCAAGATTCAGGATATCTACATTGCCGGTGCGCTCACCATTTCCGAAAAGCGTTCCCTCCACTCTCTCCGCTCCTGCCAAAAGAGCCAGCTCGGTAGCTGCGATTCCGGTCCCCCGGTCGTTGTGCGGATGGACGCTCAGGATAATGCTCTCGCGGTTCTTGAAATGGGTATTCATCCATTCAATCTGGTCTGCGTACACATTAGGCGTATTCATCTCCACTGTAGCCGGCAGATTGATGATAACTTTTTTCTCCTTCGTAGCACCCCAGGTCTCCTGGACAGCCGTGCAGATATCCAAAGCAAAGTCCAATTCTGTCCCAGTAAAACTTTCTGGAGAGTATTCCAGCAAAATCTCACCCGGAAAATCTGCGGCGTATTTCTGCACCAGTTTTGTCCCGATGATGGCGATCTCTTTGATTTCCTCTTTATCTTTATGGAATACCACATCTCTCTGAAGAGTGGATGTGGAATTGTAAATATGCACAATTACCTTTTTAATTCCCTGAATCGCCTCAAATGTCCTCTTGATCAGGTGTTCGCGGCACTGAACCAAAACCTGGATCACCACATCGTCCGGGATCAGTTTCCGCTCCACCAGCTGGCGAAGGAAATCATACTCTATCTGGGATGCCGCCGGGAAACCAACTTCGATTTCTTTAAAGCCCAGCTTGAGCAGAAGATTAAACATCTCGATTTTTTCTTCCACCACCATCGGCTCCACCAGCGCCTGATTTCCGTCTCTCAGATCAACGCTACACCATGCCGGAGCCTTCTCGATCTCTTTGTCCGGCCAGGTTCTCTCAGGGAAATGCACAACAGGTACTCTTTTATATCTCTGATAATTTAACATGATCTCTTCCTCCATTACTCATCTTCTTTTTGTTTTTGACTGCCTTCTCAGCCCTGGAGTCGGTAGATCACGCCGTATCTCTTGACAATGAAGAGAGTCGATCTTACAGGTCTAATCCCAACTTTCATCATTCCTTTTCTCATAAATTTAGCCAGAAAAAACGGCTATGATATTTTTGTATTATATCACAACCGTTTTTATCTGGCAATCTATTTCATTTATGCCGCCCTGTCCGGGCGAAAAAACACGTTTAAATAAAATGGCCCTTGTCGCCCATCACCTTAATCACCTGATCCACATATTTCTCGCAGGTTTCTGTGTCCTGGGCCTCTACCATGACTCTCACCACCGGCTCTGTCCCACTCTGGCGCAGCAAAATCCGTCCGGTATCTCCCAGGGCCTGGGTAACCCTCTCCACCTCAGCCTTTACATCTGGATCATCCTGGGCGGCTTTTTTATCTTTTACCCGAACATTCTTCAGAACCTGGGGATAAATCTTGATCTCGGAAGCCAGCTTTTCCAGAGGCTGCTTTTTCTCCAATATAACCTCCATGACCTTCAGAGAAGTCAGGATTCCGTCTCCAGTAGTCGCGTGCTTGCTGAAGATAATATGGCCGGACTGTTCCCCGCCAAGGCAGTGGCCGTTAGCCGCCATATTTTCATATACGTATTTGTCTCCCACCGCTGTCTTCTCGTAGCGGATCCCTTCTCTGTCCAGAGCCTTATACAGGCCGAAGTTGGACATAATGGTGGTAACAATGGTATTGTTTACCAGGGTTCCCTGCTCCTTCATATATTTTCCGCAGATAAACATGATCTTGTCACCGTCTACCAGCTCGCCATTTCTGTCTACAGCCAGGCACCGGTCAGCATCGCCGTCATAGGCAAAGCCCACATCGCAACCCTCGCTTTTTACAAATGCCTGAAGGTTTTCAATATGGGTGGATCCACACCCATTATTGATATTGGTGCCGTTAGGGTCATTGGCAATCACGTGGGTCTCCGCCCCAAGGGCGTCAAATACGTTCTTTGCAATAGCAGAAGCGCTTCCATTGGCGCAGTCCAAGGCTACCTTCATATTCTTGAAGGAACGGGTCGCAATGGAGATCAGGTAGCCAATATAACGGTTGCGGCCTGCTGAAAAGTCCACAGTTCTTCCAATCTCTTCCCCGGTAGCAAAGGGAATCTCCTCGGCCTCCCCGTCCAGATATTTTTCAATCTCTGTGATAACGCTCTCCTCCAGCTTTTCTCCCTTTTCGTTAATCACCTTGATTCCATTGTCATAAAACGGATTGTGGCTGGCTGAGATCATAATTCCGCAGTCAAACTCTTCTGTGCGAACCACATAGGAAACGCTGGGGGTCGTCGTGACATGGAGCAGATAGACATCTGCCCCGGAGGCCGTCAGTCCTGCCACCAGAGAGTACTCAAACATGTAGCTGCTCCTCCTGGTATCTTTTCCAATCACAACTCTGGTGCGCTCATCCGGATTTCTCCTCCCATAGTACCATCCCAGGAAGCGCCCGACCTTATACGCGTGCTCCACTGTTAAATCTACGTTAGCCTCCCCCCGGAAACCGTCCGTTCCAAAATATTTTCCCATCTTATTCTCCTCCTAATTTTTTATTTCGTTCTCTCCGATCTCCACCAGATAGCGTCCCAGCGCATCCTGCCACGAAGGGAGCGGCTTAAATCCATTTTGAATCAGCTTGCTCTGGTCCATCCGGCTGTTTTTAGGCCGCTTGGCCTTGGCTGGAAAACTGGCGGAATCCACCGGGGTTACTTTCACATTGTCCATTCCAGCCTGGCGGAAAATTTCACAGGCAAATTCATACCAGCTGCACAGACCGGTGTTAGTTGCATGGTAGCGGCCGTATTTTTCGGTCTGGATCATGTCTGCCAAAAGCCGTGCCAGATCATAGGTATACGTGGGAGATCCCACCTGATCATTAACTACGCTGACAGCCCCCTTTTCCTTTCCCAGACGGAGCATAGTCTTTATAAAGTTCTTCCCATTGGCCCCAAATACCCAGGCAATCCGGACCGTAAAAAATTTCTTTACCAGCTTCTCTACGTACATCTCCCCCTCGTACTTGGTCAGGCCATAAATATTCAGCGGCTCTCTGTGGTCATCCGGCTCCCAGGGACGGGTTCCCTCACCGTTAAACACATAGTCTGTACTGATATACATCATTTTAATATCCAGATCTCTGCAGACTTCTGCCACATTTTTTGTCCCTTCCCCATTGATTTTCCGGCAGAGTTCCACATTATCTTCCGCTGCATCTACTGCAGTATATGCAGCACAGTGGATAACCGCATCTGCCCCGGAAGCTGTAATGACTCTGCGGCATGCCTCTGCATCCGTAATATCCATCTCAGCCACATCTACTCCGATATGCTCAATTCCTCTTTTTTCAAATTCATTCATCAGGTCGTGGCCCAGCTGGCCGCCGGCTCCGGTAATCAAAACTTTCATAAATAACCATCCCTTCTTGCGGAAAGCGCCCGAAAACGCAAAGTTTCCCAGGGGGACCTGCATCTCTCCTCTCCCCTTCGGCATCCTTCGCTGTTTCCAGGCGCCCCATCGCGCAATTGCTCTATTTTTCCAGGCGTTCGCCGTACATCTTGTCAAAATACTGGGTGTACTCCCCGCTGATGATGTGCTTCCACCAGTCCTCATTGTCCAGATACCACTGGATCGTCTGCTGGATCCCGGTATCAAAGGTATACTTCGGCTTCCACCCAAGCTCTGTCTCCAGCTTCGTCGGGTCGATGGCGTATCTCCTGTCGTGGCCGGGACGGTCTGTTACAAACCGGATCAGGCTCTCCGGCTTATTCAATGCCTTCAGGATCGTCTTCACAACTTCCAGGTTCGTCCTCTCATTGTGGCCTCCCACATTGTACACTTCCCCGTCGCGCCCTTTGTGCAGGATCAGGTCAATGGCCTCGCAGTGGTCTGACACGTGCAGCCAGTCCCTCACATTCTCTCCCTTTCCGTATACCGGCAGCTCCTCGTCTGCCAGCGCACGGCTGATGATCAGCGGGATCAGCTTCTCCGGGAAATGGTACGGGCCGTAATTGTTGGAGCACCGGGAGATCGTCACCGGCAGCCCAAAGGTCCTGTGGTACGCCAACACAAACAGGTCAGCGCTGGCCTTGGAGGATGAATACGGGCTGGATGTGTGCAGCGGCGTCTCCTCTGTAAAGAACAGATCCGGCCGGTCCAGGGGCAGATCCCCATATACCTCGTCCGTCGATACCTGGTGGAACCTCTTGATCCCGTATTCCTTGCACGCATCCAGCAGCGTCGTCGTCCCCATCACGTTGGTCCTGACAAAGATCTCCGGGTCCGTGATGGAGCGGTCCACGTGGCTCTCCGCCGCAAAGTTCACCACCATGTCCGGCTTCTCTTTCTCAAACAGCTCAAATATGAACTTCCGGTCTGCGATATCCCCTCTCACAAACCGGTAGTTGGGCTTTCCCTCCACCGGCTTTAAGGTCTCCAGGTTCCCTGCATAGGTTAACAGATCCAGGTTTACGATCTGATAGTCCGGGTATTTATTTACCATATGGTGCACAAAGTTGCCGCCGATAAAGCCGGCTCCTCCTGTTACAATGATCTTCATAGCGTCCTCCATTGTCTCTTTTTCTTGGATTCTGGGCTGCACCGCCTCCTGCAGTGTCAGGGATTAATTGTACAGCTTGTCCACATATTTTCCATCCAGTACGTCCTTTAAATACTTCCCGTACTGGTTCTTCTTTAAGATCTCATAGGCCTCCATCACCTGCTCCCGGCTGATCCAGCCGTTCAGATAGGCAATCTCCTCCAGGCAGGCGATCTTCCGGTGCTGGTGAGTCTCCACCGTCTTGACGAAATTGGTGGCGTCCACCAGGGACTCGTGGGTCCCGGTGTCCAGCCAGGTAAAGCCCTGGCCCATCAGGGTCACATCCAGTTCCCCGCTCTCCAGGTAGATCCGGTTCAAATCCGTGATCTCCAGCTCCCCCCTGGCGGATGGTTTTAAGCTCTTGGCGTATTCTACCACCCGGTTGTCATAAAAATACAGGCCGGTGACACAGTAGTTGGACTTGGGGTGCTCCGGCTTCTCCTCGATGGAGACGGCCCTCCCCTGGTCATCGAATTCCACGATGCCGAACCGCTCTGGGTCGTCCACATAGTAGCCGAACACAGTGGCGCCCTTCTCCTTTTCAGCGGCGGCCCGAAGGCGCTTCTTTAAGCCGTGGCCGTGGAAGATGTTGTCCCCCAGGATCATGGCAACGGAATCGGAGCCGATGAACTCTGCCCCTATGATAAATGCCTGGGCCAGCCCGTCGGGGCTTGGCTGGACGGCATAGGACAGGTTGATGCCGAACTGGCTTCCGTCCCCCAGAAGGGCCTGGAACCTGGGCGTATCGTCCGGGGTGGAGATCAGAAGAATATCCCGGATCCCGGCATCCATCAGCACCGAGAGGGGATAATAGATCATGGGTTTATCGTAGATCGGGAGCAACTGCTTTGATGTCACTTTGGTCAGCGGGTAAAGCCGAGTTCCGCTTCCCCCTGCAAGAATAATTCCTTTCATTGCTTTCCTCCTGGCCGGCAATCCGGCACACTTATACTCATTATACTATCGGTTATGATACCACAAGTTATAGGATTTTGCAAATTGAACGGTCAAAAGAATCTCTGAAGATTTTATGAAGGTGCTTCTTTCCTGGCAAAAAATATGGCGGCACAAGCTCTCTTAACTTGTACCGCCGTCTTTCATTCTTCGTTTAATTTTGCCAGCTTTGCCGCCTGGTCAGCCGTGATCAGTGCATCCAAAAGCTCCTGCAGATCGCCATTCATAATAGAATCGATCTTATACAAAGTCAATTTGATCCTATGGTCCGTGACCCGCCCCTGAGGGAAATTGTAGGTGCGGATCTTCTCAGAGCGATCTCCGGTGCCGATCTGGCTCCTTCTGGCATCCGCCTCCTCGTTCTGGCGGCGCTCCATCTCCAGATCATACAGTTTAGAGCGCAGAAGGCGGAAAGCCTTCTCCTTGTTCTGAAGCTGAGACTTCTCCGTCTGGCTATAAATCACAATTCCGGTAGGGATGTGGGTCAGCCGCACTGCCGAATCAGTAGTGTTGACGCACTGGCCGCCGTTTCCGGATGCACGCATTACATCGATCCGGATATCCTTATCATCGATGACAACATCAAAGTCCTCCGCTTCCGGCATAACCGCTACCGTAGCGGTAGAAGTATGGATCCGGCCGCCGGATTCTGTCTCAGGGACACGCTGTACCCGGTGTACGCCGGATTCATATTTAAATTTCGAATATGCGCCTTTCCCTATAATCATGGCCTGGACTTCTTTAAATCCGCCAATCCCGTTCTCATTGACACTGACCAGCTCGATCTTCCAGTGCTGGCTTTCCGCATAGTTTACGTACATCCGGTAGAGTTCGGCAGCAAACAGCGCCGCCTCATCCCCTCCTGCTCCAGCGCGGATCTCTAAAACAATGTTTTTTTCGTCATTTGGGTCTTTAGGAAGCAGAAGAATCTTGATTTTTTGTTCCAGCTCCGCCACTTTCTTCTTTCCATCGGAAAGCTCCATCTTAGCCAGCTCCCGGAGTTCTTCGTCTGACTCTTCCTCCAGGATCTGAAGACTGTCCTCAATCGACTGTTTTGCCGCCTTGTATTCCTTATATGCTTCCACAATAGGAGCCAGATCTGCCTGCTCCTTCATCAGTTTCTGGAACTTTTTCGGATCAGATGTGACATCCGGACTGCTCAGCTCCAGCATTAATTCTTCATAATGAACTAATAAATCATCTAATTTATCAAACATGGGTACCCTCCTGCGGCAGCCTGGCCGCCACTACCCGGTCATGGCCGGGGATATCCTTAATTACCTTAACTTCTGTAAAACCTGCATCCTTCAGGAGGCAGCCGACAGCCTCCCCCTGGTCATAGCCAATCTCAAGATACAGGCGGCCGCCCGGCTTTAAAAAGCGACCGCTCTCACTGGCTATTTTCCGGTAAAATTTCAGCCCGTCTGCCTCACCGTCCAGCGCCAGCCTCGGCTCATAGTCCCGAACCTCCGGCTCCAGTTCCCCGATCACCGCACTGGGAATATACGGCGGGTTGGAGACAATGACATCGAATGTTTCCCCTGAAAGCCCCTCAAAAAGATCGCTCTTAATCAGCCGGAAGTCCATCCTTCTCTCTTTCAGCTCAGAGTCCGGAAGAAGGCGGCAGCGGTTTTTCTCTGCCACTTTCAGGGCCTCCTCGGAGATATCCGTACCTGTGACATCTCCAAAATGTCCCAGCACACCCAGGCTGATGGCAATGCAGCCCGATCCGGTGCACAGATCCAGAAGCCTTGGGCGGCTCTCCCCTGCATCCTGGACTTTTGGAGGGAACACCTCTCCAAGAACCTGTTCCACCAGCGTCTCCGTATCCTGCCTGGGGATCAAAACCTTGGGGCTGACATAAAATTCCAGCCCCATAAATTCCTGAGTTCCTAAAATGTACTGGAGGGGGATCCGCTGCGCCCGCTTCCGGATCTGTTCTAAATACCGCTCCTGTGCGGCTCCATCCGCCTCCTGTCCTTTCTTTGCCAGCAGCATCGCGGCGCTGATGCCGGCCGCATCCATCAGCAGATACCTGGCATCCAGCTCTGCCTCACTGACACCAGCCTCTGAAAGCCGTTTTGCTCCCTCTTCCAAAAGCTGCCCCAGTGTCATGCCCCGGCCTCCGCTGTCTCAGCGGCAGCAGCCGTCTCCAGATTTATGCCTGTCAGATCCGTCTCTGGAAAATTTTCTTTCAAATACTCTCTCCAATCAAAGACCTGCTCTACCGCGGCAATCGCCACCTGAATCATGGAATCATCCGGCTCTTTGGTGGTCAGGCCCTGCATCCACATGCCGGGACGGCTCAGGGCATTGACAACGCAGGAATCGCTTCTCCCAGCCAGCCTGAGAAACTCGTAGGAAACCCCTGCAATTACAGGGATCAGAATAATTCTGCTGAGCGCCCGCAGCCAGACATTGTCAACCCGGATTACCATAAAAAACAAGATACTGATCACCATAACGATCAAAATAAAGCTGGTTCCGCAGCGCTTGTGCTCCTTGGAGCTCTTTCTGACGTTCTCCACCGTCAAAGGCATGCCGTGCTCCACACAGTTGATGCATTTATGCTCTGCGCCGTGGTACATGAAGGTTCTTCTGATGTCCTCCATCCTGGAAATCAGCTTAATATAGCCAATGAAGATCAGGATCCGGATAACGCCCTCTAAAATCGCCATGACTGTATCTGATGAGATAAAAATCTCAAACACATTGGACAAGAACATGGGGAGGACCATAAAAATCGCCGCTGCCATCACCACGGAGAAGACCATAACAAACCCCATCAGCACTTTCTCCAGTTTTTCTCCAAACACCCGGTCCAGAAATAATTCAAACCGGCCGGGCTCGCTGTCCTCGTCATCCTCAAAGAAACCTGCCGACCAGGTCAGCGCCCTCATCCCCAAAATCATAGAATCTGCAAAGTTGAATATCCCACGGATAAAGGGAAGAGACAAAAATTTAACTTTTTCCGTCACACTGACGTAAGAGTCCTTCTTTACTTCAATCTCCCCGTCAGGTCTCCGGACAGCCACTGCATAGTCATCTTTATTCTTCATCATAATGCCCTCGATGACAGCCTGGCCTCCGATACCAGAATACTTCAATAGAGTTCCTCCTTCTCAAAAAAGGATCCTGAAGGGCAGTCCCTGTGATCCTTGCAGAACCTTTTTGCCTCATCAGAATCGGATCTTCCTATAAGACAAAAAAGGGCTGAGCAAGTGTCTCCACCAAGCTCAACCCTATGTGCTCTCATTATTTGCCAGCGTTTACGCCGTACTTACGATTGAACTTATCAATACGTCCACGAGCAGCGGCAGCCTTCTGCTGACCTGTATAGAATGAATGGCATTTGGAACAAACTTCTACGTGAATGTCCTTTTTGGTAGAACCAGTTACAAACTCATTGCCACAGTTGCAAACTACCTTAGCCTGATAATAAGCTGGATGGATTCCCTCTTTCATGATTTTCACCTCTCTATTCTTATTGTGCGGTTTCCGACCGCAAAACGCATCTCTGCGTTTCTAATCCTGTTATGCCAAATAAACAGCTTAGTTAGTATAGCATAAAACAATAGGATTTGCAAGCATTTTTCTTGAAAACCCCTCCTGCATCAAAAACGGATCTTTTTGGCCATTTCTACAAACTCCCGGTTCGATCTGGTTCTTGCAAACAAATCCAATATTTTTTCCACAGCCTCCTCGGGCTTCAGCGTGTTGGTTGCTTTCCGGACAATGTCCACTGCCTCTGCCTCCTCTTTCGTAAGCAGCAGGTCATCTCTCCTGGTTCCAGATTTCAAGATGTCGATCGCTGGGAAAATTCTCTTTTCTGACAATTTCCGGTCTAATACCAGTTCCATATTGCCAGTTCCCTTGAATTCTTCGTAGATCACATCATCCATACGGCTCCCTGTATCGATCAGCGCTGTGGCCAAGATCGTAAGACTTCCGCCCTCCCGCATATTGCGGGCCGCACCGAAAAATCTCTTGGGCATATGGAGCGCCGCTGGGTCCAGACCGCCGGACAGAGTTCGCCCGGAGGGAGGAACCACCAGATTGTAGGCCCTGGCCAGCCGGGTGATGCTGTCCAGCAGAATCACCACATCTCTCCCATGCTCCACCAGGCGCTTTGCCCTCTCTACCACCATCTCTGATACTCTCTTGTGGCGCTCCGGCAGTTCATCAAAAGTTGAATAGATTACTTCTACATTGGGGCCCACAATAGCCTCTTTAATGTCCGTGACCTCCTCGGGGCGCTCATCAATAAGAAGAATGATCAAATGCATATCCGGGTGGTTGGTCGTGATAGCCCGGGCAACTTGTTTCAGCAAGGTAGTCTTTCCTGCTTTCGGCGGTGATACGATCATGCCTCTCTGCCCTTTTCCAATCGGCGCCAAAAGGTCCAGGATACGCATCGCCACTGTATTCTTCCCCCCCGGCATCTCCATGTGGAGTCTCTCATTTGGGAAAATGGGAGTCAGATTTTCAAAATTAGGCCGGTGCTCCGCAACACTGGCTGGGTACCCATTAATTGAGGTGACGTAAAGCAGGGCAGCAAACTTTTCTGTAGGTGTCTTCACCCTCCGGTTTCCCCGCACGATATCGCCGGTCTTCATATTAAAACGCCTGATCTGTGACGGCGCTACATAGACATCATTGTCTCCCGGAAGAAAATTTTCACATCGGATAAAGCCAAAGCCATCCGGCATTACCTCCAGAATACCATTTGCCTCCATGCCGCTGTCCAGCTCCGCCAACTCTTCTGCATTAATTGAATCCGGCCTGCCTGTCCCGTTTCCTTCCTTCTGGCTGGGGACCGCTCGTTTTCCCTGATGGTTCCGGTCACTGCTCTGACTCCGATCCTGCTGCTGACGCTCGCCCTGCTGATTTCTTTCATTCTGCTGGCTCCGCTCCATGTGCTGAGTCCTCTCGCTTTTTCCAGACGGCCGCACGGCTGTTTTATCACTCGCCTGCTTCTCGCCGGACGCTTTCTCATTTTTTTCCGCTGCTTCGCACAATAAATCTACCAGCTCCGCCTTGCGCAGGCTGCTGGCTCCTTTTATTCCCTGAGTCTTTGCCAGTTCCCTCAGCTGTGTCAGCGGCAACGTAATTAACTTTTCACGCATAATAGTCTCCTTGTCTCTTATTCTGCTGCATATTGTTTATAAATATTGGGGATTTCTGATTAGAATAAATTTCGGATGTGCCTAGAGAAGGGCTTATGCCGTCCTTCAGCTTCTCTAAATATTATAAATGAACTTTCCAGAAAATGCAATGACGAGTCGCCGAAAGATTTCTCTCCGGTCTGTTTTCCCCGCGGTGCCTACTGCCCGCCGATGCATGCCACTGCCGCATATACGCTTCGCACGCCTGCTTTTTTTAGAACCTTTGTGCACGCCTGAACCGTACTTCCTGTCGTATAGATGTCATCGATCAGTACAACCGACTTCACGCCGCTGGGGAGAGACCGTGCTACAAATGCCTGCTCCAGATTTTTTCTTCTTTCTCCCGGCGACAGTTCTTTCTGCGGAAGAGTCTTTTTCGTCCGGACAAGCCAGTTCGGTTCTACCGGCACAGTGATGCCGAAAAATTCCTCCAGCCCTTCTGACAGGCGGCAGGCTAAAATCTCCGCCTGATTAAACCCTCGCCTTCGCTGTCTCGCAGGATGAACCGGCACCGGCACCAGCGCATCCGGCTGCATTGCCAGGATCCGCTCCCCCAGGCGGGCTGCCATTGCTGCGCCGTAGAAATCCAGATACTCTCTTCTTCCCTGATATTTTATTTTTGCCATAGAGGCTCTCGTTACATCATCATATCTGCACAATGCAATGCCGTACTCAAAACTGCCTGGTCTCCGAAGACAGTCGGGGCAATATTCTGTCTGCTGTGAAATGACAGGTTTTCCGCATTTCTTGCAGACAGGCCCTGCAATCCAGGACAATTTTCCAGCACAGCCCGGGCAGATCAGCCTGCCTGCAGGCGCCGCTATCTTTCCGCACACCGGGCAGCGCCGCGGATACATGCAGTCAACCAGCAAATTCGCTATCCTTCTAATTCCAGACCGCATATTTCTTTTATCCTCTCCTTTAATCCAGAATACCGCTTCTGCTCCATCACATTCTCTGCCATAGACTGAAAAGTTTCTGGAAGCCCCACCAGGCACACGCAGGCCCGCGCTCTGGTCACCCCGGTATACAGGAGATTTCTGTTCATCAAAAGGCGCGGCCCGCTGTAAAGCGGAATTACCACCGCAGGGTACTCGCTTCCCTGAGATTTGTGGATCGTAATCGCATAGGCCAGCTCCAGCTCTTCCGCCTGTTTAAACGCATATTCAGCCATCCGGCCCTCATCGAATTCTACAGTCAGGGTCTCCGCAAACAGGTTGATCTCGCGGATAATCCCGATATCCCCATTAAAGATTCCCATTCCTTTGTCCACCGGGATCCCATAGCGGTTGCGAACCTCCCACTCCATCTGGTAATTGTTTTTTGTTTGCATAACCTTGTCCCCAAGCCTCCACAGGACACCCCCTGCCTCCTTCTCCGTTTTTTCCGGAGACGGCGGGTTCATGTAAGCCTGAAAGATCTGATTCAGCCGTTCCACACCCAACGGTCCCTTTCTCATAGGCGTCATAATCTGGATATCCATGGGCTCTGCATGGACATAGCCAGGCAGCTTTTTCTGAACCAGTGTGATCATGGCACTGATGATTGCGTCCGGCGAGTCCCTCCGGATAAACAGAAAATCTTTACTTGGCTTTCCCAGCGGTACAGGCTCCCCTGCATGAATCCTGTGGGCGTTGACAATAATGTCACTCTCGGCTGCCTGCCGGAAGATCTTGGTCAGCTGCACCACATTAAACGCTTCCGAAGCAATGATATCCCGCAGCACATTTCCCGGTCCGACACTGGGAAGCTGATTCACATCCCCCACCAAAATCAGACGTGTCCCGATGCTGACTGCTTTCAGGAGGGAGTGCATCAGGCTGATATCCACCATAGACATCTCGTCAATAATCACCACATCCGCATCCAGAGGATTCTCCTCATTCCGGTCAAAGTGCATGCCGACAGCGTCATTCTCTCCCGGCAGTCCTGTAAGCTCCAGCATCCGGTGAATGGTCCTTGCCTCCCATCCTGTGGCCTCCGTCATCCGCTTCGCCGCCCGCCCTGTGGGGGCTGCCAGCAAGATCTCCATGCCTTCCATGGCAAAATAGCGGATAATCGTATTAATCGTGGTGGTTTTTCCTGTGCCAGGACCTCCGGTAATAATCAAAAGGCCGCTGTTGACAGCTTCCATGACGGCTTTCTGCTGCAGCTCATCCAGCTCAATCTGCTCCTGCTTCTGGATCTCATACAGCCTGGTCTTAATTTCAATTTCCGGTATATTTCCCTTAACATCCAGGTCGTGAAGCATCTTCGCTGTATTCAGCTCCATGTAGTAATACTGGGCAGAAAAAACCAGGCGTTCCGGATCTCCGCCCTCCCTGCCCAAGCGCTGCTTGACAACAATCTTCTTTTCCATCTGAAGATCCATCAGATGCTTATCCACGCTTTCAGGATGAATATTCAGAAGGGCAGCGGCGCTGGCCGTCAGCTCCGGCTCCGGCAGATAGGTGTGGCCATTCCCCAGTGCCTGGAGAAGGGCGTACAGGATTCCGCTTTTGATCCGATAATCAGAATCTGTAAAAAGCCCTATCTTCTGGGCAATCTCATCAGCCATCTTAAACCCTACGCCCGGTATATCATCTGCCAGCCGATACGGATTTTCTTTTAGGATGCCATACATTCTCGGACCGTATTCCTGATAGATCTTAACAGCAAGATTCATGGAAATCCCATAGCCCTGGAGGAACATCATCGCCTGACGCATATCTTTCTTTTCCTCCACCTGCTCACCGATAGCCATAGCCATTTTTTCACTGATCCCTTTAACCTCAGCCAGGCGTTCCGGCTCCTCCTCCATGATTCTCAGGGTATCCGCTTTGAACCGCTTGACAATGCGGGCAGCCAAAGCAGCTCCCACGCCTTTTATGGCGCCGGAGCCGAGATACCGTTCCACTGCAGCCGTGTCTTCAGGCTGCTTAATCTCGTAACGTTCCACCTGAAGCTGTTCTCCATAAACAGGATGCTCTGTCATCGTTCCGGCAGCCTCCACCAGCTCCCCTTCACTAATATAGTGAAAGGTTCCCACCAGAATCGTCTCATTTTCTCCATCATTCAGGCTCAATACGGTATATCCGTTGTCATCATTTCGGAATTTTATTTTTTCTACAAATCCTCTTACTGTAGTCATAGATAAAAACAGACGCGCCCGGTCCGGCCCCTTAAAGGCCCCCGGGCGTCTCAAAGAATTGGTGATCAGTTATAGTCTTCTTTCCCTTCGCCGTGAGCAAATTCGATGAATTTGCCGGTTCCGATAGCAACCGCCGTCAGCGGATCCTCGGCAACCATGGTATTGATTCCCGTCTTCTCTTCAATCAGGGCATCCAGGCCGCTCAGAAGGGAACCGCCGCCCGTCAGGACAATGCCGCGCTCAAAAATATCTGCAGCCAGCTCCGGCGGTGTGCGTTCCAAGACACTGTGGACGGCATCTACGATCTGCATTGCCGGTTCTCTCAGTGCCTCCAGAGTCTCATCCGAGGTCACAACGATGGTTTTGGGAAGCCCAGTCACAAGGTTGCGCCCTCTCACCTCCATCGTCAAAACCTCCGGTCTGCGGTAAGCAGCACCGATATTGATCTTGATCTCCTCAGCCGTTCTCTCACCGATCAGCAAGTTATGTTTTTTTCTCATATAACGCACCAGGGCTTCATCGAAATCGTCTCCTGCCACCTTGATAGATGTGCTGACTACCGTTCCGCCCAGAGAAATTACCGCGATATCCGCCGTACCGCCTCCGATATCAACGATCATATTGCCGCAGGCTTTGGAAATATCAATGCCTGCCCCGATGGCCGCCGCTACCGGTTCCTCGATAATCGAGACCTCTCTGGCTCCTGCCTGATAAGTGGCGTCTTCTACGGCTTTCTTCTCCACTTCCGTCGCACCGCTGGGAATGCATACGCTGATGCGGGGTTTCCTGAGAGTCTTCTTCCCAACCGCTTTATTGATAAAATACTTCAGCATTTTTTCCGTAACCGTATAATCAGAGATCACACCCTGGCGCAGGGGGCGCACTGCCACAATATTTCCAGGTGTACGGCCGATCATCAGACGCGCCTCCTCGCCGATGGCCATGATCTTATTGCTGTCACGGTCAATGGCTACAACAGACGGCTCCTTGAGGACAACGCCTTTCCCCTTAATATAAACTAAAATACTGGCTGTGCCCAGATCGATTCCAATATCATTGGACATCATGGTAAACATATATTTATTTCCTCCAACAAAATGTGTAACAGTTCAGTTATTCCATTTACAATCTTAAATCATGCTGCAAATCAGGCGCTCATCTCTTTGCTGCCCAAACTATCATATCTTATTATATACAATCTCGAAGAGTTTTCAAAGGGTTTTTTTATTTTTTATAGAGTTTATTCTTTTTTTATTGTACCGTCATATTTAGGACACAATTTCCTTATATACTCTAAGTAAGTTATCCGAAAGGATAACGAGCCTTTGTTTCAAGTGGTTACTTGAAATCACAAAGCTTTTTCATACTCATACCGGACGGTGCAAACCGTCCGGCCCCCCTAAACATTTTCTTATTTATTATACCTACCATTCCCGGAAATACCGCAGGCAGTGCCTGCGGTATTTTCGTTGGTGCTGGTGTTTCTATCTGCTTATCATCATATTCTCAGAGACCATTGGCTGCAATCCAGAACTTTTGTGGCAATTCCCTCATAAAATTCCGGCTCATGGCAGATCAAAAGAATACTCCCTTTGTAAACCGAAAGAGCCCGCCGCAGCTCGTCCTTGGCATCCACGTCCAGATGGTTGGTAGGCTCATCCAGCAAAAGCACATTAGTTTCCCGGTTAATCAGCTTGCACAGCCTCACCTTTGCCTGCTCTCCTCCTGAGAGGACCCGCACTTGGCTCTCAATATTTTTTGTCGTCAGTCCACATTTTGCCAGAGCCGCTCGCACCTGATACTGGGTGTAGGACGGAAATTCTTTCCAAATTTCCTCAATGCAGGTAGTCGTATTTCCTGGGGCCATCTCCTGTTCAAAATACCCTAAATATAAGTAGTCCCCCAGCTCAACAGAACCGGACAGAGGTGGCACCTCTCCCAGAATACTCCTCAAAAGGGTGGTCTTGCCGATTCCATTTGCCCCTTTTAACACGATCTTTTCTCCCCGCTCCATGGTCAGATTTAACGGCCGTGAAAGAGGTTCATCGTATCCGATCACCAAATCGTGAGTCTCAAAAATATATTTTCCTGCCGCTCTTGCCTCTAAAAAATGGAATTCCGGCTTTGGCTTCTCCTTTGCCAGCTCAATGATCTCCATCTTGTCCAGCTTCTTCTGGCGCGACATGGCCATATTCCGGGTAGACACCCTGGCTTTATTGCGGGCCACAAAATCCTCAAGCTGGGCGATTTCCTGCTGCTGCCGCTTATAAGCTGCCTCAAGCTGCGCCTTCTTTGCAGCAGAAACTTCCAAAAATTTGTCATAATCTCCCACATAGCGATCCAGCCTCTGGTTCTCCATATGGTAAATCAAATTAACCACGCTGTTGAGGAAAGGAATATCGTGAGATATCAGAATAAACGCATTTTCGTATTCCTGGAGATAGCGTTTCAGCCACTCAATATGCTGGACATCCAGATAATTGGTCGGCTCGTCCAGCAGCAGGATATCAGGTTTTTCCAGAAGCAGCTTTGCCAGAAGTACCTTTGTCCTCTGCCCGCCTGACAGCTCCGCTACATTCTTGTCCAAGCCAAGCTCTGTCAGTTCAAAAGCCCTGGCAATCTCTTCCACCTTAGCATCAATCACATAAAAATCATGGGCCATTAGAAGATCCTGGATCGTCCCCAGCTCCTCCATCATAGCGGCCATTTCCGTTTCTGACGCTTCTCCCATTTTGTCGCATATTTCATTCATCTCTTCTTCCATCTCAAACAGAAAGGCAAATGCACTTTTCAGCACATCGCGGATGGTCATCCCCGGCTCCAGCGCCGTATGCTGATCCAGATACCCGACCCGGACATTTTTTGCCCACTCAACCTTGCCCTCATCCGGCATCAGGTTATTGGTAATAATATTCATAAAAGTGGACTTTCCCTCGCCATTGGCTCCTACCAGCCCGATGTGCTCTCCCTTCAGCAGGCGAAAAGAGACATCAGAAAAGATTGCCCGATCCCCAAATCCATGGCTCAAGTGTTCAACATTTAGAATGCTCATAAAAGAACTCCTTTATTCCAAATTTTTCCTTAATTCCTTCAGCGCATCCCCAAACCGCCTGGAAAATGCTGTGGGGTTGCCCCGCAGCAGACGCTTCCGATAAAATGTCATGTGATGTGCCAGTTGGTTCCGCTTATCATAAAGGGCGCTGAGCTGCTTGGCCAGAGCCGTCAAATCTCCAGCCGTTCCCTTGGGAACAAAGGCTGCAGCCCGGTTGATCACATCATCCCTCAAGGCTGCAGCCCGGTCAACTGCCTCGCTCCGAAATGCCTCTGCCCGGTCGGCCGCCACATTCCGGAAAGCCTCCGCCTCGTCTCTGATCGCCGCAGCCCGGTCAACAGCTTCGCTCCGAAACGCCTCTGCCCGGTCGGCCGCCTCTGCCTTCAGCAGAGCCATCTGAACCTGCATATCCTCCAACTCCGCCTTCATCTTGGTCATTGCTTCCAATGCACGGCCAAGATCCAGGGCAGTCTTCACAGACTGGATCACATCTGCAACAAAAAGCACGGTCACAACAGCCAGAACACACAGCTCAGCAGCAGTATTGGCGCCCAGCACAAACCGTTCCAGAGGTTTGTGAATAACTTCTGTCAAAAGGATCGTCAGAGCCCCCCAGGCAAGCGAAGAGCTCAGACACACATACCCATTAATATTAAATGGCTGATTGCTGTAATCCCAGTAGCGCATTTTAAACAGACGCTCCATCGCCCATCCTGTTACATACTCCAGAGCTGTCGCTGCCAGAAAGCCAGACAGATAGACCAGCACCAGATTATCCTGCACAGGAATGGAAACCCACAGCATCATAATAGCCCCGGTTCCATAAAGCGGAAGCATCGGGAGCCGCAGGAACCCTCTGTTTACCAAGCGCCGGCTTTTCAGCGAGACATAAGCTGACTCAAATATCCATCCAAAAAAGCAGTAGATATAAAAAAATGAGAGCCACTGATACCAAGAATACGTATACATAGCAAAATCCTTTCTGTTTTTCTTTTATCTAAAGGCAAAGATGTTTCTATCATACTGATAAAACCGAAAAATTTCAATCAACATTTTGCAAAAAATGTATAAGGACTCTGCTGCTTCCAAAAATGGCGCTGGAGAAATCCCTTCCAGCGCCATTTTCCGATATATATCTCTGTTTGTTTATGCCCCGATCGAGTTGCCTGTATAGAGCTGATAGTAACGCCCTTTCGCTGCGATCAGCTGATCGTGGGTTCCTCGTTCAATGATCCGCCCTTGCTCCAAAACCATAATGCAGTCGGAGTTCCGGACTGTCGATAGCCTGTGAGCAATGACGAAGGTGGTTCTTCCTGCCATCAGCCGGTCCATGCCCTCCTGCACCAGAGCTTCCGTTCTGGTATCGATGGAGGAGGTTGCCTCATCCAGGATCAGCACTGGCGGGTCAGCCACTGCCGCTCTGGCGATTGCCAGAAGCTGCCGCTGCCCTTGGCTCAAATTTGCCCCGTCCCCGGTCAGCATCGTCTGGTAGCCTTCTGGCAGCCGCTTAATGAAATCATGGGCATTGGCAAGTTTTGCCGCTGCAATACATTCTTCATCCGATGCATCCAGACGGCCATAGCGAATATTGTCCATAACAGTTCCCGTAAAGAGGTGCGTATCCTGCAGCACCATCCCCAGAGAACGGCGAAGATCTGCTTTTTTAATCTTATTGATATTAATATTGTCATATCGGATCTTGCCGTCCTGGATATCATAAAAACGATTGATCAAGTTGGTGATGGTCGTCTTTCCTGCCCCGGTGCTTCCTACAAAGGCAATCTTCTGTCCCGGTGTTGCATACAGCTTGATGTTGTGAAGAACCAGCTTGTCATCTGTATAACCGAAATCCACATCGTTGAATGTCACATCTCCTTGCAGCTTGGTATAAGTAACGGTCCCATCTGCCTTATGAGGATGCTTCCATGCCCAGGTGCCTGTGCGCTGTGCCGTTTCTGTCAGCGTACCATCTTTGCCCTCCTTGGCGTTGACCAGCTCTACGTAGCCATTGTCCTCCTCCGGCTCTTCATCCATCATCTGGAACACTCTCTCTGCGCCGGCAATAGCCATTACAATGCTGTTCATCTGCTGGCTGATCTGGGTCACCGGCTGAGTAAAATTCTTATTCAGTGTAAGGAAGGACACCAGGGTTCCCAGAGTCAGCCCGGAAAAGCCGCTCAGCGCCAGCATTGCACCGATCACCGCACACAGAACGTAGCTGATGTTTCCGATGTTAGCGTTGACAGGCATCATCATGTTGGCAAATTTGTTTGCTTGGTCAGCACTCTCCCTGAGTTCCTGATTCAGCTTCCTGAATTGTTCGATGCTCTTCTCCTCGTGGCAGAAAACCTTGACAACCTTCTGGCCTTCCATCATTTCTTCAATGTACCCGTTGACTTTGCCCAGATTGCTCTGCTGTCTTGTAAAGTATTTTGCCGACTGGCCGCCCAACTTGGAAGCTGTAATAAGCATAACACCGATCATCAGCAGAGTAATCACTGTCAGCGGAATGTCCAGCACCAACATACTTACAAACGTAATCAAGATGGTGACAGACGAGTTGATCACCTGGGGAATGCTCTGGCTGATCAGCTGCCTCAGAGTATCTACGTCGTTGGTATAGACAGACATGATATCGCCGTGGGCATGGGTGTCAAAATACCGAATAGGAAGAGATTCCATGTGGGTGAACAGTTCCACCCTCAGGTTCCGCATAGTCCCCTGGCTGATATTGACCATCAGCCGGTTGTAAGCGAATGAGCATATAATACCGACAGCATAAGTCGCTGCCAGCATCATCAGAGCGTGAGCCAGCCCGGAAAAATCCGGATCTGCCGCCTGAGTTAAGGGAATAATATAGTCATCAATCAAGCTCTGCGTAAACAGTGTTCCTCTAAGAGTCATCAGCGCTGATCCTATAATGCAGAGAACCACCAGAACAAAGGAAATCTTATAGTCCTTCAGCATATAGCCCAGGATTCTTTTTACGACCTTCATAGGATTTTCCACGTGGGGTCTCGGGCCGACACCCCGCATGCCAGGGTTCCGCATTTGTCTCACCTGTCCTGCCATTACCGCTCGCCCTCCTTTTCTGTCTGCTGTACCGGAGCTGACGGATGGTCAAAATCTCCGCCGCCTTTCATCTGAGTATCGTAAATTTCTTGATAGATTTGATTGGTCTTTAACAGATTTTCGTGAGTGTCAAACCCGTTAATTTTTCCGCTGTCCAGCACCAGGATTCGGTCAGCACCTTCTACACTGGAAATCCGCTGTGCAATAATCAGCTTGGTCGTCCCTGGGATTTTTTTTGCAAATGCTTCCCTGATCTTTGCATCTGTAGCAGTATCTACAGCGCTGGTGGAATCATCCAGGATCAGAACCTTCGGCTTCTTTAACAGTGCTCTGGCAATACACAGACGCTGTTTCTGGCCGCCCGACACATTGGTACCGCCCTGTTCAATCCAAGTCTGATATTTATCGGGAAATCTCTCAATAAATTCGTCTGCGCAGGCTTGCTGACATACCTCCCGGCACTCTTCTTCTGTAGCATCATCCTTTCCCCATCTCAAGTTGTCCAAAATGGTTCCAGAAAACAGTACGTTCTTCTGCAGAACCACTGCTACCTGATTTCTAAGTGCCTCCATATCGTAACTGCGAACATCCTTGCCGCCGACACACACGGATCCTTTATCCACATCATACAGACGGCTGATCAAGTTTACCAGGCTGGACTTGCCGCAGCCAGTTCCGCCGATAATGCCAATAGTCTCCCCAGATTTAATATGGAGATCAATATCGGTCAGTGTTTCTTCTCCGCTTCCGTGTTTATAGGAAAAATCAACATGGTTAAAATCAATGCTGCCATCTTCCACAACAGTCTCAGGGTTCTCCGGGTTGGTCAGATCAGCCTTTTCCTCCAGAACCTCCGCAATACGCCGGCCGCTGGCCGCACTCATAGTCAGCATAACAAAAATCATGGACAGCATCATAAGAGACATCAGCACACTCATAACGTAACTGAAAAGCGAAGTCAATTCCCCGGTAGTCAGGCTTCCAGCTACAATATACTTTGCCCCCAGCCACGACAGAGAAATCATGCAGCCATAAACTACCAGCATCATAACCGGGCTGTTTAAAGTCAAGATGCTCTCCGCCTTTACAAACAGCTTTCTCAGATTATCTGCCGCTTTGGTAAACTTCTCATCCTCATGCTCTTCCCTGACATAAGCCTTGACTACACGGATCGCAGAAACATTTTCCTGAATGCTCGCATTTAAGTCATCGTATCTGCGGAAAACCTGGTCAAACAGCTTTGTAACGCTTCCCATAATAGCAAACAGGGCAACGCCCAGAACCCCGATGGCTACCAGAAAGATGGAACTCAGCTTAGCATTAATAAAAAAGCACATAGCCATACTGCAGATCAGCATCAAAGGCGCCCGGACCGTAATCCTCAGGATCATCTGATAAGCATTCTGCACATTGGTCACATCGGTCGTCATCCTGGTGACAAGACCTGCCGTACTGTACTTATCAATATTAGAAAATGAAAATGTCTGGATATTTTCATACATCCCCTGCCTCAGATTGCAGGCAAATCCAGACGATGCAGCAGCAGCGAACCTTCCGGCCAGCGCTCCAAATGCCAGGCTCAAAAATGCCAGTACCAGCATGATTGCACCGTAGAAATAGATCTGCCTGATATTGCCGGCCTGAATTCCCTTATCAATAATAGACGCGGTAATAAAAGGGATCAGCACTTCCATCAGCACTTCCAGCGCCGTAAATAGCGGCGTCAGCAGGGAAACTGCTTTATATTCCCCCACCTGCTTCAGCAATGTTTTTAGCATGTTCTGTTCCTCCTTGAATCTTCAAGCATTTCTTTTTCTGATTTCATATTCAAAAGCATCATCTTCAGCCCATGATCCAGAGCTTCCAACTCCTGCTTTGTCATCCCCCTGCACAACCGTGCATTTTCTTGTTGAAGGGCCTCACGGATCCGGCGCTCTTCCAAATATGCTTTCTCTGTCAGGATGATCTTCTTTCTCCGGTCGTCCTTCTTATCTGCGCTCATCTCCAGGTAGCCTTTTTCTTTCAACTTTTTTAAAATTGCTGAGATGGACGCTTTTGATATTCCAAACATCCCATGGATATCCGTAGCGTACAGCTCATCACCTTTTCTTTCAAGCAGATAGCCCAGCAGATAGCCCTGAGTAGGTGTGATATCGGCCTCTCCCAGTCTCATTCTCCTGCATTGCTCCAGAAAAATATCCAACTGTTTCAGTTCCAAAATAATATCGTTCTTTATCATTTCATTCTGTCTCCTTTCTGTGGTATTCGATACGAACTGTTCGGAGTCTAACTATCTACCATTGAACTATTGTACTCATTTTCCATTGAAAGTGAATTCAAAAAGTGTTATCATTAATAATGCTTTTTTATTAATACTGACCAGGAGGGCCGTCACCGCCATGAACACCTTTCAATTATCCTGCTTTCTCGCTGTGGCTGACACGCTGAATTTTGCCCGAGCTGCAGAACAGTTAAACGTCACCCAGCCAGCTGTTACCCATCAGATTCGTTCTCTTGAAACTGAGCTGAATACTAAATTGTTCCGGCGAACCACTCGAATCGTAGAGCTGACTTCCTCAGGAATTCTCTTTCAAGATGACGCACGAAGCATTCTGGCCACCGCCCTCCGGGCAAAGGGCCGGTTTCAAAATCCATCTTCTCAGAAATTTCAAGAATTTTCTATTGGATGCCACAGTTACACTCAGCTTTTTCTTCTTCCCCAGGTTTTAAAAGAGATGCGCCAGACCTACCCCCAGATTTTCCCCCGGCTGAGAGTTGTCCCTTTTCAGCACCTGCACCGCCTTTTGGAAGAGGAAGAGGTGGACGCAATCATTGGCTTTCAGGAGCCTGACTATAAAAAACTTCCAGGCACCTATAAAGAGATGGCAAAAGTCCCTGTTGTATGTGTCTGTCCCTCAGACAGTCCTCTGGCTGTCCTTCCATCCGTATCCCTCTCGGATTTGGAGCAGGAAAAGCTGATCCTGAACGCCCCCTTAAAATCCCCTTCCACCATAGTTCAGCTCCAACAGCACCTTATCGGGAACCGCTCTCTATCGGATTTTTATTTCTGCGAATCCGGCGAAGCCGCCCTGGTATTGATCCGTGCAGGCTTCGGTGTGACAATCCTTCCGGATCTCTTCCTTCCCCGCTATCCGGATCTGACCTACCTCCCGGTGTCAGAGGCTGACGCTATCTCCTTCGGAATCTACTATAAAACTCTGAAGGATAACGAAATGCTGAAAACCTTTTTCCAATTTATGCAGCAGCATTTTCATTCACACTAGAAAGGACTGACCATGAAAAAGAAAAAAGAGCGGCCTGCCCGCAGGCTTGGAAAAGCATTGGCAATGGAACCGAGAGAACACAAGGCGTCTTTCTGCGTCTATTTTACGCTGCGCCTCCTGGTCATCATCACCGCCATCCTCCAATTAACCAACCGGAACTATGAAAATGTCTTCCTATGTATTTTGACTCTGTTTCTCCTGGTGATTCCCAGCATCGTACAGCTAACCTTTAAAGTAGAGCTGCCTACAGTCCTGGAAATTATCATTCTGATCTTTATTTTTGCCGCAGAAATCCTGGGAGAAATACAGGAATTTTACCTGATTTTCCCCTTCTGGGACACAGTCCTCCATACACTGAATGGATTCCTGGCGGCAGCGATCGGCTTCTCCCTGGTGGATCTTCTGAACCGGAGCAAGCGGGTAACATTCGAATTATCCCCTCTTTTCACTGCCATCGTTGCATTGTCCTTTTCTATGACCATCGGAGTTATGTGGGAATTTTTTGAATTCGGAATGGATCAGATATTAGGATACGATATGCAGAAAGATACCATTATCCAGACAATCCGTTCGGTCACTCTGGATCCGGAGGGCAAGAACGTGCCTTTTGTCATAAGCGGCATCCGCGATGTCACAGTCAACGGCACTTCTCTAAATCTCGGCGGGTATCTGGATATCGGGCTGATCGACACAATGCAGGATCTGATTGTCAACTTTATCGGCGCTGCTATTTTTTCCTTTTTTGGTTTTTTCTATGTAAAAAAACGCGGCGGCAATTTTGTCATTTCCCAGTTCATCCCCCGAAAAAAGCGGGCCGATCGAGATTTTCTGCGGATTGTAGCGGAGGAAGAAGACGAACATCCAAAACTGTGAGAGTCCTGACAGGGGATCATTTCTGTCCCTTAAAGCTCCCATCCTCTCAGCATCTCTTCACTTTGATGCTCAGGGACAGAAAAGGGGTGCCGCAGACTCATTCGTAACAATGAGTCTGCGGCACCCCCAAAAATCTGCATATTTACATCATTGCGTCAACCATGGCCTGGACAGCAGCTCCCAGATCTGCAGCTTTCTTTTCTGCATCTTCCAGGGATGCCCCCTTTACGCCATAGTAGAATTTGATCTTAGGCTCCGTTCCGGACGGCCTTACGCACATCCATGCCCCGTCCTCCATATCATAGTAAAGCACGTTGGATGCCGGGAGTCCTGTAGGCTTCACTTCGCCAGTGGCCATATCCTTGATAGTATCCATCTTGTAATCCCTTGCAGACAGAACCTTGTATCCGCCCACCTCTGACGGGGTATGGTTTCTCAGGTTCTCCATAATAGACTGGATCTTTGCCAATCCCTCGATTCCGGAAAGCCCGATGGATTTTACAGCATCCTTGTAATAGCCGTACTTTTCATACATAGCAATCATGGCATCCCACAGAGTCATGCCTTTCATCTTATAATAAGCGGCTGCCTCGCAGAGTGCGGCGGTCGCAGAGATAGCATCTTTATCTCTCGCATAGGTTCCGATCAGACAGCCGTAGCTCTCCTCCATTCCGAAAAGATAAGTGCCCTTTCCTGTCTTCTCATTCTTTAAAATCTGCTGGCCAATCCATTTGAATCCGGTGAGAACCTCAATTAACTCCACCCCGTACGCCTTCGCAACTGCGTCGATCAGATTGGTAGATACGATTGATTTTACAACTTGTCCGTCTGCCGGAATCTTGCCTGCTGCCTTTTTCTGGCTCAGAACATACTCGCAGAGCAGAGAGCCTGACATGTTTCCTGTCAGCGGGATATAGTTTCCTGATTTTGTATCTTTTACATAAACGCCAAGGCGGTCTGCATCAGGGTCTGTGGCCAAAACCAGATCCGCGTTCTTTTCTTTCGCCAGCTTTAACCCCAGCGCAAAGGCTTCTGGAGCCTCCGGATTCGGATAACTTACAGTGGGGAAATCGCCGTCCGGCAGTTCCTGCTCCGGCACCACATAAACATGTTCAAAGCCCAGCTCCCTCATCACTCTCCTGGCCGGAATATTTCCAGTTCCGTGGAGAGGTGTATAAACGATTGTGATCTGGTCCTGCATCTCATCAATTGCCTTCTGATTGACCACCTGGGCCTTCACCTGGGCAATGTATTTATCATCGATCTCTTTTCCGATCACCTGATATTTTCCTGCCGCAACAGCGGATGCTTCGTCCGTTGTCTTTACAGTAGACAAATCTTCTATAGCAAGAACTTCTTCTGTGACGCCCTTGTCATGGGGCGGTGTAAACTGAGCGCCGTCCTCCCAGTATACTTTATATCCATTGTACTCCGGCGGATTGTGGCTGGCCGTGATATTAATTCCGGCGATGCATCCCAGCTCTCTGACTGCAAAAGAAAGCTCCGGCGTCGGCCGCAGAGATTCAAATTTATAGGCTTTAATCCCGTTTGCCGCCAGAGTCATAGCGGCTTCCATGGCAAATTCAGGAGACATATGGCGGGAATCGTAGGCGATGGCTACGCCCTTATCTGCTCCGCCCTGTTTAATGATATAATTTGCCAGACCCTGGGTGGCCCGACGCACTACATATATATTCATCCGGTTAATACCAGCGCCGATAATTCCTCTCAACCCGGCTGTGCCGAACTCCAGATCCATATAAAAGCGTTCTTTGATCTCATTTTCATTTCCCTCGATCGCTCTCAGCTCGGCTTTCGTGGCCTCGTCAAAATAGGGATTTGACAGCCACTCATTATAAATTTTCATGTAGTCTTTCATAAAACTCTTTGCTCCTTTCCTTCTGCCGGCGGCAGAATGCCTTGGATCCTCTCTTTACAAGATTTGTCAAAAGAACCCTTCGGCTTCCTTTTAAACCTATGCAAATTATACTATATGCCAGTCAAAAAGGAAAGTGGTTTTCATCATTTTATCTCGCGCAAAAACGCCTGTCTGGCGGCCTCCTGCTCCTTCAGCCCCTTCAGCTTATCAATATTTCTGGCAGGCAGCCATGCCTTATTTGCATTATAGTAATAGTTGATCTGTTTCCAGTACTTTTCCGGGTACAAAAACAGATAATACAGCGTTTTTCTTTCCTCCTTCGTCATGGGCAAAATCCGCTCGTAGGCATCCAGCATCATGCTGCCCAGGCGAAGATTCCAATTATGCTTTTCCATGACCTTCCGCATAAACCGGTACAGGTCCTCCGCCTGCAGCCCCAGGTGCATCCGGTTATATTCTACAATTGCCACGTAATGGCTGCCCATGAGGACATGATGCTGATCCATATCTCCATGGCAGAGAAATCTGGGCAGACTGCCCTCCTCTTCCATTTCTTTTAAGCCCCTGGCCGCTTCCAACGCCTGTTCAAAAAATGCAGAATGGCCTTCGATCACCCACAGCTCAAATTCTGTCTTTCCCCGCTTTTCACTGATAAAGGTCCTGGCCCGCTTCAATTCCCGATTATGGCGCGCCATCTCCTCTGCCATGGTGCGCCCGATGATCGACCCCATATTCCACTCCGGTCTCATCTCCACTCTCCGCAGAAGCTGATGGAGCATTCCTATCCTAGTCACTGCACTGCGAATCTCAGAGTATTCTTTTAAATTACATTCACGGTCTCCAAACCACTCTTTTAAAACAAAGCGGGTTCCGTCCCCAGCACTGGTAAACAGCTCCTCCTCACGGCTCCTTATGTACTGATCTGCTTTCAGGCCGCTGCTCCCCCTCAGGACTCTCAGAACCTCTGACTCAAACTCCAGCCGGCGGGCAGTTCCGCGGTATTCCTTCAGCAGCCGGCATCCCCGATCCGTATCCAGGATCCATGCACCTCTGCCCCGGCGGATCCCAAGGACTTCCATATCATACATTTCCAGCACATCTGTATACCGCTCTGTCATCTCTACCCCTCCAACTATATCTCACAGCTTTTTCCCATAGGCTATTTCTAGGGTATGTGAAGGGAAATCGGATTATGACTGGAAAAGCGCCGTCCGGACATTGAATCTGATGTCCGGGCAGCGCCCCTTATTTCTAAATACGTCGATATTTATCCAGTTCTCAGCATCTCCAACAAAGCCTCTCTGGTATTTTTCTCTGGTTCTTCCAGTACCTGTTCCAAAAGTCTTTCCAGAGTATCTCCCACAGCTTTTCCAGGTGCCACGCCTGCTTCCATCAGGTCCCGTCCATTAAGTGCCAGATCTCTCAGATACAGGCAGTCCCCGCTCTCCCGGATTTCCGCTGTCAGCCGTTTCACCTGCTTTAACCGCTCTCTTTCAGGCCCTTCCGCCAAAATAGATTCCTTTAATAAAATCAGATCATCATAGAGTTCCGGTGTCATCCTGCTCATAATCCGGCGAACCGCCGCTTTATCTGGTATTATTTTCATCTTGCACCATCGGGTCAGGATTCTGACCCGATTTATGGTATCGTTGTCTGACTTCAATTCTTTCAGCACCCCAGCAGCCGCATCTTCCGGCTCATTTTGCAGAAACGCTGCCCAGCGGAGATGTTTTCGTTTCGGCAGAATCGGGCTGATGTGCGGCAGCGGCTTTGCCACTGCTGCAAACCGGGGTGAGATGTAGGGCGCCATCCCCGCCTCATACACCGCAGTGATGCGCTCTGGATGATCTGACAGCAGCAGTTTGGTCAGTTCTGCCAGGATTCTCTCCTTGCTGACACGGCCCAGATTGGGCGCAATCTCCCCGATAGCCTTGTAAGTATTTGCCTCAATCTCAAACCCCAACTGCGCAGAAAAACGAACTGCCCGGAGTATCCTCAGAGCATCCTCTGTAAATCGCTCTATGGGGCTTCCAACACAGCGGATCACACCGGCTTCCAGGTCTTTCACCCCGCCGAAAATGTCCACAATTCCTTCTTTCTGGCTGTACGCCATTGCATTGATAGTGAAATCCCGCCGCTTCAGGTCTTCCTCAAGGCTAGGCGTAAAGGTCACCTGCTTAGGGTGGCGGCCGTCCTCATATTTCCCATCAATCCGGTAAGTCGTCACCTCATATCCTGTCTTACCTACCATGACGGTCACAGTCCCATGGGCAATACCGGTATCCACCGTTCTCCGGAAAACAGCCTTCACCTCCTCCGGCCTGGCGGAAGTGGTGATATCCCAGTCCTCCGGTGTCCGGCCCAGCAGACTGTCGCGAACGCAGCCGCCTACGGCGTACGCCTGATATCCATGGACATTTAGTTGTGAAATAATCTGCTCTACAGGAGCCGGCATCTCAATCACTTTTGACATTTCTCTCCGTTTCCAGAATGTTTACTGCGAAAGTTCTGACAAGCGCCAATGCAATCCTCATGCCTGCATGTGGGACTCATCGGCATTTGGCAGACAGAAAAGATAAGCAGGCAGGGCGTACGCCCTACTTGCGAATACTTTCAGTAATCGCGTTAGCGATTAGCTTTCATATATGATGTCGCTGCAAGCGACTTGTTCATTTAATAGGCTTTTCCCCAGTATACCATCTTTGTGGCGGGTTTTCCGCAGCATACGCAGGTATCGGAAAGTTTTTCCTGAGCAAAGGGCATGCACCGTGAGGTTACGCCGGCCTCCTCTTTCAGCCGATCCTCACATTCCTGGCAGCCGCACCACATGGCCTTGATAAAGCCCGGCTTATTGTCAGCGATATCCTTCAATTCATCCAATGTGAGGGCCGTATACGTATGGGAATCCCGATGTTTCTTCGCTCTCTCAAACATATCTTTCTGGATGGCATCCAGCATCTCGCCCACCTTTGTCTCCAGATCGCTCAGCGCCACCGTAACTTTTTCATGGGTATCTCTGCGAACCAGAACAGCCTGATCTGCTGCGATATCTTTAGGACCAATCTCGACTCTCAGCGGAATTCCTCTCATCTCGCACTCGCTGAATTTCCACCCAGGGCTCTTATCCGTGTCGTCCACCTTTACCTTGAATCCGGACAGACGGTCTCTCAGCTCCCAGGCTTTCTCCAGCACACCCTCTTTTCTCTGCTGGATCGGTATGATAATCACCTGAACAGGAGCGATTCTGGGCGGAAGAACCAAACCATCGTTGTCTCCGTGAGCCATAATGATAGCGCCGATCAGACGGGTAGACATCCCCCAGGAAGTCTGATGAACATATTTCAGCTGATTGTCCTTGTCACTGTACTGAATTCCAAACGCCTTAGCAAAACCATCCCCAAAATTATGGCTGGTTCCTGACTGGAGCGCTTTTCCGTCGTGCATCAGCGCCTCAATGGTATAAGTAGATTCTGCCCCGGCAAACTTTTCCTTATCTGTCTTTTTTCCGCGGATAACCGGGAGTGCCAGCACCTCCTCGCAAAAATCAGCGTACAGGTTCAGCATCTGCTCGGTTCTCTCTTCTGCTTCCTCAGCCGTGGCATGGGCTGTGTGGCCTTCCTGCCAGAGAAATTCCCTGGAACGAAGGAACGGACGGGTAGTCTTCTCCCAACGGACAACAGAACACCACTGATTATAAACCTTGGGAAGATCACGGTAAGACTGAATATCCCTCTGATAAAAATCGCAGAACAGCGTCTCCGAAGTAGGCCGTACGCACAGTCTCTCCTGAAGGGGCTCCAGACCTCCATGAGTTACCCAAGCCACTTCCGGAGCGAACCCTTCTACATGATCCTTCTCCTTTTGGAGCAGGCTCTCCGGTATAAACATAGGCATATAAACGTTCCGGACTCCCACTTTTTTGAATCTGGCATCCAGTTCATGCTGAATATTTTCCCAGAGGGCATACCCATCCGGTTTGATTACCATACATCCCTTGACACTGGAATAATCGATAAGTTCTGCTTTTTTCACAACATCTGTGTACCACTGGGCGAAATCTACATCCATAGATGTGATCGCCTCTACCATTTTTTTGTCGTTAGCCATTTTCTCTCTCCTTCTTCTATTACTTTTGAGGGAAGCGGCTTCCTGCCTCCATCAGTCCTCCGCCTGCGGCAAACTGTACAGCGGCAGAAATAAAAAAGCCACCCGCTCCCTCTCATCTAAGGGACCGAATGACTCGGCGGTACCACCCAAATTAGCGCCCTGTCCAGGCCGCTCACTTCATTAAACCGTTAACGCCGGAATACGCCCTGGTTTCCCAGAGAAGCTCCAAGGCCGGTTCAGCACCCAGGGACACGAAGGCCTTCCACCAGCGGCCTTCTCTCTGGAGAGTGTGAATGCTTACTAATCCTCTTCACAGCTGCAATCTTTCAGCTAAGTTGTGTAGTAAGATTTTACGCCAACCCCAGATGTTTGTCAATCACCTTTCGCTCAAATTACTGCAGATCTATGTCCCAATCCCTCAGCCCTTGATCCAATCTCTTCTGAAACTGGCCGTAAAAACCTGCTTGGCTTTCATAGTCTTCCAGATAAAACGTTTTCAGGACATACATACTGGCCGCCTTTGCCATTTCTCCATCTTTTCCCTGGATAATTTTCGTTTGAAGTCCCTTGCAGAAAAAATGCCACTTCCATAAAAATCTTTCGTTTTCCTGCACATCTGGCGTATCAATCCATTTCTGGACTTTGACCTTTGTGCGGTTTTTCTTCTGACAGCCATTAACCAAGAAAATGTATCGGATTCCATCTTTTTTGTAATCCCTGCCCAGAGGAAAAATCCTGCAGATCCCTGGCCTGAATCTGTGGATCGAGCATCTTCCCGACTCGTTCAAAAAAGCACATGCGTCGTCTGTCTCTCTCATTTTAAGGTGCGGGAGAATCAGGCCATTCTCCACCCCCAGTTCAATGTACCCATCTAACAGCATTTCAAAGGTTTTACCCAGATTGCTTGTGATCAGAAAGCTGTCCAGCGGATTCAAAGTTACAGAATTGCCCATGCCGCGGCAGCAGGCTGAACAGCCCTCGCAGTCGCCACACCCAGCTTTTACCATATCATTTAAAGAATACAGCCGGCCGTCAGTGACATACCGCCCGGTCTCTCTGTCCATTTGTTCCATTTTCCTCTCCATTTTCAGATTTTCTTCCGCTCAGCATAAACTGGCCCGGTCTGAAATCGCTTCAGGCCGGGCCTACTACTATCTTACTTAATAGTTTTCTACTTTTCTTTCAAAGTAAGCTCTCGGATGAGCACAGCACGGGCATACCTCCGGTGCTTCCTCCCCCTCGTGAACATACCCGCAGTTGCGGCATTTCCAGCCAAGAGGCGCATCTCCCTTGAAGGTGCCATCCTTTTTCATGCTGTCCAGCAGCTTCAGATAGCGCTTCTCATGGGCAGCCTCTACCTTTGCAACCAGTTCGAACTTGACAGCCAGCTCCTCAAAGCCCTCTTCTCTGGCTTCTCTGGCCATGCGCGCATACATATCAGTCCACTCGTAATTTTCACCTGCAGCAGCATCCTCGAGATTTTCTTCCGGTGTACCGATGCCGTGAAACTCTTTAAACCACATCTTTGCGTGTTCTTTTTCCTGATCAGCGGTCTCCAGATACAGAGCGGCAAGCTGCTCATAACCAGCCTTCTTTGCTGCAGAAGCGTAATAAGTATATTTATTGCGTGCCTCAGATTCCCCTGCAAACGCGTCTTTTAAATTCTGCTCTGTCTTTGTTCCTGCGTACTTTGACATGAGTCTCCTCCTTTGTAACCCCGGGCCAATTAACCAAAGTATCTCTTTAACAAACCTGCAAATGCTCTTCCATGGCGAGCTTCGTCTCTTGCCATCTCATGTACAGTGTCATGGATTGCGTCAAGGTTTGCAGCTTTCGCTCTCTTAGCAAGATCGGTCTTGCCTGCGGTAGCGCCATTCTCAGCAGCCACTCTCAGCTCCAGGTTCTTCTTGGTGCTGTCGGTAACAACCTCACCTAAAAGCTCTGCAAATTTTGCAGCATGCTCTGCCTCTTCCCAAGCGGCCTTCTCATAGTACAGGCCAATCTCCGGATAGCCTTCTCTGTGGGCAACTCTTGCCATAGCCAGATACATACCAACCTCGCTGCACTCACCTTCAAAGTTTGCTCTTAAATCTTTGAGAATATCTTCACTGACGCCCTGCGCTACACCTACTACGTGCTCTGCTGCCCAGGTCATCTCCTCTTCCTGCAGTTTAAACTTGCTGCCGGGAACTTTACATACCGGGCAGAATTCCGGAGGATTCTCCCCCTCATAAACATATCCGCAAACTGTACAAACCCATTTCTTCATAGCACTTTTCTCCTTTTCTTTTTATTGAATAAATTGTTAATAGTAGTTCTCTGATTAATAATAAGAATTATTACTGTTTTAGGATATCATACCACAGCACTCTTGTCAACCTCTTTTAAAGAAAGATTTTCCATTTCCAGGCAATCCGGGCACACGCCGTAAAAAAGCATCGCGTGGTTTTCTACTCGTCCAGGATAGTACCGCCCAGCCAGGGCATTCAGTTCATCCATGTGATCCATAGGCATATCGATCACCCGGCCGCAGCGGCGGCACAAAAAATGATAATGGGGCGCCGTGTCTCCGTCAAAATGATCCGGTCCATTGTCACAGTGAAGTCTCTGGACTTCCCCCAATTCTACCAATAAATTTAGATTTCGATAGACTGTTCCCAGGCTGATATTCGGATATTCTTCCCGGATAGCTGCATAAATGGCATCTGCCGTCGGATGATCACTGCGCGCCATCAGGCACGCTTTAATCGATTCCCTCTGCCTGCTGAACTTCAATGTCTTCATAGCAGCATCCTTTCTATAATAAAATAGTAATAGTTACTGTTTTATTATAGAGAAAAATCAGCCTTATGTCAACATCCAATCCAATTTTTATTCTACAGTATTTTTTATCGATCCGACACCTTCTACCCGGCACTCCACTACATCTCCGGCTTTCAAAAACTTAGGCGGATCAAATCCCATGCCGACGCCCGCAGGAGTCCCTGTGGAGATAATCGTTCCTGCCTGCAGTGTCATTCCCTTAGAAAGTTCACTGACAATATGATCAATATCAAAAATCAGCAGCTCCGTATTGCTGTCCTGCCGCAGCTCTCCGTTAACCCAGGACTGGATTTTCAGCTTAGGCGGGTACGGAAGGGAATCTACCGTAGCAATGCACGGTCCCATGGGCAGGAATCCATCCAGGCTTTTTCCGAAATACCACTGCTTGTGGCGATTCTGGATATTTCTAGCACTGACATCATTGATCACGGTATATCCAAATATATAATCCTTTACCTGTTCCGGAGGGACATTTTTTGCCTCCTTCCGAATAATAACTGCCAGCTCAGCCTCATAATCCAGGCTGTCCACAATATCAAAATGGCCCGGGATCGGATCCCCGTCTGCACTGGCCGTGTTGACACGCTTGGAAAAATACACAGCATACTGACGCTTTCCATCAAACTCTTCCTTTTTAAATCTGGCCGACTCTTCAGCGTGAGCCATATAATTGATTCCCAGGCAGATCACATCCTGCTTTGGTCTGGGGATCGGAGCCAGCAGGTGAATCTCCCCCAACGGCGCCGCCCCGGCAATCCCATAGGGTTCCTTTCTGCTGGTATACTCTAATAGCTGCAGCTCTGATTCTCCTATCTCCTCTATCAACATTTCCATCTCGTCATAGTCCACGCCAATACTCTTGATCGGGTAAACCCAGCTCTCATCTTGGTTCAGGACCCCTATCCTTGATTTTCTCTCCCGTTCCAGTTGATATGTAACCAGTTTCATCTTTTTTCTCCTTATCTCAAGCATGGATTCTTCGCCTGCGTGCCCATCCTCGCAGAGCGTTTCGGCCATACCCCAGGGCGAAATTCCCCATGATATGACCAAATGCCCCGCAGCAAGCTGACGGGGCACAAAAATTGAAAGCACAGCAAACCGCGGGGCGTTCGTTCTCGTCATCAACTGAGAATAAACGGATCCGTTTAGCCACCTCGCTTTTTTAATCCTTTTTTCTTAGTTATCATGCTATCACAAAACAGAAAGAACTGTCAATAGTTTTCAGGCAATTAAGGTGTCTGTGACATTTTTTATGGATTTTTCAGATCTATCGGATCTCCTAAAATATCTACTCCCTCCGCCGTATTCCGATCCACTGTGTACCAGTCATATGTAGCCAGATGATCATCCATAGATTCATAGAGATGTATCATAACCAGATCCCCATCCGTTCTGTCCACCTGTATTCCCGGAGGCGCCTCCGAATACCTGGCTTCATAATAAACTCTGGCCATCTCGCACAGCTCCTCATCGCTGTAGGGCCCCTGATGTGCCTGCTCTGTCTCTTCCGGCTCCGGCTGCGATGTCAGGCTGTCCGGAGGAGTATACATCCAAAAATCTGCCAGCGGTTCGCCCGTATACGCATCCGCCTCCACTGAAGCCACCGGTTCACCCTGGTAACGGAACTCCACATAGATCAGCCAGAGGCCAGCACCTTCCCAGTAATATGCTTCCGACTGATTCGCTTCCACTGGCAGATCATCCGGCACATTCAGAATCTTTTTGATATATTCCAGCTGTTCCGGGCTCAGCGGCCCCAAACCAGACTGCTCCGGGCCGGGCTGTTCTGTCTCAGATTCCGCCTCTTCAGCGGCGCCGCCCCCGGTTATCTCCAGGATCCTGTCTTTTATCCCCTCAATGGCATCTGCCTGTTCTTCATACCATTCGTCTGCTGCCCTGGACATCTGTCTGTTGAACCAGGCTACCAGCCCTGCATCCTCCGCCACAATACTGGAAAGGCAGTATTCTCCCCGCATCCGGCAGCTTATCAGGTACTGGGCCAGCTCAGCATACCGCTTCGCCTGCTCTTCTTCCGTCTCCGTCCCATAGCAGTCCACAAAGTCAGAGCTTATCTCCAGCAGCTCGTCCTGCAGAATGCGGCTGATATCGTAAAGCGCCATCATTTCCCGGACCCGGTTGATCAAATCCTCTCCGCCAATCACAGTATTTCCTACCAGCTTGCCAATGTCTTTGCCCAGGGCCCACGAGCTTCCCCCTGCTATCTCTGCGGCTGTCAGCCCGGCCTCGGCAACCCACTGCAGCGGAGCGCCTTCCTCATACTCTGGCATTTTCATCAAAAACTGCAGAAAATCGCTGGAGAAAACTTCCGACCCGAAATTCTTAAAAGTTTCATCCATCAGGTTCTGGTAGGTATCCAGACGAATTTCCATGGCCTCCTTCATGCCGCTTCTCAAAGTGGAAGCTGCTGCCTTCAGTTCTCCCTCTGACTGCTCAGAAATCAGTTCCAGAAACTCATCATAAGCGGAATAATCGGCTATCATAATTTCCAGGTCTGCCAGGCCCTCCGCCCAGGCCTCCGAGTCAGCGGCCATCATATTCAGGCTGCCCACAGCGTCAGAGATCTCCTCGCTGAGAGGTCCTGCAGACGAACCGGAACCAGTCATTGTCTTCAATGCGTCTGCTCCCAGTTCCAGCAAATCACCACCATAGTCCTCCAGAGATTTCAGATTGTCCATTTTTTTCTGCTCTGCAGCGTCAGCCGCGTTTTCCATGTCGTAGATCGTTATCACATGAGTCAGGATTTCCATATATTCTTCTTTATCCGGCTCCGCTCCTGTCTCCAGCAGCGCATCTGCCAACTCCAGGGCATACATGGCATATCCGTTTGTTTTAAAATTTTCGATGAAGTTCATATAGCCGTAATAGCTGCTCTGAATCAGGGGTTTTCCCAGATCAATGCTCAGGTACTCCTGCAGTTTTTGTCCTTCCGGCGAGTATGCGCCCTCCGCTTTATTTTCTGTGCCAAAGGCATTCACTCCAGAGCCGAGAAGCATCACTCCCGCCAGGAATACCGCTGCTGCCCGTCTCATCACTCACTTCCCCCTTCTCCTGTACAGTCAATTTTCTGGATCGCGCAAATCATCAGGTCTTTGGCCAGAGTGTCGGCAAATCCCTCCCGGATTTCCCCGATGTCGGCCTCTTCTACCAGAAATTCATATTCCCGCTTCCAGTCCGGATGAAGCTCAGCCATCTCTTTCAGGTCTTCTGCCTGAATCGTTTCCCCGTTCCCTGTCTGGTACAGCTCTTCCATCAGCGCAGGAAAATCCGGAGCAGAAATCCACACCAGGATCTTACCGTCTTCCTCTCCGATGACCCTGTACTCCTCCGCGTATTCCCCGCAGTAATCAGAAAAAGTCTGTCCGGAAAGATCTGATTCCTGCGGCTTGTCCACCGAATGAGTTCCGCAGGAGCTGATCACAGCCGCACAGCCCAGAATCGCCATGACAGCTTGCAGTGTTCTCTTCATTGCTTTTCCTATTCCCCTTCCCTGTTCCTCCAAACCATATATGTCGTATTCATAGCAGAAATCTGAGCAAAATATTTCGCAGATTCTGCACTCCGCTGATTGCTTTCAGCTATCCTGCGGTTTTCGGCTTTCTTATGTTTGCACTCAGAAATACTATTTATTATAATAATGTCACAAATCAGCCCTATCACGGCTCCGCCAATCACAAATGGGAGGAGAGGAACATTTGTCTCGTAAAGTTTCTGAATCGGCTGGAATGTAGGGCTGCCAGCTCTTTTCAGTTCTGCCCTGAGCTGGTCGATTAATACTCTCTGCTTATAGCATGCCGACTCCATGTATATAAGGTTCCAATGTATTCTTTCAGATTCATCTCTCTGCTCCCTTTTCTTCTGTACACTTTTTCTGCAGAACCTTTCTCAGGTACTCTGCCGTCTCTTCTTTTCCTTCTACCATATCGCTGTCCTTCAGGACTGACATAAAGTCGCCTATGGCGTGGTACAGTGTGCTTTCCCGAATCGTCATCATAGCGTACTCTCCGCTCTTTTTTCTCAGTACGCAGTTTAGCAGCCCCGGTGTGGCAACGATATAAAAATCCCGATCCATTTTAATTTTGTGTTCCTTCAGGAGGTAAATCTCCATCCGGTCCTCCTCGATCTCCTTCAGAACTTTCCTCAGGCACTGCAGACGGTCTTCCATCGGCAGGGGATCACAGTAAATGCTGAAGGGATCTACAATGTGGCCATTTTCCAGAAAATCCCGAATCCCCTCCCTTGTGAAAAAAGAATATATCTTAATGTGGTGAACCATCGAAGACAGCTTTGCATTGTCCCCCTTTAGAAATGTTTCCAGCTCTTTCCGGTTGGGAATATCCTTTTTCAGGATCTTCAGCCACATCCCGCTGTCGCAGAGATGGCCGAAATAGACACAGGGACACAGAATATACGCTGCTGAAGCCTCCTGGAAGTCCGGATTATTCATCCCCTCATCCGCAATCTCCTTGACGCGCTCCACATCCGCCCCATTGGCCAGAAGCGGCCTGGCATTCTTTTTGCACAGTTCAAAGGTCTCCCTCAGCAGGGCCAGGAAAGAGTCTCCCCTGAACAGCAGCCCTCTGGAGCCATCTGCGGAAAAGAGCAGCGCCTCGCGGCTGCCGAGAATCATACAGGGAAACAGGCTCATCATGCCGTAATGCGCCTGGACTGAATCATAAAAATAATAGGGGATATAGGAAAAATTAGCTTTCAGAAGCGGAGCTACGCCACAGAGCATCTGAATATTATAGCAGTCATTATTTTCCTGGACATTTTCCAGACACAGAATGTGCTCCGCAGTAAAATCTTTATTCTCACCATACATACACAGAAGAGAAAAGAGAAATGTGTAAGTCCCCTGACAGATAATGCGGATCTTTCCCTTTTCATTTGCCTCGTTCATAATAATTTTGCTCATGGCCCGGTCCAGATTCTCCCTGCCTGTAACAGAGATACAGTCTGCCTCCTCTTCTATGTCAGGCAGCACTGCCTGGTAATTCACAGGAAAGGGATCCTGTTCCTGGATATCCAGCTTTTCAATGAATTCCTTCACATACTGTCTGCGGAAATAGGTTTCCTCCCCCATATGCATGATCCGGTATTTTTCCAAAAGCTGCTCCTGTACATCCGGCGAAAGTTTCAGATATTCTCCAATCTGTTTCACCACTGACTCCGAAGCAGGCAGACGCTTACCATTGATGATCTGATAAAGGGAGGAATGATCAATCTGACACTTTTTAGCCATATCATAAACTACCGCTTTTTTCTGTTTAACCAGCTTTTTTAACTCTTCTGAAAAAATCGACATTTTCTCTCTCCTCCTATTGAATTTATTCTATAATAAAACAGAATGCCCCACAAGCCACGGCAGCTTGTAGGGCAAAAACTAATTTTATTTTGCCACAATTTACAGAGCACTATTTTTCCTTTTCTGTCTATCGAAAACTCTCCCTCGCCAGCTTCCACGCCTGAATAATCAGCGTGGGAACCGCGGCGCAGATTCCCACTGCCGCCACCTGCATTGCTGAAAGATCCGACGCCGCAAACAGCCGCTGCAGCCACGGCACAAACAGCACGGCCGCCAGCAGGACAACGCCGGCTTCAAAGGCCATGATGCTGTACAGATTGCTGAACAGGCCCAGATGAAGAATTGAGTGGTGACTGCGGCAGTTGAACCCGTGAAAGAGCCTGGCGAGGGTCAGCGTTGTAAATGCCATTGTGCTGGCCACAGCGGGATTCCCGGCCGCCCGGCCATACAGTCCTGACAGGCCGATATAGTAGGCGGCCATGGTTCCCAGGGCAATAAGTCCCCCTTGGATCAGGATATCCTTCATAAATGTTTTTGTCAGGATTCCTTTGGATGGATCCCTGGGTTTCTGCCTCAGCAGCCCCTCCTCTGCCGGCTCCATGCCGATAGCCAGGGCGGGAAGCGAGTCTGTCACCAGATTGATAAACAGCAGATGAACCGGGGCAAAGGGCATTGGGAGGGCTAAAAGGGAGGTATAGAGGACGCAGAAGATCCCTGCCATATTGCCGGAGAGCAGAAAATCTATGGCATTCTGGATGTTCCGGTATACGTTCCGCCCGTTTTCTACCGCCGCAATGATGGTGGCAAAGTTATCATCCGCCAGGATCATGGAAGCGGCGTCCCTGGACACTTCCGTTCCGCCTCTCCCCATGGCCACGCCGATATCCGCCTTCTTCAAGGCTGGAGCGTCATTGACGCCGTCCCCGGTCATGGCTACTATCTTCCCTCTCCTCTGCCACGCCTCCACGATGCGGATCTTGTGCTCCGGCGAAACTCTGGCATAGACGGCAATCTCCGGCAGTCTCCGCTCCAGCTCTTCCTCACTCACGCTGTCCAGCTCTCTCCCGGTCATCACTGCTTCCCAGGGCTGAATCAGATGAATCTTTTCCGCGATCGACAAGGCTGTCACCGGGTGATCCCCCGTGATCATAACGGGTTTTATCCCTGCTTCCCGGGCTTTTTTGACAGCGGATGCAGACTCCGGCCTGGGCGGATCCATAAATGCCGCCATCCCGATAAAAACAGCATCTGACTTTCTCTTGTTTTCTTCCTGACATGCGAAAGCCAACACCCGGAATCCCTCCCGGGCCCACCTCTCATTTTGACCCAAGATTCTTTTTTTCTTCAGTGTCGTCAGCTCACAGACCCCCAGTTCATCAGAGACCCATCTGCATCTGTCCAGCAAGACATCCACCGCCCCTTTAGCAATCCAGAACCGTTCCCCCTTCTGATTTTCGCACTCAACGCTCATCTGCTTTGCCGCGGATTGGAAGGGCTGCTCCCGAATCCGCCTCCACTGGCTGCGGATTTTCTTTATGTCTGTTCCCGTATCGAAAACCATTCTAAGCAGAGCCGTCTCCACTGGATCCCCAGCTCTGTCTTCCCAGGACTCTGCATTGTTGGCCAGGACAGCAGCCTCTGCCAGGGAAATCACACCGCTGCGCTTGTGAAATGTATACTTCTCCGCCTTCTCCTCCAGCTTCCAAAGTTTTTCCCCTTCACACACCGCCTGGACTGTCATTTTATTTTGAGTCAGTGTGCCAGTCTTATCTGTACATATAACTGACACGCATCCCAGGCTTTCTACCGCCTTCAGATCTTTGATGATCGCATTCTGTTTTGCCATCCTCTGAGTTCCCATTGCCTGGACAATCGTTACGATCGTTCCCAACGCCTCTGGGATAGCCGCCACCGCCAGGGCAACAGCAAACATCAGCGCATCCAGAATCCCGCTGCCGCGGTAAAGGCTTAAAAAAAATACTGCCGCTGAAATTGCCATAATAGCGGCGGCCAGTCTTCCGCTGAAACGGTCCAGGCTGACCTGAAGAGGAGTTTTCTGCTCTCTGGTGCTGTTCATTAACTCTGCAATTCTGCCTATCTCTGTGTCCATCCCCGTGGCTGTCACCACAGCAATCCCTCGTCCCCCCGTCACCAGTCCACCGGAAAAAACCATATTCGTTCTGTCTGCCAACGGCGCTTCTTTTGTTATTCGCCCTCTGCTTTTCTCTACGCTGTCAGCTTCCCCGGTCAGAGAGCTCTCATTTATCTTCAAACTGGAGACTTCCAGAAGTCTTCCATCTGCGGCTGCCAGGTCGCCGCTTTCTAAAGCCAGCAGATCCCCCGGCACGACTTGAGATGCCGGTATTCGTTTCTTCTCTCCATTTCTTATAACGGAAGCAGCAGGTGCAGACAGAGCCTTCAGGCTTTCCAGAGACTTCTGCGCTTTCTGGTGCTGAACCGTTCCCAAAACAGCATTCAGCAGCAGTACGGCAAAAATCACGATCGTGCTCTCACTGTTCCCTGAAACCATAGAGATCAAGGCTGCACCGATCAGAATCTGCACCAAAAGATCCTGAAACTGCTCCAAAAATACCCGGTACCACCGTTTTTTCCCAGTCTCTCTCAGCACGTTTCTTCCATACTGGCTGATTCGCCGGGCGGCCTCTTCCTCCGTCAAACCTTTTCTGTCTGTATTCAGTCTGGACAGCACTTCCTCTTCCGGTAAACGATACCAGTCCTCCATACCCGACGCTCCTTTCTTCCTAAAAATGTATGGGCAACCGGCCGTCTTTATGCTATGATAAGATCAGTGTACAGGCGGCGATCCGCTTTGTGCAGGTGCAAGGAACAGAAAGGAGCTTTATCAATGGAAAAAATAGCCAGTTTTACTGTCAATCATCTGGCCCTGCTGCCAGGCGTATACGTTTCCCGAAAAGATCAGGTGGGCGCCGAGACGATTACCACCTTTGACATCCGCATGACCCGTCCAAACTTTGAGCCGGTGATGAACACAGCGGAGGTTCATACCATAGAGCATCTAGGCGCCACATTTCTCCGCAATCACCCTGTATTCGGAAATAAGATCATCTACTTCGGCCCCATGGGGTGTCGGACCGGATTCTACCTGGTGATGGCAGGCGATCTGAAATCAGAAGATATTCTGCCTCTCCTGAGAGAGCTGTTTATCTTTATGCGGGATTTTCGCGGCGAAGTGCCGGGAGCCGCGGCGAAGGACTGCGGCAACTATTTAGATATGAATCTGCCCATGGCAAATTACCTGGCAGAGCGCTTTTACCGGGAAGTTCTGGAAAATATCTCGCCGGACCGGCTGGTCTACCCGGAATAGGCGAACGAGAAACCTGCACAGGCGGCTTCCCGCATTTTCCTAATGAAATGAAAACAGGAGGGCAGCACGATCGGCTGTCCCTCCATATTTTTCCGGCGGGAAGACTTACAGGCGCTCCCCACTCTTCTTGAATTGTTCCTCAATCATTGCCCGCAGGGCATCCACCGTCTCGCCAGGCGTCTGCCCCGTCTCATCTACAGTAATGTCTGCGTATTTCTCATAATAGGGAACTCTTTCATCATACAGATCTCTCAGCGTCATTCCATCCCGGAGCGCTACGCCCCGGTCTACAACATTGCCGATGCGGCGTTCTACTTCCTCAAAGCCCAGTTTCAGATAGACGATCTGACTGATCTCCTTGTAATGTTCCATTGCTTCTTTCCCGTAGATCACGCTGCCGCCGGGGGCAATCACGGAACGGCTGACATCGACTCCGGCATTGATCCGGTTTTCCACTTCCAGGAAACCGTCCAGGCCTTCCTCCGCAATAATCTCCTTCAGCAGCCGTCCTTCTTTCTCCTGGATCACAATATCCACATCCACAAAAGAATATCCCAAACGCTTTGCCAGCAGAACGCCGATGGTGCTTTTTCCTGATGAGGGCATTCCGATCAGGGTAATGTTCGTCTTCTCCATAGCTGTTCTACTTTCTCCTCCTCACTGCCGGCTTCTTTCCCGCAGATTTCTTTCTGACAGAAAATCCAAATGTGCCGATCCTCTTTCCCAGCTCCAGGTATTCACCGTGTGCATAGGCCATAAGGCCGGAAGCCGTCAGGTCAAATCTTCCGTTTTTGTCCATATACGCCTCATCTACATGGACGGCCAGAACTTTTCCTATAAACATTGTATGGCTTCCCAGATCAATCTGGCCAGTGATCTGGCACTCAATATTTACCGGGCACTCACGGATAAGGGGCGCCTTCACAAAGTCTGCCGGCTCAGGCGTCAGCCCTGCCGCTTTCCATTTATCTTCATTTCTTCCAGAGCGAACGCCGCAGTAGTCGGTTGCCCTTGCCAGCTTTTTGGTCGTCAGATTGATCACAAAACACCCTGTCTCCTCCACCATATGGTAAGAAAAACGCTCTGGGCGAATCGATACGTATGCCATAGGCGGATCTGAACAGATATTGCCTGTCCAAGCCGCTGTAATGATGTTCGTATTTCCTTCTGCATCCGCCACGCTCACCATGGCCGCAGGAGCCGGATATACCATAGTCCCCGGTTTCCATACCTGTTTTGCCATTTCTTGTTTCCTCTTTCTAATGTTCTTTCCCTATTCCTGTTCTGCCAGAACGAGAGCTGGCACAAGCTGCTTCTTTCTGGAAACCACCCCTTCCAGAGTGACATAATTCTGCTTTCCATTTTCTAAATTTTCTAAATGAAAAGCTCTGGCTACTAGCTGGCCTGCTCCCTGGCCTTCATAAATTAAATCTGTAGATTCTGTTATGATATTCGTCAGCATGAAGAACATCATATCTGTATTTTTGTCCTGCCTTGCCTGTTTGATGTATTCTTCCATGCGGTCCCGCAGCTCTGCCAGTTCTTCCTCATTGAGAGAGCTGACCTGCCCGACGCCGAAGACCTTCTTGCCTGCCGTAAAGATTTTAAAATCTTGATAAAAGATTTCAACATCGCTCTTTCCTTTTAAGTTGCTGGCGGCCGCAAACATATTTCCAGCATACTTTTCAATCTCAATTCCGGCTATATCCGCCAGCTTCATAGCCGCAGACCGATCCACTGCCGTGCAGGTCGGAGAACGGAACAAAAGAGTGTCGGAAATAATCGCACTGCACAAAAGTCCCGCAATAGTCGGTTCGATCTCAATTCCTGCCTCCTGATACATCTGATAGACAATCGTAGCTGTACAGCCCAATGGCTGGTTGCGGAAAAATACCGGCGAAATCGTCTCCACAGTCCCCAGCCTGTGATGATCGATAATTTCTCTGATGTCAGCAGAGCTAATCCCCTCCACCGCCTGGCTTCTCTCATTATGATCTACCAAAATTACCTGTTTGCCCCTGGCACCCAAAAGATTTCTGCGGGAGATCATCCCTTTATAGAGGCCATTTTTATCTAAAATCGGGAAATCCCTATGACGCTTGCTGGCCATCACATCCCGAATCTCGTCAATATAGTCGTCTTCCTCAAACGTGATCAGTTTCTCTGTCTTCATAAAGTAGCTGACCGGCATACTCTGGTTAATCAGGCGGGCGGTAGTGTAGGTATCGTAAGCCGTTGTGATAACCGTGCATCCGTGCTGTTCCGCCAGTTTCCGGATCGTCAGAGAGGCCCCTGCCCCCTCACAGACAATAATGCAGTCTGCCTCCATCTCAATGGCGCAGAGCTGAGATTCGTATCGGTTTCCAAGAATCACCAGATCATGGGGTTCAATATAAAATTCCATCATATCTGGATTTGCTGCCGCAACCAGCACTTTTCCCTGGTTAAAGTATGCCTCGGGATCCCCCACTACCAGATCTCCCTCCAGAGTATCCAGAATGTTGGAGTACTGGGTATTGGCCTTTGACAGAATACTGCTGTCATAGATGTTCATGTAGGATTTCGTAATATCTCCCACAGTAATCAAGCCCTCCAGGGCGCCGTTTTCCGTTACAATCGGCAGCGTGACCACGTTACCCGCCTGCATAAGGTTCCATGCCTTTTTCAGAGAAATATTCCGGTCCACACCTGCGATAGTTCGGATTTCGATATCTTTTACCTGAGTCCGTACATCCGTGATCAATGTTGGCTCTTCCGCCTTAAAATAGTCCAGCACGTACCTGGTCTCTGCGTTGATATTGCCTGCCCGTGCCGGCTTATGGTAGGTTCCTGTCGCCTTTGTCTTCAAATTTGCGTAGCAGATTGCGGAACAGATGGAATCCGTGTCCGGATTTCGATGTCCGATCACAATCGGCACCCTCTGGTTGAGTTCTGCCATCCTATTTCTCCTCCTTTCACAGTTCCCCAAGTGTAACAATCTATTTACATAGTGTTCACAGTCTGTTCATATTTTACTTTTATACTAAATGCATATAAATCAATAAGATATTTATCATTTTATCGTTATTTTGCACATAGATTTTTCATAATTGCCCCGGTTGTTTACTCGCCGGGGTCTCCTCATGTTCAGGCACTTCAGGAAAACAATTTTTCCTTATAAACTCCCTCTTCCACCAATTTCCGAATAGCATCCACCACAGCCTGCCGGTCTTCCTTGTAAGTTACACCAAACCACTTATCCGGTGTGTTCAAAATTTTCACCGTTGCCTCCCCGGATTTTACCAGTTTATCAATGATCTGAGGCAGCAAATACTCTTTCTTCAAATCCCCATCAGGTATTGAATCCAGGAATTGCGGGAATCCCTTTTCCAGCTCATCTACAAAAGCTGCCGGCAGTCCCCACATATTCATCGATACCGGACGTTTGGGATCTAAAGCAACTTTTTTCCCGCTTTCATCCTTTCCGTACAGACCTTCTTCGGTCATCTGGATATCGTAGGTCTCATTTACTTCCTTCAACGTGCCGTCATTGTTAGCAGTGCAGACTCCCCGGGTCACCGCTCCGTTCTCGCTGAGAGTATTTGCCAAAACGAATCCGCTCATACACATATCGTAAGGTTTTCCTTCTGCTCTCATCTCTTCCGTCATATACCGGTACATCTGCCGGAAACATTCTTTTCCATAATAGTCATCTGCATTGATCACGGCAAACGGTCCGTCCACCAGTCCTTTGATGCTGAGAACTGCCTGGCCTGTCCCCCAGGGCTTGGTCCTCCCCGCCGGGACAGAATACCCTTCAGGCAGATCATTCAGCTCCTGGTAGGCGTAAGCCACCTCTGTCAGCTTTTCAATCCGGTTTCCAATGATTTCTTTAAAATCCGCTTCCAGATCCCGCCGAATGATAAAAATAATCCTGTCAAAGCCCGCTTCCAGAGCATCATGGATCGAGTAATCCATAATAATCTCTCCCCCAGGGCCTACCGGCGCCAGCTGCTTGATCCCGCCGCCAAAGCGGCTTCCGATCCCCGCCGCCATGATCACCAGCGTTGTCTTCATAGATTTGTCCTCCTTGAACATCCGTTGTAGTACCTCCCAAGCTCGAGAAATACCTCGCTAAGTGCTCATAGTACACCGTGGCCACTAGGCTCGTGAAACACCTCCCCAAGGGGCCAGGTATGACTCGCACTAAGCTCGAGAGATACCTCGCTAAGTGCTCATAGTATACCATACTTCGGGGGAATTGACCAGATTTAACTTACCCGTTTGCTGCCGCTTTCATTCGCCTGACGTATTCTTTCACGGCTGGAATACAGTCCTTTCCGTACTGGCCGCACAGCTTGACGATGGCGGATCCCACGATCACGCCGTCGGCCTGCCTTGCCATAGAATGGGCCTGCTCTTCGGTGGAGATGCCAAAACCGACCGCACAGGGAATGTTTGATACTTCCTTAGCCATTTTCACCATCTCCCCCACATCTGTATTGATCTCTGATCTCACCCCAGTCACGCCCAGGGAGGAGACGCAGTACAAAAAGCCCTCTGCCTCAGAAGCGATCATGCGAATCCGCTCCCTGGAGGTGGGCGCTACCAGGGAAATCAAGGCCAGGCCATATTTTCGGCAAACCTGTGCAAATTCTTCTTTCTCTTCAAAAGGCACATCCGGAAGAATCAGGCCATCCATGCCGACTCTGGCAGCCTTCTTGATAAACCGCTCTGTCCCGTAGGAGAAGACCACGTTTGCATACGTCATAAAGACCATAGGCACTGTGGTGCGGGTGCGGATTCTCTCCGCCATCTGGAAAATTTTGTCTGCAGTAACCCCTCCGGCCAGTGCCCTGATATTGGCGTCCATAATAACCGGCCCCTCCGCCGTGGGGTCGGAAAAGGGAATTCCCAGCTCGATCAGATCAGCCCCCGCCTCCTCCATGGCGTATACCAACTGCTCTGTAATCTCCAGAGACGGATCGCCGCATGTGATAAATGGTATAAATGCTTTGCCTTTCTCAAAGGCGCTCTCAATCCTATTCATAAATATCCTCCCCTCTGTACCGGGCGATGGCTGCGCAGTCTTTATCGCCTCTGCCTGATATGTTGATAACCATAATCTGATCCTTTCCCATCTCGGGAGCCAGTTTTCTGGCGTAAGCCACAGCGTGAGCACTCTCGATTGCCGGGATGATCCCTTCCATTCTGGCAAGATATTCAAAGGCATCAACCGCCTCATCGTCGGTCACCGCCACGTACTCAGCTCTCCCAGTATCATGCAGCCATGCGTGCTCCGGCCCAATGCCAGGATAATCCAGTCCCGCCGAGATGGAATAAACCGGAGCGATCTGGCCGTATTCGTCCTGGCAAAAATAGGATTTCATTCCATGGAAGATTCCCAGCTTTCCAGTGGCAATGGTAGCCGCCGTCTCCGCTGTGCTGATCCCTCTTCCGGCAGCCTCGCAGCCAACCAGACGCACCTGCTTATCTTCGATAAAATGGTAAAAGGCACCTATCGCGTTGGAACCTCCCCCCACGCAGGCCAGCACCGCATCCGGCAGACGTCCTTCTTTTTCCATAAGCTGTTCTTTTATTTCTTTGGAGATGACCGCCTGAAAGTCCCGGACGATGGTGGGAAATGGATGGGGCCCCATGACAGAGCCGAGAATATAATGGGTGTCATCGATCCGTTTTGTCCATTCTCTCATCGTCTCCGAAACAGCGTCCTTCAAGGTTCCGGTCCCTGTAGAAACTGGGTGGACATTCGCGCCTAAAAGCCGCATCCGGTAAACATTTAAAGCCTGCCGCTTTGTATCTTCCTCCCCCATAAAAACGTCACACTCCAGCCCCATCAGGGCGGCCGCTGTCGCCGTGGCCACACCGTGCTGTCCGGCCCCGGTCTCCGCGATCACCCTGGTCTTCCCCATCTTTTTGGCCAGCAGTGCCTGTCCCAGCACATTATTGATCTTGTGGGCCCCGGTATGGTTTAAGTCTTCCCTTTTCAGATAGATCTTCGCTCCCCCCAGATCCTCCGTCATGCGCCCTGCATAATACAGCCGCGAGGGGCGGCCCGCATAATCGTTCAGCAGCCCCTGCAGCTCCCGGTTAAATTCCGGATCGTTCTTATAATAATCATATGCCTTTTCCAGCTCCAGCACCGCGTTCATCAGCGTCTCTGGTATATACTGGCCTCCGTGTACTCCAAATCTTCCTTCTTTCATCTCTGATTCCATCTCCTGACTGCGGCTGCCGCCGCAAGAATTTTGTCTCTGTCCTTCTTTCCTTCTGTCTCCACGCCGCTGCTGATGTCCAGCCCCCATGGCCTGAGTGCCTCCATAGCTTCCTGCAGATTGTCCGGTCCCAGTCCTCCGGCCAAAATGTAGGGGCGCTCTCCGATACCCGCCCCTTTCAGCAGGCTCCAGTCAAACGCGCGGCCGGTTCCCCCTGCCCCGTTGTCCAGCAGAATCATATCCGCCCCGGATCCGGCGGCAGACGCCAGGTCTTCCTGGCTGCGGATGGAGAAGGCTTTTATGAGGACAGGCCACGATCGATTCTTGAGCGGAACCCCTTCTCTCTCAAGAATATTCCGCAGAGCGGCGATATAAGTCTCGTCCTCACAGCCGTGGAGCTGAACCGCATCCACAATTCCTTCTATCAAAAGCTCTGCGGCCTTCTGCGGGTCGCTGTCTGCCAGAACCCCCACGGCTACAATCCCCGGCCGCAGCCGCCTTTTCAGCTCCCGTGCCGTCTCCTGGCTAATGCTTCTCCTGCTTTTCGGAATATCTATAATAAACCCGCAGAAGTCCGGGGCAGCTTCGTTAACGTAATCCACATCCTCCGGGCGGCGCAGGCCGCAGATCTTCAGCCGAACCGGCTGCTTTGATACTCTCTGTCCAGGTTTTTCCATCTCTCCAACAGCCCTTTCTTATCTGGTTCCTTCATCAGACGCTCCCCGATGAGAACTCCGTCTGCCCTGCATTTAAGCAGCTTTTTAATATCGTCCTCGTTATGGATCCCGCTCTCGGAGACAAACACCCGGTGAGCGGGGATCATATCCCTCAGTTTTAATCCAGCCTCCAGATCCACCTGAAACGTTTTCAGATCCCGGTTGTTGACACCGATGACAGGTGCCCCTGACCTTACGGCTCTCTCCACCTCCCTGGCTGTGTGGGTCTCCACCAAAGCATCCATACCCAGCTCTTCTGCAAGCTGGCTATAAGCAGCAAGCTGCTCATCGTCCAGGATCGCGCAGATCAGCAGGATCGCTGCAGCTCCCATAGCTTTTGCCTGGTAGACCATATACTCGTCCACAGTAAAATCCTTCCTCAGCACAGGAATTTTCACTATCTTTGCTATTTCCTCCGCAAACTTATCTTTCCCCTGAAAATAAAAAGGTTCTGTCAGGCAGGAAATCGCGCTTGCCCCGGCCATTTCGTACTCTCTGGCAATATCCAGATAAGGAAATTCCCGGGCGATGACTCCCTTGGACGGTGAGGCTTTCTTTACCTCACAGATGAACGACAAGCCCGGGCCTTTCAATGCGTCCCGAAAAGCATGGAGTCTGCCTTCCCTTTCCTCCGCCTGCCGCCGCAGTTCCCTCAGTGGAAGGCGTCCCTTTTCCGCCTGGATCCGTTCCCTGGTTTTTTCTGCGATTTCTTCCAAAATATTCATTGTCTGCTCTCCCTGATAAATGCCTCTAATTTTTCCATTGCCTTCCCGCTGTCGATGAGGTCCTCGGCCATCCTGACGCCTTCTTCCATGGTCTCGGCTTTTCCTGTTATGTAGAGGGCTGCTCCGGCATTCAGACACACTGCATCGCGTTTTGGTCCTCGCTCAGTCCCAGCCAGGATAGCCCGGGTGATCTCCGCGTTTTCCTCCGGTGTTCCTCCCTTCAATTCCTCTTTGCTGCACCGAGTATAGCCGAACTGCTCTGGCGTCACCGTGTAGGACTGGAACCATCCATCTCTAATCTCACACACTGAGGTGGGAGCGCTCATGGAGATCTCATCCAGCTTGTCCTGCCCAAAAACTACCATCCCCCGTCTTACACCCAGATTTGCCATGACCTGGGCCAGAGGCTCTACCAGAGATTCATCAAAGACTCCCATCAGCTCCATGTTGGCTCCGGCGGGATTGGAGAGGGGCCCTAAAATATTAAACACAGTTCGGATCCCCAATTCCTTCCTGATGGGCGCCACATACTTCATCGCAATATGGTAATTCTGCGCAAAGAGAAAGCAGATCTGGATGGATTTCAGAAGCTGGCTGCTCTTCTCCGGCGGAACGGTGATATTGACTCCCAGGGCCTCCAGCACATCCGCCGCCCCGCTTTTGGAAGAAGCCGCCCGGTTTCCATGTTTGGCCACCGGTACACCAGCCGCTGCGATCACCAGGGCTGAAGTGGTAGAAATGTTAAAGGAATTGGCCCCATCTCCACCGGTTCCCACAATCTCCAACACGTCCATGTCATGGAGAAGTTTGATACAGTGGGCCCTCATCCCGGCTGCTGACGCCGTGATCTCATCAATGGTCTCTCCTTTCAGGGACAGGGCTGTCAGATATGCCGCCATCTGCACCGGAGTGGCCTCCCCTCCCATGATCTCATTCATCACTGCCTCCGCCTCACTGTAAGTCAAATCTTCTTTTCTGGAAAGTTTTAAAATCGCTTCTTTAATCATAATCTCTCGCTGCCTCCATAAAATTTTCGATTATTTTTAATCCATCAGGCGTCATCACCGATTCCGGGTGAAACTGAACGCCGAAAACTGGGTAATCTCTGTGTTCCACTGCCATGATCTCTCCGTCCCGGTCCCTGGCCGTCACTGCCAGGCAGTCTGGCAGGGATGCTTCCTCCGCCGCCAGGGAATGGTATCTCGCCGCTGCCATTGGCTGCCGAATTCCCTTAAAAAGCCTGCTGCCTTTTTCAATCATTAGAGGTGACGCTTTTCCGTGCATCAGTTTTTTCGCATACGTCACTTTGCCTCCAAACGCCTCGCAGATAGCCTGGTGCCCCAGGCATACGCCCAGAATTGGGACTTTTCCCGCCGCCTCCCGGACCAGAGGTACGCAGATCCCAGCATTTTCCGGGCGGCCTGGGCCGGGGGACAGGATGATGGCCTGCGGCCGCATCTCTATGGCCTCCTCCACGCTCACCGCATCATTTCGGAGCACCCGGATATCTGGCTCCAGAGCTCCGGTCAGCTGATACAAGTTATAAGAAAAACTATCGTAATTATCAATCAGCAGAATCATTCCAATCCTCCTTCCGCCGTCCGGATCGCATTGACCACAGCCTTTGCTTTGTTCATGCACTCTTCATATTCTTTTCCCGGCACGCTGTCTGCCACAATCCCGGCGCCGGAACGGACCGTTACTCTGCCGTTCTTTTGGAATGCCAGCCGGATCGCGATGCAAGTGTCCAGGTTTCCAGAAAAGTCCAGGTAACCGATGGCTCCTCCATAGACTCCTCTAGGTATGCCCTCCAGCTCCTCAATGATCTGGCAGGCCCGCAGCTTAGGGGCTCCCGATAGAGTTCCTGCGGGCAGAATGGCATCCACCGCGTCCACTGCGTCCCGGTCCTCCCGGATCGTCCCCGTCACAGTAGAGCCAAGATGCATCACATGGGAAAACCTTTGAACAGATAAATACGCCTCCACCTTTACAGAGCCGACCCGGCTGATCTTCCCAATATCATTGCGCCCCAGATCTACCAGCATATTGTGCTCCGCCAGCTCCTTCTCATCTGCCAGCAGCTCTTCTTCCAGGCGTCTGTCATCCTCTTGCGTCTTTCCCCGCGGCCGGGTTCCCGCCAGAGGAAAGGTGTACAGCGTTCTCCCCTCCAGCTTTACCAGGGTTTCCGGCGAGGCGCCGACCATTTCCAGGTCGTCGCTGGAAAAATAAAACAGATAGGGTGAGGGATTGGTGGTTCTCAGCACCCGGTAAGTATCAAAAAGGCTCCCCTCCGCCTGGGCTTCTATGGGATTTGATAGAACCACCTGAAAGATATCCCCTTCCCGGATATAGTATTTTGCTTTCTCTGTCATCTCCATATATGCCTCTTTGGAGAAACGGGGCCTCAGCTCTCCCTTCAGCTTCAGCGGCTGGATCTCTCCAGGTTTTCCCTCCATAAGCAGGCGGGCCATCCCATCCAGCTTTTCCTCCGCCTCCCGGTATGAGTCCTCCGGCCTGGCGGCATTTACGCCGCAGATCAGCAGTACCTTCTGGCGGTAGTGATCAAAAGCGATGACCTGATCAAACAACATCAAATCAACGTCCCGAAAGCCGTCTTTCTCCTCTGCCTTCAGCTGCAGTGACGGCTCGCAGCAGGCCAGGTACTGATAGGAGAAATAGCCTACCAGACCGCCGGCAAACGGCGGCAGCTCCTTAAATTCAGGGCTTTTGTAATCTCTCAGAATGTTCCGGATAGCTTCCTGAGGTGTTCCCTCAAACGTTTCTTCCGTAACCGCTTTATTCTCCCCATCCTTTCGAACGTCTTCTCCCCGCCGGATCGTTACCTTTCCGCCAATGCTGGTCAGCTCCAGGCTGGGCGAATATCCCAGAAAGGAAAAGCGGCCCCATTTCTGATTATCCTCCGCGCTCTCCAGCAGGTAGCAGTGGCGGCTCACATTCTTCAGGATCCGCATGACCTCCACCGGAGTAAAATGATCCGCAAACAGTTCCCGCCATACCGGAATTCTCCTGTATTCTCCCGATCCTGCGATAGCCTTCACAGTGTCTAACGATGGTTGCAGCAATGCCTGCATACTGTTGTCCTCCTTTTCACGGAATCTGCTGTCAGGGAGGCGCAGGTGCGTTTCCTTGGAAACAAAAAGCCCCGTCCCTGACAGACTCATAGAAAATAGAATCTGTCAAGGACGGGGCTATCATATACGCTCCGCGGTGCCACCTTGATTCACAGGTATCATCTCCCTGTGTCCTTAGCGAGATACCAACATATCTCCGGCAACTGACGTATGCCTTACGTCGCAGAATACTCGGCAGACTCTCCGTCCTGCCTTTGACTGCGCCCTCAGCGGTCCATTTGACAATCTGCATCTCGGCCCGGCTCTCACCCTTCCGGACTCTCTGTGCGCGCATAACTGCCGTTATCTCCGCCTCAACGGTTTGAAAAATAAATTTTCTAAAATATACTACGCGAAAAACGATTTGTCAACCGTTTTTCTTGTTTTTCCAAAAAGTTTACATTAATCGTCTGCCTCTTCGCTCTCTGTCACTGTAAATACCTGTCTCTTTCTTGCCATTTCATCACTCTCCAGGTACTCATCGTAGGTAGTAATCTTGTCAATCAGCTGTCCGTTTACAATCTCCATAATCCGGTTTGCCGTAGTCTGGACAATCTGATGGTCTCTGGAGGAGAAGATCAGGACACCCGGGAACTTGATCAGGCCATTGTTTAAGGCCGTTATGGATTCCATATCCAGGTGGTCAGTGGGCTCATCCAGCATCAAGACATTGGCCCCTGAAATCATCAGCTTAGACAACATACAGCGCACTTTCTCGCCTCCGGACAGAACCTTCACTTTCTTCACGCCGTCCTCTCCGGCAAACAGCATCCTCCCCAGGAATCCACGCACATAGGTGACATCCTTCTCAGGAGAGTACTGGGTCAGCCAGTCTACAATCGTGTCGTCATTGTCGAACTCCGCGCTGTTGTCTTTCGGGAAATAGGACTGAGTTGTAGTCAGTCCCCATTTGTAGCTGCCCTCATCCGGCTCCATCTCCCCGGCCAGAATCTGGAACAGGACTGTCTTCGCGTGCTCATTTGGTCCCACCAGAGCCACCTTGTCATCCCGGTTCAGGATAAAGGAGATGTGATCCAGAACCTTCACGCCGTCGATAGTCTTGGTCAGATTTTCCACAGTAAGAACTTCATTTCCGATCTCTCTCGCCGGGCGGAAATCAATGTAGGGATACTTTCTGCTGGAGGGCTTGATGTCATCCAGCTCAATCTTCTCCAGGGCGCGCTTCCTGGAGGTCGCCTGCTTTGACTTGGAGGCATTGGCGGAGAAGCGCTGAATAAATTCCTGCAGCTCTTTGATTTTCTCTTCCTTTTTCCGGTTGGCTTCCTTCATCTGGCGGATCATCAGCTGGCTGGACTCGTACCAGAAATCATAGTTTCCTGCGTAAAGCTGAATCTTGCTGTAATCGATATCTGCAATCATGGTGCAGACTTTGTTCAGGAAATACCGGTCATGGGACACCACAATCACGGTGTTCTCGAAATTAATCAGAAACTCTTCCAGCCATGCGATAGCATCCAGATCCAGATGGTTCGTCGGCTCGTCCAAAAGCAGAATATCAGGATTCCCGAACAGCGCCTGAGCCAGCAAGACTTTCACTTTCTGAGCGCCTGTTAAATCCTTCAGGAGCTGATAATGGAATTCCGGTTCAATTCCCAGTCCGTTCAGCAGATTTGCCGCGTCGGACTCTGCCTCCCAACCATTCATAGAGGCAAACTCGCCCTCCAGTTCTGCCGCCTTAATGCCGTCCTCGTCGGTAAAATCTTCCTTCATGTAGATGGCTTCTTTTTCCTTCATAATCTCATACAGCCGGGCATTTCCCATGATAACTGTGTCCAAAACTTGGTCCTCATCGTATTTGATATGATCCTGCTGAAGGAAGGACAGCCTCTGCCATGGCGTAATCACCACATCGCCGCTGGTGGGCTCTAACTGTCCGGACAGGATCTTTAAAAATGTAGATTTTCCTGCACCATTGGCACCAATCACACCATAGCAGTTGCCCTCTGTAAACTTAATATTTACGTCCTCAAACAACGCTTTCTTTCCCAAACGCAATGTAATATTGTTTGCACTGATCATCGTGTACAACCCTTTCTTAAAAATCCATGAAAAGAGGGGTCTCAGCCGGCCCCTCTCTGTTATTCCTTGTTATCGATTCAGTTATACCTAAAAATCCTGATATTTGCAAGGTTTTTATGAAATTTCCTGTGATAAAAATGTTTCTTTTTAACCAAAAGCCCCTGAAAGCTACTGAAGGTTCTTTCCGCTCCATTCTTTCAGCGCCACTCTGACCGATCGGGCCATCTCTTTGCTGAATGCCGCTCCCGTCTTTCTGGCATAAAACATCTGGGCATAGTTTTCAGCCCCATAAGGATTGTTTTCTCTGTAAAAAGTTTCCTGATGGGCAAACATCTCCCGGTACTCCTCCTCCGTCAGTTCCCGGTACTCTTCGTTGAACACCACAAACTGAGGGGCAAACCGCTGCTGATGCACCCGCTTGTGATCCGCTTTATAATGACCCATGCACAAGAGCGCTATAGGAAAAACATACTGCGGCAGCCGGAAAAGTTTCTGATGAAATTCAAAGTTTTCCACAATATCGCCGATATAGCAGGAACCTATCCCCAAAGACTCCGCTGCAATCACCGCATTTTGGGCAGCGATTATCGCATCCTCACATGCCAGGAGCAAATCCGATTCCTGAGGCGCCTCAAAAAGGAAGCCCTCTTCTCTGTGATTGCTGCAGAATTCCCGAACCCCATTCTTTTTATAATATTCAAACCATTTATGCTGGTCTGCTGCAAAAAGCAGCAGCACCGGCGCCTTTGCAATGAAAGGCTGATTGTCGCAGCTTTTGCTGAGCAAATCTTTCTTTTTCTGGTCTTTGATTACAATGATGGAATAAAGCATCTGATTTCCGGCAGTGGGCGCCTGCATTGCCGCTTTCAAAATGGTATTCAGCTCCTCCTCCGTGACCGAACGGCTGTCATAAGTTCGCAGGGACACGCGCCGCCTCAGAACGTCTAAAACCTGATTGTCCATCTCAACTCCTCCTGACCAAAGATATTTCATCACCCGTATGTGCGGATGCTTCCTTTTTATGGTACCATAGCCCTGCTTAAAAATCCAGTCCGTCTGGTCAGTTCTGGTCTATCGAGCCTGCTTTTTCCAGTTCATTAGCAATATAATCCTCCACCTGGTTCACAGGGATGTCCAGGGCAACGGCCAGCTCTCCATAGAGGAAGGCTTCGGCCACCTTCTGGCTCTCCCGCTCGTTGGCCGACAGGGTCTTTCCGCTCTGCTTCCGCTTTATCCCGTTTTGAAAGATCCCCTTCATCAGAGCGATCCGCTCCTTCTGGTCCCCCGAATAGAGAACCTCGCGGCAGAACTGGGCCTGCTCCTTGTAATTGCTGTAGGCCTTCGCCTCTATCTCAGGCATCATCCTGATCAGCTCCAGCGCCTCATCCCTGGTAATGACAGGGCGCAGAGACATTTTCCCCGTGGGCCCTCCGCTGACCGGGACATAGAGAGTCGTCTCCCTGTCAAAAACCGGTGACAGTTTATAGTACAATTTGTCCTTTTCAGAGAAATCCAGAGCGGCAACGCCCTCCACCTTACAGACGCCTCTGGTGTCATGCATTACGTAATCATTTTCCTTAAACATCAAAAAATCCCACTCCTTTCCCTCATTTTATTATACCGCTTCAAATTTCCGAAGGTAAGCAAAAAATTTTTTTCATCATTTCTCCCAATAAAACCCTACCTGTTTTTTGTTCAAAACGCCCTTTGAACATTTTTGCAGTTTTTCGTATAATAATTATACAACGTGTAGCTTTATGCATAATTCCGGTTGTGTATATGCTGCGCGTTTTTCGTTTATGGAGGCAGGGCGACCGGCCTTCATATTCAGTGATGTCTGAGAAACAGACATATTTTTCAGAAAGAGAGGGGTTCAAGTGAAACGAGTAAAAGCGGCTTGCATCTGCCAGACACTTCACTTTTTGTTGAAGGAAGATGTCGGACATGACTACGCAATGACTTTGGTGAAGCAGGAGGTAGAGCAATATAAGAAAGGGCTGGATCGCAACCACACCAAGTACAAGATCCTGGAAGAAACCCAACAGCCTGATGGTTCCATCATCGTCAAAGTAATCAAACAATACAACTCCAGTCCGGTGGGAGATTATCTGGACTAAATGGAAAAAGCGTGTAGCCTGCGGCGTAAATCCAGCGATGCAGTGCTGCGCGCTTTTATTTTATTCTAAATTAAAAGAAAGGGAAATCCAATGGAACAATCAAATCAATTTCTGGGGACAGAGCGCATCGGCAAACTGATGACGCAGTATGCTGTTCCCTGCATTATCTCACTTCTGGTGGGCGCTCTTTATAACATTGTGGATCAGCTGTTTATCGCAAACGCCAGCTATCTTGGCTCCTACGGCAACGCCGCAAACACGGTCGTATTTCCGCTGACCGTCGTGGCTCTGGCAATCGCCGTAATGGTCGGCGACGGCTGCTGCGCCTTCGTCAGCATCTGCCTGGGCAAGGGAGACGGTGCCTCCGCCAAAAAAAGCGTCGGGAACGCTGTAATTCTGAGCGTGGTAAGCAGTCTGATACTGACTGTAATTTATCTGGTTTTCCAGGATCAGATCATCGCCATGTTCGGCGGCACCGTCAACGAAGAGACCTTCTATTACGCAAAGGAATATTTCTTCTACATCACTCTGGGAATCCCGTTTTACATGTTTGGGCAGGCGCTCAACCCGATCATCCGCGCTGATGGAAACCCCAAATTTGCAATGGCTGCCACCCTGGTCGGCGCTATCGCCAATATTATTCTTGACCCGGTTTTTATTTTCATTTTCGGATGGGGCATGATGGGGGCCGCTGTCGCCACCGTAATCGGGCAGATTCTGACTGCTGTTCTCTCCATCTGGTATATCCTGCACATGAAAATCATCAAGCCGTCTAAAAAGGACTTCGGCCTGGACGGTCATATCTGCAGCAGAACACTGTTCCTCGGCATCACCAGTTTTCTGTCCCAGATCTCTCTGGTGGCGGCAATGGCAGCCATCAACAATATGCTGCGAAAATACGGAGCAGCAGATGAAATCTTCGGGCAGGCCCAGTACGCCCAGATTCCCATGGCCGTTGTGGGAATCGTCATGAAATTCTTCCAGATTGTCATCTCCATTGTTGTGGGAATGGCCGCCGGATGCATCCCCATCGTGGGCTTCAATATGGGCGCCGGCAAGAAATCCCGGGTCAGAGAGCTGTTTACAAAACTGCTGGCAGCGGAAGCGGCTGTGGGGGCAGTTGCCTTCATACTGGCAGAATTCTTCCCCCAGCAGCTGATCTCCATCTTTGGTGCAGCCAACGAGAGCAGCTACTACACGGAATTTGCCATCCGCGCATTCCGCATCTATCTGTGCATGATTATACTTGCCTGCATCAACAAAGCCTGCTTTATCTTCCTGCAGGCCATGGGCAAGGCAGCAGCCTCCACAGCTCTCTCCATGATCCGCGAAGTGGTGTTCGGCGTCGGATTTGCCCTCCTTCTCCCGGTTTTCCTGGGTCTGGACGGCGTCCTGTTTTCTATGCCGGTCTCTGATATTTTGACCTTTATCGTAGCAATTTTCCTTATTTATCGCACTTACAAAGAATTAAATACGAAAGGAGTGCAGGTATCATGAAAAACCGAATCATCACCATCAGCCGTGAATTTGGGAGCGGCGGCCGTACCATCGGGAAAAAGACGGCTGAAAATCTCGGCATCCCCTGTTATGACAGCGAACTGATCCAGAAGATTGTGCAGGAAAGCGGCTTTACAGAGAGCTACGTCAAAAATGCCGACGAATCCGCATCCTCCGGTTTTCTGGGAGCTGCCTTTTCGTCCCGCACCTTTGGCCCTACAAACGAAGATTATCTGTGGAGCATCCAGCAGAAGGTCATCCTTGACCTCGCTGAAAAAGGCCCCTGTGTGATCGTGGGAAGGTGCGCCGACTACATTCTCAGAGACAAAGCCGGCTGCCTTACCGCGTTTATCCATGCCAGCCTGGAATACCGCGCAGAGCGGATCGTAAATGTGTACGGGGAACGCGAAGAATCCCCCGAGCAGCGAATCAGAGAGAAAGACAAGCGCCGGGCGGCCTACCACCGCTTTTATACAAACATGAAATGGGGCTACGCGAAAAACTATCACATCTCCCTGGACAGCGGCGTCCTGGGCATCGAAAAATGTGTGGAGCTCCTGCAGGCGCTGTACTGATCTGTGAATTTCCGGCTTTCCCGCTCTTTTCAGAGCGGGATTTTTAATTCTATGCCGTCAGTTCTGGCCGAGATCTCTCCGCCATGGGCCAGTATAATCTGCTTTACAATCCTGAGCCCCATGATGTGCGTCCCGCTGTCCGGCTCTGCGCCTCTGTTGATAAATTCTTCTATCTCCCCAGGCAGCCCATTCCCTGAATTATAAAATTCCAAATCTGCCCAAACCATCTGCTCTCCATTTTCCCTTTTTTCCTTCTCTGCCGCTGCCCGCACAGATACTGCGCAGCCGTCCGGGTTATGTTTCACCGCATTATTGAGAAGATTCCGAAATGCCCTGAGCAGAAGCTGGCCGTCTGCCTGAACTGTTTTCCCTTCTAGTTCTTGCGCTATCTCCAACTGAATCGGATAGGCAGCGCCTTCCTCCTCAGCCCTGTTCATGGCCTCCGCCACCGCCTTTCTGAGGAGTGCTGACAGGCAGACCGTTTCCTTTCTGAGGGGCTGCATATTGTACTCCAGTTTCGAAGTCAAATTCAGATCTTCGATCAATTCCTTGATCTGCAGGCTCTGTTCCTTAATAATTCCCGCCTTTTTCCGGCTGTCCTCATCCAGCGACGGCCTCTGCTCCAGGATTTCCCCATATCCCATGATCAGGGACAGGGGGGTCCGAATATCATGGGAGACAGCGCTGATCCAGCTCGTCCTTGCCTCATCCCTGCGCTGCAGCGTTTCCCTCTGCCGCGCAAGGATTCTCGATGTCTGGTTCAGACTCTTTCCAATCTCCCCCATAGTCCCGGTCTCCTGCAGCCAGACAGCCTTTTCCCTTGAAAGATCATTGATGGCGCGCACCACCGTTTTCATTTTCCGGTAATACCGGAATCCAAATCCGATAATCAGAACCAGAGTGAAGGCCGCAGAAGCCAAAAGGCCGATAGCCAGCATCATCATATACTTGCTCAGATTGTCCGTAGTCATCACAACGCCGTATTTCCAGTAGCTCCCTTTAGGGTACCCAATTACCAGCAAATTTCCATTCATATCCCAGCAGGTCACCGGATAATCCTCCAGATACCACCGGGCGAAAGAGGCGATCGTTCCGGCGTCGTAGCGATGATCCAGCTCCCGGGGCAGGCCGAATCTCAGAAAGACTTCCCCCCTCTGATCCAGGACCATGGCGAACTCTGCCCCGGCCTCCGCCAGGATCCCTTCTATCTGTTCCTCTGTCCACGCTCCGCTCTCCAGCACCGATGCCAGTTCCCGCGCATACACTTTCCGCCCCTCTGCCGGGCCCTCATTCAGGTTCAGCTTCACCCCCACATAGAGGGTCAAAAGAATCTGGAAAAAGAAAAATACAAAGGCAATCACAACCACAGACACTACATATTTCAGATAAATTTTGATTAAGCTCTTCATCGGTTCAGCCTGTATCCCAATCCTTTCACAGTAATCAGCCATTGGGGAGAAGAAGGATTCTCCTCGATTTTTTCCCGCAGCTTGCGGATATGCACCATCAAGGTATTTTCATATCCATAATAATTGGAGCCCCAGACTGTCTCCGCTAAAAAATCCAGAGTCAATATTTTCCCTCTGTTTTCTAAAAATAGCTTCAGGAGCTGATATTCTTTATTTGTAAGAGGAATCTCTCGCCCTTTCCCCGGCAGGCCGCCTGCCAGCCTCACTACGCCCGCCTCCAGGTCTACTTCTCTGCCGCCGATCTTTAATGGTTCTTCTTCCTTTTCGCTGCCCCGATAGGTCCGGCGAAGGATTGCTTTTACCCGCAAAAGCAGCTCTTTCGGAAGGAATGGCTTTGTCATATAATCGTCAGCCCCTAAGCCCAGCCCTGTCAATCGGTCCTCATCCCGATCTCTGGCCGATAGAAACAGCACTGGTATATCCTTTTTTGCCTTCAGCTCCTTAAAAAAATGGAATCCATTTTCCCCTGGAAAATTGACATCTAATATTATGAAATCCCATTGGCTCTCTCCCAGGAGCTCTCTCGCCTCCTCGCAGGACAGACAGCAGCTCACCCGCAAAAATCCATCTTGCAGCAATACGTTCTCAATCATCTGACACAGCTCTAAGTTGTCATCTACAATCAGGATCCTTGCTTTCTGGCATTCCATAGCGACTCCTCCTTTTAGCTTTTCTTCATCTTATCACATTTTAGCCTAAAAGGTTTAGTCAGGAGATGGATTTAAGCTAAATTTAAGGTTCTCCAAAGGCTGCAGTAAACTGCCGGTACTAATATGATCCTATGCCGGGGTACAAACCCCATCCAGAGCACGGCAGCAAGAAATCTATGGATTGAGAGGAGAATCCAGCATATGAAAACCGCTATTATTCACACAGACAATCTGACCAAATCTTATCACCGCCGCCCTGTCGTGGACGGCGTCTCTCTTCTAGTAGAAGAAAATTCGATCTATGGCTTTTTAGGTCCCAACGGAGCCGGAAAGACCACCACAATGAAAATGCTTTTGGGGCTGACGCCCAAGGACAGCGGGTCTATTTCCATTTTAGGACATCAGATGAACGAAAAAAATCGAATCGCGATTCTAAAGGAGACCGGTTCTCTGATTGAGAATCCATCTTACTACGGCAACCTGACCGGATATGAAAACCTGAAGATCAGCTGCACCTTAAAAGGGCTCCCTTTCTCGGAGATCGACCGCGTGCTGAAGATCGTCCGAATGGATTCCCAGAAAAACAAAAAAGCTGCCCACTATTCCCTGGGGATGAAGCAGCGCCTGGGGATCGCCAATGCTCTTCTGGGCAGCCCCCGCCTTCTTCTGCTGGATGAACCAACCAACGGTCTGGATCCGGCAGGAATCCACGAAATGCGGGAGCTGATTAAAAGCCTTCCGCACAAATATGGGATGACGGTAATGATTTCCAGCCACCTTCTGTCGGAGATCGAACAAGTGTCTGACACTGTTGGCATCATATCCAACGGCCGCCTGATCTACCAGGGGCTCTTGTCCGGGCTTCGGGCAAAAAATCCTAGGTTTCTGATAATCAAGACCTCGGATAACCAAAAGGCGGAAACTGCCATTGCCAAAAGCCCGTTTGCACATCTGCTGCCCCCGGCTCCCCAGAATGCCGGCAGCCGCCAGAGCAATCCTTCCCCATTGTCTCAGGCTCTCTGTCTTTCCTGCCCCAGCGACAGAGAAACAGCAGATTTGACCAAATTCCTTGTGGAACTGGGGCTGGGGGTCTACCGGATTCAAGAGCAGGAAGACAGCCTGGAGGAGCTCTATCTCAAAATGGTAAAGGAGGTCAGCTTATAATGAAATTTCTTCTTGTGGAATTGAAAAAACAAAAAGGGCAATTTTCCGGATTGCTTTTTCTGCTGGTCTTTTCCTTTACTGTTCTCTGGCTCCTGTGGTGCCTGGACGATCTGGACTTTGCCTGTTTCAACGATATCACCGGTCTCCTGATAACTAATCTTCTGCTGATGAATACCATCCTGGTTCCTCTGGTTCTGGCTGTATTTGCCTCCAGGCTGGCCGATGTGGAGCGGCTGGGAAATACGTACAAATGGCTGTGTACCATGGAATCCTCCGGCTGTATTTACCGCTGCAAGGCCATTGTAGGAGCTGTCTATCTGATCATATTCGCTCTGGCCCAGGCTGTCCTGTTCGCTCTGGCTGGCTCCTATTTTGTCCCTGGTTTTTCTATCCATTATATCCAATATTTTGTAACTCTGCTGGCAGTCTACGAGGCGATTTTCTTGTTCCAGCTCAATCTCTCTTTTGCCTCCTCCAGCCAGCTTCTCCCGCTGTTTGTCAGCGTCGGAGCCACATTTACCGGGATCTTTTCCTGGTTTTTGAACCAGTACCCTCTGCGCTATCTGATTCCCTGGGGGTACTTTGCAGCTTTATGCAACGTTGGCATGTATTATCAGGAAGACATCCGCTATTCCACTTATACTTGGTCCCCTTATCCGGTTCTGTGGCTTGTGATCCTGCTGGTCTTTATCGGAATCGAATATCTGTGGGGCAGCCGCTTCTTCCGGAAGCATATACTTGATTTTTAGGAGGCGTTCTATGCTGATTTCATTAATACGATGTGAAAAAATGAAATGTAAAGGGACACTGATCTGGCCGGCTTTTTTTCTGATCCCTGTCATCCCAGTTCTGTTAGGCTGCGGAAATTATCTGAGCAATCTGGGAATTCTGAAATCTGAGTGGTACTCTCTCTGGACCCAGATCAGCCTGTTTTACTCTAATTTTTTCTTCGCCCCTCTCATTGGGGTCTACTGCGCGTTTCTGTGGCGCTATGAAAACTTTCATTCCTGCCGGAATCTGCTCTTTGCCAGCCCAGTATCCTACGGTTCTATCTACTTTTCCAAATATTGTCTGGTCTGCCTGATCACACTGTCTACTCAGCTCTGGCTGGCTGTACTTTATATAGCCGCCGGGAAGGCCGTAGGTCTGGAAGGCTTCCCTCCCCTGGACATTCTGACATGGATCCTGCGCGGCACGCTGGGCGGTTTTGTCATCGCCACCGTACAGTATATTCTCTCGTCTTCCACACCCAATTTTGCTCTTCCCATAGGTCTGGGAGTGATTGGCGGCCTAAGCGGGCTAATCCTAGCTAATACCCGCTCCGGCATCTTCTGGCCCTACTCTCTGATGCTTCTGGGCATGAATTCCAATAAATCCGAGGATATGGTCTCTGGCCGCTTTTCTCTATTTCTTCTGATCTGTCTCCTGTATCTGATCCTTTTGAACCTGGCAGGCACCCGGATTTTAAAACGCACTGTAAAATAATGCCAAACGGGCAAGGCAAATCCCCTAAAGATTTGCCCTGCCCGCCAGCAAGGTTTAAAGGCTGGGATATTTTCCATCCCAGACAATCTGTCTGTAGTTTGCTTTGTCCGTGTCGCCTTCCGTGGAGAAGCAGAGGATTCGAGAATTCTCATCCAGTCCCAGCTCTTCCTTTAAATGGCGGTACCGTTCTTTCCGGAGTATCTCAGCCACAAAGCCCATTGTCGCCGCTCCGCTTTCCCCGGACACAACTTTTCTGTCGCTTCCCGCAGGATTTCCCAGAACCCGCATCCCTTCAGCCGCCACCCAGTCCGGCATGGAGATGAAGTGGTCTGCATGGTCTCTCAGGATTTCCCATCCCAGAGGACACGGCTCCCCACAGGCAAGTCCCGCCATGATGGTATCCATGTCGCCCGTAACCGAGTGAAGTTTCCCATCTCCAGCCTTGGCTGTGTGGAAAAGGCAGTCAGCTTTATTTGGTTCCACGATTGTCACAGCCGGGCGCTCTTTATCCCCGTAGACATCGGCAAAAAAGCCTGCAACCGCGCCGGACATTGCCCCTACGCCGGCCTGGAGGAAAATGTGGGTGGGCTTCTCCTTCATCTGCTGGAAGGCTTCATAAGCCATGGTCGTATAGCCTTCCATAATCCATCCCGGAATCTTTTCATATCCCTCCCAGGATGTGTCCTGAACTACAATCCATCCATTTTTTTCGCCTTTTTCTTTCGCCAGACGGACTGCATCGTCATAATTCAAATCTGTAATCGATGCATACGCCCCCAGCGCTCTGATATTTTCAAGCCTCTCAGCTGTGCTGCCTTTTGGCATATACACTACGCTCTTCTGCCCCAGGCGGCTGGCTGTCCACGCTACGCCTCTGCCGTGATTTCCATCTGTGGCTGTCACAAAAGTCAGCTCCCCTAGTTCCTTCTTTACCGCCCCATCCGTCAGCTTCTCATAGGTGAGGCAGCTGCTGTCCAGGTTCATCCTCTCTGCAAGGTATCTCCCAATGGCATAGCTGCCGCCTAGCACTTTAAAAGCATTGAGACCAAACCGATAACTCTCATCTTTTACATAAATTCCTGCCACTCCCATCTGGGCCGCCAGGTTCTTCAGCTCTGCCAGCGGCGTCACCTGATATTCCGGAAAACTCCGGTGGAAGGCATTTGCTTTCTCAGCTGCTTCTAGGCCAAATTTTTTTACACTGCTTAAGGCGCTCCCTTCTGTTCTTTTTATATGGACTGCTTTGATTTCGGTTTCCATATCGCCTGCGCTCCTCCTGATTCATAATATGTTTTTTATTACTATAAACTGCGTCTTTCCCTCATGTCAAAACGGTCCTAACTGAATATATTGAGCTATCAAAAGAAAGACGCCGGATACAACAATCCAAATTCCTAAAAGAGGCAGATAAAACTTTGCCCATTTCTGATAAGCTACACCACCCAGCGATAAGGTGGCCATAAAAAATCCCGATGTGGGCCAAAAATAGTTTGTAAACCCATCGCCGAACTGGTACGCCACAACCGCCGTCTGTCTTGTGATTCCTACCAGGTCGGACAGCGGAGCCAATATGGGAAACAGTACCACTGCTTTTCCGCTTCCGGACGGGATCAGGAAATTCATCAGTGTGATTGCAATGAGGATTGCGAGAACCGTCAGGGATGTAGGTACATTTGTCAGGACAGATGCCAAACCATGGACTATGGTATTGACAATCTGGCCGTCATTCATTACTACGGAGATTCCGCGGGCTACGCCGACTACCATAGCTCCAACCATCATATCCGATCCGCCGGCAATCAAGGTGTCGCACAGACTGTCCAGATCCATCCCGGCAATCAGTCCGGCGCCTACGCCGATAAACAAAAAGATGGCGCACATCTCCGGCATATCCCATCTCAGAACTACGATCCCCACCAGCATAACCGCCAGCATAGCCACGGAATAAATTCCTGCTATTTTTTGACGGCCGTTGAGATGGACGCCGTTTTCATACTGCATGGCTTCCTCAATAAACTTCTTCCGGCGGGGAAGATCCTCCTCATAGGTCTCGCTTCTTTTGGGATCCTTCTGGATTTTCTTTGCATAGCGAAGCACAAAGAGAACACCGATTAGCCACATCACAATAAAGGTGACAATACGGAACTGCCAGCCAGAATACAGGGGCAGGCCGCTGATGTTCTGCCCGATAACGATGGTAAACGGGTTGGTGAGAGCCGCTGAAAAGCCCGCGGCGGAGCCGCAGAGAACGGTGGCGCGGGCTGTGATTGAGTCAAACCCCAGCCGCATCATCAGCGGCAGCACGATGGGCACATAGACAATGCACAGCTCCGGCATCCCGATAAATGCATCGCACAGAGCAAAAATAAACATCAAAAGTGGGATAACCGCAGTTCCCCGTTTTTCATATTTCTTTGCAAGATACTCGATTCCAGCTGGAATCACACCAATTTTCTCTACTACCCGGAACCCGCAGCCCACAAATATCGTCATGGCCACTACCCATCCCGCTTCCACAAAGCCTCTCGGGATGGCTGTCAAAAACTGCATAAAGGTAACCGGCGTGCTCTCCACAACATGAAAGGAATCCGGATCAACCACTGTATTCCCCGCTGCCCCCGGAACCATGTCGTACACACCGGCTGGGATTACATAGGTCAAAATACTCATAACTGCAATACAAAATGTCAGTATCACAAACGCATGCGGCACTTTCAATTTTTTCTTTTCCATATACCTTCTTCTCCTGTCAATACAAACTTCTCCCCTATGTTTCTGTTCCCTGCAGCAGCCATGCTGTCGCTGCATGGCTGAGCGCTCTCTATAAGTTGGCTACCAGCCCAACATAAAACATACAGGCATTTTCAATATCCTCCACCTTGCATCTCTCATTTTTCTGATGAGCAAAAACATAATCCCCAGGCCCCAGCCCGATAGTAGGCACATGGTATCTCCCGGCGCAGGCAAACCCATTTGTAGCAAAATCCCATTTAAACAGTTCCGGATCTCGCCCCATAATCTCTCTGTAGGCGCGGATTCCAGCCTGCGCCAGCGGCTCATCTTTCTTCGCTTCCCATGCAGGCAGGAAAGTGCGTAAGACAACCGGCTTTCCAGTCCAGCTCGTTCCCTTGGCATCATAGATCTCCCACTGGGCGTCTGTCCCTGCTACCAGCTCATCCATCTCCGCCGCTACTTTTGCCTCATCTTCCCCCAAAGCCAAACGGCGGTCCAGATAGATAGCACATCCATCAGGAACAGCATTAAGAGACGCGGAGCGGCTCTCGATCCTAGTTAAAGCTACCGAGCCTTTTTCGCCTTCCTGCGCAGAGAGCTTCTGGTTTAGCTTATCTACTCTGGTGATCAGCTCCGCCATCTTATAGACGGCATTTTCTCCTGTCTCCGGTGCACTCCCGTGAGCCGATATTCCCTTAGTGCGAATTACATACATAGCACGCCCGCGATGCCCTAAAGCCAGTTTCATATTGCTGGGCTCGCCGATCACTGCAAAAGAAGGATGGAGATTGTTTCCTGTCATCACCCGGTCCAGCAGTTCTCCGTCAAAGTCCTCCTCCATGACAGAAGTAGAGATATAAACCTTTTTCCCCTCCAAAAGATTCAGCTTCTTCATCAGATAGCCTGCATACACCATAGCCACTGCAGACGATTTTGTATCAACGGTTCCCCGGCCCCAGACGATACCGTCTTCCACATCGCCGCTGAATGGTCCATGCTCCCATTCCTCTGCATCCTCTGCCGCTACCACATCAATGTGGGCATCAAACAGGATCTCCGTATCGCCGTCTCCAACTCTCCCCAAAACGCTTCCATAAGGGTCAATCACAACTTCATCATAGCCCAACTCCTTCATTTTGGCGCATATCAGCTTAGAAGCCGCCTCCTCTTTGCCAGTATAACTCTCGATCTGCACCAGCTTCCTTTCAAACTCAAGCATATCGGCCTTCGCTGCTTCCATTTCTCTCTTGATCTCCTGTATCATTTTTTGTGTTCCTCCTTCTCCCTAATGCATCCCTGTGAGTTCTTCTGTGAAATATTGGCTGCAATTACGCCGGCATTTAAAACCAATATTTTAAATGCAATATGCAATATATCGCATTTGGTATATTGATTATGATAATGTTTTTTGCTATACTAGTCAATAGACTTTTCTTATCTATTGTCATTTTCGTGTTTTTTATGATATATTCTTTAATTTTTTGTATAAACTGCACAAAGGAGGCTATTATGCCAATACCGACCAATCCATTAAACGAGGCCCCTAAAACTGCCAGGGAGCGCATCTATATGGCACTCCGGGACTGGATCATTGATGGTACCCTGAGACCCGGAGAAAAAATATCCGATTCCGAAATATCCCAATACTTTTCTGTCAGCCGTACCCCTGTCCGGGAAGCCATTCAGCTGCTGGCTGATCAAAAGCTGATCGAAGTCTATCCCGGCCGGGAAAGCCGGATCGCCCCCCTTGACCCGGAAAACGCCCACCAAACTTACCGGATTCTGGCTGAACTCCACGCGATGGCCGTGGAATTTTCCTTTCCCAAAATCACGCCGGAGATCATTGGCGAGCTGGAAGCAATCAATGTTAAGTTCTCTGTACAGCCGGACATCGCCGCTCTCCCCGATATGCAGGCTTTGGATAAAGCATTTCACGATGTGTTCCTACGTCTTGCCGGCAATGATTTTCTAAAAAATTTTACTGACACTCTCAGAATCCATGTCGACCGGGCAGAAAACCTCTATTACAGCATGGATCGGGAATATATCAGCTCCGCCAGAGAGCACTCTGAGATTATCTCCGCACTGAAAAAGGAAGATTTAGAAAAAGCGAAAGAAGCCATGCGCTATAATTGGCTTCATACCTTTGATGTGGTCAGCGGCAGCAGAGAAATGTAGCCTGCCGCTCTATGCACGAGGGGACTGCCGGACAGATCAGTTCTGTCCGGCAGTCCCCTCAAAATACATCTATAAAATATACCCAAAACCTTATGCCCCCAGCGACCAATTCTGGCTCCTGCTCTGCAAGTTGGCCATGTGACGATAGATTCCGTTCTTCTTTTCCATCAGATCGGCAGGTTTTCCCTGCTCTGCCACATACCCGTCTTTCAGCACTACGATCCGATCCGCCCCCGCCACAGTCCTCATTCTATGGGCAATAATCAAAACGGTTTTGTCTTTTACCAGCGCAGAGATTGCTCTCTGTACCATCGTTTCGTTCTCTACATCCAGGGAAGCGGTGGCCTCATCCATAAGAATTACCGGCGCATCTTTCAGCAGTGCCCGCGCAATGGACAGTCTCTGCCGTTCTCCCCCGGACAGCTGCGAGCCATTCTCGCCTATTTTGGTTTGATACCCATCGGGAAGCCTCCTGATAAACTCTTCACACTGGGCAGCTCTGGCCGCCTCCATCACCTCCTCATCTGAGGCGTCTTTCCGCCCGAGACGGATATTTTCCATAATGGTATTGTTAAACAGCACCACATCCTGAAAGACAATAGAAAAATTTTTCAGCAGGACTTCCGGGTCAACTGTGCTGATATCCGCTCCGCCCAGAGTGATCCTGCCCCGCTCGATGTCCCAGAACCGGGCCGCCAGCTTTGCGCTGGTGGATTTTCCTCCCCCGGAAGGGCCTACCAGTGCTGTCACCTCCCCCTGCTTTGCAGTAAATGATATATCCTTCAGCACCTGTTCCCCCTTCTGGTAGGAAAACCCGACATGGTCAAACACAATATCGTAGCCCTGGAACTCCGCTTCCTTCGCACCAGTCTGAACCGGCTGTTCCTCGATACTCTTCATCCGCTCCACCACCAGCAAGGTCGAATAAACTGCTGAGAGATTCTGGAGGCAGCCTCCTAATGGCTGGTAAATCCGAGTTGAGGCCAGCATAAACATCAAAAACAGCATAAAAGAAATTTCCCCTGCAGCCAGAAGAGACGCCCCCGCCAGGACGGTCGTAGCCATTCCTACTTTGAGGAACATCTGAGCCGCTGTAACCAGCGTGCCGTTGAACAGTTCCAGGCGAATCGTAACGCTTTCTACTTCTGTCAATTTCTGGTCCAGGCCCTCCAGATAGTTTTCGCACTGGTTATTAGCCTTGATATCCTGAATATTTTCAATATATTCCTGAATTCTGTCAGACGCAGCGATCTTCTTATCTTTCTGACGGCGCTCCATCCGATCCACCAGCGGCCTGGTTCCGACCGCTAGGAAAAAGGAGACTGGAACTACCCACAAAACTGCCAGCCCCATCCGGAAATCCATAGCTAGCAGCCCGATTCCCACCAACAGCGTTGACAAAACAGCGCCGATCAGTTCAGGAATAAAGTGAGAGAAGGCTTTTTCTATAGAAGCCGTATCTGCCATAATCGCAGTTGTCAGATCTGCCAGATCTCTCTGGCCAAAAAATGACAGAGGGAGCATCCTAAGTTTTTCTGCAGTCCGAATCCTTATGTCGGCGCTCTCTGTGTAGGAGGCTACAAATGTAGCATTGTACTGCAGATAGGTAAGTACATAGAGCAGTGCCAGAAGTGCAATACTGATTGCCATGTATCCACCCAGGCCAAGCCCCGGCCTGGTTCCCCCCGTCAGCGGAGCCAAAAGCCATTCCATAAAAAGGAACAGAACACCCATAGAAAACATCAGGCTTATATTCGAGAGAGTACACCAGAAAATCGCTTTGGTCAGATCCTTTCCTCCTCGCTCGCTCAAGGCAAATTTTTTTGAAAAATATCCGCTCACGCCTTTCCACCTACCTTCCATTCTGTGGATTGCTGATAATCGGCCCAGAGAGAAGCGTACAATCCCTTCTTCTCCAGCAGGCTCTGATGACTGCCTGTCTCGGCGATCGTTCCGTCTTTCATAACCAATATCTGGTCTGCCTGGCACACTGTTGAGAGCCGGTGGGCAATCATAATTACCGTCTTCCCTTTCACCAGTTTTTCAAACGCCTGCTGAATGAAATACTCATTATCCGGATCAGCGAAGGCTGTGGCCTCATCGAGAACCACAATAGGGGCATTTTTCAGGATCGCTCTGGCCAGGGCAACCCTCTGCACCTCCCCGCCGGAAAGATAGGTTCCCTTCACGCCAATGACAGTGTCCAGGCCCTGCGGCAGCTTTTCAACAATATCTCTGCACCTGGCCGCTTCTATCGCCCTCTCTACCTCCTCACGGGAAGCCTGGGGGCGAGCCGCACGAATATTGTTGAGAAGAGTATCTTTAAACAAATGGCAGTCCTGAAAAACAAAACTTACCAGCTCCATCAGCTTTTTTGTGCCGATCTCCCTCACGTCGGTTCCGCCGATGAAGACACCCCCGGCGTCAACATCAAAGAATCTGGGAATCAAGCTGGCCAGTGTCGTCTTTCCGCCGCCGGATGGTCCCACCACTGCAGCCGTCGTGCCCTGGGGAACTGTAAATGATACGTCATACAAAGCCGGACGGGCTCCCGCCTCATAGGCAAAGGTCACATTTCTGAATTCCACAGAATAATTTCTGGGAGCTGCCGGATTCGCAGGTTCTGGAAGAGGCTTTTCCCGAATAATGTTCAAGATCCGCTCCAACGCTTCCTGGGCCTGCATAGTGTTCTCGCTGGTGTGCATGATTTTATCCATCACAGAGACGCAGACTGGTGTAAACAAAATATAAAATACTAAATCCAGAGCCACAGTCTCATACGCCGCCCCCGCTGCCAGATCCCCTGCCAAAAGAAAACCAGCCGGTATCAGGAGGGCAAATACTCCATTAATACTGACCGTATAGGAGCACATAGGGATCCGCATAGACAGCGTGTAGTTCACAGCCCACTCTTTGTACCGCATGATGGAATCATGGAAATTTTTGAAGGAAAAAATACTCTGCTGAAAGGTTTTCACCACCGGAATTCCCCGGACATATTCTACCGCTTCATTGTTCATATCCTCCAGGGCATTCTGGTACTCCTTCATCGCTCTTTCCATCCCGGGTCCGATCATGCGGCTCAGAAAGAAGATCCCTAGAACTATAGGAATCAGGCTGATCAGACCAAACCGCCAGTCGAATACCAGCAGAAGCACCAGAACTGCTGCAGGAGTCACCAACGCCCCTGCCAGATCCGGAAGCTGATGGGCGAGATAAGTCTCCGTCTGGCCCGCCCCATCATCGATAATCTTTCTCAGCTTTCCGCTTCCAGCTCTTTTTAGGAAGCCCACTGGCAGCGATGTCAAATGATGGAGGGCAACCGTCTTCATATTTCTAGCGGTCCGAAATGCCGACAGATGAGTACACATAAGGGCCCCAAAATAAATCAGCATACTCAACAGAGCGAATACCACCGCCAGCCAGCCCCAGCGAATCAGCGTCCCTGCCTGAAAACCGTCCGGCCACCCCCGGACTACTAATTTCACCGCATTCCACATACACAGGTACGGCAGCAGGGCAGCTACCGCGCTAATCCCGGACAGGGCACAGCCAAGCCATGTCAAATATCGGTAATTTCCGGCAAAATCCATCAGCGTAATCTTTTTCTTTTCCGGAAGACTCGTCATAATTTTCTTCCGTTTTCGTTTCTCTTCCATCTTCTTCACCCTCCTTTTGTTAGTCCTATCTAACCCACGGGCACAAAAGGCCCTTTCCCCATTCTCCAGCCTTAGAGTCCCATAATCCTGGCCCAGCCGGCATGCTGGAACTGTCCCAAAATCCGGGCACAATATACTGCTTTTTCTCTCGGCACATCGTGGGAGACAAACTCCTCAATCTGCTGAAAAAATGAGCGGCACACAATATGGAGCAGCATATCGTCAAACTCTGCCACTGTGTGGCCCAATTTTCTCATAGCATCTGCGAAGTCCCAGCAGGACTGTTCCTCCACCTGGGCCATCTGATCAAAAAAGAAATTCCCTGCCCCCGGCGCTCCGCAGCAGAGCAGCAGCTTAAACGTATCAAAATGGTCATAGACATAATTGATCAGCCACGGAACCTGTTCTTCCGTCACATTCATCAGCTCCTCCGCCTGTCTTTCCGGCGGCATAGCCGCAAACTCCCTGTGTACCTTCTGGTACATGTCCACCAGCCTCTGGGCAGTTTCTCCGGTAAGTGCCTCAAACAGGGCCTCTTTTCCCGGGAAATATCCATATATCGCTCCTGTCGTGACACCAGCCCTCTGTGCAATCCTTCTCATGGACGCCTTCTCATATCCATAAGATAAAAATTCCTGTTTCCCTGCCTCTAAAATCGCGGCAGCGGTATGATTTCGGGTACCCATTGCTTTACCGTCCTCTTCTGCTCCCCGTTGGCATCACCACGCTGGGCAGCTTTATAACGTTGTTATATAACACTGTTATTATGGTGCAAAAAAAGAGATCCGTCAATATTCTAACTGATCTCTTTTTCTCAATAAAGCTATTTTCCAGTAATTGATTCTGACAATACCTGCATCAAGATCGCAAAATCGAGAGGTTTGGAGACGTGAGCATTCATCCCCGCGGCCGTTGTTGCCGCAATGTCCTCCGCAAAGGCGTTGGCAGTCACCGCAATGATAGGAATTTCTGCGGCATCAGGCCGCTTCAGGGCTCGAATTTTTTTAGCCGCCTCGCAGCCATCCATGACCGGCATCTGCATATCCATTAGGATCGCATCAAAGGTAAAGGGGCGTGACGCCTGAAAGGCTTCCAGAGCCTCCTGCCCGTTCCATGCCTGAACCACCTTAATTCCATTCATGGACAGCAGCTCCACAGCAATCTCCATATTAATTTCATTATCTTCGGCCAAAAGAATAGTTTTTCCCTCCAGGCCCTCAGCTTTTTTCTCAGGTTCTTCAGGATTTTCCTGAACTTCTTCCTGATGGTCTTTAACAATAGCAAACGGAATGATTACCGTAAACACCGATCCATGCCCCGGCTGGCTTTCCACATAGATTTGGCCATTCATCTGGTCAATAAGATTCTTTACAATCGGCATTCCCAATCCTGTCCCGGAAACCGCCTTGGCTGTAAATCGGTTCTCTCTGGCATACGGCTCAAAGAGCCTGGGAAGAAAGCTCTGATCCATTCCGATGCCTGTATCCTCTATCACCAGTTTATATTTTATGATTTCCTGCCCTGGAAATTGGGTAACTTTCACCGATATTTTATCGCCTTCCGAGGTAAATTTAAACGCGTTCGACAGCAGATTATTCATAATCTGCCCGATCCTGAACGGATCTCCAGTTACCAATGTTGTTCCGGCATCAAAATCAAAATAAAAGTTTTTCTTTTCCCGTTCTGCCTGAACCCTAAAATTCATCAGACATTTTTCCAAACAATCTTTCAGCCTGAATTGCTGATAATTCAGAGCAATCTCTCCCTGCTCCATCCGCGACATGTCCAAAATATCGTTAATCAAGCTCAGAAGCTGAGTGCTGGAATAATGAATCTTTTCCAGATAGTCCGACACCTTTTGGGGATCATCTGCTGATTTTTCCGCCAGCTCTGAAAGACCGATAATTGCATTAAGAGGTGTACGCATATCGTGGGACATATTGCTGAAAAATGCCTCTTTTGCCTTACCGCTCTGCCGTGAGGACTCCAGAGCGTCTTCCAGCAGTCTCCTTTCCTGAAGCTCCCTTTGCTTTTCTCTCTCCACTTCCCGAAAGCAGAGTACAACCTCCCCCGGCGACAGCGACTCATCAAACAAAACCCTTACATTGACCCACCGGTATTCCTCTCCGAATTTTCTCTGAAAGTCTCCTCCAAACTCACGTTCCTTTAAAGAGACCAGCCGCCGGATATTGTCAACAGAAAAACTTTTGCAGAATTCCTGATATACATCCCCTTTTATGAGCTCCTCTACAGTTTTTAACAGTTCCATGTAGTTTCCAAATGCTGGAAGCCGGCTTCTTACATAGTCAGAGCCTTTAATCATTTCATAAGTCTCCTCCTCGTAATCGATCCGGTACAGAGCATAGTATGAATTTCCAAGTACTCTAACCGTGTCATTCGTCCGTTCCACACGTCTGGTCAGATTCCATTCCTTGAACGTCATTATTCCCATCGCAAATAGCCACAGCAGGAACAAAATAAAAAAAACTGCCGTAAACGTATGGAGATCGCTGAGAATTACAGAGACAGGCATCGTGACAATAGACACCCAGCCATTGGGCATCAGACTGTAGTAAATCATCCTCTGACGGCCGTCCGTATCTGTGATTGTCATATCGTGCGTCTTCTGACTGCCGCTTCCGATCATTTTCAGTATCTGCGCAACATATGTCTGGAGCTTTTCCTTCTCCACTTCCCGGTCCATCTCGTTATAAATCAGTGTCCCTGCCCCATCGCAGAGAAAGAAAGACGCCTGTTCCGGGAGCTCTACTGAATTCTTCTGGAACTGAAAATTTTCAGGGAAAATATCAAACGCCATTACCCCATCAATATCGCTGCACTTTTTAGCTACCGTGATAACCGGTTTATGATAGACCGCATCCGTATAGACATTCGTAAAAATCACATCGCCGTCTGCCTCTACTGCTTTCTGATACCATTCCGTCTCAGAAGCATTGTAAACTTCATCGTATTCCCAGGGATTAGCCGCTACAATTTTCTGATTCAGCACGATATAAGGATCTACCTTCTCTTCCCCCAGCACTGCCTGCAGAGTCTGAAAATATCTCTGCATCCAAGCCTCGATTTCATCTTCCCCCTCCCCGCTCTGAATCCTCTTACTAATGTTTTCTGTCCCAAAACTGAGGAGAGTTTCGTACACGGTCAGATTGTTTCGCTCCTCCGAGGCATAGGTCTGCGCCAGAGATGTCCCCAGATTTTCAGCATTTTGCAGCAGCGCAGTCCGAAGCAGCTGAAAAAATACAAGCCCTAGAATCACCAGCACCAGACACGCAACCAAATTCAACCGCATAGCTGCCAACACCCGTTTCCAGTTCTGCTTTTTTGATGGTTTCATGGAATCCTCCTCATTTTCTCTTATTCAAACTTCCTTTCCCATTTTTATTATTGTAGCATACTTTTAATAAGTTTCCACAAAAAAAGAAATGCGCCCTCGGCACATTCCAAAAGCGCATTTCCTTGACGGTTTATTATCCTTCTATCGCGATATATTTTTTATCTTCTACTGCAGGCTTTTCTTCTTTCTTCGGCACCAGCAACTTCAAGGTGCCATCCTCAAACTTGGCTTTAATATCAGCTTCCGTTACCTGATCTCCTACATAGAAACTTCTGCTGCAGGAACCACTGTAACGCTCCCTCCGGATGTACCTGCCCTTGCTGTCCTTTTCGTCCTTATTCCTGTTCGTCGCTGCATTGATTGTCAGATAGCCATCTTTCAGCTCAGCTTTCACATCCTCCTTCTTTACACCCGGCATATTCATCGTAATCTCATAGCCTTGATCCGTATCTTTAATATCCGTCTTCATCAGTCCTGAGCCATCTGACCGGAATGAAGCGAATGGATAATCAAAATCAAAAAAGTCATCAAATAAGTTTTCTCCAAAAATACTAGGCATCAACATAAATCATCTCTCCTTTTCCTACAACATGGTGTCTTTCTTTTGCTTCTCGGAACAGGGGATGTTCTGAAGAATTTGATCCCTTTTTCAGGATCTTTTTCTTCTTCTCCTTTGTTCTATCTGTACTATAACACTTATTATTAGCACTGTCAATAGGCGAGTGCTAATTTTATATTTTTTTAATATTTTCGCATAAAACAAAAAACGAATTGTGATAATACCGTCTGCAGCCCGAAGCAGACCGGAGACGTACCTGAACTGCAGATCAGCTCACCCCACTGCAGGATAATTGCTGATTGTCCCTATATAGAATTCCAGATCATACGGACTTTTTTCGAGCTGCATATACAGGGTTCCCTTCCTATCCCACTCAGAGTCTAACGCTGGATATCTTTCGTACTGCAATTTCAAGCACATCTGACTTCCGCTGAAATCCTCATCATATCCTGTTATTGCATACCGGCAGCCTTCACGGTCAGAAGTTCCAACTAACTCTCCCGTGTTGGAACGAGCTATTTCCCCAGTATCTATCTCTGACCCGAACACAGCAGAAAATCTGTTTTCTGAAACCTGTTCATCAAAATAGCCCTGATTTTCATTCAAACGCAGAGGATAGAAAATCAGTGCCTCCTTCAAACCAGATATGGCCTTTGCAGCATCTGCGTCAAGGCAATACTGCATGAGCTCAGTCCTATCCTGATTCGTCATATTATGTCCCAGCATAATAGATTTAAAATCAGGTCTCGATAGATCGTTCTCATACACATAGAGGAGTCCCTCTGCAGCATCCATAAATACTTCTCTCTGACAGGAGCGCAGTACCCTTACCAGCCGCCTTTCCCCGTTTTCTGTCCATGCTCCATCCTGATTTACATCATATCCATCTGGAGTGGTTGTACTGCTTAGCATCCAGCCTTCACGGTCAAAGTAATAGCACTCTGCGTAGCCATCATCATTTGCATCAATCCAGCGCCAGCCAGATGAAGGGTATGTTCCGTCGGCCCTTTCATACCACCATTGCCCAGAATGTTCTCCTGTTCCCTGGCGCCAGCTTCCTGAAAGTTCCAGCTCCGCGTTTCTCCACTCGCGCCATCCATTTGGATCTTCGATTTCTGCCGCAGATACCGCCGCTGGTCCCGCTCCCAGAAAAGCTGCAAATAAAATAGTACCCACCAATGACTGCATCCATTTTTTCATGTTTCACACCCGCTTTTGAATATATGTTTACCTTTAAGTATTCTCTGTATTCATCCTTTGTCTGCAGCGCCGGACTGCCCCCAATATATTTGCAGTATTTCCATACTGACAGCGAACAATTTTAGGAATCGGCACTTGACCAAATATTGTCCCTTCATAGATAAAATCCACTGCCTTCTGAAGGGTCTCCAGCAAAACCGGCTGATTGCTGATTCCTCCTCCAATTGCAAAAATATCCGGATCCAAAATTGTTTGAAGATTATGTATCTGAAGCGCTATATGACTGCAGTATGTCTCCAATGCACCCACTGCGTCTGGATCCTTACTGTTGACTAAATCAAATATTTGATATCCATCCATCTGCGTATCTTCTGAAAGCCCTTTTCTCCTAATAAGCTCTGCTCTCAATCCACTGCTCCAGCCGCAGTACTTTCCAATCATAGTCTCTGGTCCTAATCGTTTCCCTGCGCTTTCCATCATAAAACTGAATTCGCCTGCAAATGAATGGGCTCCCTTATAAACTCTCCCATCAATCACAATGCCGCCGCCAATCCCGGTTCCTAACACCAATACTACCCCTGTTCGGCATCCTTTCAGGGCACCAGCAGTATATTCGCCCAAAGCACAGCTCTTTCCATCATTTTCTACAAAACACGGAACGCCACATTTTTCCCGCACTAATTTTCCAAATGGTATCCCATTTAAATATCTCAGTACACCTCCTCCTTCTACAATTCCATCCGGATCGTCCATCAAAGTGCCGGGTATACTAATTCCAATCCCTCTGCATGCCTCTTCGGTTTCTTGATAAACAGAAGCAATCCGATCAGCCAAGAACTCTGCCCCTTCATAAGGTGTAGTAAATACACCGCTCTTTAATACCTGATAATCTTCAGAAATAACCGCCCATTTCACGGCGGTTCCCCCCACATCAACACCAAAATACATTTCTTTCCCCCTATCTTCTAAATTTACCTGCCTCCATGCAAAACATCTTGTTCTCCAATAGCCGCTCTCGCGAGCGGAGACAATCCTCCCATATAAACCGTTTCCCCATCTGTATAATTTCAATCCACTCCGCTCTCGCGAGCGGAGACTCGGCCTGTCCGGCGAAATCATCCAGTTGATCCCAATTTCAATCCACTCCGCTCTCGCGAGCGGAGACCAGGGCCAGGGTCAACAAGGCAAATGAGCAGATCATTTCAATCCACTCCGCTCTCGCGAGCGGAGACAAACCAATACAAACGTAGGTTGACACATTACAAATTTCAATCCACTCCGCTCTCGCGAGCGGAGACTCTGGAGGTGATTATGTGATAGACAAACTAATTGAATTTCAATCCACTCCGCTCTCG
>CALWBQ010000009.1 GCA_944376125.1 uncultured Lachnospiraceae bacterium
CGAAAGATTGACCGGGCAATTGACTGGAACTTTATTTACGATCTTGTAGAAGACAAGTATTGTGCAGATAACGGAAGGCCAAGCATGGATCCGGTGATGCTGATCAAAATCCCTTTTATCCAGTATCTCTATGGGATTAAAAGTATGCGCCAGACGATAAAAGAAATCGAAGTAAATGTAGCTTATCGTTGGTTTCTCGGTCTGGATATGCTGGATCCGGTTCCTCACTTTTCTACTTTTGGAAAAAACTATACCCGCCGTTTTAAGGATACGGATCTGTTTGAACAGATCTTTTCCCATATCCTGGAACAATGCATGAAATTCCATCTGATAGATACCTCCACTGTGTTTGTAGATTCCACCCATGTAAAAGCCTGTGCGAACAGCAAAAAAATGAGAAAGAGGATTGCATCTCAAGAAGCTCTGTGGTATGAAGAAGAGTTAAAGAAAGAAATCAATGAAGACCGTAAAAATCATGGGAAAAAACCTTTCAAAGAAAAAAAGGATGATTCGAATACACCTCCCGCAGCGGGCGGCGGCACTTCTGGTGAAGGCGGTTCTTCAGATGAAATCCCGGGAGGAGCCAAGACGCAAAAATGCAGTACTTCAGATCCGGAAAGCGGCTGGTTCCGAAAAGGCGAACATAAGCACGTTTTTGCATACAGCATAGAGACTGCATGTGACAAGCACGGGTGGATCTTAGGCTATACGGTACATCCGGGGAATGAACATGACAGCAGGACATGGAAGCCTTTATATGACAAAGTAAAAGATCTGGATATGGAGATGATAGTATTGGATGCCGGATACAAGACTCCGGCAATTGCCAGAGAATTGATAAAAGACGGGATAGAGCCTTTGTTCCCGTATAAAAGCCCCATGACAAAAGATGGATTCTTCAAGAAATATGAGTATGTCTATGATGAGCACTATGACTGCTATATCTGTCCGGCGGATCAGATCCTTACTTATCGGACAACAAACCGGGATGGTTACAAAGAATACAAGAGTGATAAAAATATCTGTAAAAACTGTCCTTATCTTTCGAAATGCACGGAAAGTAAAGAACATGAGAAAGTAATCACCCGGCATATCTGGGAAGAGTATCTGGAAACCAGTGAGGACATCCGTCATACTCTGGGGAATAAAGAAATTTACATGCTGAGAAAAGAGACTATTGAAAGATTGTTCGGAACTGCAAAAGAACAGCATGGATTTCGATACACACAATATATTGGCAACGCCCGGATGAATAGGAAAGCGGGCTGACCTTTGCGTGCATGAATCTGAAAAAGCTGGCAAAGATTCTGGATATAAGGGAAAGGCAGGACAAAAAATCAGGATTCTTTTTTATCCTTTATAAAAAAATATGGGAGTTTGTATTTTGGCAAAAAGAGTGGTGCTGGAGCTAAGCTCCAGCATCAACTTTGTCTACAGTCTGAGCAGCCGCAGCCGGCTGCCCTTAATTACCCATTTGAAAACGCTTTTTTTCATACGCGTGACCCCGCGCCTGTTTCCACAGGGCAGAACCGTAGAGATTTTGACCGCCCTAGGGTCATAAAAACTTACAATAAGTAGGTTGAATTTCTCCTATTTTCGGATATAATAAAAGTAACGAAAGCAAAGGAGGTTACCCTATGAACATCAATACAAATAACCTTGTCTCTATTACGGAAGCGAACCAGAACTTCTCCAAGGTAGCACGTCTTGTAGATGAGAGTGGGACAGTTATCATATTAAAGAACAACGTGCCTCGTTACCTTGTCATGGAGTTCTCAGCAGCGGAACAGGAACAGATGGCTGCCGATGAGGATGTTATGGCAATTTCAAAGCGACTGATTGAGAAGAACCGTCAGGCTTATGAGGTACTCGCTAAATGATAAGATTATCCAAATCACAAATACTTCTTATCCATGACCAGCTCATCTTCGAAACAGGAGGCTCCTCCGGGCTGCGTGATGAAGGTATGCTTGATTCCGCATTGAGCGCCCCATTCCAGACCTTCGGTGGAGAGGATGTGTATCCATCACTGCAGCAAAAAGCGGCAAGACTCTGCTTCGGCCTGGTTAAGAACCATCCATTCGTAGATGGGAACAAGCGAATCGGTGCACACGCGATGCTTGTGTTTCTTGCTCTCAACGGCATTGAACTGCAGCATACACAGTCAGAGTTTTCTGAAGTGATTCTTCAGCTTGCCGCTGGAGAGATTGAAGCATCAGACTTGCTGCGATGGATTCTTGAACACCAGAGTTAAAAGCCGTTCCTTTGTGGACGGCTTTTTCCCTGCCATCTGTCACCACGATTCGCATGGATCTTAGAGTGACAGGAATGGCAGAGAGACATTAGACGTCTCTGTGGTCGCCACCCTCTGCCAGAGGCTTAATGTGATGCACCTGCTCCGCCTTGACGAGCCTGTCTTCTTGTTGGCACCGCTCACAAAGCGGGTGTGCATTCATGTAGCGGTTACGGATGCGTTTCCATGCCTGGCCATACTTACGCTTGGTTGCCGGATCCCTGTCATACTTTTCATATCTCTGGTTCTCCAATTTCTGATGCTTCTCACAAAACCTGCCGTCCGTCAGCCTGGGACAACCGGGCTAGGAGCAGGGACACTTTGGTTTTCTTGGCATCGCTTCGCCTCCTTGGGGCATAAGAACAGCCCTCACAGGATCACTCCCATGAAGGCTGTTCTTTATTCTACTTTTTCGCTATTGTAATGGTATCACAGGACGGGTGTGTCATACTGTGCCAAACCGTGCCAACTTTCAATCAGAAACAGAAAATGCTGCAAAGCGGAGCCGTGTATGCGGTGTACCGTGCGAAGCGAAACGTTCAGCATCCGTGATATCTCCTCCCAAGAGCAGTTGTCCAGGTAACGGTAACGGAGTACCAGCTGTTCCCCACGGCTGGCAGGCCTGTCGATTGCCGCGTTGATGGTTTCCTTGAGACACACCAGAAACGCCACCTTTTCTGCTACATCCCTCTGGATTGCATCGATTTTCTCAAGGCACTGGACAAAAGGGACATCTGTCGGCTTGTTTGGATTGTAGTGAGGCTTAAAATTACTGCCTGAGACGCTGCTCGATAAATCTCTCCAGTAGTCAATCTCACGCAGGCGGCAGTTTATAAGAGCATCCAGGTGCCGCGCCTGATTCAGATATTCCTTGGCAGTCGTGCGTCCACCTCCTTCTGCAGGGAGCGGATTGGCATCTCGCCATTCACATCTGTGAGTGCCGAGTACCACTGCGAACGGAAGAACCGCTCGATTTCGGCTTTATCAGCCTGTGCCGTCTTGTTCCGGGAGTTTGCTTTCAGGCTTTTCAGTGCCATGCGGTAATCCTTCACAGCCTGCTGGATGATGGCGTTCGCAAGATGATATAAATCGTGATATCGCTCATATTCGTACCTCCGAAATTTTGATCCTCGGATTGGCACGGATTTTCTTAGATTGTCTCAGATTTTCAAGTCTGCTTTCACTGCGTCGATCAGCGCCGTCTGGGTATGCTCTTTTTGGGAGAGGGCTTTCATGATGCGTTCGTCAATGGTTCCCTTTGTGACAATGTTGCTGTACCACCACAGTTTCAGAAGTCTGCCCCTGCCGCCAGAGCCGCGCTACGGTCTGCTGATAAAGCTCCAGGCTCCAGGTCAGTCGAGCCGCCGCTCTGGAGATTCAGCCCATGTCCCGCCGATGCCGGATGGATCAGCGCCACCGGAAACTCGCCATTGTTCCATCTGCGGATACTGGCGGCATCATCCAGCCGGGAGAACGGGATATGTAGCTTTTGCAGCCTTTCTGAAATACGGGTCAGATCATGCTTGAACCAGTAAGTCACCAGAAGCGGTTTGCCGTTTGCGGCTTCGATGATGTCCTCCAAAGCGTCCAGCTTGCGGTCATGGATGCAGATTACTTTGCCATCGTCATCATAGATCGCGCCGTTCGCCATCTGGGATAGCTTTCCGGAGAGAGATGCGGCATTGACGGCGGTGATCTCAGTATCACCCAGCGACAGCACCAGCTCCTGTTTCAAGTCCGTGTATTTTTTCTGCTCATCCTCGGAAAACTGAACCGAGTATTCGCTGCTGACCAGTTCCGGCATTTGCAGGTGGTCGGAAGACTTCATGGAGATGGTGATATCCGAAATCTGCCGGTAGATGGCATCCTCCGCATAGGGTAGAGGCTTGTAAGAGTAGATGACCTGGCCGTTTCGCTTATCAGGTGTAAAATAATCAGTGCGATACTTGGTGATGAACCGTCCAAGCCGCTGTCCCATGTCCAGGATGCGGAACTCAGCCCACAGATCCATCAGACCGTTGGATGCGGGAGTGCCGGTCAGCCCAACAATGCGGCTCACCTTGGGTCTGACCTTTAACAGTGACTTGAACCGCTTTGTCTGGTGATTCTTGAAAGAAGACAGCTCATCGATCACCACCATATCGAAGTCAAAGGGAATGCCACTCTCATCAATGAGCCATTGGACGTTTTCCCGGTTGATGATGTAGATATCGGCCCGTCTCATCAACGCCGCCCGACACTGGGCTTCCGTTCCGACAGCCACGGAGCAGATGAGGCTCTGTAGATGATCCAACTTATCTGTCTCAGCCGTCCATGTGTCTCGCGCCACACGCAAGGGTACGATGACCAACACTTTATGGACCTCAAAGCTGTCAAACACCAGGTTTCCTATAGCTGTAAGCGTTATGCTGGTTTTCCCAAGACCACAGTCCAGGAAGATAACGGCTGCGGGGTGTGTCTCAATGTAATTCACCGCATATTTCTGATATTCATGAGGTTCGTATCTCATCTGGTATCCCTCCAATCTGCTCCGTATCGTTCAGCACATGCACCAGAAATCCCAGCCGCTGCAAAAGCCTGTGGCGGGAAAGCTGCAGCGGCCTCGGCTTTTCTCCCGGAGCTTTGACTTCAACAAAGTCTATCCGTCCATTCGGCAACAGCACCATGCGGTCCGGCATACCGTCAAAACCGGGAGAGACGAGCTTGGGGCAGATGCCGCCGGCTTATTTGACTGTCAGTCTCAACTTCTTTTCAATATCTTTTTCTCTCATGGGCGTATCCTTTCTATGGGGTCGGCTAATTCAAAAGCGGCGTAGGCGGCGGAGACAAAATTGTCGAGAGGTTTGCCCTTGTAGCTCCAGACGGTTCTGCCATCTACATAAACGCTGTAGTGATTGCCGTCCTTGTTGTTAATGAACACCTTTCTGCCCTGGTAAGTCAATTGATAGTTTCCATGCCAGTTCTTTCGCCATTGACGGTGGGGAAAGTTACGTTTCCGTTTGGCGCGGTTTTTCATGAGCCGCTCACGCTCTCTGGCGGCGAGAACATCGCCCTCCATAATCCCGGCGCAGATACAGCCGACTGCAACCGGTTCAAAATACTCGTCATGCTGCATCACATGAACAAATCGTACTTGCGCACAATTGCAGAGTTCACAAGTGAACAGTTCGATATTATCAGAATCCTCCTCTTCATCGGTCACATCGTAAATATAGTCACAATGCCAGCCGGAGAGGGGCGCTCCCCATTCCTGAAGCCGCTTCTGACACCTGCGAACATATGAGCTGTCTATTTCATACATTGACATTTTGATTTACCTCCGTGTTCTTAAAAACCTGAAAATTCTTACGCGCGTGTGTATGCACGATTTACGGGTTCTGTACAGTCTTTTTTATACATTCCAATTTATATGCTTTTTTAGGAACAGAGCCTATTAAGAAGCCTTGCGGCGGCACATTCGGTGTGTTCCTGACAGCGTTCCCAGAGTCTCCCCTGGGAACACCGCCTGATATCGGGAACTGTTCCTAATTCGATCCGTGCCCGAAAAATCAGTCAGGAACATCGCCGGGAACAAAAACGAATTGCGGCCCGTAGAGCTTGACGCGCTCCTTTTTCTCCATGCGCACCCAGCCGAGCTTGGTGAGCATGGCTGTGAGGTTATTGGATTCGGCGCGACCGAGGCTGCCTTGGTCTTTGTCGAAAAGCTCACACCAGATCTCCATGTTGCAGACACGAGTTCTGCGTACTGTACCCACACGGCCGATATTATTTACTCCGGCGAAGAAGGAGCGGCGGTCGAACAGATCCATGCCGTCCCAATTCTCTGGGAGCAGGGTTTCCAGATACTCGCGCACCAGCTCTTCGCGCTCATCGGACTCCAGCGCTTCCCGTTATTCGCTCTTCGCCAGCGTCTCCAGGTCGGGAGCCAGATGCAGCTTTTCACCTTTCTCCACAAGCACTAGTACCTCTGTCCAGATCTGGCTGATATCCTCGCTGGTAAGTTCCCAGGCGTGCTTTGCGCCGCCGCCCTGGGGCTTGGTTGCTTATTTCTCCAGCAGCTTCATGCGGCTTCCGTGGTACTCCGCGTCACGGACCGCCTGTTTACGCTCACGCTTTTCGCGCTTGCGGTCGTAAATGAAGGATTGCACGGCGGTAATCAGGAAAACCACGCTGAAACACAGCCAGATCACAAGAAGAGTGAGGAGAAGGATTGTCTGAATTGTCGTCATTGTGTTTTACCTCCCTTGTCTTAACCGAGGAAATCCTCGTCGTCATCGGTTGCAAAGTCGGCTTCGGCGCTGGCCTTGCCGCCCAAGGGTTCGCCGAGACGGATGAGCTGCAGATTGTTCAGGCCGCAGGCGATACCCTTGTTTCCGTTGCTGTTGAAAGCGTACAGGTTGATGGACGCCCTGCCGTACACGCCGGAATACACCTCGGAGCGGGTCAGAACGGGATTGCGGTCTGCATCCACGATGCCGGGAGCGGTGGCAGAGTTTGCGTTGATGAAGTAAGCATTGGCGTAGGCGGGATCGTCGGGCCTTTCGATGTCGCTATCTCTCAGCGGGGTCTTGATTGCGGAGAGAGGAGGAACGCTGCGGCTGTTGCCCTTCAGCTTGGCCTGTTCCTCCTGGTAAGCCGCTTCAATGGCGGCCTTGATTTTTGCCACCGTCTTGGTGTCGGACTTCGGGATGATCAGCGACACCGAGTACTTCGGCGTGCCGCCATTAATAGATTTAGGCTCCCAGACGTTGGCGTAAGACCAGCGGGTGTCGGGACCAGTGATGACCTTCATAGGGTTGTTGACTCTGTTTGTGTTGTTAGACATATTACATTTCCTCCATAAAATCATTTTTTGCGGTATTCCACTCGGGCCGTTTATCGCTCGACCGCACGAGCGTCGGCCTGCCTTGCGGCTTTTCAATGTAGGGTGCGAGAAGCTCCTCAAAGCGGGATTTGCCCAGCAGCTTCTGCATGGCGGTGATGCCGAGGAGTTTCTTCTCATAGGGGTGGAAGCCTGCGCCCTCAATGGCTGCGGCTACAGCGGCTTCGCTGGTGTACCTGCGGTTGGAGCGGCCCTCGACCAGCTTCCAGCCGGGGAACGCCGTGCCGCTGACTGCCTGCTGGAGTGCATATTCCTTTACATCCGCAGCCCAGGCGGTAAGAGCGTCCACCTTGTCCAGAATGCTGGCGAGCGCCTCATCACTCAGGAGAGGCGGCGCCTCAAAGGCGTGCCGGGCAAGTGTGAGATTCGCTTCGGCTGGTTCCCAGCATTCGGCCTTGGCTTTGCAGAACCGGCACCATTCGCCGCAGTGAAAATCGCCGCCGCCCTCGTATGCTAGCTTTGCCTTATAGGTCAGGTCGTTCTGCGCCCATTCAAGCAGACCATCCTTTTCCATAACGCAGACGCTGATATTGGATTTCCTGGGCTGGTAGATGGTCATGCGGATGGAGTCGATGTCGTAGATGCCGTCAAAGATCTCCAGAGCGCCGAGGGCATACAGCATCATCTGCGGATTATCCACGGCGCTGACCTCCACGCCTTTTCCGTGCTTATAGTCCACGATGTTCAGCTCACCGTCAGCGATGACGATGCAGTCGGCGGTGCCGAAGCCGTCCTGCACCCAGCGTGAGAAATCCCCCCGCTGCTCGACCAGGATGACCGGGTCGGCACAGGTCTGCTTTGCGGTCTCCAGAAGCTCCAATACATAGGCGGCATATCCGGCGGCGCAGTCCACCATTTCCTCGTTGTACCAGGTGAGGTTCTCGATGGGATCGTCCGCCGGAATCCCCAGAGCCTGCTTCAGCCGAAACTCACAGAGCTCATGAGCGTCCGTCCCCTCGGCGGCGTAATCGCCGCCTTTGTCCTCGTAGGCTTCGCACAGCCTTGCAGAGGGCGGGCAGTTGAGCCATCGTTCGGAAGAAGAAGCGGATAAGACTGCGTGCTTAACTGCCATTCGTCAGCACCTCCGCTTCGGCGAGTAATTCCTTATAGTGTGTGGGGTCAATCTGCGACAGCTTGGATGCGCCGTACTTTTGAAGCAGGGCGCGGATCTCGGCGGTGTGTCCCTGGCGGGACTTGTCTGCAAGGACGGCTCTGACCTGCTCCAGCGTCAGTTCCGGTTCAGAAGGAGAAATGGGAGCATCCTCTGTCTGCGGCTCTCCACTGAACATCTTCGTCAGCCAGTCAGCGGCATCCGAAATAGCAGCGGCAGCACTGCGGAGATCTTCGATGGTCTGTGCCATATCGCTCATTCTGCTCATGTGATTTTCCTCCTTCCCTGGATTGGCTCTGCTGGCGTGCGGCGGTCAGGTTGCTCGCCAGTCTCTTCGACACCACGCTGATTGCGGTCAGGACATCAACAATGTCATCGTCGGCATGGGCGTCATAATGGTTTGCGTTGTAACTCATATCGGCGGTCCCTCCTTTCCCACGGCGTCTTGTGTTGCCTTTCAATGACCCATCTGGACGGGAAAGGAGGAATTAGCCGAAAGATTTTTAGAATTTTTCTTTGAGCCGTTTCAGAAGCTGACTTTTCTTATACACAAAGGTGTTCCGGGGCATATGTAATCGCTCTGCACCGGCACGTTCGGAAAGCCCGTTCGCAATAGCCATGAGGATCTCGTAGCTTTCCGGGTCAGATGCCTGAAGCTCTGTAAGCAGGCCGTTTAGGATCAGGGAGTCGATATCGATCTCCGTTGTCAGCCTGCTGTCCGCAAGAAAGCTGGTGCGGGAAATGCCGTTTTCATAGGCGTTTTTCATCTCGACCTCAATGGAGAGTTGCTGGGGAGAGTTCTTCGGGATACAGCGGAACTCGCAGGTATCGCAAAGACCGTCACACTTATAGCTTTTCTTGTACGGGATGCAGCAGGCTCCGGCTCTCTGCTTTGCCTTGCGGATAGACCCTACGAATCGCTCCCAGTCACGCTTCTGTTCCGGTGTGACCTCAATCCACTGCTTGAGCGGGCGGTAGTAGATAGTTGATGTGTTCTGATTTGCATTGGTTTTCATAAAAAGTCCTCCGTTTGTCGATTTCTCGAAACGGAGGACTTCTGGTGCTGCCACAAAAGAGTGTAAAAACCTAACCGCAGTCCTAACGGAGTTCTCCGTTTCGGATTGCAGCTAACCCGCTCAAAAGGCAGCTGTGATATTGAGTTGTGCCGCCGGACACCGTTGAGCCATCAGTGATCAGGTGATGCGGTGTCGGGCGGTGAGCAGTTTAATGTCGTGCTCAGGACAGATTGACTATCTTAGGTCTGCTTCAATTGCATAAAGTTCGTTGAAAAGCTCTTGCAGTGTATGGATACTTGCTTTTTCAAGATTTCTGACGCCATGCTTTTTTAGAACAAATGTAATGGTTTTATCAGCTGAATCCAAGTGGGACTCAATGAAATCAATACTGCTTTCAATGCTGATAACCAGATTTTGCTTATCATTATTTTTCATTGATTTTCTCCTCCTTGTCGTGTATTCAGCTTCAATCCGGATTTTGGCTGTGTTTGTACTTACAATTTTACTTAGAGAGGCGGAGACAAAAAACGAATGGAAAAAGAATGAAATCGGAAGATTTTCGGAACGAAAAAACAGAGTTCCCGCTCACTGCGGAAACCCCGGAAAGATAAAAATATGTTTTGTATTGGTAAGTTGTGTATCTATCAAAACGATGCGAATAAGTAGGATAACGATCAGATATTAACTTGGACTTTGAAAAATCAAAGTTAAACACGAATATTCTCGATATTGACTTGTTGAATACAAAGGTTTGTGTTATAATACTTTATTAACAGTATCAGTGTATATTCAAGCAAGGAGGATCGCTGATGGAATATAACTACAATAATCTATGGAAACTGTTAATAGATAAAAAATTGATGAAAAAAGATCTGATGGAAAAAACTGGCGTCACATCATCTACCATTGCCAAGATGGGGAAAAACAAAGCAGTAAGTATGGAGGTTCTCGGCAAAATATGTATAGCTTTGGATTGTAGTATAGGCGATATCGTTGATGTGATTAAAGAAGATTAATTTGAGGTGAATGAAACTATAGCAGAAGGAGGTAATCAAATGGAGCATCTTTGTGTCGGCTCATATGTGAGAATTATGACATCATGCGCTATTCCCGCAGAGCGCAAGTTTGATTCCTTCTGCGAGAAAATCATGTTGTCGCTATGTCCGGTAGGTTCCACAGTCTTTTCATATACTTCAGCCGATGGGTATGAGGTTACCTATTCGTATACTAATTTCAATAAGATTCACTCTGCAAGCCAGAACCTGCCAACCGAGGTTATGCAAATGGCTCTAAAGAAAGAGGTCCGTGCAATCGAACGGTATTTTATTCAGATTATCATCCCTGCAATGGAAGAGGCTCGTAAGAAAAACGCTGTGCTTGCATTGAAAAATGTCATTCTGAAAGATGCCACAATCGCTGATACTACCCAGCTTGGTACAATTGGCAACCTCACAAAGAATGACCTTAAGAGTAAAAATGAGTTTGTACTTTCCGAATTCCTGACAGATGTGTTCATCTATGCTGTCGCAAAAACGGATAATACGGTAGAGACTGCTTTCACAAAATCTATCAAGAAGAATTTCTATGCAGCCTATAATCCAATGGCGAATACCATCAAATTTTACGAAGTAACAAAGCCGAAAACTGTGGCAGCAATACCTCTGACGAGCAAGGGAAAATTTGATAAAGTTTTTACGCCCGTATCAAGCGAGACGCTTTCCATATCAGCAAAACACGACTTGCAGATTTTCTGTTTGAAGTTTGATGATTTTGATTTTGACTATCACGGCCTGTGGAAGCATCTTCGGAATAATATCGGATATTATGTCTATTCCAGAGCTCAGATTGAGACTTACATGGAAGATGATGAGATTTCCGCACTTGCCTATGATGCTATAGCGTATATCAAAAAAGCTATCTCAGATGGGAAATTGCCAACCGGCAACGAACTTGGAGAACTATTGCTGTACATATTCCTGGAACAAGTTCTCGGTGCTCCAAAATTAATGAGTAAGGTCGAAATAGGAAGTCATGCTGGATTTATGACGAGCGAAAGCTCTGGCATCCACCTTCTTACCGCTAACGAGGCTGTTCCTTTTACTCAGGTCATTCTCGGGACTTCGATGATAAACGGCGACCTGCAAACTGCGATAGATTCAGCCTTTTCGGATGCCCAGAAACTAAAAAGCAGAAAGAAGGACGAGCGGCAATTTGTTGAATCAAACATATTTGCTGCCTCTTTCCCAACAAAGATTTACGATCAGCTTGAAGCAATTATCCTGCCTTCTGAAACAGGTAGCCAAAAGCCTGCCACGGCGTTTGGTATGTTTGTTGGATATAGTTTGAGCGGAGTGTCTGCAAGCGGAAAACCCGTAAACGAATATCAGGACGATGTGCTTGAGCAGGTTAGGAATGACATCAAAAATAACGTGTCATTCATTGAATCGAAAATCACGCAGTATGGCCTTGACGGCTATTCCATGTATATCTATTTGCTTCCTTTCGCTGATGCAGACGAAGATAAGAAAGACATCATGGACAAACTGCTACAATCCGAAGGAGGTCAGGCATGAGTAATTTTAGGAAGGTCACCTTCGGGGAGCATTTGTTTTCGAGAATAGATGATAACGCTTATCTGCAAAAACTGTATCACAATATCCTTATCAACTATTCCAAGCGCCTGTTCGGTTTGGATGAGATAGTGGAACAGCCTGTCAATATTGGAGATGCTTTGACTTTTGCCGATGTGCTTTCAAAATCCTGTGGCACAAACCTGTCGGATATTCATAAGACTCGTGCGCAGGAAATGGTCGCACTGCTTTATGATATGTATCCTCAAAATGAGCAAGTGAAGTATTATCTCGGCTCAGTTCTTGCCAATACGGGAAATTTCCTCGGCATGAATAGGCTGACGCCGGATTTTGAAAATGCCTCTCTGCTTGAGCGTGTGTTTATGCACTTCAACATGGATTACCTGTCCGTGCCGTCCGATGGCGGGGCTCGTTTCTTTCCTGCACAGAAAGAAATATACGACAGTCTGTCCAGACCCTATTTCAGCTATTCTGCACCTACATCTATGGGGAAGTCCTTTATGATGCGTGCGTTTATTAAGCAGCAAATCATGGATGGAGCAAAGAAGAATTTCGCTTTGCTCATCCCTACGAAGGCACTGATAAACGAGGTTACGAGCGAATTAATCGAAAGTCTCACCACTCTCTTGAAGGAGACGGATTACCGTATTGTGACATCCTCTGGCTCGATGGCATTAGAGATGAAGCATAACTATATTTTCGTCCTGACTCCAGAACGAATGCTTTACATTCTGATTGATGATCCTGACCTTAAGATTGACTATTTGTTTGTGGACGAGGCTCATAAAATATCTTCCGGTGATAATAGGAGCGCATTCTATTACAAGGTCATCAACAAGTTAGAAGAACGGCACAGTAATGCACACATTATATTTGCATCGCCAAACATTCCAAATCCGGGAGTTTATCTCGATACGTTGTCAAAGGGAGAAGGGGCCATCGGAGAGGAATCTATAGTGGCGTGCAGATATGCTCCTGTCAGTCAGCTAAAATACATCGTTGACCTGTGGGAACGCAATATTCGTATCTTCGATTCGTACTCGAAAAAATTTATATTGCTGCACGAAATGAGCCGCCAGTATTCGTTGAGTGAGGTGATTGCCCGAATCGGCGATAAGCGACACAACATCGTTTATTGCAAATCAAAGAATGATGCTATTCAGTTTGCAAGAGATTATGCGGATACACAGAAACCAATCGGTGATAAAAAGCTTCAGGTATTTGCGGAGGCAATTCGCAGAGATGTCCACAAGGAATACTATCTCGCCGAATTGGTGGAAAGAGGTGTGGCGTACCATATCGGCTATCTACCGGCCAATATTCGTATGCAGCTTGAGGACTACTACCGTGACGGTCTAATCAAGACCATGTTCTGCACAAGCACCTTGCTTGAGGGAGTAAATTTACCTGCGGAGAACCTGTTTATTACAAGCTATAAGAAAGGTAGGAGCGATTTCTCAGAGGTAGACTTCAAAAATCTGGTCGGGCGTGTGGGACGCGCCAAGTATAACCTGTATGGCAATGTCTTTATCGTCCGGCTTCAAAGGCAGGAACGCGAGGAGGACTTACAGAAATTTGAGGATTTGCTGAAGGACGATGTGCCGCCGCAGAAACTGTCCATAGAAGCTGAGTTAAATTCGAACCAGAAAAAGCTCATAATAGATACGCTTCTTTCCGGTAGCGTTGAAATACATAAGTCCAAGAAGAACCAGAGCGAAGGCAATTACGAGTTGATGAGAAAAACGATGCTGATTCTTGTTGGGGATATCGTAGACGGCAGAAACAGCCGCATAAGGAGGGAATTTGCCCCGTACCTGACATCTGAAACTGAGTCGAAAATCCGAGAACAGTTTTCTGTGCCAGGGAAAAAGCCGGAGGACGATATCAATGTCTCGTATGACCAGATACAGGGTATTGAGAAGCTCATCCGCAACGGTCTCGCTTATCCGGAAATCAAAGATCTGAAACGCGGAGCAGATTATTATGAGACACTTGCGTTCCTCAACAAACTGGCAGTGGCATTTAAGTGGCGTATCTACGAAAATCGGACGCTCGGTGCTGGTGAAGGCAAAACATATACCAAACTAACATGGTATACCGTTCTCCTGATCCAATGGATGCAGGGACACGGACTTAGTTATATCATCGGACAAAGCATTGATGATTATGACAATAAAAAGCGCGAGGTAAAAGTCGATTACAATAAATGGGAACCTTTCGATGGCTCACAGAAGCATAAAAACATAATCATTGCCGATACGCTGGAGGCAATTGAAGATGTACTTCTGTTTCGGCTTTCAAACTACTTCCTGAAATTTTCGGAAGAATATAAGCGTCAGTATCCCAACGAACCGTTCACAAACGATTGGTACGAGTTTGTGGAGTACGGGACAACGAACTGTCTGCGAATCATTCTGCAGCGTAGCGGTTTTAAGCGGGATTCGACTGAATACATACGGCGAAATGCTGATAAATATGTACGAGGTACCTCAGATAATCCTAAGTTACTGAAAAAGGCATTACTGGAGTGCCCGAACGAATTGGTGAGAAGAGACACCGAAGAAGTCCAGTACAATGTACCAGAGTTATTCATAGATGAAGGAGAAGAGTGAAATGGCGAACTTTTATGAAACCGTGCTGACGGTATTGAAATCAGATGAGAGGTTTGTAGCCGAGGATGGCACTTTCCTGCGTAATGCAGTCTATGAGGCCGCAATGAAGATGGACGAGGAACTTATCCGTCTCCTTCTTACGAACGATGAGATACGTACTCGCTTCTTTGCGGAAGTCGATGGCGTAAAGGTCTTTGATAAGATGGGATTTGCATGGGTAATCAACAATCGGCAATTCCTACCGGATAGCTATACCAGATTCAAGAATAAAATCGGGCTTGTTGATGCATCGGAACAGATGCTGGCAACATCAGGAGAGGTGGAGCTTGTTTTCCCTTACAAGGATTGTGTTCTTGAAGGCGGTCAAACAAAAGAAGATCAAAAGCGAAGTGAAATTTTTTACAATGAAATGTTGGCTCCCGATGCCGTAGACAGGTTGCTTTATCCGAAAGTTTTTTGCAAGGCTAGGAGATACACAGAATCTGGTATAGAGGGAAATATTACTTTTACCGATGAAGACAATTTAATTATTAAAGGCAATAATTTGTTGGCTATATCCTCACTTTTAAAGAGGTTTGAGGGAAGAATCAAATGTATATATATTGACCCTCCGTACTTTTTCAATGAAGCAAAAGAAGCAGACTCATTCAAGTATAATTCCAATTTTCACCTTTCATCTTGGTTGGTGTTCATGAAAAACCGGCTTGAAATAGCGCAAAAACTTCTTGCCACAGGAGGAACTATTTGGATCAGCATTGGTGAAGACGGGATGCACTATCTAAAAGTAATGGCAGATGGGATTTTTGGCCGAGACCATTTTGTTGGAACAATCCCTCGCCGGACCCGTAATGGAAAATCAGATGTTCCATTCAATTTTTCTCAAGATTTTGATTGGCTACTGTGTTATACGAATGTGGATAATAAGAAAGCGCTTATTGGACGTAGCATAGAACGAAAGTACTATGAGACAGATGACTATCCAGGTCAGCCTTGGAGATTGGCAGACGCCACCTCACAGAGAACAGCCACCGAACGCCCCAATTCCTACTTTACGATGATTAATCCTAAAACAGGTGCAGAATATCCGGCAAGTGAAAAAAGAACATGGGCCGTAACAAGCGATACATTCGAAGAGTATTACAAAAAAGGAGCAATTGTTTTTCCGGGTGATTATGATTTTCTCAATATCGGCAAACCATACATGAGAAAATTCAAGAGTGAGGATGATTGCAGCGGAAAATTGTCTGCAGTAATTTCTGATTTTCAAATTCAAGAATTTCTTCAAACGCTATTTGGAAACGCCAAAAATAAGGATGGAAATAGTGAAATAGATGCCATGTTCGGACGCGAAGAGTTCGACTATGCAAAGCCTGAAAATCTGATTAAGGCAATCCTCGAAGTGGCAACTAGCGAGGGGGACATTGTTTTGGACTTTCACCTTGGCTCAGGAACAACCTGTGCTGTCGCCCACAAACTGGGACGCCAGTATATTGGTGTAGAGCAGATGGATTATATTGAAACTGTGTCAGTGGAAAGGTTAAAAAAAGTCATTGAGGGGGAGCAGGGAGGTATTTCAAAGGAGGTCAATTGGCAAGGCGGAGGTTCCTTCGTTTACTGCGAACTGGCAAAGCTGAATCAAACGATTATGGAAGAAATCGAGGCCGCTACCGATGATGTCGCCTTGTCCGACATCTATGGAAGGATGGTAAAGTCCGGCTTTATCAGCTACAAGGTAAATCCGGCTGATATCGATGCGGCTGCTGATGATTACGCTGCGCTCTCGCTGGATGACAAGAAGCGATTTCTGATGGAGATTTTGGACAAGAATCTCCTATATGTGAATTACTGTGATATTGATGATGAGGAGTTTGGCATCTCCGATGAGGACAAGGCGTTTACGAGGAGCTTTTACAGGGAGGGATAAACCATGGCATTCTTATACGAAAAAATAGATGCTTTGCGTGAATACGGCAGCAGTGCTGTTCTCCCTTTTTATATTCCGGAGAACCTGAACCCGAATTTTGAGCTGCGCCCGTATCAGAAACAGGCGTTTGAAAACTTTATAACGCATTTCGAGAGCAGTAACCGTCCGAAGCCTACGCAGGTGCTTTTCCATATGGCGACCGGTAGTGGCAAGACTCTGATTATGGCAGGACTGATGCTGTATCTCTACAATCAGGGGTATCGCAATTTTCTGTTCTTTGTTAATCTCTCGAATATCGTAGAGAAAACGAAAGAGAACTTTTTAAATGCAATTTCCTCTAAGTACCTTTTTGCAGATGAAATTGTGCTGGATGGAGAACGAATTCGAATCAACCAAGTGGATAATTTCCAGTATGCTGAACCGGATGCGATCAATATCTGCTTTGCCACGACACAGGGACTCCACATGGATATGTGGATGACAAAGGAAAACGGAATGACCTTTGACGACTTTGACGGACAGAAGGTTGTGCTGATTTCCGATGAGGCGCACCATCTGAATGTTGATACAAGGAAGAAAATGTCTGCTGACGAAGAATCAAGCTATCATTCCTGGGAGCAGACTGTAAAGAATATTTTCGACCGAAATGCTGATAACATTCTGCTTGAATTTACAGCTACTTGTGATCTTGCAAACCCGGCGATTCGCGCGGCATACGAAAACAAGATCATTTTTGACTATCCCTTGGCCAAATTTTATGGAGACCGGTATTCCAAGGACATCCTCACACTTCGTTCTGACTTGACAACCATGGAAAGGGCTTTACAGGCACTTGTCCTCAGTCAGTACCGTTTGAAGGTGTTTCAAGATCATCGCCTCGCAATTAAACCTGTTGTACTTTTTAAAGCTGCTAAAATTGCCGACAGCAAGGACTTTATGGCTGAGTTTATTGAAACGGTAAAGAAACTGACAGGAGCACAAATGCGCAATCTTTCTACTGCCGTAAACAATGACGTCATGCACAGAGCCTTTGCTTACTTCGTAAACAATGGTATCTCTTTTGATACGCTTGCTGCGGAGCTTCGTGATGATTTTTCCGAAGAGCATTGTGTTTCCGTAAATGATGATAAGGATGCCACGCAGAAACAGCTCCTTTTGAATTCGCTTGAAGATGCGGACAATCCTTACCGTGCTATTTTTGAGGTTAAGAAACTGGATGAAGGCTGGGATGTCCTGAACCTGTTTGATATTGTTCGGCTTTATGAAACGAGACAGTCCAGCGGCAAAAAAATAGCTCCCGCCACTATATCGGAAGCACAACTCATCGGTCGTGGAGCACGGTACTGTCCGTTCCAGCTTGACGATGAGCAGCCGAAGTTTCAAAGGAAGTACGATGAAGACGTAACCAGTGAGATGCGTGTCTGCGAGACGCTCTATTATCATTGCCAGAACGACCATCGCTATGTAACGGAACTGCGTAACGCCTTGCGAGAAATCGGTTTGGATACCGACAAAATCATCCAGCGTGAATATGTCCTTAAGGACGAATTCAAGGCCACTGATTTATACCAGCAGGGCTTGATTTTCTTAAATGACAGAGAGGTAAAAGACAGAAAAGATGTGCGTGGTCTCACGCCGACCGTCCGGGATAATATATACCGTTTCCAGGCTGAGACGGGCGCCTCGGGCATCGATGCTGTTATGGAGGAAAATGCACAGAGCGTTGATCCTGCTATTAATTTAAAAACGGTACATTTGACTATCAAGGAAATAGCAGTCATTAATTATGCCGTTGTAAATAAGGCTTTGATGAAATATCCAATATTCAAGTTCAACACCTTGCGCTCATATTTTCCGAACATTTCATCTACGAGACAGTTCATCACGGATAATGAATATCTTGGTGCTGTCCGTATAGACATTCAGAGCAAGGATGAACATCCGACTATGGAAACGCTTTATGCGGCAGTTTTCTACGTTCTTGGTAAAATTGCTGGTTCTATTTCCAACATTGAGGAAACATACCGAGGAACAAAGACTTTTAGAGCGAAGAACATTAGAGATGTCTTTCGTAACAAGATAGTCAATTATACAGATCCACATGATGGTGGAATTGGCATATCGCAGAACGATTCATCTGTGAAGATCGACTGGAAAATCGATCTCTCAACAGAGGACTGGTTTGTTTATACCGATAACTACGGAACATCGGAAGAAAAGGCATTTGTTGCTTACTTCCGAGGATATGTCGCTCAGTTACGAAAAATATATAATCGTATCTATCTGATCAGAAACGAGCGTGAATTCCACATTTATTCGTTTGAAGACGGCGAACGTTTTGAGCCGGACTATGTTCTTTTCCTACAGAGGGATAAAACGGATGGCTTTGAGCAGCTTCAGATTTTTATCGAGCCGAAAGGTACCCAGCTTCTTGAAAAGGATGCTTGGAAAGAAAGATTTTTGCTTCAATTAAAGACAGAGGCTGTACCAGCAACTATTTTCGTAGATGACAATGACTATAAGATTTGGGGGCTTCACTTCTTTAATCAGGAGAATCGCATGAAAGAATTTGACTCAGAGTTTGCAGCATTGATTGGGAAGTGACGGAAAAAGAAAGGAAATACTATGCCAAGGAGTAAAACTTTAAAACTATTTTTGATGGATGGAGAGCCGAGCGGAAGGATTAAATGCTCCTTGGCCAACTGGACCGGGATTGCATATAAAATCCCTCGTACTGCTTTAGACAAGTGCAAAGATTTGGATATTCTCAAACAGAGCGGCGTGTATTTTCTGTTCGGCACGGATAAGGCGGATAATGCGGTGGTGTACATAGGCCAGGCTGGAGTTCGTAAAAATGGCAAAGGTCTTCTTCTGCGAGTACAGGAACCGCATAACTCTATTGATTATTGGACTGAGGCAGTCATGTTTACTACGACCAACAACTCTTTCGGACCGACGGAAATAAGCTATCTTGAAAATCGCTTCTGTAATATGGCGATTGAAGCCGGACGGTATGTTGTTAAAAATGGAAATGACCCAAATCCTGGGAATATAACCGAGGAGACAGAGAGTGAACTTGAAGAGTTTATTGACTATGCGAAAATTGTGATGGGCACTCTTGGGCATAAAGTGTTTGAACCGTTTGCTCCTTCTGCAGAATCCGCTGACAAAGAACCAGTCCTATACATGGAATATGGAAAAGGTAAGGCATCTGGTAAAAGAACGAGCGATGGATTTGTTGTGCTGAAAGGCAGCATAATCAATCCCACCATGACGAAGAGTTGCCCTGAAAGAGCCGTAAAGGACCGTAAGAAGTATGAGAACAAAATTGACAGCAATGGGATTTTAACAGCTGATGTATTGCTTTCCAGTCCTTCATCAGCAGCTGGATTTGTTGGTGGCGCTTCCTTAAGCGGAAATGCACTCTGGAAAGATGCTGAAGGGAAAACTTTGAAAGAGCTTCTTGAAGCAGATCGAACTTTTTAATTTTTCCACATCTTTTAATTATTCCAAAATCGATACACCGCAAGGCTGTCACTCCGCCACATTGCTGAGCGGCAGCAGGGCAACTGAACACATAAAACAAGGGCTTCCAAAGTCAGCGCATGGTCTCGGAAGTCCTTATTTCAAGCCTTTTTCGGTGGCTTTTTCTTTTGTATCAAAATCAGTAGGAACATAGACCCATTGTACAATACTGAAGAGAGATAGGTTGAGACGATGAAAATACCATGCACTCGGCACTGCAGTCAGGTTGAAGCGATGGCGCAATCTCTCTGTTTGATATATAATAAGGAAAAGATGTTATAGTTGACATGTTCCCATTTACGGACAGGCTTGAAGCGAAGGGAAAATCTAGTTGATATGTTCTTATGCACCTATGTGGATATGTTTCCGCAAACAGACGAACGATCTGACATCAAAATGAACGTATCGTGCCAGCTAGTAGATGGAAACTGCTCTATTAATCTAGTCATGCTGATTGACACCTGCAGACCTATTCATATGGATCTTTCCGGTAGCTGACTAATTTGGTCTTAACCAGTTCCACAGAGGGGGACACCGGATTTGTGCCTATAACGAGCGGGTGCCGCAAAATCATCCGCCATGGATGATTTTGCGGCACTTCCGTTGCGATCTGTTTGACTTTTAAGTGGCATCTGATTCCTGGGCGTCATTCTCCTTGTGAACGATATCCAGATAATTGTACAGGGTGAAGCGGGAAATGTTCAGATACTCATAGACCCGCTCAGCAGAGTGGGTGATCAGAAACGCTCCCTTCTTATCCAGGAAACGGACAAACTCGATCTTGTCATCCCGCTTCATCTGGGAAACCGGCTTGCCGATCAGCTTGTTTGCCTCTGCGATCAGAAAGTCCAGGACCTGGGAGACATCGTTGGCGAAGATCTCGTAGGTCTCGGCAGGTTTTCCGCCGGAAGGGGCCGCAGCAGGCTCGTCCGGCGGATTCTGCCTGTCCTCATTCTCGTCAATTGGTCCGGGGCCGACCGTGGCCGGCGCATCGTCCGGATAAAAGTTAAACTGGTTATACTGTTTTAAATACTCTTCAAACCGTACAGTCTCCGTAATGTCAGTGTTGAGACAGAGGGAACCTATAATTTTTCCTGCATCGTTTTTGATGAACATGGTAGATGAGCGCAGGAGTTTTCCGTCCCTGGTGTTGACAATGTAATTGTAGCGGTCCCCGTCCTTTACCGTTCCCCTCAGAACCTCCAGACCGAGGTTGGAACCGCAGTCCCCGATTTTCCGGTTGGTAAGATGGCCATTGCGGATGTCTACAATGGTGTGATTGTAATCCTTGGTGAGATCGTGGAGAATAATCTCACAACGATTCCCGAACTGATTTTCCAACATAGTCATTAGCTGCTGCCACATAGGCCATTCGTCGTAAATGCTGTTCATTTCGACCCTCCTTTCTTTAGACATATCGATTTTTTCATCTTTTTGAGCCTAAAACTGTGTTAAATGTCTATATTATACCATAAAAGGAAGTTTTTGCCAGAAAAATAATATAGAGGAGAACGGTTTATATTTTTAATCTGCATGGAAAAAGAGAAGATTTCCCTTTTTCATAACTCCGTTAAGTTTTCTGAAGACGGACAGATCTTTGGCTGGACTGTCGGGGACAAAGATCATGTCGGCCTGTTTGCCTTTTTCCAGAGTTCCCGCAGCAGATGAAATCCCGAGAGCCTCGGCTGCTCGGCTGGTGGCGCTTAGCAATACATCCGATATGGGCAGTCCAACCTTTTCGTGCATAATTTCCAGAGTGAGTCCGAATTCATAGAAGTAAGAGTTCTTGCAGCCAGCATCGGTGCCTGCGATTATGGAAATACCGCTTTCGAACATTTTTCTGGTAGTTTCAAATCTGCTGTTTTGAAAGTCTCTCCACATTGCTACTTTGTCAGGCAGGGGAGCGCCTTCCTCGGGTGGCAGTATATAAGATTTCCCCATAGCAGGGCAGACGGCGATTCCTTTTTCTTTTAGCTGGTCGGCCAGTTCCTGAGAGTAGGAAACGTCAGGCTGTCCGGAAGGATTTTTATAGCTGCAGTGCTCGATGGTATCAAAACCTGCCTTGACAGCATTGGCAATCCCTGGCGTGGTGTGAATATGGCCGGCGACCTTTTTTCCGCGCATGTGGGCTTCATAGGTAATGGCTTCCAGAATATCCAGATTGTAGTGATTGATCAGAGAATTGCTGCCTGGCGTCATATTGCCTCCGGAAACCATGACTTTAATGAAGTCGACCCCTTCGCGGCACAGGGCGCGAACGGCTTTTTGAACCTCCAGAAAGCCGTCGGCCTCCAGACCTAAAAAATGGCAGTGGCCTCCGGTGACAGTGATCGGGGGACCGCAGGCAATGATGTCGGCTCCTTCAATGTCTCCTTTTCGGATTGAGTCCCTGAGAGCGAGGATTGAGAGACCCTTTGCGCCGCAGTCGCGCACAGTGGTGACACCGGAATACAATTCCTGGCGGGCTGCCTTGACCATTCGCAGCAGGGTTTCTGAGGCAGTTTCCCTGTCCAAAGCGGTGATGGGGTTGACGGAGGAATCAAAGCATAGGTGTACATGGGCATCGATGAGACCAGGCATTACATAGGACTGACCGCCATCAATCTTTTCAACAGATGGATCGGAAAGCCAGCCCCCCATTTCTTCTAAGGGGGAGATTTGGGAGATCAGGCCATCTTCAACCAGGATCCCTATTTCGTGCTCCTCTTTAATGAAATCATTACAGCAGGAGATGAGATTATGCGCAATAATTAGTTTCATAGGTAGGACTCCTTTCTTCAAAGTTTAATCTTTTTTGATTTCTACAATCATTTCAATCTCTACCGGGGTTCCGAACGGCAGCTCATTGGTCCCGATAGCGGCCCGGGCATGTCTCCCCTGCTCGCCAAAAATATCTAATAAAAGTTTTGAGCCCCCGTTAATGACAAAAGGCTGCTGGTCAAATCCCGGCTCACTCGCCACAAACCCAAGGATTTTTACAATACGCTCGACCCGGTCCAGATCACCAATGGCATATTTTAATGCAGCCAGGCAGTTGAGTACCGATTGGGCAGCACATTCTTCTCCTTGAGCGATAGTTACTGTGGAGCCGAGCTTGCCCTGGTAGAGAAGTTTTCCATCTTTTTTACAGTCCTGACCGGATATATATACGAGATTGTCCGAGAAACTGGCAGCAGGAATATAGTCAGCTACCGGTTTTGGACAAGGAGGAAGGGTCAGCCCCAGTTCTTCAATTCGTTTTTCGATGATTCCCATACAAAAACCTCCAAACATGACAGATTGTTATTTGTTCAACAAAAAAGAAGGAGCGTAGCTTTATTATACAAGATAAAAAATAATAAAACAAGTCGAAAGTTATAAAAAAATAAAATTTATTTTTGAATTTTTGGCAAAATGCATAAAAACTATATTGACAAAAAATCAGATTTAAAATAATATATAGATACAACAAAAAAGGGGAAGACAAAAAATTTTATTTTGGATTCGAAAGGAGAAAACCGTATGAAAAAAATTCTTATGGCGGCAGCACTGGCATCAGCACTGGCTCTGACAGCATGTGGAAGCGGGGGAACGACAAATGCAACGACGGCAGCAGCTGCCAGCGGCTCTTCGGCAGAAACTTCAGAAACAGCACAGTCGGGGGATCAGGCGGCTTCAGGGGAACAGATTGTTTTAAAGTACGCGGCGGCGGAAGTTCCGGGAACGCCGGAATATGAAGCAGATCTGAAGTTTATCGAAGAAATTGAAGAGGGATCAGGCGGCAGGATCAAAATCGAGTTCTATCACAGCAGCCAGCTGGGAAATGACAAGCAGGTAGTTATGTCGGCTATGGGAGGGGGACTTGACATTGTAAAAAGTTCCGCTGGAAATCTGATGGATTACTCCACTGCATTGGCATTTACTGACCTGCCGGGTCTGTTCAAAAGCCAGCCTCATGTGCGGGCATCTTTTGACAATCAGGAAATCCGTGACTGGGTGGCTGAAAAAATTCAAAGTGATATCGGGATGGTTCCGGTCAACTACGATATTGACGGCGGGGCGGCCCGGGCGCTGTTTTATAACAACAAAAATGGTCTGGCAAAGGTTCCGGATGATATGAAGGGGCTGAAGCTGAGGACAACAGGATCGGAGATCGAAATCGCTCTGTTTGACCAGTGGGGAGCATCCTCTGTTCCCATGAATTTTAATGAATTATATCTAGCTCTTCAGCAGGGTACCGTAGATGGAATGTATGGCCATCCAATCGGCACTTATGGAAACAAATTGTGTGAAGTGACAGACTATTGTACGATCATTGACATATCCTACATTGTCTCAGTACAGCTCATGAGCCAGGCATGCATTGACAAACTGGGCGGAGAGGGATCAGAGCTCTACAATCTGGTTATGGAAGCTGGAAAAAATCTGGAAGTAACCAAGGATGAGCTGCTGAATGCGGAATTAGAAACTATATTGGATGAGATTGCAGCCTCCGGGACAGAGGTTTACACTCCCACAGAAGAAGAATTGGAACTGTGGAGAGCCAGCGGGGAAGCGATCTGGGGCGACTACGTAGGAGAAGGAAAAGATGTTCCGCAGGATATTGTAGATAAAGTTATGGAGATCGGAAACGACTTCTAAAGAAGGCTTGAGGGCGCAGGAAGACGCTCAGGGTCTTCCTGCGCCATACAAAGGAGGCAATATATGAAGAGTGCGTTAAAGCCTGTGATAACGGTATTAAAGTATATCAGCGATTTTTTGGACATGATATGCCGCAAGGTCTGCCTGGTAATAGGCATCGTTATGGTAGTCGACCTGTTTTTAGGGGTGTTTACCCGGTTCGTGCTGAACTCTCCTCTGAACTGGACTGAGGAGATCGCCCGCTTCTGTATGCTGTGGTTTGCCTTTATCGGCGGCAGTGTGGAGATGAAAAAGGGAAATCTGATCAATTTCAGCTTTATTGTGGACAAGCTGAAACCCAATGTAAAGAGGGCGGCGGAAATCATTGATCTCTGCCTGGTACTGGTGTTTTTGATAGTATTCTTGTATGTAGGTGTGGATGCCATGAAGATTTTCGCTCTGGGGAAAGCATCTGTCACCAGGATTAATCTGGCATGGACTGCTGCGGGCATCTATGCAGGTTCAGTGATCATGGTGGTTCACGGGGTATATCAGCTCCTTACGAAACTGACCGGTGAGCCCATTGTGACTGAAGAATCAACCATCACGGAAATGGAAGGACAGGAGGGATAAGATATGCAAGCTATGGCATTACTGTTTGGTTCGATGGCTGTTTTCCTTGTAATAGGTGTACCCATTGCGTTTGCCATCGGTCTGTCGATTATGGTGACAATCCTCATGGACGGTCAGCTCCCCATGATGATTGTATTTCAGCAAACTTACCAGGGACTGGACAGCTTTACGCTGCTGGCGCTCCCGCTTTTCATATTGGCGGGTGATCTGATGGGGCGGGTCGGCATTATCGATGACCTGCTGACCGTCTGTGAGGTGCTTCTGGGACGAGTCAGGGGAAGCCTGGCCCACGCCAATATCCTGGCATCTATGTTTTTTGCAGGGATTTCCGGATCTGCCACGGCAGATACGGCCGCTATCGGCGGAGCCCTGATCCCAGCTATGGTGAAGCAGGGTTACGATGCAGACTTCTCGGTAGGTGTTACGGCATCCTCCTCGGTGATCGGGCCGATCATCCCGCCTAGCATTGGATTTGTTCTGTATGGCTCTACCATGATGGTATCCATCTCCGCGCTCTTTATGGCAGGGGTGGTTCCTGGAATTCTTCTGGGGATTGCGCTGATGGTCCCGACAGCCTACATGAGCCACAAGAGGAATTATCCCAAGAGCAACAAGCGCTACACGCCGATCCAGATTATCAAGACTCTGTGCCGGGCGATTCCGGCGGCGATTATGCCGGTGATCATTCTGGGCGGTATTCTCAGCGGCATTTTTACCCCCACTGAGGCTGCGGATATGGCGGTGATCTATGCTTTGCTGGTAGGGTTCCTTTACTACAGAAGCCTGAATCTGAAGACGCTGTGCAACTGCATCGTACAGTCAGCGGTTTCCTGCGGAGCGGTTCTGCTGATTGTTGGGCTCTCCTATTCCTTCGGCTGCTTGGTTGCTATGACCCAGATCCCCCTGGCAATCTCCGAGTTTCTGATGGAGTTTACGTCCAGCAAATTTGTATTTCTTTTATTGGTGAACCTGTTCCTGCTGGCTATGGGCTGCGTAATGGAGAGCAACGCCATCCTGCTGATCTGCGCCCCGGTCCTGGCTCCGATCGCTACAATGTTCGGGATCGACGCAGTGCATTTCGGCGTTGTGTTCGTTTTGAATATCATCATCGGTCTGGCAACCCCGCCCTTCGGAATGTGTATGTTTATTGCTACCGGAATTGCAAAGATTCCTCTGAGCAAATCCATGAAGGCTATGATTCCTTTCGTCACAGCGGAGATCGTCGTGCTTTTCCTGATTACATATATTCCAGATCTCTGCCTCACCCTGCCAAGGCTGCTGGGACTCTGGTAAAAGGAGGCGAACAGATATGTTTATCCAATTAGAAAAAGGGTTTTATATGGTGGCCGGCGGAGACGGCGGTCCTGGGATCTCCTGCTACAAAGACTGCAATATTTTTTTGCTGGAAGACGGGGGAGAGGCCATGCTGTTTGACGCCGGGAGCGGTATGGATACGGCCCGGATCATGGAAAATATAAAAGAAACCGGGATAAAAACAGAGCAGATTCGATATCTCTTTGTGACCCACTGCCATGGAGATCACACAGGCGGTTTAAAGGACATGCAGGAGCTCATTCCTGCATGTCAGGTGGTGGCATCCAGAGAGGAAAAAAGACTGATTGAGACGGGTACAGAGTTTGAACTGGGCCTGATTGCGGCCAAGAAAAAAGGGGCTTACCCTCAGGATTACGTTTTCCGCCACGGGAAAGTGGATTTGATCGCTGAGGATGGTCAGGAGTATCAGGTGGGCGGGATGACGGTGGAGCCGATCATCACCCCGGGCCACAGCATAGAGTCAGTCTGTTATCTGGTGAAGCGGGGCGGCAGGAGATACCTATTTTCAGGGGACAGCGTTTATAAAAATGGAGCATTGAGCCTTCAGAACTGTTATGGTTCTTCTTTGGAAGCCTATCGGGACAGCTTCCCCAAATTAGCGGGACTTCAGATCGACGGTCTGATTCCGGCACATTTTGGATTCACTCTGACAAATGGTCAGAAACACATTGATAAAGCATTGGAATATTTGCAAAGCTCGGCATTGCCGCCTATGGTTTAAGGAGGAGTCAGCATGAAAGAAAAGGTATCCGTAGTAAAGCGCAGCGGGACAGTGCTGGAAACGGTTAAGCAGGCACTGGATTATCTGGGGGGAATGGAGACTTACGTAAAGCCTGGACAGTCTGTGCTGCTGAAGCCGAATTGTACCGGCCCTCTGAGTTCGGAAGACGGGGCGGCAACATCCCTGGATGTGCTGGAAAGCATTATCCTTCTGGCAAGGGATGCGGGAGCTGGAAAGATTGATATTGTAGAAGGTTCCGGAGCGTTCCATCTGGGCACACCTAAAATATTTGATATTCTGGGGATAACAGAGCTGGCAAAAAAATATGATGTCGGCCTGTATGATGTAAATGCGATGGAATTTAAAAAGGTCACCAGTGAAAAGTATCGCTTTATGGATTACATAGAGATATGCAGCGCTGTCTGGGACTATGATGTGATCATCAATATTCCGGTGATTAAGACCCATCCGCTGACGGACATTACGGTCACATATAAAAATATGAACGGCCTCCTTTCCCCCACAGATAAGAGGCGGTTCCATGATCTGAATATGAGAAAAGCGATCGTTGATCTGACAGCAGCGCTGCCGCCTTACCTGACGATCGTAGATGGCCTGACTGCCATGGAGGGCCTGGGGCCCCTGGAAGGAACGCCGGTTGACCTGGGAATTATCATGGCAGGCAGCAATCCGACAGCAGTAGATGCAACTGCAGCCCGGATTATGGAGTTTGACCCAGAAAAGGTTGAATACATTCGCTATGCCCACGAAGCAGGACAAGGGCCGATAGCGGAGGAAGAGATTGAGGTTCTGGGCAGCACCATAGATGAGGTGAAGTACCCCTTTAAGACATCAGAACCACAGAGCAAGGTGTACGAAGGCGTGGATATCTTTGAGCAGGAGATGCCTCAAAAATGTTTTGGCTGCAGGGCGGTGATGACCATCGCTCTTACCAGGATCCGGGAAGCCGGTCACCTCCCGTATTTTAAAGGGATGAAAGTGCTTCTTAACGGCTCGGATCCCAAGGATATGCCAGAGCTGAAGGAGGGGGAGCATCTGTTCTGCCTGGGAAACTGCACGAGAGAGTATTACGAAAAGCACAAGGATAATCCGAATGTAGATTTTATCCTGGGTTGTGCTCCGTCTGGGCTTACAACAGAAGAGCACTTCCGGAAGGCGTACCAGGTCGCCCGGCCTGAGGGGTACGTGATAGGAAAAGTAGACGAATAAAAGGAGGAAGCTATGGCGGCACAAGACTATTTTGCCCCATTCAGGAGGCTTATGCCGGCTGCGGAGAAGTACATCTATCTGAATTCAGCCGGCTGCGGGCCGCTTCCAAAGCCGGTGTGGGAAGGAATGCAGTCCGTATTTCAGAGAATGTACGAGGAAGGCCAGATTAAGGTAGAGATCCATGACTGGCTGTTTGATCTGCTAGAAGAAGCAAGGCGGGACATCGCGCGGTATATTCATGCGTCTGAGGAAGAAATCTTCTTTGTTCGCTGCATTGCGGAGGGGCTGAACACAGTGGACTATATGCTGGACCTGAAGGAAGGAGATCAGGTACTGGTCTCAGATCAGGAAAACCCTGCCTCCCTTCTGCCCTTTTTTGCGGCGGAGAAGACAAGGGGATTTCACACCGAAAAGTTTCATGCCAAAGGAAGCTATGAAGAGCTGATAGAAAACTTTGACCACGCATTGACGCCATCAGTAAAGCTGGCAGTATTCAGCCATGTTCTGCACGCGCTGGGAACCCGAATGCCCGCAAGGGAGATGTGTGAGGCGGCCCGGAAAAAGGGTGTTCTGACAGCGATAGACGGAGCCCAGGCGGCAGGAAACGGGGAGATCGATGTCAAAGAGATCGGGTGTGATTTTTATGTCATTTCCTGTCATAAGTGGCTGTGCGGCCCGGAAGGCGTCGCAGCGGTCTATGTGAGGAAAGAACTGATCCCTGAATTGAGGGTGCCGTTTGGCGGCGTGGGGATGCAGGAAGCCTTTGACCTTTCTACAAATGAAATACAGCTTCGCCCTACGGCGAGGAGATTTGAATACGGCGGCAAGCATATCCCGATGTACACGGCATTTTCCAGCACGATCCGATTTGCGGAAGAAATAGGCCGAGAGAAGATTACCCGGAGACAGAAGGAACTGAATCAGTACTGCAGAGACCAGTTTGGGAGGATAATTCCGGAGGCTGAGATTCTGTCGCCTTCAGATGAGCGATTGATGACGGGAATCTTTGCTTTCACAATTCCCGGAATCAGCCACAGAGATCTGGTAAAAGAGGCGTGGAAGGAGGAAAAGATGATCCTCCAGTACAGGACGGTCGACCTGTACACAAAGGCCGAAGGAATCCGGATTTCCAACAACTGGTTTATTACGGAAGAGGAACTGGATAAGATGACAAGATTTGTCAGAAAGTATCTGGACAGGGCCGGCCTATGACAGAAGTGGTTGCGATCGGCGAGACAATGGCGGCATTTGTGCCGAAGGAAAACGGGTATCTGCGCTACGCCAGAGATCTGTGCATCAGGGCGGCGGGTTCGGAGAGCAATGTGGCAATCGGCGCATCTAAATTGGGCCACAGCGCTGCCTGGATCAGCCGGCTGGGAGCCGATGAGCTGGGCCATCTGATTCGGAATGCGGTCAGGGCGGATGGAGTCGATACCAGCAGAGTTGCTTGGGATAAGGAACATCCCACAGGGGTGATGATTAAGCAGGTGAGAAGTGATTCTGAAACTTCAGTATTTTATTATCGGGACAATTCTGCTGCATCTCATATGAGAACTTTGGATTGGGATTTCCTGAAACAGGCCAGAATCATATATATTTCAGGGATCACTCCTGTGCTCAGTGACAGCTGCCGGGAATTGGTTCTGGATGTGATAACTTTTGCAGAAAAGCATCAAATCTGGCTGGCCTTTGATCCCAATATCCGGAAAAAATTGTGGAGAGGCAACGACTATATTCCTTTGATGAAGGTTATTGCAGACCACTCGCAGATTTTAATGATGGGGGCAGAAGAGGCGGAAAAGATTTATGGAACCGATCAGATAGGACAAGTCTGTCATGCCGCTTTCTCCAGCGGGAATCTTCATTACTTGGCGCTGAAGAAAGGCGCGGATGGTGCCTGGGTGTCTGACGGCAGAGAGATAATAGCCATTCCGCCTCATCCCTGTTCCTGCACGGATCCGGTGGGAGCGGGGGATGCTTTTAATGCAGGATTTCTTTCAGGAATATTAGAAGAAAAAGAACTGGAACTCTGCGGCAGAATGGGAGCCATAGCGGGAGCGATGGCAACGGAGAGCAGAGGTGACACAGAAGGGATTCCTGATCGGGACATACTGGATCAGATTTTGCAGCAGCAGGATCAGGTATATCGCTAGAGAGGAAAAACCATGAAAGAGTTGTGGAAAACGTATCGGGTGTGCGCTATTCTGCGGGGTATTCCCTGGGGACAGCTGTTTACTTACGTCCAGACGGCAATAGATGGAGGGATTCATCTGTTTGAAATCGCTATGAATTCGCAGGATGGAGAACAGCAGATAAAAGCTGTAAAAAAGGAATTCGGGGACAGCATCTGTGTCGGTGCCGGGACAGTGACAACCCTGGAGAGGTGCAGAGCAGCAGCGGATGCCGGAGCAGAATTTTTTCTGACGCCCTGTGTGAACAGGAATGTGCTGGAATTTTGTGCGGAAAACAAAATCCCCATACTTCCGGGGGTGATGACGCCTACAGATGTATCTGTCTGTATGGAGTATGGCTGCTCAGTGATGAAACTCTTTCCGGCCGGTTCTCTTCCGAAAGGCTATATAAAAAGCCTGAAGGGGCCGTTTGACGGCACAGAGTATGTGGCGGTCGGAGGGGTAAAGCCTGAAAATGCAGCAGACTTTGTAAAGCAGGGATTTCTTGGCGCAGGAATTGGAAGTAACCTGATTTCAAAGGAATATATAGAGAGCGGAAATTGGAGAGAAGCAAAAAAGGGGATTATGAGTATGATGGCTGAAATAAAAGAATTGGAGAAGTAAAAAAGCTATCGGAGAACATAACAAAAATTCCCGCAGAGGATTATCGCAAATATCTGACAGAATCCTCTGCGGGAACTTTTTATTTTTCAGTTTTTGTGTATTTGAGCTTCGTTTAATAGCTTTACAGCTTCCACCCCGCTGATTCCTTCCGACCGGAGATGAATTTCCGGTAGATGCCGGGCTGCCGGATGAGTTCATCGTGAGTGCCTCTCTGAACGATGGAGCCCTGATCCAGCACCAGGATTTGGCTGGCATTGCGAACAGTCTTCAGGCGATGGGCGATCATGATGATCGTCTTGTCCTTCATCAGGGATTCCATGGCCTTTTGGAGTTTGTCTTCGTTCTCCGGGTCCACATTGGCTGTGGCCTCATCGAAGATAATGATAGGCGCGTCTTTCAGGATAGCACGGGCGATGGAGATCCGCTGTTTTTCTCCGCCGGAGAGGGTGGCGCCGCCTTCCCCGATAAGGGTGTCGTACCCGTCCGGGAGGGACTGGATAAAATCATGGCAGCAGGCCCTTCTTGCGGCGGCAATCACTTCCTCCCTGGAAGCCTGGGGGCAGCCGAACTTGATGTTGTTTTCAATGGTGTCAGCGAAGAGGTAAACTGTCTGGAACACCATGCTGATCTGATCCATCAGAGATTCCAGGGTGTATTCCCTGACGTCGTGGCCGCCGATGCGGATGGAACCCTGATCCACATCCCAGAAGCGGGCAATCAGGCTGCAGAGGGTCGTTTTCCCGGAACCACTGGGCCCGACGATGGCGGTGGTGGTTCTGTCTGGGATTGTCAGGGAAATATCCCTGAGGATCGTTTTCCTGTCATAGGAAAAGCAGACATGTTCAAACTGGATATCGTGGCTGGCCGGGGAGATGGATGCCCCGCCGGTGTCCATCTCCGGTATCTGGTCCACCTGATTGGCATGATCGATGGAACTCCCTACGACTCTGAGGAGAGCCATGCCGCTGCCGGCAGATTCAATTTGTGCGAAGGCTAGGAAGGCGATGATGACTGTCATCAGCGCATCGGGGAGCGCCATGGTGCCGGCCAGGTAAAAACGGATGCCGCACCATATGACCAGGATGCTGAACAGGTGGAGGGACATTTCTTGGGCAATGGTGTAGGGGGTAAAGAGCCGCTCGATGTCCAGGTTGCTCTTTTTGTTATATTCCAGGGCGTCCCGCAGCTTTTTATCGCCTCTTCCGGTCAGGTGGAAGGATTTGATCACGCTCATTCCCTGGATCTGCTCTAGGACGGCGCTGACCAGACGGGCTTCAGATTCCTGGCGCCTGGGAGCCAGAACGGCAGCTTTCTTCTCCATTGCGGAGGTGATCAGCAGATAGAGAAGGATCCCGGCTGTCACCAGGAGGCCGATACGCCAGTCAAAGGCCAGAATAAACAGGACAAAGACCAGGGAATTGATCAGGCCGCTGAGGATGTTTACTAACACCATAGGACCGGTATTTTCTACATCGTCCAGCACTGTGGTTGCGATGCCGGTGATCTCCCCCAGACTGGTCTCGTTGAAATACCCCATGGGAACACTCTTTAATTTGTTCCCGATGGCGACGCGCTTGTTGGCCACCATAAAATAGCCGGCGTGAGTCTGCTGGAGCTGGGAGAAGCGGTTGAGGATGGCCCTCCCGGCGATGCTGGCCAGCAGAAGAGCCAGACAGATCCAGGCGGCGGAGAGGGACTGGCTGCCTCCTGTCAGAGCCAGAATCACATAGTAGACTGCACAGATCTGCAGCATGTGAAATATGGCAAAGAAGAATCCCAGGACGACAGACTTTTTGATTTCTTTTTGTTCTTCACCGGCAAACTGCCATAACTTTTTTAATACATTAATCATTCTGTTCACCATCCTTTGCTCCGATATGGGCCTCCCACATGGCATGGTAGAGACTGCAGCTGTTCAGCAGCTGTTCATGGGTTCCCGCGGCCAGAATCCTACCGCTCTCCATGACTGCGATCTGGTCGGCTGAGGTGATGGTGGAGAGCCGGTGGGCGATCACGATCACGGTCTTTCCCTTCACCAGGCGGGCCACCGCTTTCTGGATAATGGCCTCGTTTTCCGGGTCAATGTAGGCTGTGGCCTCATCCAGGATTACCACAGGGGCGTCTTTTAACATAGCCCGGGCGATGGAGATCCGTTGGCGCTCTCCTCCTGAGAGATGGGCGCCGCCTCCGCCTGCAATCGTGTCGTAGCCGTGTTCCAGAGCCTGGATGAATTCGTGGCATCCGGCTGCCCTGGCGACGGCCTCTACCTGGGAGTCGCTGGCGCCGACCCTCCCCATGCGGATGTTTTCCCGGATCGTGGTGTCGAACAGATAGTTGTCCTGAGAGACGAAAGCTACCTGGCTGTATAATTGGGCCAGGGGAATATCTTCCAGGGGGCAGCCGCCCAGGCGGATGGTTCCCTGGGAGACATCCCAAAAGCCTGCGATCAGCTTGGCGACAGTCGATTTCCCGCTTCCGCTGGGGCCAACCAGGGCAGTCATTGTCCCAGCGGGAATGCGGAGGCTGACGTCATGGAGAACTTCGTTTCCCTGATGGTAGCCAAAGGAGACGTGGCTGACATCAATATCCGTTCCCGATAGCGGTGCCGGGGTCTCTTTGTGGATCTGTTCTGCGCCGTTTAAAATCGAGTCCACAGAGTCCACGATGGTGCCTACGCGGGCCAGGCTGTCAGTGAAATTGAGGGCAGCCAGCAGAGGCCCGGCGATACCCAGGGAGAGGATAATAGTTGTGATAAATGTCTCCATGGGGAGGCTGCCGGAGCGGAACAGGATCCACCCCACCGGCAGGATCGTGATCAGTGTGGTGGGGGAGACAGCCCGGGAGATGGACATGGGCATCTGGCAGCTTTTCATCCAGTTGTAAAAGTAAGCGGCATTGTCCCGCACGCAGCCTGCGAACTTTGCGTAAGAATTTTTTCCCTGGTTAAAGGCCTTGATGACTTCGATGCCGCCGATATACTCGACGATGGCAGAATTCATTTTCTGGGTGGTCTGGACAGAGCCCTCATACTGGGCGGAATAGTCCTTCATCACCATCATCAGAAAAATCATGCCCACCGGGATCGAGACGAGAGACAAGAGCGCCATCCTCCAATCCAATACCAGAAGGTAGAGAAAGATCAGGACGGGGACCAGAAAATTGGAAGTCATCTCCGGGAGCAGGTGGGCCAATGGCCGCTCCATGCTTTCCACCTGATCGACTATGATTTGCTTCAGCTGGCCGCTGGGCGTGTCGATGATGGTGCCCAGGGGCATTTTGGGCAGTTTGGCCAGGAGTTTTTCCCGGATTTCCTTCAGCAGGGTAAAGGTGGCCTGGTGGGACAGGGAAAGGGCCAGAGCGTACAGCAGAGACCGGCCCAGAAAGCCGGCCAGGGCGATGAGGCACCATTTCAGATAAAACGCCGGATCAGTCAGGCCGGAAATCAGCCCGATGATGATCTGAGCTGCGGCAAAATACGGAGCCATTCCCAGCAGCACACCGATAAAGGCAGAGACGACAGCCGCCGTCAGTCTTTTGTGCTGACTTTTTCCCATAGCCCACAGGCGAAGCATAGGACTTTGATTGTTCATACGAATTCCTCCTTTCGAGTTAGAAAAGACTAACTAATAGATTGATTATAAGGCAGCTGAGAGATCAGGCTGCCGAAATTTAGATCAATAAGAGACATACGGCCGGGGACGGAGCAGATTTTATCTTAACACCCGTCCTGTTTCGGCAGGCGGGGAGAAAATGGTGGAAAATCCAGCCATGTGGTATTGGTTCAGCATGCGGATATACCGTATGGCATCCTCCTTGGCCATGTTGTGACGGATGACCTCAAACATTCCATTGAAATATGCGGTCGTGATGATATGGATAAATTCTTCTGTGATCAGCCCGGATTTGACACTCATGCATCCGATCACTTCCATGTATTTGTAGGTGTAATCCACCTCGATTTTGACCAGATCATCTACAAAGTTCTGAAACCGGGTGCCATAGGACGCATCTAGAAGAAGACGGAAGGCGTCAAAATGGTCATACAGAAAATCCAGAATTCTGCCCATCTCGCGGGAGGTGTAGGCACCCATCTGTTCCTTTTGGGTGTCGTCATCGAACTGGTGGAACGTTTCCTGAATCTCCAGAAACATCCGTTTCATTTCCTCCGCTGCCGGTTCTACGATAGACTGAAACAGCCCTTCTTTGTCCTGAAAACGGGTATAGATGGAGCTGGTGCTGGTTCCGGCTTCCTGGGCAATCGTTCGGAGCGAGGCGTCTTTGTAGCCTTTTTCTAAAAACTCTTTTTTGGCACAGGCCAGAACCTTTTCATATACTCCTTCAATCTGTTTTGCCATCCGTGTCCTCCTTTGCAATATTTAAAACAATGTTTCGAAACACTGTTTTAAATATAAAGGATGTTGGTTTGTCTGTCAAGAAAAAATTACAAATTAGTAAGAATTTGCAAGTAAACCTTCAGATTTTTTTAATACATAAACTGGAAAAATATGTTACACTAAGATCATAAACAAGAGGCCCCGCCGGATGGCCCGGCGGGAGGTTATAAGATTCGAGGTGAGGCATATGATGGATCAGATCAGGAAAGGATATTTGACAATTGTTTATTCCATAGGCGGATATCGGCTGCATGAGTGGAGCCTGGAACGGCGGCTGAGAAAAGAAGTTCACCGTATGCTCCAGGAAGCTGCCAAACCAGCCTGAAGCCGATTGGGAGAAGCACATTTTTGAATGATTTTCTAATTCTGACAGAATACGCAATATACAGCATTTAACTGCACAAGCTCAGTTAGATGCTGTATTTTTTGTTTTCCGGGGATTGCCTGATCCTGCTGGATCGAATATAATGATGCCAAGGGCTGAAAGGCCGTGCCCTTCATATAGATGCGGATGGGCGTGATATTGAGAGCAGAAAGGATGGAGCACCATGAAATGGGGAATTTTAGCGACAGGAACGATCGCGAGAAAGTTTGCTGATACAGTTAGAGCTATGGAATCAGAGGGAGAATTTTTGGAGGCGGCGGCTTCCAGGCGGTTGGAATCTGCTCAGAATTTTGCAAAAGAGTTCGGAGCAAAAAAGGCTTACGGTTCTTACAATGAGCTGCTGCAGGATCCGGAGGTAGAAGCGGTCTATATCGCTACGCCTAACAATTTTCACTATGAGAATGCCAAGGCATGTCTGGAGGCCGGCAAGCACGTGCTGTGCGAAAAGCCATTCACTACCAGCGCCGGGCAGGCGGAAGCTCTCTATGCCCTGGCTGAGCAGAAAGGCTTGTTTATCATGGAGGCATTTTGGGTTCGCTTCCTCCCGGTTCTTCTGAAGATGCAGGAGGTAATCGCGGGCGGGGAGATTGGGCAGGTAGTTCATGCCAGAAGTGATTACGGATTTATTGCAAAAGGCGCCAGAAAGGACAGAAAATTTGATTCTGGTCTGGGCGGAGGTGCCCTTTTAGACATTGGCATCTATAATCTGGGCTTTATGCATATGGTGATGGGGGAGGCTCCTGTCAATTTTTCTTCTAGGGTCCATATCAATGAATACGGGACAGATGATTTCAGCAACATTCTCCTGGAATATCCTGGACAGAGAACGGCAGACGTTACAACAGCTATCGGCATGGATATTCCCAGGGAGGCCGCTGTATTTGGAACAAAGGGAGCGATTACGCTGCCCGACTTTATGAGGGCGGAAAAGATGACGGTGAGGCTGTATGACGGAGGTTCCTATGATGTGGAGATCCCCTTTGAGATCAGCGGATTTGAGTACCAGATTCGGGAGGCCAGCCGCTGTGTGGCTGAGAAGCTGAGCACCAGCAGGATTCTGAAAGCCGAGGACTCTCTGACGGTTCTGAAACTTATGGATGATATCAGAGAATCCTGGGGGATGAAGTTTGCATTTGAGGAATAGAAAGGTATTTTTATGAACATTGGCATCGTGGGAACAGGGATGATCATTCAGAATGCCGGGAAGGCCATCAAGGCCCAGCCAGGACTGTCCATCGCGGCGATTGTAAGCAGGCCCCACAGCAAAGAGAGGGCCAGAGCGCTGGCAGAGCAGTTCGAAATTCCCAAAATCTATACGGACTATAAGGCGTTTTTAGAGGACCCGCAGGTGGAGGCGGTCTACATCGGAATTATTAACAGTGAACACTACTCATATGCCAAACGAGCTATTCTGTCAGGAAAACACGTGATAGCAGAAAAACCCTTTACTGCGAGGCTGGAAGAGGCGAGAGAGCTGGCTGGACTGGCTCAGGACCATCAGGTGCTGCTGCTGGAGGCGATCCATTTCCGCTATCACCCGTGGCTGAAGGCTGCAGAAGAAGGGCTGGGAGAGATCGGCCGGATCAGGCTGGTGGAATGCAGCTACTCTAAGATCTCCAGCCGGTATCAGGAATATAAAAAAGGAAATGTGCTCCCGGTGTTTGATCCGGCTCTGGGGGGAGGTGCCTTGTACGATATCGGCGTCTACTGCGTCCACTTTGCAGACGCGGTTTTGGGTGAACGGTACGGCATCCCGAAAGTGCAGTATGAGGCAAACCGGGGCTTTAACGGAGTGGACACTTCTGGTGTTCTTCTTTTAAAATATCCGGACACCCTGGCGGTCTGCACCTGCGGAAAAGATTCTGACGGCGTATGCCAGGCATCCGTCCAGGGAGAGGAGGGAAACCTGGTTGTAGATGGGTTCCCCCGCCCCAGAAAGGTTATTCTGCGCCGGCACGGGGAGGCGGAGACAGTTCTGTGGGAAAATGACAGGAGGGATGAGAACCCATTGGAAAAGGAATTTGAGGCTTTTGCGTCCCTGTTGGCGGAGAACAACAGAAAGCAGGCAGAGATACAGATGGAAAAAAGCCTCAGAGTCATGGCGGTGCTGGATGCCGCTTATTATGGAAATACAGGCAGTATGTAAGACAAGGAGACGAGACACATGATACTGGAGAGAGAAGACTGGGAAGAGCAGCGCTGCTGCCTTACGCGGCCGGAGCCGTCTTATCACGAAGATGAGGGGGTAGTGAGGATCCCGGCCCGTAAGATAGTGGAGGAGCTGGACGAGATTTTAAGTTCCAATGATACTGCAAAGGCAGATGAGCATTTGAAATTCTGGCTGGAAAAGGCCAAGGCCGGAAAGGACCGATCCGGAGAGCTGACTGTGCTGAATGAGCAAATGGGATTTTACCGAAGCATCGGCGATATGGAACAGGGGATGAAGGCCGTTCGGGACGGGCTGGCTCTTATGGAAGAGATGGATTTGAAGGACAGCGTGACTGCCGGGACTACCTGGATCAATGCAGCGACTACCATGAAGGCGTTCGGCGAGGCGGCTCAGGCAATCCCTCTCTACGAGAAGGCATGGAGGGCGTACAGCGGCCGCCTGGATCCGTCGGATTATCGGTTTGCCGGTCTGTCCAACAATATGGCGCTGGCTTATGTGGATGTGGGGGACTGCCTTCACGCCAGCAGATATTATGAGAAAGCCCTCTCGATTATCAAAAAATTGCCGGAAGGAAAGCTGGAGCAGGCAGTAACCTACGTAAATATGGCCTGCATGTACGATGTCTGGGGCCGGATGGCCGGGTTAGAAGGGGAGGAGAAGGCTCCTGAGAATTGGGACGACAGGCAGTGGAGCTGCCTGGAGATGGCAATGTCCTGCCTGGATGATCCTGACATTCCCAGAGACGGCTATTATGCGTTTACCTGTATGAAATGTGCCGCTGCCTTTGGCTACTTTGGCCAGTTCCGGAGAAAGAGAGAGCTGGAAGACCGGGCGGAAGAAATTTACCAGAAAAACCGGGAGAATCAGCAGCTATGAAAGAAATAAATGGACTGGAATTGTCCAGGGCCTACTATGAAACTTGGGGTGCGCCGATGCTCCATGAACAATTTCCGGAGTACGAGGGGCGGATCGCTGTCGGGCTGGCGGGCCAGGGGTCGGAATGTTTTGGCTATGACGATGCAGCCTCCAGGGATCACGATTTCGAAGCCGGCTTCTGCCTATGGCTGACGGAGGAGGACGAGGAAACCATCGGTTTCCGGCTGTTTCGGGCTTACCGGAAGCTGCCGGAAGAATTTATGGGGGTCAGAAAGCAGGCCCAGAGTTTTTACGGCGGGAACCGCCGGGGAGTCATGGAGATTGGTGAATTTTACAGCCGTTTTACCGGATGCCCCGGAGTGCCTGAGGATTGGCGCCAGTGGATGGCGATCCCGGAGTATGCTCTGGCGGAGGCGGTCAATGGCCAGGTGTTCCGGGATGATCTGGGGGTTTTTACGGCTGTTCGCAGGGAACTGGAAAAGGGATATCCGGAAGATGTGAGGCTGAAGAAAATGGCCGCCAGGGCTGCTCTCATGGCTCAATCGGGCCAGTACAATTACAGCCGATGCACCGCTCACGGGGAGCGCGGGGCAGCGGGGATGGCACTGGCTGAGTTTGTGAAAAATGCAGCCTCTATGATATATCTGCTGAACCGCAGGTATATGCCTTATTACAAATGGATGTTTCGCGGGATGAGGGATCTTCCCCTGCTGGGGAATCTTTCAAGCGATCTGGAGGGCCTGATATCTTATCAGCAGCCTGTGCCGGAAAAAGAAGAGCGGGATTTGCTGATTCAACAGAAGATTGAGGCTGTCAGCTCCGCAGTGATCGGGGAGCTGAGAAGGCAGGGACTTACCGGCGGCACATGGGATTATCTGGAACCCCATGCTCTGGAAATTACAGAACACATCCAAAATGGAGAGATCCGGAATCTCCATCTCATGGAGGGATGAGACAAAAATACCTTCTAAATCCAGGGGGGATATGGTATAATAACCGCAAAGCGGTGATTATACCTGCGCATACCGGTTTCTGCGTCCACCGCAGAAATCCGGCGCAGCTTCAAATCTGGTTTTGCCAGTGTGAACCCAAAGGGGCGGGAAACAAAAAAGCAAAGGAGAAAGGACGTAGAAAACTATGGAACACTATTATCAGCCTGAGATTGAATGTGCGTCTCGGGAGCAGATTCGGGCGTGGCAGGACGAACGCCTGGTAAAAACTGTAAAACACGTTTACGACCATGTAGAGTATTACCGAAAAAAGATGGATGAAAAGGGAGTTAAGCCGGAAGATATTAAATCGGTGGATGACCTTCATAAACTGCCGTTTTTGACCAAGGATGATCTGAGAGATGCGTATCCTTACGGACTCCTGGCAAAACCGCTGGCCGACTGTGTCCGTATCCAGTCTACCAGCGGAACGACAGGCCGCAGGGTGGTAGCATTTTACACCCAGCATGATATTGACTTGTGGGATGACTGCTGCGCCAGAGCGATAGCGGCTGCCGGAGGCACTAGGGAAGATGTGGTCCATGTTTGCTACGGCTACGGTCTGTTTACAGGGGGGCCGGGATTAAATGGGGGCTCTCACAAGATTGGATCTCTGACCCTGCCGATGTCTTCGGGAAATACAGACCGCCAAATTCAGTTTATGTGTGATCTTGGCTCTACAATCCTTTGCTGTACGCCTTCTTACGCTGCCTATCTGGCAGAGTCTATCTGTGAGAGAGGTCTGCGGGATAAGATCAAACTGAAAGCTGGAATTTTCGGCGCAGAGGCATGGACGGAGGAGATGCGCCATGATATTGAAGAAAAATTGGGGATCAAGGCTTATGATATCTATGGACTTACGGAAATCTCCGGTCCTGGAGTCTCTTTTGAGTGCAGTGAACAGACAGGAATGCACATTAATGAAGATCATTTTATCGCAGAAGTCATCAATCCTCAGACAGGCGAAGTCCTTCCGGATGGAGAGAAGGGAGAACTGGTATTTACCAGCATTACGAAGGAAGCATTCCCGCTGATTCGCTACCGCACGAGAGATATTTGTATCCTGAGCCATAAGAAGTGTTCCTGCGGCCGTACACATGTGAAGATGACCAAACCTCTTGGACGAAGTGATGATATGCTGATTGTGAAGGGCGTTAATGTATTCCCGTCTCAGATCGAGACTGTATTGCTGAATCAGGGATATCCGGCCAACTATCAGATTATAGTTGACCGCGTTGACAATAGCGATACTCTGGAGGTTCAGGTGGAGATGACGCCGGAGATGTTCTCTGACAATGTTGGTATTGTTGGGGCTAGAGAAAAGGAGCTGGTGGACGCCCTGAAATCTATGCTGGGCATCTACGTAAGAGTGCGCCTGGTCAATCCAAAGACGATTGCCAGAAGCGAGGGAAAGGCGGTTCGTGTGGTAGACAAGCGCAACCTCTATAAGAGCTGACAGCGGTATAGATGAAAGATACGTGATACGACAAGAGAAGGAGGGGGATTATGACAGTAAAACAGATTTCAGTTTTTGTAGAAAATAAGGCCGGAAGACTGGCTGAGCTGACGGATTACTTAAATCAGCACGGAATCGATATGCGGGCGCTCTCCATAGCTGAGGCAGAGGATTTTGGTGTGGTGCGCATGATCGTGGACGATGCGTACAAAACATCCTGTGTTTTAAAAGAAGCCGGGTATGTAGTTTCCATTACGCCTGTGCTGGCGGTGGAGATTCCCGATGAACCTGGCAGTCTGTACAAGATTATGAAAATTTTGGGAGACGGCGGGGTCAATCTGGAGTACACTTACGCATTTCTGACCAGGAAAAAGAACACGGCGTATATTATTCTGCGCGTGGAAAATAATGAAAGGGCAGTGGAGGTTCTCGGAAAGCAGGGGATCCACACGATCTGCCAGGACGCCATAGCAGGTCTGTAGTGATATCAGGGAACAAGTCAGGGCGGATGGGTTGCCATCCGTCCTGTTTTAATGTCTGCCAGTTTTTTGGCCGGGCTATTGAGAGACCATGTGCTTATCAAATTCGGGGTTGAAGTAGTAGAAGTTTTTGGAATCCAGCCGCGCCTTCACTTGCTCCAGAGCTTCTCCAAACCTCTGGTAATGGACGATCTCGCGCTCCCTTAAAAAGCGGAGAGGCTCTTTGATCTGAGGGTCTTCGATGATCCGCAGCAGATTTTCATAGACGGTGCGGGCTTTTTGTTCCGCAGCAAGGTTTTCGTGGAGGTCGGTGACAGCATCCCCTTTTGACTGGAATTCGCAGGCATTGTAGGGAACACCGCCGGCAGCTTGAGGCCACAGGGCGGCTGTGTGGTCGATATAGTAGGCGTCAAACCCTGCAGTTTTTACCTGCTCCGGCGTCAGATTGCAGGTGAGCTGATAGACCATGGCGCATATAATTTCCAGATGCCCCAATTCTTCTGTACCGATATCGGTTAGAAGCCCGCCTAGCTGTCTGCATGGCATGGTATATCTCTGGGAAAGATAGCGCATAGAAGCCGCTAATTCTCCATCCGGACCGCCAAACTGGCTGATAATAAGCTGAGCGGTTTTGGGACAAGTTTTGGTAATATTGACAGGGTATTGAAGCCGTTTTTCATAGAGCCACATGGTCACATCCCTCCTTCCCAGGGCAGAGGTCCGTCGATCCAGGGAAAGTGGCGTTCTCCCGGATAGGGCGTATTGGAAGCTGACTGGTTATTGGTATCCGGGCAGACGCAGTCAGGGCACAGAGGCTCAAATTGTTCTGCATACTGCTGCAGCAGTTCTCTCCGTTCTTTGGAGAATTTAGAAAACGCATTCAGAGCTGCGGCGTCCGTCGGGTGAGTGTCGAGATACAGAGTCAAATCATTGACGGCAAAACTGATTTCGCTGATTTTCTGCAGCATTTGGGAACGTTGGGTCATTGACTGTCACCCCCTGCAAAAAAAGGTTTTGACAGAGAGGGGAATATTGTGCCTTGAGCCAAGGCTTTTTCAGGAGGGAAAGGCTCTTCCCATTCCTGTACGGGGATCGTGGCTATTCCAGGAAACAGGTACCCGCCGGGCTTGGCAGGTGAATAGTGAGTTTCGCTGCACCGGCAAAAGTCCATAAAAAACACTCCTTTCAGATCATATTCGACAAGAATCAATCTTATTATCTGCAAAGGAGTGGATTTTATCATATTAAAAAATGTCAGAAGTGAATGGAATTTCCGTTTCGTTTTATGAAATGACGGTACCTGCTCTTCCAAGCAGCGCATCCTTGGCTTTGGCCAGAGAAGTGATAATGGCTTTCCGGCCCTTTCCGTTAGATACAAAGTCTGCTGAAGCCTCAACCTTAGGAAGCATAGAGGCGGCTGCAAACTGACCGCTCTTCATATATGCCTCGGCTTCTTCCACCGTCATGTGGGAAATAGGAGTTTCATCCGGCGTTCCATAGTTTAAAGTAACCTGATCTACGGAGGTGATAATGAGAAGAACATCAGCGTCCACTTCCTTGGCAAGGAGACCGCTGGCCAGATCTTTTTCGATAACTGCGCTGGCACCCTTTAGACGGTTCCCCTGCTCCAAAACCGGAATGCCGCCGCCTCCGCAGGCGATCACAACCTGATCGGCATCCAGGAGAGCGCGGATGGCATCAATTTCTACGATGGCTACTGGGTGAGGGGCAGAGACGATCCGGCGGTATCCGGCTCCGGGAATTTCCGTTACATGGTTGCCCTTGCTTTCCTCTTCGGCAGCTTCCTCGGCATTTAAGATCCGGCCGATCACCTTAACCGGAGTATAAAATGCCTCATCGTAGGGATCTACCGTTACCTGGGTCAGAATGGTGGAGACAGGCTTATAAATGCCCCGCCGGACTAATTCGCAGCGAAGACCGTTCTGGAGGTCATATCCGATGTAGCCCTGGCTCATAGCGGAGCAGACGGACATGGGGGCATGGCTGTAGCCGTTGTGCAGTTTAGAAAATTCGTTCATAGCAGTGTGGATCATCCCCACCTGCGGTGCATTGCTGTGGACAAGAGCCGTCTGCCAGCCTTCCTGAATGAAATCCGCAATGACTTTAGAGGTCTTTTCGACAGCGGCTTTTTGCTCCGGCAGATTGGTTCCCAGGTCCTTATGTCCAATTGCGATTACAAGTCTCTTTTTTGCCATAATGTTACCTCTTTTCTTGATGCTCAGTATACCGTATATTATAATGGCGGAGCTGAGAAAAAGCAAGGAGTCTGTACTGCCGGACAGAAAAGTATGGAAAATTTTGATGTATCATGGTATGATGATGCCAGGGCTCGAAGCGCTCTGTGATTGCTGCGGCGTGAACAGCCGGAAAATATTTGTTAAAAGGCGGCAGAAAGGATGGAGACAATAAAAAGCGGGCTCAGAGCCTTGTGGAAGGTATTATATCCGCTGATGGTATATTATCTTTCCGTTTTTGCTGTTGAAGTGATTTTTCAGACCTGGGGCATCCAGATTAATACTACCATTGATATCATCCTGCCGGGTGCAGCGCTGACGCTGGCGATCCTTTGGTTCCCATATAAAAGAGACTGGATCTTTCGCCAGGGGCTGATCAAAAAACCGTTTCCTTCCCCAGTACCCATGTGGGAGCACCTGATTATTTTGGGCGTGGCAGCCAGTATTTCGGGAAACATTTTGATCAGTCTGACTCCTCTATCCCAGTGGTTTCCAGCGGTGGAGGGGGCTGTCGAGGAGATTAATGCTGCCAATCAGCTGCAGCAGCTTATAGGCATTTGCCTGGTGATACCGGCGGCGGAGGAGATGGTCTTCCGAGGGATCGGATATGGCGGCCTGAGAGATGAGATGGGACCTGTGTGGGCATCCGTGTTTTCCGCTCTGTTTTTTGGGGCCTTTCATGGAAATCTAGTTCAGGGAATCTACGCAGGACTGATGGGGCTGATTTTAGCCTTTATTATGGAGCGGTATCACAGCATGACAGCAGTGTGGCTGGTTCATTCAGCGATGAATGCAGGCTCTCTCTACGTGCTGGATGGAGCATTGCTGAAAATAATTGACAATAATCTGGCGATATTGGCTTTGGCCGGCCTGATTTCACTGGCGGTAGCAGTGTGCGAAATCCGATTGATTGGAAGAAACATGCCGGCAGGACAGTGGAAGCGGATTGAATAGAGCCAGAGAACAGGAGGTACGAGTGTGAAACTATTATCCGTTGCAATCCCTTGCTATAATTCGGCGGCATACATGCGCCACTGCATCGAGACATTGCTCCCGGGCGGCGAGGAGGTCGAGATTCTGATTGTGGATGATGGATCGACTAAAGACAATACAGCTGAGATTGCAGATGAATATGCCAAAAATTATCCGGGGATATGCAAAGCGATTCACCAGGAAAATGGAGGGCATGGGGAGGCTGTCAATACCGGCCTTCGGAATGCTTCCGGCCTTTATTTTAAAGTGGTTGACAGTGATGACTGGGTCAACGGGGAGGCTTACGCGAAGGTGCTGGATACTCTGAGAAGATTTTCCGGCGAGGACGATGCTCTGGATATGCTGGTCAGCAATTTTGTATATGAAAAACAGGGGGCAAAACACAAAAAGGTAATGAATTACCACACCGCCCTCCCGAAGGACAAGGTGATTGGCTGGGAAGATGTAAAGGTCTTTATGAAAGGTCAGTATATTCTGATGCATTCTGTTATTTATCGGACGGAATTGCTGAGGGAGAGCGGCCTGGAGCTTCCCAAGCACACCTTCTATGTAGACAACATTTTTGTGTACCAGCCGCTTCCCCATGTGAAGAGGATGTATTATTTGGATGTAAATTTCTATCGATATTTTATCGGAAGAGAGGATCAGTCAGTAAATGAGCAGGTTATGATTGGACGGATTGATCAGCAGATTCTGGTTACAAAGCTGATGATCGGATATTATGATGTTATGAAGATCAGCAGCCGGAAGCTGCGCCACTATATGATCCAGTATCTGGAGATTATGATGACCATCTCTTCAATTTTGGCGATCCGCTCAGAATCCGAAGAGAATCTTAGAAAAAAGAAGGAACTCTGGCAGTATTTGAAGCAGAAAAATTTCCCGCTCTACCTGCGGCTGCGGTGGGGCTTTCTGGGACAAGGCGTTAACCTGCCTGGGAAGGGGGGCCGAAAGGTTTCTGTGGCCGGCTACAAAATTACTCAGAAGTTTTATGGATTTAATTAATAAAAAAGGGAACCGGTGTGTTAGGTCATGCCGGTTCCCTTTTCCTTTGGCGCACAAAAAGCAGGTGAGGTACAGTGGTCTGATAAGGGCGCGCGGAAGTCTTTGGATTCATATGGTTCCGAAAGCTCAGGATTGATTGCAAAATGAAAATATCCGCCATACCATTTTCTGATAGGGCGGATACTAGAAATTTTCACATCAGTAATTATCCTGCCACCTTTGTCGGGGCTTTCTTTCTGGCATCGGCATATCGATACCCATAAATCACAAAATACAGAATATAAGCCATCATGCAGCCGCCAAAAACATCTACTACTGAGTGTTGTTTTAAAAATACAGTAGCCATGCAGATTAGAACCATCAGAACGAAGGATCCGTGCTGAATAGCTGGATGCTTCTTCAGCAGCGAACTTCTCATAACAGCAACATGGACACAGATGGAATTATACACATGGATGCTGGGAAAAACGTTTGTAGGTGTGTCTGTTGCATATAAGGAAGCGACGGCTTTGGAAAAAATATTTTTATCAGGATCCAGAGCTGGCCTAAAATCAGTGCCGTTGTGGAAAAATGTGCAGATAATCAGGCTGATGGTCATGCCGCTGAACAGGTAAATACACAGCCTGTAATATTCCTCTTTGTTTGTGAAAAAGAGAAACAGTACGGTAACGCTGACATAGAGAAACCACAACAAATAGGGGACAATAAAATACTCACAAAAAGGAATATAATCATCCAGCCGCACATGAATTACATGGTAATTTGTGGTGACGGTCTGCTCCAGATAAAAAAACCAGACCAGATAGACCAGGGCGTAGGATAATATCCATGCATGTTTATATTTATGGAGAAACTGTTTCATACAGTTAAAAGATTCCCTTCTTTCTGCTGCCGTTGGGCGCACAATCAATAAAATCATATGATGATTACGTTCGCGGAAGACCTCGCCAAGTGCCTGCAGTACACGAGATATCGGCTAAATTCATGGGAGACTTCACCAAGTGTTCATAGTATACCATGTTCGGAGAGGAAGAACAAGAGTGTTAATGAAATGTTAATAAATTATGGCAATATTTCAAAAGAATGTAATATTTGCTGGGTTCGGGGAACGATCAGGGGGATTAAGCAGAGAAAACAAGGGCAGAAGATATAGAAAAAATATATAAAACAAAAAACCCTTGAAAAACAAGGGCTTTTAGTAGCGGAAGGGAGATTCGAACTCTCGACACTACGGGTATGAACCGTATGCTCTAGCCAACTGAGCTATTCCGCCAGGATGATGGGGCCTACAGGGCTCGAACCTGTGACCCTCTGCTTGTAAGGCAGATGCTCTCCCAGCTGAGCTAAGACCCCATTCAGTGTGCCGTGCGAATGATCTCATTCGCGACTGCTTGCATAGTATAATCCATATTGTCCCAATTGTCAATACTTTTTCTACAATTTTTTTCGGAAAATTTTATCGCCAAATTTTATAGTTCTTTTATTATCATTCATAGGGTTTTATGGTATAATGAAAATACTTGAACGTTTAGAATTCAGGGTATATCCCCTTTGAGCTTGAACTGCAATGATAAATATCAGGAGGATTCCATGTACTATTTTATTGTAAATCCCCATTCGAGCAATGGGAGGGGAGAGAGGATATGGAAAAAACTGGAAAAGCTGCTAAAGGATTGGAAGGTAGAGTATCAGTGTTTTGTGACGGAAAAACCGGGAGATGCGAAACGATTTGCCCGGCTGCTGACAGAGGGAATACGGGAGCCGAGGACGATAACGGCAGTCGGAGGAGACGGAACAGTAAATGAGATTTTAGATGGTCTGCTTTTCTGCGGCCCTGTGACCTTTGGCTATATTCCGACAGGTTCTGGAAATGATTTGGCGCGCAGTCTTAAATTTCCGCAAAATCCCAAGAAATGTCTGAAGAAAATTCTTTATTCCCCGAACTGCAAACAAATGGATTATGGTGTACTTTCTTACGGTGAAGACGCGGTGTTCCACAGGAGATTCTGCGTCAGTGCCGGCATAGGGATGGATGCGGCCGTCTGCCATAATCTCTTGTTTTCCAGGAAAAGACAGTGCTTTTGCGGAAAACATCTGGGGAAGCTGGCATATCTGTTTATAGGGATCAAACAGCTGATTTTGGCAAAGCCAGTAAGGGGTTATCTGATTTTAGACGGTGTGAAAAAGGTGGAGTTTAACCACATTTATTTTATTGCATTTCATATTCATCCTTACGAAGGAGGAGGATTCCGGTTTGCCCCTCAGGCAAATCCGTTTGACGGCAGGCTGTCTGTCAGTGTAGTTAGCCACAGCAGCAAGCGGAAACTAATCCCCCTGTTTCTCTCTGCATATTTTGGCGTCAGAAAAAAGAAACATCTAAAGGGAATCCGGACATATGAATGTAGAGAAGCCAGGATCCACACAGAGAGGCCCATGGCTGTCCATACGGATGGAGAGAGCTGTTTCTGCCAAGATGACCTTCAGGTTCAGTGTATTGAGAGGCAGCTCCGAATCATTGTGTAGGGCTGGATGAACAGAAAGGAATTGGAATGAGAATAGGACAAGGATACGATGTACACAGGCTGACAGAGGGCCGGGATCTTATTTTAGGAGGCGTCAAAGTCCCTTATGAAAAGGGATTGCTGGGACACTCGGATGCGGATGTGCTGACCCATGCCATTATGGATGCGCTGCTAGGTGCGGCGGCTTTGGGAGATATCGGTCAGCATTTCCCAGATACGGATCCTAAATATAAGGGAATTTCCAGCATTGCTTTGCTGGAGCATGTGGGGGCCCTTCTGGACAGCAGACATTATATAATAGAAAATATCGATGCAACTATCATCTGTCAGAGACCCAAGCTGGCGGCTTACCGCCCTCAGATGGCGGAGAACATTGCCAGGGCGCTGAACATTCCGGTGAGCAAGGTCAGCATTAAGGCTACCACGGAAGAGGGCCTGGGATTCACCGGCACAGGGGAGGGAATTTCCGCTCAGGCAGTTACCCTGTTGACGGAAGTGGCTAATTACTGTTATGATGATGCCATCATGCAGCCGGGGACAAACGGCTGCGGCGGCTGTCCAGGGTGTCAGAGCTGAGCAGCTGACGATATTTCAGAAAGACCATCAAAAAGCAGGAGGACAGGAATCTATTATGAAGATTTTTAATACACTCAGCAGGCAGAAAGAAGAATTTGTGCCCCTGGAGCCGGGCAAGGTTAAGATGTATGTCTGCGGCCCCACAGTTTATAATTTTATCCATATTGGAAACGCCCGGCCGATGATCGTGTTTGATACTGTCAGGCGTTACTTTGAGTATAAAGGATATGAAGTGAATTACGTTTCGAATTTCACAGATGTGGACGACAAGATCATCAAAAAGGCTATAGAAGAAGGTGTTGACGCCGAAACTATTTCCAAGCGGTACATCGATGAATGTAAGAAGGATATGGCGGCCATGAATGTAAAGCCGGCTACTACCCATCCTCTCGCTACCCAGGAAATCTGCGGAATGCTGGATATGATCCAGACTCTTATTGATAAAGGATACGCATATGCGGCTCAAGATGGGACCGTTTATTACAGAACCAAATCGTTTCCGGACTACGGAAAATTGTCCCACAAGAATTTGGATGATCTTCAGTCAGGGTTCCGTGAAATTAAGGTGACAGGAGAAGAGGGGAAGGAAGACCCGTCTGATTTTGTTTTGTGGAAGCCTAAAAAAGAAGGAGAGCCTTTCTGGGAGTCTCCTTGGTGCCAGGGCCGGCCGGGATGGCATATTGAGTGCTCTGTAATGTCCAAAAAGTATCTTGGAGATCAGATCGATATCCATGCAGGCGGGGAGGATCTGATATTCCCGCACCACGAGAACGAGATTGCTCAGAGTGAAGCGGCAAATGGAAAGCAGTTTGCAACCTATTGGATGCACAATGCATTTTTGAATATTGATAATAAAAAAATGTCCAAGTCTCTCGGGAATTTCTTTACAGTCCGTGAGATCAGCGAGAAGTACGATCTTCAGGTTCTGCGCTTCTTTATGCTCAGTGCTCATTACAGAAGCCCGCTGAATTTCAGCGCTGACCTGATGGAGGCGTCCAAAAATGGGCTGGAGAGGATTCTCACCTGCGCCGGACGCCTTCGCGATTTGGAAAAGACCAGCGGCGATAAGCCGATTTCAGAGGAGGAGCAGGCGAATCTTGCAGCAATGAAGGAGCTGACAGCAAAATATGAGGCGGCCATGGACGATGACTTTAACACGGCAGATGCCATTTCTGCCCTGTTTGAGATGGTAAAGCTCGCTAACACTGCAGCAGGAGAGGACAGCAGCCGGGAATTTGTCTCTAGACTGCGCCGGGAGATTGATACTCTGTGCGATGTGCTGGGAATTCTGACAGAAAAGAAGGAAGAAGTATTGGACAGCGAGATTGAAGAGATGATTGCTGCACGCCAGCAGGCGCGGAAAGAAAAGAATTTTGCCTTAGCGGATGAGATACGCGGGAAGCTGCAGGAAATGGGGATCTTGCTTGAAGATACCAGAGAGGGTGTTAAATGGAAGAGAGCCTGAGCCGAGAAGAAATGCCAGAGACGGCAGATAGAGACCAAGCAGATTTTCTAACTCTTTATAAAGAACGTTTTGGGCTGAAAAAAATGGATCCCGGAATGTATTCACCCCTTGTCCTCGCCTACATCGGGGATGCAGTCTATGAGCTGATGATTCGGACTAAGATTGTAAATGGAGGCAATGCCCAGGTCAATAAGCTCCACCGCAGGAGCGCAGCTCTGGTGAAAGCGGAGACTCAGGCAAGGCTGATCCATGCGCTGGAGCCATTCCTGACGGAGGAGGAGGCCAGCGTCTACAGGCGGGGGCGAAATGCCAAGTCCATGACCGTGGCAAAGCATGCGACCATGACGGATTACCGGAGGGCTACAGGTTTAGAGGCCCTGATTGGCTGGCTGTTCCTTTCAGAGCGCTTTGATCGCCTGGCAGAGCTGACGGCGATGGGATTAAAAGAGATTGGAGAACTTACATGAGATATGAAGAACTGACCATAGAAGGCCGGAATGCTGTTATGGAGGCGTTCCGGGCTGGAAAGCCTATTGACCGGCTGTTTGTCCTGGACGGATGCCAGGATGGGCCAGTCCGTTCCATTACGAGAGAGGCCAGGAAACACGACACGATCATCACATATGTTTCCAAAGAACGCCTGGACCAGATGTCGGAGACTGGAAAGCATCAGGGCGTGATTGCCTATGCGGCAGCCTATGAATATTCAGAGGTTGAGGATATGCTGAAACTGGCAGAAGAGAAGGGGGAACCTCCGTTTCTCTTTCTGCTGGACGGAATAGAAGATCCCCACAATCTGGGAGCTATTATCCGGACGGCCAACCTTGCCGGCGCACATGGGGTGATCATCCCTAAGCGAAGGGCTGTGGGGCTTACGGCGACTGTGGCCCGCACATCCGCAGGGGCGCTCAATTATACTCCGGTGGCCAAAGTGACCAATCTGACTGCCACTATGGAGGATCTGAAAAAAAGAGGACTGTGGTTCGTCTGTGCGGATATGGGCGGCGAACTGATGTACCGGCTGGATTTAAAAGGCCCTATTGGTCTGGTGATCGGAAATGAGGGGGATGGCGTCAGCAAGCTGGTGAAAGAAACCTGTGATATGACAGCTTCAATTCCCATGAAAGGGGATATTGATTCTCTCAATGCGTCCGTGGCAGCAGGAGTGCTGGCCTATGAGATCGTAAGACAGAGGATGAACTGAATCAAAAGTTTTCTCTGCGGAAAAAGATGTAAAAAAGATTCACATTGCATCGATGCATACTTGCCCGATTGTCTTGACATACTACAAAGAAACAGGAGAACGTCAGAGAAGAGTGTGAGAGGAGAATGTGCATGAGAGCTGACAAGAGAAAAGTTGTTCTGGTAGGGACTGGGATGGTTGGTATGAGCTATGCCTACAGCTTATTGAATCAGAACGCCTGCGACGAGTTAGTATTGATTGATGTAAACAAACAGAGGGCAGAAGGGGAGGCGATGGACTTAAATCACGGTCTGGCCTTCTCTTCATCTAATATGAAAATTTATGCAGGCGAGTACCGGGACTGCCGGGATGCCGATATTGTGGTGATCTGTGCTGGTGTAGCTCAGAAACCTGGGGAGACCAGATTGGATCTGTTAAAGCGCAATGCGGCTGTTTTTCAGTCTATCGTTGAGCCGGTGGCGGCTTCCGGTTTTAATGGAATTTTCCTGGTGGCTACAAACCCGGTAGATATTATGACCAGAATTACCTGTGAATTGTCTGGATTTAATCCCAGGAGGGTACTGGGAAGCGGGACTGCTCTGGATACGGCCAGACTTCGTTATCTGTTGGGAGAATATCTGGAGGTGGATCCGAGAAATGTCCATGCTTACGTAATCGGAGAACATGGAGACAGCGAGTTTGTTCCCTGGAGCCAGGCAATGGTGGCTACGAAGCCTATCCTGGAGCTCTGCGGTGATGGAGGCCAATCAGCGCCGGTTTGCCAGGACAAGCTGGATGAGATTGAGACGGAGGTTCGGGAGGCTGCCTATAAGATTATTGAAGCTAAGAAAGCGACGTATTACGGGATTGGGATGGCTCTTACGAGAATCACCAAGGCGATCCTGGGCGATGAGCACAGCGTTCTGACGGTGTCTGCAATGCTGCGGGGAGATTATGGGCAGAGAGATGTTTTTATCGGTGTTCCCTGTATTATTAACCAGAACGGGATCCAAAAGGTTCTGACCTTATCGCTGACTGATGAGGAAAAGGCGAAGCTGGGCCAGTCCTGCGATACTCTGCGGGAAAGTTTTGAAGGGATTCTGTAATCTGCATGGCTTCCCGCAGCGGAGATTCGCGTTTTGGATTCAAACAGTATAAAGCAGGCCGCCCTCAAAATTCCGTGCGGTTTTCAGGGCGGCCTGGGTTTGCATTTAGTCTTCGACAGTCAGGGCCTGGAAGGGGAAAGAGGTCCAGGTATTGCCGATCAGATATGTGGTGTAGTTTGCGCCGGAACGGACATTCAGTGAGTAGGAGAGCAGAGGCCGGGGAGCCATAAGGGATCCGCTGAGGAAAGCCTGGAGAATGACTGGCATTTCCCGAATTGGCCGAATGGAGGCAGCCTCTGTGACAAAGAACCGGTAGGATCCGGCAGCCGTCTGCTTGTATGGAGATGCCTGGCTGAAGCTGATACCTGAGAAAGCGGTATCTCCGTTGGCCATTCTGATGTCAAAAGAAGAACCGGGGAAGCTCATGTTTGCGACTCTGCAGCAGCCGAAACGGCAGGATTGGCAGGTGCATCCGGTATCGGGAAGCTGTACCAGGCTGATGCCGCCGGAGGGAGAATCAACAGCGACAAATGTAAATTTTTGGCCGCCCCTAAACGGGAACTGATTTTGATATAAAACGGCCCGCATCCGGTCGGAGCGGCGCACTGTAATTGTGTGAAACCCATCTGCCGCTGGGACATAGTCTGAAATCTTTCCGAAACCAACGTTTCGCCAGAACAGGCGTCCATCAATCAGGAGATCCACGGAAAAGGGAAGAGCGGCAGCGCTGAGAAAACGGGCATGGCTGGCCTGGGATACTGGCAAAGGGGTCTGACAGCAGGCGGGCTGAAGGGATGCGGCGGGGGCCTGAGCAGGCAGACTGCCGGAAAGGTTTCTGTCTAATCCCCTGGTAGTTTCTGTGATGCAGGTTGAAAGCTCAGGGTCAGGTTCTGGAGTTGGGGAAGTCTCCGGTGGAACGATCTCCATTGACTCTGTCGGTTTGGTAGGAAAGAATGAAGCTAGAAAAGCAAAATTTTCTGCCATAGGAACCTCAATAATGCTTTTGCTTTAAAATATGAGAGAACTTTCAGGAAGTTCCAAAAAGCAAGCGGAAAAGCGGTAAAAATCCGTGAAGAGATGGGAGAATACGGCAGGATTTCCGGGGACGGATTACCTGAAAAAGATGCTGGCTGTCTGGCCGCTAATACAATAAAAATAATTTTTCAAATTTTGTTGACAAATAGAAAAATACATGCTATTATAACTGAGGCTTGTGAGTGAGCAAAAATGACAAGCCTAAAAAATGAAGATGCTGCTGTGGCTCAGTCGGTAGAGCGTCGCATTGGTAGTGCGGAGGTCACGGGTCCGATTCCCGTCAGCAGCTCTCTGAAAGTCCCGTGTTTACGGGATTTTTTTTGTATCCGGTAATCGAAAGGAAATCAGACACACGTTCGATTGCAAAAGTGAGACAAAAGAATACAGAAGGGGAAATCCTAAACATATGGCATGTTTTAGATAGTAGGCTTGGACTATAGGTCTGAGCCTATTTTTATATGCGCCTGGCAGGCACACGTTCGAAGGGGGCAAGTCCCTGTATGGCGTAAACTATTGCACCGCACTCCGCCGAACGGTACGCTGCATGGTGCAGAAAGGGAGGGTAGAACTTCACAAAAAGAGCTCTGGCAGCTCTTGTTTTATTTGACCCGCAGGTGTATGATATTCCATAGAAATAAAATTATTTGAGCGAGAGGCAAAAGCAGGAGGGAGAGGCAATGAAGAAGAGAGGATTAATCATAGCAGGACTTTCGATGGCTATGACAGCAGCGATGGGGATTACGGTTTTGGCCGGCGTCAGGGGTGACGGGATGGCCGGGAGCTGGAAGTCTGATGCAAATGGCTGGTGGTGGCAGAACAGTGACGGAACATGGCCTGCAAATGCCTGGGTTTGGCTGGACGGAAATGGCGATGGAAGTGCTGAGTGCTACTACTTTAATGAAAACGGCTACATATTGACGAATACGACTTCGCCGGATGGGTATGTGCTGGATGGTGACGGAGCCTGGACTGTAAATGGAGAGAAACAGACACAGGCGGTGAGCTATGATGTGGGATGGAATCACGACGGCATAGGATGGAAATATTATTCTGGCAGCCGATTTGTAACATCAGATTGGAAAAGAATCAAAGGAGAAAAATATTACTTTGATGAAAATGGTTATATGGTAACTGGCTTCCAGGAGATAGACGGTTTGTACTATTATTTTGACTCCACTGGGGCATTAAAAGACAAGACCTTCTATATGGACGGCATTTATTATGTTGTCGACCCGTCTGATGGCAGCATAACGGATGAGATTGATGAGTATGATTGGGCAGATTACAGACAGGATTATGAGACCAGTGAGAGAACATCCAATAAAAACACGGCGGATGAAGAGGAACGCGGGACAGAATCGGCTCCAGAAGATCCGGCGGTAAGCGATGCGGGGGAGACAGAATCCGATATTACTGAGAGCGAGGCGCAGGAAAAGATCCTTGCTCTGAAATCATCGTACCCCGAGGGAATGAAATGGGATAATTCCAACAGATACGCATCAGGAAACCGCATCGGATATGGCTGCGCAGGATTTGCTTACCTTGTTCAGGACAGTGTGTTTGGGAAAAATGGATCAGTAACCCGATATTCAGATTTTGATCCGGATAATATCCGCATTGGTGATCACATTAGAATTTACAACGGCAGTGGAGGAGAACACTCTGTGATTGTCTTGGATGTTTTGAGCGACGGAGTTGAGCTTGTAGAAGGAAACTATAACTCTTCCATTCATTGGGGACGGACTATGAGCTTTGACAAACTGGAAGAAAATTTTATTTATTTGGAGAGCAGATACTGATAAAAAGGCAATTTCCACAATGACATATGATTTAGAAAGAGCTTTCTCTTAATGAGAAGGCTCTTTTGCTCGGCATTTTCGCAGAAATATCAGGCGGGAGGAAGGAGAAAATGGAAAATAGATATTGCCAGGAGTGCGGCACAAAATTAGTGATCAGAGAATTGGAGAATGAGGGAATGGTTCCGTTTTGCCCTAAGTGCAGGCAATTTCGGTTTCCGATGTATAATGTCGCGGTCAGCATGATTGTCGTAGACGAGCAGTCCGGCAAGATTCTTCTGATCCAGCAGTATGGGCGCCCTGTTTATATTCTGGTAGCGGGCTATGTGAATCGGGGAGAACAGGCGGAGCACGCGGCTGTGAGGGAGATAAAGGAGGAGACCAGCCTGACGGTTTCCAGGATCGAATTTAATCAGACTAAATTTTTCGAGCCCTCCAACACCTTGATGTGCAATTTTGCAGCTTATGTGGAGGACAGCAGTGAGCTGAAGCTGAATGGGGAGGTGGATGCCTGTCGGTGGTTTACCCCGGAAGAAGCAAAAAATAGGATTCTTTCAGGCAGTTTGGCGGCGGAATTTTTGAATGGTTATTTGAAAAAGCAGGAAAAAAACTGATATTATTTCTGAAAAATAGAAATTTACGTTTATAAAAGTTAAAATTATAAAATTTTTATAAAATTAGCACTCAACACTTGACAGTGCTAACAAAAGGTGCTATAACATAGTCAGAACAAAGGAAGAGGGATAAAAAGGAAGAGAAGAAAGAGATTTCCTGAATCCCCCGCACCGGTTCCAGAAATCAAGGTTGAAGAGCATAATGAGAAAAGGAGAGATGACTTATGTTAATGCCTAGTATTTTTGGAGAAAGTTTACTGGATGACTTTTTTGGCGATCCGTTTGAACGTTATGAGACAGGTTCTTCTGAAATGATGAAGACGGATATTAAAGATACAGATCAAGGTTATGAGATTACGATGAATCTGCCTGGTGTAAAGAAGGAAGATGTCAAGGCGGAACTCAAGGACGGTTATCTGACAATCAGTGCCGCGGCTAACAGCAGCAAGGATGAAAAGGACCAGGAAGGCCGGTACATCCGGAGAGAGCGTTACAGCGGTTCCTGCAGCAGAAGTTTTTACGTAGGGGACCAGGTGACAGAAGCGGATGTGAAAGCAAAATTTGAGAATGGTGCCCTAACGCTGTTAGTGCCTAAGAAAGAAGCGAAACCTGAAGTAGAAGATAAGAAATACATTGCCATTGAAGGGTAATACAGAGCTGAAGGAGGAATGACTTATGTTGATGCCCAGCATTTTTGGAGATAATTTATTTGATGATTTTATGAATGATTTTCCGTTCTTTGATGATAGGGATGTAAAGAAAGCGGAGAAGAAACTGTATGGCCGGAGAGGCCGGAATTTGATGAAGACAGATATCAAGGAGATGGATCACAGCTATGAGCTGGAGATGGATCTGCCAGGATTCAAGAAGGATGAGATTAAGGTTTCGCTGGAGAATGGGTATCTGACCATCAGCGCAGCTAAAGGCTTGGATCAGGATGAGCAGGAGAAGAAGACAGGAAAATATCTTCGGAGAGAGCGCTACGCAGGAGCATGTGAGAGAAGTTTCTACGTAGGTGAGGATGTGACTCAGGATGAGATCAAAGGAGAATTCAAACACGGTATTCTGAAGCTGACGATTCCGAAGAAGGAAGCAAAGGCTGAGGTTCCGGAGAAGAAATATATAGCCATTGAAGGGTGATGGCATCAGAGAGAAAGGATCTGATTCCTTTGGAAATAAGAAATAAGCATTAACATAAATGGACGCGGAGACTGACGCAAGGTTGGTTTCCGCGTTTTTTGTTTGATTGATTGTACTTCTGGCAGAGTGCCTCTGATAAAACGCATTTTTTAACAAAACTCAAACAATTTTGTGCTATCATAACAATAATATCAAATGTAATGCCAAGAACAATAAACAGGAGGAGTGATGGGATGCCCCGGATTTTGGTAGTGGATGATGATGTAAAATTGACACAGAGTGTATGCGCGTATTTAAATGACAGTGGGTATGAGGCGGTAGGCTGCCTCAGCGCAGAGGCAGCTTACGAGGCCATGTACAGTAAGATATACGATCTGATCATTTCCGATATTATGATGCCTGGGACAGACGGTTTTGAATTTGCCCGGACGGTGCGGGAAATCAATAAGACAATTCCTATCCTATTTATGTCAGCGAGGGACGATTTCCCGTCCAAAAAGAAAGGGTTTGATCTGGGAATCGACGACTATATGGTAAAACCCATCGAATTCAGTGAACTGCTTCTGAGGGTGAGGGCCCTGATGCGGCGAGCCAATATCGAAGCCAGCAGGAAACTGACGGTAGGCAGTCTGCAGATGGATGCAGATGCGCTGTCTGCTGAGATTAACGGGGAGGAGATTCCTGTGACTATGCGGGAGTTTAATATTTTATACAAGATGCTGTCTTATCCAAACCATACGTTCTCGCGGTCCCAACTGATGGATGAGTTTTGGGGCTTGGAGAGCGATACCGGTCTTCGGGCGGTGGACGTATATATTACAAAATTGAGAGATAAGTTTTCCGCCTGCAAAGATTTTGAGATCAAGACGGTCAGAGGTCTGGGCTATAAGGCGGTGCTGAAATGATAAGGGGAGAGAACAGACAAACCAAGTCCCGCTTTCCATTGTCACTGTTTGCACTGTTCCTGATCGTTCTGTTATTAATGTCAGGAATTCATATTGGCCTGGTAGTTTTGGGAAATAAAAGGGAATGGCCGGAGTTTATACAGGTAGCGATTCCGATTGTGTACTGGACCGCAGTGGCCGCGGGGCTGACGGTATTTACGAGATATAAAATTATCAAGACCTACGACCGGCCTATGCAGGAGCTGGCAAAAGCGGCAAAAAAGGTAGCCCATGGAGACTTTTCTGTCTATGTTCCGCCGATTCACACCTCCAACCGCCATGACTATCTGGATCTAATGTTTCTGGATTTTAATAAAATGGTGGCAGAGTTAGGCAGCATTGAAACGATGCGAACGGATTTTATTGCAAATGTATCCCATGAGATTAAGACGCCCCTGACATCCATCCAAAATTATGCCCAGCTTCTGAAAAAACCGGGATTGACGAGGGAAGAGCAAGATGCCTATGTCTCATCGATTTTGAGCAGCACACGTCGGCTGTCTTCCCTGGTTACCAATATTTTGAAGCTCAATAAGCTGGAGAGTCAGGAGATCACGCCCCAATATACTCCTTATGATCTGTGCCGCCAGCTTAGCAGCTGCGCTTTGGGATTTGAGAATGTGTGGGAGGAGAAGAAGATTGAGTTTGAGGCTGATCTGGAAGACCGGGTTACCATCAATGCCGATGAAAGCCTGATGGAGCTGGTGTGGAATAATCTGCTTTCCAATGCATTGAAATTTACAGAACCTGGGGGGACTGTTATGTTAAGTCAGACTTCTGATGCGCATCGGGTCACGGTCAAGGTATCGGACACTGGATGCGGAATATCGGAAGAAGCCCGGCAACATATTTTTGATAAATTTTATCAGGGTGATACCTCCCACGCCACAGAAGGAAATGGGTTGGGCCTTGCCCTGGTGCTCCGGGTTCTGCAGCTTATGGATGCCTCTATCGGGGTAGAGAGTATAGAAGGAAGAGGAACGACAGTTACAGTTGAAATTCCGGTCGGCGAAAACAGGAAGGAGAGTTAATTCCCATGACAAATCAGACAGAAAAAAACGAAACGGGATATATTGGTTATGAGTACCGGGAGATTTCGGTTCCCAGGGAATGGTCCTCTCTATGTATGGACAGCTATCCCTGTTTTGGCTGGGAGCCGGATCCCAATCAAGGTGAGGGGGATGAGGCGCGCTGTGGAGGGGATGCGGGAGCGTCAAAAAAGAGAGCAAGATTATATTTTCGCCGCCGCCGTAATCTCTGCAATAAGGCAGAACTGACCCGGCTGCAGCGGCATTTTGACAGCTGCGTGGCAGAACTGGAAGAGTTAAAAAAGTCAGAAAAGACGGTGCCCGCTATGTGGGCGCTGGCTGCAGGAATTTTAGGAACTGCTTTTATGGCAGGAGCGACTTTTGCGGCGGTTGCGAATCCGCCGATTATCTGGCTGACAGTTTTGCTGGCCATACCTGGATTTTTAGGATGGATCCTTCCATACTTTTTCTACCAGATGATGGTGAGAAAAAAGATGGAGGAGATCCGGCCGCTGATGGAACAAAAATACGATGAGATTGATAAGATATGTGAGAAAGGTACCAATCTGCTGTACTGAGACACAGGGGAACCGGATGCTTTGAGCGCGTCTGGCTCTCCTTTTTTAATATTTCAGAAACATAATGGAAGCAATTTGTAAATATTGGCCTGATAAGATGAAGATATCAATAAGGAAGGAGGACAATCGAGGATGATGATTCTAGCTGTTTCAGGATTTATCGGATGCTGATAACAATTGGCGCAGTTTTCCAACAGGAATTGCTGTCTGTTGGCTGTATAAAAAATAGGAGGAAAAAAGAACATGAAAAAAAGTAATTTTGCGGCATTAATTTTAGGAACCATCGGAATTGTCTTCTTTGCTATGGGGATGTGCATGGTGCTGCTGCCTGAGTGGGGCCTGATGAATCAGGGTGTGGTCTGTGGAGTGATCGGCCTTGTGGTGCTTTTGATCACTGTGCTGGTATGGCGCAAGATGGAAGGCAAAGCCCCTGTCAAGCTGAATGGAAAAGTGCTGGGAGCTTCCTGCCTCGGAGTGTTTGGTGCTCTTCTTCTGGGAGTAGGCATGTGCCTGAGCATGGTCTTTGGCAGTATGGTTCTGGGCATTGTCGTTGGACTGGTGGGAATTATTGTTTTGCTGATGCTGATCCCCCTGACCAAGGGGCTCAGGTAGGAAACTTTTTCTGCCCGAGGAGATAGGAGAACAACTGAGATTTTACAAACTTCATACAGAGCTGGGATGTCAGATTTTACAATTCTTTCCTATACTGAAATCGAAATCTATAAGACCTACAAGGCAGGAGGAAGAATATGAAAAAGAAAAGAATCATCTCAGCTCTTTTAGCGGGAACGATGCTGATTGGAGCGCAGCAGGCATGGGCTGCCACTGGACATTATAATGATTCCAGCCTCACCGGCAATGCGGATGAGTGGAATGCTTATGTAGCAGGCTGGAACGACCTGGCAAACGATTATACTCAGGTTTCTCTTACACCTGGCTGTGCAGCGACGGAGATTAATTTTGCCTGGTATAATCCGGGAACTGCGGGGAGCCCCATCGTGTATTTCGGTACGGATCCTCAGAATCTGCAGGAATACACTGGAACGTCTAACCGTGTTGATGCCAGCCTGACCGGCGGAAACCCGTACTGCTACAATTATGTAACGGTCACGGGGCTGAAAGAGAACACCACTTATTATTATGCGGTGAACAAGAGCGGTGCAGTATCTCCCACAGAAACTTACCGCACCGGAAGTTTTGAGAGCGTTAACATCCTGTATGTAGGAGATCCCCAGGTGGGTGCTTCCAAGGGACAGGTTCAGGGGAGCGAGAAATTGACAGAGACCTCTGGTGCAGCCAATACTGCAGCGCGGAATGATGGCTTTGCTTGGGACCGCACTCTGGACATTGCTTTGGAGCAGAATCCGGACATTAACTTTATGATTTCTGCTGGAGATCAGGTGAACAATACCGGTAATGCAAAAGAGGAGGAGTATGCGGCATACCTTTCTGCCAGCGCGCTGAAGAGTCTTCCCACAGCCACTACTATCGGCAACCATGACTCTCTGAACCCGGATTATTCCTACCATTTCAACAACCCGAATCCGACAGGGCTTGGAATGACTGAGGCTGGCGGGGACTATTATTACGGTTACGGCCCTGGTCTTTTCATTGTGCTGAACACCAACAATTACAATGCAGCGGAGCACGAGGAGGCAATCAAGCAGGCAGTTGAGGCTTATCCCGATACTCAGTGGCGCATCGTGACCATCCACCAGGATATTTACGGTTCCGGTCTGGACCACTCTGACACAGACGGCATGATCCTGAGAACCCAGCTGACCCCGATCTTTGACAAATATGATATTGATGTAGTACTCCAGGGCCACGACCATACCTACAGCCGTTCTAAGATGCTTTACGGCGATCAGCAGGAGCACGGAAGCTACGAGTTCCGTCTCAATGAAGCGGGGGATGACTACGACTGGGACAATGCCTACAATAAGGTGACCGGTGAGAAGATCAGCCTGTACCCAGAGAACGGAGATGCCGCAGCTATCGATGCAAAGAACCGCTTTGCGGATGACAATAACTGCTACACCATCGAGACTGCAGATCAGATGAATGTGACCAATCCGCATGGAACTCTTTATATGACAGCAAACTCTGCGTCTGGTTCCAAATACTATGAATTGACTGCTGCACAGCAGGACTATATTGCCAATAGAAGCCAGAACTGGCTGCCCAGCTATTCTGTAATCAATATGGATGCCGATGATTTCAGCATTACAACCTACCAGATCACCGATGACGGTTCTGTGGAGATGATCGACAACACCTTTACGATCCACAAGACGGCAAACAAATAGGATTATGGAAGCAAAAATTCGCGGTAATATTGGCAAAATAATCACCGCAGCTCTCATTGTGATCTTCACCGTTGGATTTATGATTCGTTTAAACGGCGTGGCCAAGACAGAGCTGGTAAACCGCACCGGTCAGACATTTGAGACCGGTGTGGTTACTGAAATTCTGCAGGATAATCTTCAGGAGGATGGAAGCCGGGCAGGGCAGCAGACTGTGGCAGTCCATATGACTAGCGGAGAAAAAGAAGGCGAGGATCTGGTTACTACCAGCAACTCAGGGTACCTGTTCGGAGCTCCCTGTGAAGTGGGGATGAAGGTAGTAGTGCTCCAGAGCATTTCGGGGGATACTGTGATTACAACAGTGTACTCCATCGACCGTTCTAATGTCATCATCGGCTTTGCCGTCCTCTATATAGCGGCGCTGTGCCTGGTAGGGGGCATGAAAGGGGCTCGTGGAGCTCTGGGACTGATTTACACCTTTGCGGCGATTCTCTATATTTATCTGCCGCTGGTTTATTTGGGCTATTCTCCCTTCTGGGTTTCTGTATTGATCTGCATCGTCACTACTCTGGTTACTATGCTCCTGATCGGAGGGTTTGCCCGAAAGACTATCTGCGCTACTCTGGGAACTATGGCGGGCGTTGTCATCGCAGGTGCTGCTGCCGCCATTTTCTCCAATATGACTGGGGTTACCGGGTGGAATGTCTCAGATATTGAGAGCCTGATGACGCTGCAGCAGGTGAACGGCATCCAGGTAGGCGGGCTCCTTTTCTCCGGCCTTCTGATCAGTGCCCTGGGGGCGGTGATGGATGTGGCAATGTCGATCTCCAGCTCTATGCAGGAACTGCATGATCAGAATCCTTCCATGACCCGCATGGAACTGATGAGCGCGGGGATGCGTGTGGGCCGTGATATGATGGGAACCGATTCCAATACTCTGATCTTGGCATTTGCGGGGAGCAGCCTGTCTATGCTGGTGCTGGATTACGCTTACAGCCTCCCCTATCTTCAGATCATCAATTCCAACAATATTGGGATTGCGGTGATGCAGGGGCTGTCCGGCAGCTTCGGAATCGTACTCAGCGTTCCCGCCACAGTGGTGATGGCGGCATATATTTATAAGCTGGAGAAAAAAGAAAAAACAGAATAGCAGGCAATGGTTATCATCATAACAGACGCTGCGGCGCTGCAGAAGCGGCCCCGGGCGTCTGTTATTTTACTGTGAAAGCTCTGTCAGGCGCTGATGCCGCCCGGCGCGAGAATTCCGCAAACGGAACTCTTTGTTCTTAAAGAAATGGTAAGCAAAAAGTAAATAACTGAATAGAAGAATATGGTATAATAACCACAGAGTGGTTATTATACCTGCGCATACCGGTTTCTGCGTTCACCGCAGAAATCCGGGCGCTAAAATCCGCCGGAGGCTGCCATGGCCTGAAGGGATATGGTATAATAACCGCAAAGCGGCACTTGTGAACCTGCGGTTTGGAAAAGGGGAAAAGACGGATAAAGGTTTTGCGTTTTTCTACGGCAGGCTGAGTTGCCGAAGGAAGTGGATCAGGACGCTCTGTTTTCCTTTGTGGTTGGAGCAGAGCTGGTGCTGATTTTTCTGATTCAGCTTGTATATAATTATAAAAAATGGAGGGAGGAACCATGAGCGGAAAATTAATGGCTGCCGTCGATGCACTGTTTCTCCTGTCTATGCTGCTCCCCAAAAGAGGGATCATCTATGTCGCCTGCGGGGCCTGGATCGCATATCTGATATACCAATTAAAAAGGACACCGTACAGAGCGGTTAAGATCATAAACGGTGGGCTGATCGTTTTGGCAGCCATTATGATGGCAGCAAACCTGTATTTTATGTTTCGGCAGAGAGGGGGAGTCTGACTTGGCAAAGTATGAGAAAAAAGTTTACGGAAATTTTGAAGAGATTCTGACGAAAATACACAATGCGGTTATGGAGGGGAGCGCCTCGGCTTCCTATGAGGACGGCAGTGACTTCGCTCAGGGGGATTTTCAGTGTGCAGTGCGGGTCTATGAGCGCTACAGCTGGACCGGAGGAAACAGAGTCAGCCTTTCCCTGACACTGGCCGGGAGCAGAGGCGAGTATTTTCTGTCAGCGATCACATCGGGAGGAAGCCAGGGCGTATTCTTTAAGTTTAATACCATGGGTGAGGAGGCATTTCTGGAAACGATCTCGGATGTGGTGGGTTCCTTATGAGGAGGAAGAAAGGGGAGGAAGAAAGGGGAGAAAGAAGTTGATAAAGAGATTTATATTAGCCATCCTGGCGGTTATAGCAGTGTGCCTGACGGCCTGCCAAAATGCGGCGGGGATGGAGAGCAGCCCAGGTGTAAGTGAGACTGAGACAGAAACAGAGATAAAAATAGTTTCAGAGGGCGAGACGGAAGCAATGGAAGAAACGGAGCAGGAAACAGAAGAGGCCGCCGGGGAAGGGAGAGAGGAAATCCGCATAGATATGGCGGAGGACAGCACAGCGGCAGACGGCATGGAGGAGTACGCATCCCTTTCTTTTTTCTGCGGAGATGCAGAGTGGAAACTGCAGTTTCTGGCCCAGGAGGATATGGTGGAGTCCGGAGAACTTATGCTGGATGACAGCTGCCATTTTGTGATCAGAGCCGTGTCCGGAGAACAGGAATTTGTTTTGTTTGACGAGACCGTTCAGCTTGGAGCCCCGGAGGGAGATGTATTTACAGATGTGGAGAACCAGCTTCACATTGTGATACAGGATGCGAGGACAGCCCAGTACCGGATAGTTGATTACAGATATGACGAAGGGGAAAACGTCTTTTTCGGGGAGATCCTGGCAGACTACAGCGGCGTAAACTACTGGGGAGAGGTACGGTAAATATGGCTAAAAACAGATGGAAACAGGCAGGCGTGATCGCAGCAGTTGTTTTGGTTATCCTTGGGGGCGCAGCTTTGTCTTGGTCAGGGGAGTATCTTCGCCGCAGTCTTCCCGCATCTGACTCTGCGGAGGTGCGCTCTTTTACGGGAGTCATAGAGTCCATCAGCGGGGTCACAGCGGTTGTTGAGACAGATGACCTCTGGGATGAGTACAGAGGGACGGTGAGAGTATCTGTCATTCTGGACGCGGAGACTGCCGGCCGGGCGGCAGTGGGGGATGAGATATTGGTGACTTACACAGGGCCTTTTATGGAGACTTCACCCCTGCAGGTGTCAGGCCAGCAGAGTGCGGAGCTTGTGACGCCCGAGACGGATGCCGCTGCTGCAGCCAGCGGCAGTGAAGCTGGAAACCTGGTGCCGGTCAGCGGGGAAAAGGACATCCAGAGTGTCTTGGAATTTTTGAAAAGTCTGGAGGAAACTAAACAAGGAAGAGGGAAAAAGCATCACAATGACACATGATAAGGATATCCGGGAACCGCTTTTTGATTTTTTGGAGGAACAGTATGGAAAGATCCGGATTATAGAAGAAAAGACGATGGGGAGTTCCCGGGCTGATGTGGTGATGGTGACAGATACAGGGCTGTGCGGCCTGGAAATCAAAAGTGATGCCGACACCTATGCAAGGCTGTCTAGACAGGTAAAAGATTATGACCAGTACTTTGATTACAATCTGGCGGCGGTCGGATCCAGCCACGGCCTGCATATTGAGGAGCACGTGCCGGAATATTGGGGGATCATTACAGTGGAAGAGACTGCCGGGCAGCTGGATTTTTATATGCTAAGAAAACCTAGGAAAAATCCAAAGATGTGCTGGCAGAAAAAACTGGAAATTCTCTGGCGGCCGGAGCTGGCCTGTCTTCAGGAGTGGAACGGGATGCCGAAATACAGAGAAAAGAGCAAGGCTTTTGTGGTGAAAAAGATTGCGGAGAGAGTTCCGGATAAAATCGATGAGGACAGACTGTCCAGGCAGGTCTGTGCCCTGCTTTTTGAGAGGGATTATACCACTATTTCTGATACGCTGAAAGAATACAGAAAAACCTCTGTCAGTACTGTAAAATCCCCGGTTGTGTGGTAAAATAACCATATATGATAAAGAGCGTGCTGTGAGGCAAAGAACCGTTGTGCAGGCTTTTTTGAAAAACGGCGCGCAGAGGGGAGAAAATGTATGAATCAATTAAAACGTATTGCTCTGATTGCAGCGGCATGCGCCTGCGTATCCGGATCGGCAGTGCCTGTGCTGGAAAGTACTATGATCGTTGCAGAAGCCCATTCTGGCAGGACAGATGGAAACGGAGGCCATAGGGACAATAAGAATAAGAGCGGATTGGGAAGCTACCATTACCACTGCGGCGGTCATCCGGCTCATCTCCATGAAAACGGAGTATGCCCATATGCATCGGCACCGGCGTCATCCTCAAGGGGAAGTTCATCATCAGGAGGATCATCTGCTGCAGCCTCATCTGCAGATGGCCAGAGTGCAGAGCAGTCTGTGAGCCGGGAGATGATGGATCAGTATGCTGCAGTTTTCGATGCAGATTACTATTACAGCAATTATGAAGATCTGCAGAGCAGCATTGGCCGGGACGATCTGAAATTGTTTGGGCATTTTTTGGACTGCGGAATGGCAGAGGGACGTATCGGATGCGAAGATTTTAATGTGAATGTATACAGAGAAAATAACCCAGACCTGCAGAAAGAATTTGGGGATGACCTGCCCCGGTATTATTCCCACTATATGAGCAGCGGATGCCATGAGGGAAGAATCTGCAGATAGGATGATGCCGTATAACATAGCTGTCTCTGAAGGACGATAGGATGAAAAATAAATTTAAGCGCCGGTGGTTTCTGAACCCGGCGCTATTGTATTTCCGCAGAAACCCTGATATAATTTTTGATAAGCGGAAAGGACGGACAGCATGGAATTACGGGTATTAAAATATTTTCTGATGGTGGCGAGGGAGGAAAACATTACAAGGGCAGCGAACCTCCTCCATGTGACACAGCCTACCCTGTCCCGCCAGCTTATGCAGCTGGAGGAGGAGCTGGGGGTCAAATTGTTTGACAGGGGAAACCACAACATCACACTGACCGATGAGGGAATGCTTTTAAGGCGGAGAGCTAAGGAAATTATTGACCTGACAGAGAAAACAGAGGAAGAACTTTCCCACAGAGATCAGGAGATTGCCGGAACAGTGGCCATTGGCTGCGGGGAGACAAAAAATATGTCATTTCTCTCTGAGCGAATGATTGAATTTCGGGAGTGGTATCCGTTGGTGCGGTTCCAAATTTACAGCGCTACAGCAGAGGAGATCAAAGAGAGGATCGAAAAGGGACTTTTAGATATTGGCTTGCTTCTGGAGCCAGTGGATATCAGCAGATTTGAATTTATCCGCATGAGAGAGAAGGAGCAGTGGGGAATCCTAGTGAGGGAAGACTGGGAGCTTGCCAGGCGGCCTTCTGCCTCACCGAAGGATCTGGCGAAAGTTCCTCTGATTATGGCTGAGCGGGAGATCGTGCAGAGAGATCTGGCCAACTGGTTTGGGGACTTATATGAAAATTTGGAAATTGTCTCCACTTATAATCTCCTTTTAAATGCAGCGAATATGGCAAAGCATGGTGTCGGGGCAGTGCTGTGCTTTAATATGGAAAGCGGCTATTCCGGTCTGAGATTTGTTCCTTTGTTTCCGCGTCTGGAGTCAGGTGCTGTCCTCGTATGGAAGAAAGACCAGACATTTTCAGCCGCTGCAAAAAGGTTTATCGAGAGAGCAAAGGAATGTATTTCAGGCATTTCTGAGGATGCAGGATAGGTATTAGATAGAAAGAAAAAACTGCGCTACAATGTAGGTATTCGGGAGAATACCTATTTTTTGTCTCACAGGGAAAGAAAGGGGCGAATCAGCCATGACAATCAGTGAAGCCAGCGAGAGGTATCAGATTCCAATCGAAATCTTGAAGGAATATGAAAAATGGGGGCTCTGCGGTGCAGTAAAAAAGGTTATGGGAGAGTGGCAGTACGATGATTCGGATCTGGAAAAGCTGAGCTTAATTATGACTCTCCATGATATTGGGTTTGCTGCAGATGAGATCGAGGCTTACATGAAACTGACAGCGGAAGGAGGTTCCGGCGGAGGGGAGCGGCTGAGAATGTTGGATCAAAAACGGACAGCCACTTTGGATGAGATCCATTTTTATGAGAGGAAGCTGGAGCGTTTGGATTATTTAAGGCATGAAATCCGCAGACAGGAAGAAAGAAGAACGCGGCTGTGAAGGAGGGGGAAGGGTGTTGGAAACAGCGCCATCTGCTGAAAAACACGTATGGCCTATGGGGAACCAGAGAATTTAACTATTTGATCTTTTGCCTGACTGATGCTACACTAGATGCGGAAAGGGAGCATCGGAGTGTCAGGGACACAGGCTCTGGGTCTCAGATGCAAAGGTTAGATTTATGAAGCGATTTTTTACAGAAGAAAGCAGGCAGCGCCTTGAAGCGCTCCTATTTTTGTCGATTCCCACGATTGTGGAGGAGATTTTAGCCACTTTGCTGCAGTATGTAGACACGGCGATGGTGGGACAGCTTGGAGAGCAGGCCACAGCCTCGGTCAGCATTACCACCAATGTCACCTGGCTGGTTAACAGTGTGCCGGGGGCTATCGGCACAGCGATGCTGGTTTTGATTTCTAAGGCAGCCGGCTCAGGGGACAAAAAGCAGGTTCAGAAATTGGCACAGCAGGCGTTGTTCCTTGCAGTTGTGTCAGGAATGATATTAAGCATCATCTCCATTGGACTCAGCCCCTATATTCCAAGGTGGATGGGAGCGGAAAAAGCGATCCAGGGGGAAGCCTCGCGGTATTTCTTTATCATTAGTCTGCCGCTGATTTTCCGGTCCTCCAGCACGATCCTGGGGGCGGCTCTGCGGGCAGTTCAAAACACAAAGACGCCTATGGTGATCAGTGTTGCAGCCAATGGACTGAATATTGTCCTGAATTATTTTTTGATCTATACATTGGGGCTTGGGGTAGCAGGGGCAGCCATTGCCTCGGCGATCTCCTATGTTTTGTCAGGTGTTCTCATGTTTGCAGCCTGCCGGCGCAATGCCTGGCTGAGATGGGAATGGAAAGAGTTTTCCCTGGAGGGCCGCTTAATGAAAGAGTGCGCCGCCGTAGGCACGCCAGTGCTGGGAACCAGCGTGGTTTCCTGCCTGGGCTATGTAGTGTTTGCCAGCCTGGTATCCGGTATGGGAACCACAGTATTTGCTGCACATTCTATCGCGGTGACGGCGGAAACCATCTTTTATGTTCCGGGATACGGGCTGCGCTCGGCGGCATCAACACTCATAGGAAATGCCCGGGGAGAGAAAAATATAGAGAAGCTGAAGTCTGTGGGGAAGATCAGCGTCGTCCTGACTATCGCTATGATGTGTGTCAGCGGGCTGATCCTCTATATTGGAGCAGCTCCTCTGATGAGACTGTTTTCCCCCAGCGAGCGGGTTGTGACACTGGGGGCGGAGATGCTTCGGCTTGTAGCTTTATCGGAGCCGTTTTTCGGGCTGATGGTTGTCCTGGAAGGAATTTTTTACGGGCTTGGACGGACCCGCTACGCATTTGTAGTGGAGACAGTGGGAATGTGGGCGGTCAGGATCCTTCTGACATTTCTGTGCGTCCGGCACTGGAATCTGGGACTCCGAGCCGTCTGGTACTGTATGATTGCAGACAACGTCTGCAAGGCCCTTCTGTTTATTGTACCGTTTGCGTGGAAAAAGAGCAGAAAGCGTCTTTTAGAATCCATTTAATGGCCATGGGGAATCTGATCTAGTTTCCCCTTTTCTTTTTTTAAGTCAGCATACAGCAGATCAAACAGAACAATCCCCAGGGGGATGAGGGAGAACCAGATGGCTTTTCCAAGGAGAATGTGGCAGAGGATGGTGGAGAGGGTTCCGCCTGCCACAAAGCTGGCCAGCATTCCCAGATGGATTCCGCTCCGCTTTAAGTGAGCCCGGCTTTCCCCTGGGTGGCGGGAAGCCTTGCAGAGAAATACTCCCACCTGGCGGATGTGATTGGTGCAGAAGGTGGTTGCCATGGGAATTCCCTGGGCTTGACGGAAGGTGTTGTACTGCATAGAGCAGATCAGATTAATCAGAATTTGGGTGATCTGGACGGGAGCGGATTCTGGGAGAAAGCCCAGGAAGATGACAACGCCCATCTCGATCATCACCAGCAGGGTGTCCCAGCGGAAGAGGCGGAGCTTCTTTACCTGGTTTGGGAGCAGCTCTGAGATGAAAGCGCCCAGGCAGTAGGCGGTGATAGGAATGAGCAGATAGAGAGCCTGCCCCCAATTCTGATTGCCTAGAGACATAGCCAGAAGGACAAAATTGCCGGTCTGCGCATTACAGAAGACACCGCCTCTCAGGGTGTAGGTAAAGGCGCCGAAATATCCGCCTGTAAACATCATCAGGATAAAAACCAGCCATCTCTCACATTCCAGATACTCGGCAGCGGGTGAGGGGTTGGCCGGCTGTTTTGTTGCTTCCATATTTGTGTAGCCTCCTATAGTTTATACTTTTGAAATTCTTTTGGAATCTTTTCATTCGGCAGATTTCGTACTGCTGCCTCTGTTCCTGCTGAGACAGCGGTATCATAGTACCAGCATTTGAATTTCAGCTTGTTGATCGTGTCCTGAAGGGTTTCCATCTGTTTTTCCATTTCCGCCAATCTTTTATAAAACATGTCCTGGCGTTTTTTTAGGGACGCATCGCCCTCCTGGCACCACTGAAGGAATTCCTTGATTTCTTTGATCGACATTCCAGATACTTTCAGACATTCTATGATTTTCAGAGTATCGATCTCCTTGTCAGAAAATACCCGGTTCCCTCCATTGGAGCGGGATATGCCGGGAAACATTCCTTCCCGGTCATAGTAGCGCAGGGTGGAAACAGATAGACCGGTCAGCTGGGCGGCTTCGCCGATAGAATAGTGCGCCATGATAGTCACCTCGTTTATCTAAAGTTAACGTTAAGTACCAGAAACAGATTATACCTGTCGGGCTAGTTTGTCAATGATTTATGAGTTTCTATTGCAGCTTGGAGGGAGATTCGATACAATAAATAAAAGATAAGAAGGCAGATTTTAAAAGGAGGATGAATATGAAATTTTTTATTGATACAGCAAATGTAGAAGAGATCAGAGAAGCCAATGATATGGGGATCATCTGCGGGGTGACCACAAATCCGTCCCTGATCGCAAAGGAAGGGCGGGATTTTTACCAGGTTATTCAGGAGATTGCTGCCATCGTAGACGGCCCTGTCAGCGGCGAGGTAAAGGCGACTACGACAGATGCTGAGGGAATGGTGAAAGAGGGAAGAGAGATTGCTGCCATTCACCCCAATATGGTGGTAAAGATCCCGATGACAGCGGAAGGGCTGAAAGCGGTCAAAATCCTGGAGGCCGAGGGAGTCAAAACCAATGTCACCCTGGTGTTCTCAGCAGGGCAGGCACTCCTGGCAGCACGGGCGGGGGCTTCTTATGTCTCGCCGTTTTTGGGGAGGCTGGATGATATTTCCATGCCTGGAATCGACCTGATTGAGGCGATCGCAGATATTTTTGCCATCCACAATATTGGGACACAGATCATAGCGGCAAGCATAAGAAACCCGATCCATGTGATCGACTGTGCCAGAGCGGGAGCCAATATTGCGACGGTTCCCTATAAAGTATTGATGCAGATGATCCGCCATCCGCTGACGGATCAGGGCATAGAAAAATTTCAGAAAGACTATTTGGCAGTGTTTGGAAAATGATCGGAAGAGTGTGATCTGATTTTATCTTCCAGCAGGCGGGCGGTTCCTTCTATTCCCAAGATGCTGCTGTCCACTGTCAGATGGTAGCTCTTTGGATCCCCCCACTGCTTTCCAGTATAAAAATTGTAATACACAGCTCTCTGATGATCCACTTTTTTCAGGGCTGCCGCGGCATCTTCTTCAGGCATATGGTTGCGGTCCATGACCCGGGCCAGGCGGTCGGGAACAGGTGCGGTTATAAATATGGAGAAGAGTTCCGGAAAATCCCGCAGAATGTAATCGGCACACCGGCCGACAATCACGCAGGAGCCGGCTCTGGCGATTTCCAGGATAAGCTGGGACTGAACCTGAAAGAGAGTTTCCCCCACAGGAATTCCTCTGGCTGCGGCTTCCCCGCTTTTGGCTTTCATCAAAGAGGAAGCGGAGGTGCGCTCATCATAATAGGAGAGAAGCCCTACTTCAATGCCGCTTTTTTCTGATGCCATCTCGATAAGATTTCGGTCATAGTAAGGGATTTGAAGGGACTGGGCTAAGAATTTCCCGACATTGTGGCCGCCGCTGCCAAATTGGCGGCCAATAGTTACAATTATTTTGTTCATGTGCTCCGCTCCTTTCATTTGGGATTGTTTCTAGGGATAAAAAAGAGACTGGTGTTAGTGCCTTCCAGCTGAAGAAGACGGATTTTTTTCTCAATCCCGCCTGCATAACCAGTGAGACTGCCGCTGCTTCCCACCACCCTGTGGCATGGGATGATGATGGAAATGGGATTATGTCCCACTGCCTGCCCGACAGCCTGGGAGGACATAGAGGGAACGCCTTTTTTAGCGGCGATGTGTTCTGCGATTTCCTTGTAGGTAACGGTAGTCCCGTAAGGAATTTCAGTCAATGCTTTCCAGACGGACAGGCGGAAAGGGGTTCCTTTTGGCGCGAGAGGAGGCAGAAACTCTGGCTTTTTGCCGCTGAAATAGATATCCAGCCACTGACGGGTCTGATCAAAGACCGGAGAGTTACCGGGTTGGCATTCTTGGGAAAGGGTGAAACCAAAATATTTTTGCCCTTCAAACCACAGCCCGGTAAGACCTCCTTGGCTGCACGCCATAGTCACAGGGCCGAGCGGGGTCTGGCAGGTGGTGATGAGTTCCATGACACGGCACCTCCTTTTAGATTTATATACATGATTATACCATTAATCGACCTGAATGGAATAAAATATAGTAAAAATTCACAAGAAATGTCATAGCGTGAGAGGAATTCCGAGGGAAAAGATTGTTTTCACAGCCAAATGCCGCGAGAAGGGCGGCGGGGATGGGAAATGCGAAAACTGGATCCCGATATGCAGAAACGGACCTGCCGCCTGCTGGGAGCAGGGGAGGTCCGTAAACTCGTTATTATTTTAATTCTACTAAAGCCTCGATCTCGCAGGCCATACCGCCGGGAAGGGAATTGGTCCCAATGGCAGAGCGGGCCGGGGTTCCGGCTTCCTCGCCAAACAGATCGGCGAGAAGCTGGGATCCGCCGTTTACTACTTGGGGCTGCATAGCGAAATCGTCCGTGCTGTTTACGAAAGCCAGGATTTTGACGAACCGTTTGATGTTATTTAGATTTCCTGTCTTTTCGTGGAGGTTGGCCAGCAGATTAAGCATACACTGATAAGCAGCTTTCTGGCCATCCTCAACCGTCAGATCTTTTCCGAGCTTTCCAATGATGTTGGTTCCGCTGCCGATGTCAGGGCCGCAGCCGGAGCAATACAAAAAGCTGTCTCCAAATTCCTGTACAGGGGTGTAAATACCGCCTTTAGCAGGAGGATTGGGGAGAGTGATCCCCTTTTTTTCTAACAATTCATATACATCGTTCATGGCAATATCTCCTTTTTGCTTTAATTTAATATGTAATTTTGCGGTTTCTGGCCGTTACGTTCCAGCAGCCGGTCACGGCACCATGTTCTGCTGTCAGGATTTCCGGGTACAGGGCTGTGGTAGGGCAGATGTGGGTGGGAATGACAAAAAGACAGGCTCCGATTGGAGGACGGTCTTTTCCGTTTTTCATGCGGAATACCCAGTGCTCTTCGCTTTGCATCACCGGCTCTGCATCTTCAAATCCTGCCAGATATCCCCGCTGTCCCGGCGGGTCGGCGGCGATGCCCTTGTAGCCCAGATCAATGGTAAATAGATCTGGGTCGGGATGGCTGATGACCCGGCTGAGGACCGCAGCCCCAGGGGCGCAGGGGATGTCTGGAAAAGAACGGCAGTATCCGGCATCCTGGACGATCAGGGTCCCTGGGGAGAGGTACCAGTCTGTGTGCCGCGCATGGCAGGGAAGGGAGGGGCTGCCGCCGGCGATTACAGTGCTGCATCTTATGCCAGCCTGCTCCAACCGGGAGATGACCTGAGCGATCTCACAGTCCAGAGCGGCGATTTCAGCGTCACGCTTCCCAAAATCTTTCAGATGGCTCCCGTCATAGCAGTGCAGTCCTTCAAATGAAATCCCTTCCATCCGGCTGGCCTCCCGGCAGAAATCTTCCAGATGGCTGACAGAGACGCCGGTTCGATGCATTCCCATATCAACATCGGCCAGAAACTTTATAGGGCGGCCGTACTTCAAACTCAGCTCCGACAGGCGCCGCAGCTGATCCATATCATCGCCGACAGCGTAGAAGACTGTGGAAGGGTATGCAGCCGCCAGATCCAGGTAGCGTTTCATGGCAGGACCGATGAGGGGATAGGCTAGAACTACTTTCTCTGCGCCCCCGGCGGCGGCCGTTTCGGCTTCTGAGATGGTAGCGGCTTTGAATTTTCGGATCCCGTATTGGATCTGCAGTTTTACCAGATCCAGAGATTTGTGAGTCTTGATGTGGGGCCAGAGACGGTCTGGAGAACCGGCGATCTGGATTACTTTCTGGATATTTTCCCGGATGATGTCTGTGTAATAAATGAGACAGGGCGTATCCAGACACTCGGTGTCTTTTAATTCATATGGATTGTACATACAAGCTCCTTTGCATTTCATATGAGAGGATAGTTACAGGATCAGCCGGCCGCGGTTCAGGGAGAGAACTCTGTCATTTTCTACGGCGATTTCTCCGTTTAAGATGCACCAGCGCAGCCCCTGAGCCAACTGTTTCCCCTGCTGATACGTGCTCTTGTCTGTAAATACGGCAGGGTCAAAGATATTGAGGTCTGCATAAAATCCCTCCTGGACCGCACCAATCTGCGGGAGGTTCATCCGCATAGCGGGGAGAAGCGTCATTTTGTAAATTGCCTCTTCCAAAGAAAGGACACCGCGCTTTTTTACGTAATCGGAAATCACCTTGGGAAAGGCACCGTACATGCGGGGATGAGGGTTATCCGTATCTGCATAGATGGCATCGGATATGACGCAGCTATAAGGAAGTTTTGCTACTGTGTCCACATCGTCCTGGCACATGCTTTGCAGGACGATGGCGGTATTGCCGCGGTCTTTGACAAGGAGATCACAGAGAACCTCCGCCTCATCGCTGTAATGAAATGCTGCCGCGATTTCTGGTATAGTCATCCCTACATATCGCTGACATTCTTCCTGAGTTCCAGAGGAGATGGTGATCTTGTCCCAGCCCAGGGATAAAATATAATTATCCCAGTCAGGATAGACCTTTGCCAGGAGCCGGCGGAGTTCAGCCCGGCCGTTCGCGGTGTCCAGCGTTTCCAGCATCCGGTTGATATCGCCCTGGACGAAGGCAGGCGGGATCAGAGACATCAGGGTGGTGGAGGCGCAGGGGTATGGATAAAAATCACAGAAGACCTCTTGCCCCTGTTCCTGAGCTTCCTGGATCAGGGAGATCGCCTGATGGATTTGCCGGCGCCAGTTGTGGACGCCGCAGGATTTAAAATGACTGATTTCTATCCTGCATCCCGCAGCCCGGCCGATGGCGATGGCTTCGGAAACACTTTTTACCAGGCTGTCACCCTCCCCGCGGATGTGGATGGAGACGGTTTTTCCGGCTTTCCCTGCAGGAGCCAGGATTTCGCCAAGTTCATCGATGGTTTCATAACATTCCGGCAGATACATCAGCCCCAGGGAGACGCCGCAGGCACCAGCTTTTAAAGCGTCCGCAACGGCTTGGCGGCAGCGGGCCAGATGATTTTCTGTCAGCGGCTTATCGGAGAAGCCGTTTACAGAGATCCGGACTGCCCCCATGCCTACCGCTGCGGCTGTGTTGACTGGAAGAGGGACCTGTTTCAGAGCTTCCAGGTAGGAGGGGTAGCTGGGAAAGAATGCATCCCCGGAAAAGTCTCCGAGGACAGGGGAATAGTATTCTCGCATGGCCTGCCGCACGCCTGCATCTGCAGGCTGAGGGGCGGCGGAGATGCCGCAGTTTCCGGTGACGGCTGTGGTGATGCCCTGCCGAAGCATAACTTCACCGTAATTTTGATCGTTTTCTCGGAATGGCATCTGGTCGTAGTGGCGGTGGATATCCACAAACCCGGGGGTGACAGCCAGCCCGGACGCATCCAGGACCTGGTCGCCCAATTCGGCGTCCAGGTCCTTTTGAATCTCTGCAATGCGGTTCCCTCGGATCCGGATATCGGATCTCTGAGGGCAGCCGCCAGTTCCATCATATATAAGGCCATTTTTAATCAGCAGATCAGCCATAGTTCTCCTCCCGTCGTTTAGGAAACCCTGCAGGAAGTCTGGGAGACAAAGAAGAATCCATGTCTGCGCTCCTGAAGGTATTTCAGAAGAGGAAGATCTTCCTCTGCTACATTAGCTGCAATGTTGACTCTCTCGTCGGCCGGGAGAGGGCGGAGCACAATCTGAAGTTCTCCCATATACCGGCCGTATAAGTGATTGTCAATGGTTACGGCCCCGATTGGGCGCTCCAGACAGCAGGAAGGGGAATACTGCTTTTTGTTGGCTCGCCGGAATTCATCTGCCCGGATCACATCCTGGGCAATGTCAAAGCGGTTGTGGAATGTGGAGCCAAGGATGGCATCTTCTTTGACATGTTCTACCCGGAGCGGGATTGCCCCGTCTTTGAGGAAAGACTGAAACTGGAAGCAGGTGGTATCCTGGAGATCGAAGTCCCCGAGGATGATGGTATCTGTCTGATAGTGATCCTGCAAATCCAGAAATGCCAGGAAGGGAGAGAGACCTCTGTGTTTCTCAAGAGTCGGGAGCCCTTCAAAGACAGTGCCGCGCATTTCTTTGTCGCCGGAGATAAAAGCAGCTGTCTTTACGTTCCGTTTCTTCAGCCATACATTTCTCTCAGAAAAAAACTGCTCGCTGAGTCCGGTATTCTTTCTGGGATAATAGTTGTGCCAAGCCTCAAAGGTCTGAGAAAATCCGTTTTCCTTCAGGCCATTCATAAAATCATCATCCAGGGTGCTGGCATTCAGGATGATCTGAAACTCCTTGGACAGATCTGCAATCTCTTTCTCCGTCATTCCGTTGTCGATCCTCAGGCCGGTGATGCCAAATGCTTTCAGATCCTCTAATGTAAAATTTTGAAACGTTCTGGGGGAGACATCTGTGATAAACTTCATGGAGAGGTTCCGGATGACTGGGCCGATGGATGAGAGGGTTCGGCGGAGGGTCTCCTTGCTGTCTCCAGGGATCTGAAGGGAAGCAAATATGCTTCCCACGTTCAGATCTTTCATTTTTTCCAGGTAACGGGTCAATTCATCCGGTGACTTTTCTGTCAGAGAGATAGTGATTCCAAATGTTGTCATATAGCGCTCCTTTTATCTGATCTCCAGTTCTTCTAATGTCTCAGCTTCCCGCTCAGCAGATTTGGGGACGCCGAAGAGATAGGTGAAAATAAATCCAAAGATATAAGAAACCAAAAGTCCTGCTCCGTATATGTACCATTTCTGGTCTGCGATGACAGTCAGCATCAGAACGCCGCTTAGGGCCTGTGAGGTAGCGCCCACACCGTTAAAGGCTGCGACAAAGGCTCCGCCTACGCCGGCGCCCAGACATGCTGTGATGAAGGGCTTGCCCAGGGGAAGTGTAACGCCGTAGATCAGAGGCTCGCCGATGCCCAGAATACCGGAGGGCAGACCGCCTTTTACGATAGCAGTCAGAGGTTTATTCTTTCTGCATTTTAACCAGATAGCGAAGGCTGCTCCTACCTGACCGGCGCCAGCCTGTGCCAGGATGGGGAGAAGGGTGGTCATTCCTGTCTGATTGATCAGCTCAATGTGGATAGGCGTCATAAAGTGGTGTACACCCAGCGTAACCATGGGGAGCCAGATAGCAGCCAGGATAAAGCCGGCCACAACGCCGCCGATTTCCAGAAGCTGAGTAACGCCTACAAGGATGGCATCCGATACCAGACCGGCGATGGGCATGATAATGAAAATTGTGATCAGCCCGGATAATGTAAAGGAAATAAATCCTGTTAACACTAGATCCAGTGCAGCCGGCATGATTTCGCTGACTTTTTTCCGGATTTTCGAGAGAATCCAAACAGCAGCTACGACACCGATGACACCGCCCTGCCCGGACTTAAGTGCTTCGCCGGTAAATAGGTTGACCAGGGGAGCATCTGCCGTCATTCCAGTCAGGAGAACCGTTGCACCGAGGGCTCCGCCCAGGCCGATGTCGGTCTTAAATTCTCTGGCAGCGTTGACGCCTACATGGATAACCAGATAGGAGAGCACGCCGGCTTTCATAACACGCAGGAGATTGATAAACTGCTGGATGGTTATGGAATCCGCGATGGTTCCGCTGTCTACCAGGGTTACGATAAGGGACTGAAGACCTGCCAGGAGACCGCTGGCGATCAGGGCTGCAGAGAGGGGAATAAATACATTGCTGATTGTCTTTAAGGCAAGCTGAACTTTGCTGACCTTCTGCTTGCTTTTGATTGCCTGCTTATTCTTAGCCGCAATTTCTTTGGCCTTCTCTTTGTCTGCCTGATACGTCTCTGCGGGATGGGAGGACGCAGGCGCGCCGCCCCAGATTTCCAGAGCTGCATCGGCTACTTTTTTTGCAGTTCCAGGGCCCACAACTACCTGGATCTGTGCGTCTACGTAAACACCAAAGACGCCTTTCAGCCCTTTGAGCTTTTCTGTATTGACCAGATTCCTGTCTTTGACTTCCAACCTTACTCTGGTCATACAGTTGGTGATCAGAGTAATATTGTCTTTCCCGCCGGAAAGGTCAATAATCTGCTGTGCTAGTTCAGCATGTCCATGTTCTTTCATAAGTCCTTCTCCTTCCTTTTTCTCTATGAGACCATTGTTTTTGAGCTGATAGCCTGGCGGATATGGCCGTCGGATGCCTTTAGCTGCTCGGCCGCCTGCTCTGGAGTACAGTTGTTCAAAATCATAACGATGGCTGTTTTTACCTGTCCTCCGGAAGCATTCAGGGCCTCGGCTGCGGTCTCTCTGGTGCACTCGGTGATATCCATAACGATATTTTGAGCGCGAACTTTTAATTTTTCGTTGGTCTGCTGCACGTCGACCATGAGGTTCTGATATACCTTTCCAATTCCAACCATGCTGCCGGTGGAGATCATGTTTAAGATCTGCTTCTGGACTGTTCCGGCCTTCAGCCGGGTGGAGCCAGTCAGAACTTCAGGGCCGGGAACCGGCTCAATAGCCAGATCAGCAGCCTTGCCGACCTGGGAGTGCAGATTGCATGCGATAGCTACAGTTCTGCAGCCGACGCTTCTGGCATACTGAAGACCGTAAATGACATAAGGAGTGCGGCCGCTGGCTGCCAGGCCGATGACAATATCCTTTGCGCAGAGATGCTTCTGCTTCAGCTCTTCTTCACAGAGGGTAGGACTGTCCTCCGCTCCCTCCTGGGCTGCAGTGAAGGCACGCTCGCCGCCGGCGATGATTCCGACTACTGTGTCAGGGGATACGCCGAAAGTCGGCGGACATTCTACTGCGTCCAATACACCGAGCCTTCCGCTGGTTCCGGCGCCGATATAGATGATCCTTCCGCCGGCCCTTAAGCTCTCAGTGGCCCAGGAGATAGCGGTGGCTACTTCAGGGAGCACTTTTCTGACGGCAAGGACTGCCTGTTCGTCCTCCCGGTTCATGGTCTCAGCGATTTCAAGAGGACTCATCTCATCAAGATTCATGGTGTGCGGATTTCGCCTTTCTGTCGTAAGTGTTGTTAAATCTAACAAAGCTGTTACCTCTCAATCTGTAGTTAATTTCCTTTTTCAATGTAGTTTTTAACAAATTTTTTCATGCATTGTTCGTAGTTCCGGTTAATGTAGGCTGCATATAAGATGTCAATGACATTGAGCTGAGAAATCCGGGAGGACATGGCACCGCTTCTCACAATAAATTCAGTGGAACCGACCCCCAGGGTATAGTTGGCATACTTCATCAGCTCAGAGTTGGAGTCGCCTCTCGTTATGGCAATGATTTTTGCACCGTTATTTTTTGCGGCTTTTGCGCAGGTGATCATCTCTTTGGTCAGTCCAGAATAACTGATGATAACGGCGACGTCATCGGGCCCCATATTTTTGGCGTAGAGATACTGGCTGTGCCAGTCGTCTGACATATTGCAGAATTTGTCGACCCGGAGCAGTTTAAGCTGCAGATCCTTTGCCGCCAGAAGAGATGCGCCTATCCCGAACAGATTGACCACCCGGCACTGTCCAAGAAGCTGTACGCAGGCGTCAATGGTTTCGGAATTTAGCAGCTTCTCCGTGATTCTCAGGGAATCCACATTTTTTTGGGTTACTTTGCGTATCACATCTTTTGTGCTGTCTCTGGGAGAAATATCTTGAAGTGCAATATTAACGCTGCCCTGAGACATTGCAAATTCATATACCAGGCCCTGCTGGAACTCTTTATATCCATGAAACCCCATTTTCCTGCAGAAACGGACGATCGTTGATGCAGAAGTATAGGTAATGGATGCCAATTCATGAACGGTTTTTCCCATCACCTCCTGTGGATGTTCTAAAATAAAATCCACTACATTTTTCTCTGCCGTGCTGGCGTACCGCCCGTATTCCTTCAGGCGGATAAATAATTTTGTTGATTCCATTCCTTACACTCCTCATTATATAGACTGAAATAAAAATATCAATTATTTATAAATATTTTGGTACATTATTTCATATGTTGAATCATTTGTCAAGGATATCCAAAGAGAAGTTTCATTTCAAAAGAAAATTGTGCATTTTTTTGTAATTGCGGAAAAAAGTGAGGCTGCAGCGGGTTTGGTATCCAAAGAGGCGCTCTTTAAAAATTTTGTCGGATATGGTAAACTTATTTATATATTGCCGACGTTCAGGAGGCTCGACAGCGAAAAGATTTTACATTCAGGAGGATAATAAGAATATGAAAGTACGTATGGCATCGGACAAAGATATTGAGAGGATCCACAGCCTGCTCTCTCAGGTGGCAATGGTGCACCACAAGGGGCGGCCGGATCTTTTTAAATATGGGGAGAGAAAGTACACAGATGAGGAGCTGAAAGAAATTCTGCATGATGAGAACCGCCCTATTTTGGCTGCTGTAGATGATAAGGACTGTCTTCAGGGATACGCGTTCTGCATGTTCCAGCAGTATAAGAACCACAACATTATGACAGATATCAAGACGCTGTATATCGACGACCTCTGTGTAGACGAGAAGATGCGGGGAAAGCATATCGGAACCATGCTGTACCAGGCTGCTTTGGACTTTGCCAGGGAGCACGGGTGCTACAATGTGACTCTGAACGTGTGGAGCTGCAATGAGAGCGCCATGAGATTCTACCGCTCCTGCGGCCTGAAGGAACAGAAGGTCGGAATGGAGGTTATTTTATAAATTGAATGGCTTATCTATTTTGAAACGGTATCTCCTTCTTCTGGCTGGTCTGGCAGTCATGGCATTTGGCGTGGCCTTTTCCATCAAAGCTAGTCTGGGAACTTCACCGATTTCAAGCGTCCCCTATGTGGTCAGTTTGATTGCGCCGCTGACGGTGGGAACGGCGACGATTATCATGCACTGTATTTTTATTCTGCTTCAGATTTTAATATTAAGGAAAAGATATCAGCTTATTCAGCTGATGCAGCTTCCGGTTGCATTGTTCTTTGGGTGTCTGACAGATTTCGCGGTGTGGGCGGTCCAAGGAATCACATGCAGTACTTACCTGCAGCAATGGACTGCATGTTTGACAGGTATTTTTCTGGTCGCCCTCGGTGTCAGTTTTGAAGTGAAAGCAGGAGTGGTCGTGCTGGCAGGAGAAGGGGTTGTTCTCGCAATCTGCCAGGTCCTTCCTGTCAAATTCGGATATATGAAGGTGGGATTTGATGTAACTCTGGTTGTGATTGCCTGCATGCTGTCTTTTGCCTTTACAGGATGCCTCCAGGGCGTGAGAGAGGGAACCGTGGCAGCGGCAATTATGGTGGGCCTTATTGCAAAACAGTTGGGCCGGTTTTGGGAAAAATGGAAATGGGAGGAACATTAGCATGACAACAGATATGACGGAGGGACGTATTATCCCTCAGCTTACCGAGTTTACGATACCTCTGGTGCTGGGCAATTTATTCCAGCTTACCTACAATGCCGCTGACTCTGTGATTGTAGGGAAGTTTGTCGGGGACGACGCGCTTGCGGCAGTGGGGACCGCCGGACCGATTATGAACATGGTGATTCTCTTTATCAGCGGAATGTGTATGGGTGCCGGAATCCTGATGAGCACTCAGTACGGAGCTAAGAATTATAAGCGGCTGGAGCGGCAGATCAGCACGACTTTGCTGGGCGGCCTGGCATTTGTGGTGGTGGTGGCGGCCCTCCTTATTGTATTTGCCTACCCGCTTTTGAGGATTCTGCAGGTACCGTCCGATATTATGGATTCTGCGGCCAGCTATCTGAGAATCGTTTTTTTGGGCCTGATTTTTACCTTTATTTATAATTTTTTTTCCAACACCCTGCGCGCACTGGGCGACAGCAAGGTCTCTCTGTACTTCCTGATCATCAGCGCTTTTCTCAATGTAGTGGGCGATCTGTTTTTTGTTATTGTTTTAAAATGGGGCGTTCCGGGCAGCGCTGTGGCGACGGTTTTGAGCGAGGCACTTTGCTGCCTTTGCTGCGTGGTCTATATTAAGGTAAAAGTGCCCATCATGTGTTTGGGAAAAAAATGGAGAGTTTTTGACGGCTCCCTTTTGTGGCAGACATTTACATATGGCATTACAAGTGCACTCCAGCAGATGTGCGTTCAGCTGGGCAAAATCTGCGTCCAGACAGTTGTAAACGTCCAGGGGGTAGAGTTTATTGCGGCATTTACCGCCATCAACCGGGTGGATGACTTTGCCATGACCCCTCAGCAGAACATCGCCCATGCTGCGACGACCTTTATGGCGCAGAATAAGGGTGCTGGGAAAATCCGGAGAATGAAAAAGGGATTTCTCAGTGCAATCCTGCTGGAGGCAGTGTACACGGCTGTCGTCGTCGTTGTCGTTTTTATTTTTTCCAAGCCTATTATGCAGCTCTTTGTGGGGGCGGATTCTCAGGAGGTTATCAGCCTGGGAGTCTCCTATCTCCAGCTGATTTCATTTATGTATGTCATGCCGGCGGCCACCAACATTATCCAGGGATTTTTCCGCGGCCTGGGTGATCTGAAGGTGACTCTGATCAGTACGATTTTAAATATGTCGGTGCGCTTCCTGGCGGCATGGACGATGATCCATATTCTGCACGGCGGATTTGACCGCCTGGCCTGGGCGAATTTCGTCGGCTGGATTGCGATGCTTGCATTCCAGGTTCCAATGATTCTGACCAGGTGGAAGAAAGAGACGGTGGAAAAATAATATGAACGAGGTGCTGCGGCAGGAAAAGAAATTTTTGATTTCCATCGATCAGTACTATGAGCTGAGCCACCGGGTAGGCCAGGTGATCAAAGAGGATGCAAATAATCATGGGGAAGGGTACGTGATCCGCTCTCTGTATTTCGACAGCATTGATAACCGCGATTATCAGGAGAAGGAAGACGGCGTGGAGCTGAGAAGGAAAATCCGGCTGAGAAATTACGGCGCTAATTCTGCTTTTGCCAAGCTGGAGATGAAACAGAAACAGGGAGCTATGCAGAAAAAACGCTCGCTGACGATGGAGCGCAGGGATGCGCAGGCGCTGATTAACCGGGATTACAGTGTACTGCTGAAGTATAATGAGCCGTTTGCGGCAGAATGTTTCTGGATGATGAACCAGTTCTGCTATATTCCGAGAGCGGTGATCGAATACAAAAGGAAGGCATTTATTGCGAAAGAAAATTCAACTAGGATTACCTTTGACCATCATATCATTGGAACGGAGAGCAATATGGACATTTTTTCGGACAGTCTTCTGCAGAATCCACTGATGAATGAATATCTGGTCGTCCTGGAAGTAAAATTTAACGGCTTTTTGCTGGGATATATAAAAGATATCCTGGAAAATGCCGGGACGGGAGAAACAGCAGTGAGCAAATACTGCCTTGGGCGGGCAGTGAGCATGCACTACCATTTTTGAATGGTTGGCGATACCATTGGAGGAGATTTAAAAATGAGAAGTTATTTATACCAAATACTGGAAGGAAGCGGAACTCTTACAACAGGTGACATTGTTATTCGCATTGTAGCCTCGGCGGTGTTCGGAATATTCATATACGTGTCGTATTGGTATACCCATGCGGGGACGACATACAGCAAAAAGTTCAATGTATCTCTGCTGACGCTCGCGATTCTGACCGGAGCTGTGATGACAGTTATCGGAAACAATATTGCGCTGTCCCTCGGTATGGTCGGTGCGCTTTCGATCGTGCGCTTCAGGACTGCGATTAAAGATACGAGAGATACAACCTATATTTTCTGGGCAATTATGATCGGCATCTGCTGCGGCGTAGGGGATTATCTGGTGGCAGGAATCGGAACCGGGGTGGTCTTTATTGTACTGCTTCTGCTGGGAAGGGTGAACAACGAGAACCGGATGCTGCTCATTATCCGGGCTGCGAATGAGAAGGAAGTAGATCTGGAAGGAATTGTCTTCCGATATTTCAATCGAAAGGCGATCCTGAAAGTAAAGAATACAACGCCGACGCACGTAGAGCTGATCTATGAGATGACGAGAAGAACTTATATGGACAGCTATAAAAATGAGAAGGGAATTATGGAATGTCTCTACGAGCAAGGAAATGTGGAATATGTAAATGTGGTGGCACAGAGCGATGAGATCAGCGGGTGATTGCGGTGAGACGTGAGAAAAGGTTATATATAGGCGCAACGGCGCTTCTTCTGGCTGTCACGTTCTTTTTTGTCTGTTTTGACAGCGGCGAGGACAGGCGGCGGTACCATCAGCATTTAGAACAGCCCAATGAGACAGAGCTGGGGACACCGCCGGTATCAGATGGCCTCGTGACCCATCTGCCGATCATAGAAATCGATACTTCCAAAGACGGAGAGTACCAGAAGATACCAGGCAAGGCCATTTTGGATGCGGAGATGAACACCGTTATTGGAGTGGAGACAGGAGAAAACGGAGAGACAGACATCGAAGCAAAGCTCAGGACGATTGAAACAGAAGGAGAGTGGCACGATTCAGAGGGAGAAGCGGATCTGGAGAGCAGTATTCTGATCCATATAAGAGGAAATTCTTCCAGAGCATTTGACAAGTCAAATTACAGGATAAAACTGACGGAAGATGGAAATCCTCTGGAAAACAGGAAACTGCCGCTGCTGGGGATGAACGAATCTGCTGACTGGGTGCTCCACGGTCCCTTCCTTGATAAGACTCTGATCCGCAATTATATGTGGATGAATCTTTCAGCCGAGATAATGGGCTATGCGCCCAATGTACGATTCTGTGAGCTGATTCTGGATGGAACATATATGGGAGTGTATGTCCTCATGGAAACGATAGAAGTGGATGAAAAGAGAGTAGACATAACAGAATACCGCGAGGGGGATCCGGTGATGAGCTATATGATTCATATTGAACCGAAAGCTGAACTTGCCAGATCCATTGAAACCTTCTCTTTTTATACAAAAAGGATGGAACCTGAGCGTCAGATTGAGATCTCGTATCCAGGAAGACAGTTTCTGACGCAGAATGTGAAAGACTATATCCAGGAAGATTTCAGTGCGATTGAAAATGTGATTTATTCCGCTGAAGCTGGGAGCGACCCGAATTTTTATGTAAATTATTTGGATGAAAGCTCTTTTGTGGATTATTATATCATCCAGGAATTTGTGGGAAATAATGATATGTTTCAGGCATCTACGTATTTTTATAAAGATGTAAGAGGAAAGCTGAATATTGGTCCGGTCTGGGATTACAATAATGTGCTGGACAACTACACAACGGTCATGCCTGCAGAAGGTCTGCTGCTGGCACAGAATGGATTTTACAGTCAGCTTATGAAAAGTGAGCGCTTTGTAGACAGGGTGATAAGCCGATACAGACAGCTGAGGAAGGGAATTCTGTCAGACGACAATCTGCGTGCCTATATATGGGAGACAGAGGCATGGCTGGGGAGCGCGGTAGAGAGAAACTTTTCTGTGTGGGGCTACACTTGGGACTGGCAGCAGATTCCCATGTATGAACGAAGAAGGCCGGATGAGGGAAGCGATGAGACGTATGCCGATGTGAACCCGTCCAGCTACGGGGAGGCAACAGACAATATGATCAGCTACATGCTCAGAAGAGGGGCGTGGCTGGATGAGCATATTGACAGCCTCAGACAGTATTGCCAGACTTCAAAAAATGCAGGTACAGTATTGTATTAGTACAGGGGACAGAGGATAGATGAAGAAATTTTTAATCTCTGTGATTATTGTGGGAGTGATGGTCGCAGGGTGGTTTTATGCTACACAGGGTTTAGGATTTTATATTGATTTCTATCCGGATGCGCCGGTCAGAGCAGATTTTTCCTGTGAAGGGAATAAAATCATGGCAGATACGGGGGCAGGCAGGGAGGAATTCCGGATAAAGGGCGTGGAGATATCCGCAAGTGTGCCGGGACATGCTGCCTCAGAATTTGAACCAGAAAAGGAAGATTATCTGCGGTGGTTTTCTCAGATTTGCGGGATGGGCGCCAATACGGTCAGAGCAGCCGGGATTATGAATGATGCATTTTACGACGCTCTCTATGAATTTAATACCGAGAGTGACAGCCCTCTTTACCTGCTGCAGGGAATTCTGCTGCAGGATGCAGTCAATTATGGAGCGGGCGATGCCTACGAAGCGGATTATATGGGAGCACTCCTGTCAGATGGAATGAGAATGGTGGATGTGATCCATGGAAACCGCGTCATTATGACAAATGTTCCTGGCCGGGGAACCGGATGGTATACAAGAGATATTTCCCAGTGGGTGCTGGGATTTCTGGTGGGATCTGAGTGGAATGCAGATACAGTGGCTTATACGGATCACGAGACATACAGGGACGGCAGGTATGAGGGAATGTATTTTTCTGCCTCAGAAGATGCAAGCCCCTTTGAGGCGATGCTGGCACAGGTGATGGATCAGATTACCGCCTATGAGAGCAGAAAATATAAACGGCAGCATCCGATTGGTTTTGCCAATGAGCCGGCAACGGATCCGCTGAAGTACAGGGACGATTACAGTGAACTGGCGGAAAAATATGAGAAATCCGGAACGCAGGGCGTCACATATGCGAGACAGCTCAATAAAATATGCCAGATCGACGCGGAGCATATTCAGCCGACAGAGGCAGCAAAAGCGGGATGTTTTGCTGCTTACAGCCTATATGATTTCTGTGAGGATTTTTATTTATATCTTTCAGAGGATCAGAATGAAAGGCTGTCTGATATTCTGCCGGAGATCGATAAGGATGGAAGTTATGACGGATATGCAGAGCTTTTAGGAAGATACCACACGATGCCCGTCGTCTGTGTCAGCTACGGCTTTTCTACGGCCAGGGGCGTGGTCTCCGAGAAAGGCTTTCCCATCACTGAAGAAGAGCAGGGAAAACGGCTGGTAGAGATATATGATGATCTGTGTGATGATTGCTGGAGCGGCGCTGTCATCAACTCGTGGCAGGACAGATGGGAGCTGCGCAGCTGGAATACAGCCTACGCTCAGGATTTTACCAACAATTTCTTGTGGCATGATCTGCAGACGGAATCCCAGTGGTACGGGCTGATGGAATTTACATCGGACAGCAGGATTGCAGACGGAAATCCAGGTGAGTGGGAGGAAGGCGATATCGTCTGCACAGACGGAGAGATTACCCTGTCTGCCTATGCAGACTCAGAAGGATTAATGCTTTTAGCCGAGGGGAGCGCCGTATCGCCTGAATGTACACTGTATATTCCCATTGACATAACAGACAAAAGCGGGAGCACAGCGTCCAGATCGCCGGAATTGTCATTTTCCCGCGGGGCAGATTTTTTGGTCTGCATCTGCGGAGAAGAAGAAAGCAGAGTGCTTGTGCAGGAACGGTATGAATCTGTACGGGCAAACTTTTTAAATGAGATAAGCGGCGAAGATGCCTATGTCTCGTTTCCAGAGGCAGACTCCGATACCTTTATTCCAATCGAAATGGCAATGAAAAATACAACGATGGTAGATTATGTGGATTATACAAACCGTGAGCTGAAATATCTGCCGTTACATGAGACGGGAAAACTGCGGCACGGCAATGGAAATCCAGAAGCAGACAGCTATGATTCTCTGGCAGATTTCTGTTATGGTGAAAACTGTGTGGAGATCAGAATACCGTGGGCTCTTCTCAATGTTGCAAATCCAGCTCGTATGCTGATCCATGATGATTATTATGAAAACTATGGAGTACAGTTCATAGGTGCGGATGGATGTTATATTGGAATATCTAATGGGGAGACCGGGGAGATCAGGATGGAGCGCTTCTCTCTTACATGGAAGAACAGGGAGTATAAGGAGAGGCTGAAAAGGTCCTATGAAATTGTTCAGGCAGCATGGAGGTAGAATATGCAGCAAAGCGTTGTCAGCATGATTATATCATTCTATATCTTTATCAGCACGGCGCTTCTCATCTTCAATCTGGCCTATATGCTTAGCTCCGGCGTGAAAAAACGTGTCATGGACCGCAGGATCAGTGCAGAGATGGAATGGCAGAAACAGATAGTCAGCAATCCTGTGAACAGAGCTGGCCAGAAATTTCAGAAGCGTTTGTACCGGAGATTGAAAGATACGGCCAAACTTTCGGCTTTTGTGGAAGCTATCGAGAGAAACCGGAACAAGATTCCTGAGAATCAGATAGTAGAATGTCTGCGTGACTGTCGGATGACGATATTCAAAGCGGCGGAGGCTTACAGAAAAAGGCCTGCAATGGAGCGGGCGCTGTTTGCCTATCTGATTTCGCTTTTTCCGGACCGGGCAGCAGAAGAATATACAAGGATGGGAGAGATTCTGCTGGGGTATCTGGAGAATTCAACTGTATACTGCAGGCAAAATGTGCTGCAGGCCCTGTACCGGCTGGGAAATGAAGACGCGCTGGTGCGCGCCCTGCAGATATTCCAAGAGCAGAAATGGTATCACAATTCGAAGCTGATCGCCGACGGCCTCGCAGAATACAGGGGTGACAGGGTGAAACTGGCGAGGCGGCTCTGGAACCAGAAGGAGGATGAAATAATGAGAGTGATATTGATTCAATTTATGAATCAGCTTCCGGAGGATATGTCAGATCTCGTTCTTCCAGAACTTTCTTCTGAATACCACGAAGTGCGGTTTGCGGCAGTGCGGTATTTTACAAAACACATCAATGCCGAGGCAGGCAAATGCCTTTTGAATATATTGAGAGAGGACAGCGATGTCTCTTCTGCGGCTGCCCAGGCGCTGGGAAGCTACCCTGGAGAGACGGCGAAACAGGAGCTGATGCTGGCGCTTCAGAGCAAGAATTGGTATGTAAGGCACAACTCTGCGGTATCGCTGATGAAAATGAACTTGTCGCCTGAGGAAACCAGGAAGCTGATCACAGCCGATGACAGGTATGTGAGGGAAATGTTTACTTATGTCTGGGAAAGCAGAGGGACCGCGGAATGTTAGCAGTATTGGAATTTGGGCTGAAATTAATAAACTGGTTTTTTCTAATTTATCTGATGATCTATGCAACCTACCTGCTGCTGTCAGTGGGAGTAGGGGCGTGGGATCTGTATTATGCCAACAAAATGCGGGCAATCAAAAATGAGATTAAGCATGACTATTACTTTCCGGTATCCATTCTCGTCCCTGCATACAATGAAGAAGTTACGATCGTGGACAGCATTGAATCTCTGCTGAAGCTGGATTACCGTCTGTATGAGATTATTATTGTGGATGACGGTTCAACGGATGATACAGTAGCAGTATTGAAGAAACACTTCAATATGATAAAGGTGAATCGCCCGATACGCAAAAAGCTGGCTTGTGCGCAGGAGAAAGAGATCTATGAGGCGGCGGGGCTGAAAGTCCCAGTCACCCTGATCTGTAAGCACAATGGGGGAAAGGGGGATGCGCTGAACATGGGAATCAATGCCTCTTCATATCCGTATTTCCTCTGTATTGATGCGGATTCTATGCTGCAGGCAGATTCCCTTGAGAAGATTGTGCAGCCAGTGATGGAACAGGACAATGTTGTGGCTGTGGGAGGACTGGTACGGGCAGCTCAGAGTCTGCAGATTGAGAATGGAAAAAGAGTGGGGTTTCGAATGCCGCGGAATCTGGTGACAAGTATGCAGATCATGGAATATGATCGTTCTTTCCTGGCGGCAAGGATATTCATGGACAGATTCAACGGAAATATGATCATATCGGGAGCCTTCGGATTGTTTAAGAAAGATATTGTAATAGCAGCAGGCGGGTATGACAGAGAGACGCTGGGGGAGGATATGGAGCTTGTCATGCGTATGCATGTGTTCTGCAGAAACAATAAAATTCCGTATTCCGTTCGCTATGAACCGAATGCGGTCTGCTGGAGCCAGGTTCCGGAGTCCCTAGGAGATCTGCGCAAGCAGAGGAGAAGATGGCATCTGGGGCTGTTCCAAAGCATGGCAAAACATCGCCGGATCTTTATGAACCGCGCTTATGGATGGCTTGGAATGGGATCATACCTGTATTATCTTCTTTACGAGCTGCTTTCTCCGGTATTTCAGCTTGTCGGCTGGGTTGCTATGGCGGCTTCGGCTGCCGCAGGCATATTAAACTGGGATTTTATGGTACGTTTCTATCTGATGTATACGATGTATAACGCGATACTTACAATCACTATTTTCTTCCAGCGCATTTATACATTAAATCTGCGAACGAAGCTGATGGATATAGGAAAAGCTGTGCTGGTCTGCATCCTGGAGAATGTATTTTTCCGGCTGTTTTTAGATATGGTCCGTGTTACGGCATTTATCGGGTATGGAAAAAGAAAAAAACAGTGGGGAAAGATTAAGAGAGTAAAGCAGGACAGCATATAAGCAATGAGTTGGCAACGGACTGGCAAGAAGGAGATTATAATGAAAAAGCTGGATGGAATGCATTGGGGAAGACCAATAGCCATAACAAGTGTTATGATTTTTCTGGTTATGGTAGCTTCATTTGGTGTAATTAAATATATCAATCACGTAGAAGAAGAGAGAAGTTTTGAGAGGCTTTATCAAGAAGCGGATAATCTGGCAGGCAACATTGAAACGTATGCGAACAGCGACAGAGAAGAGCTGGAGATGCTCGCGGAAGTTATTGCAAAATACGACCAACTGGACTCGCAAGACTTGTGGAATCTGCTGGATTCCTATGCTGCGGTCGGCATGATGTCCCGGCTTGAATTGCTTATCCCCAACGATATTGTCCTCACAAAAGGCGGTAAGCGCGTGGATGCCAAAGGGATACTGTCGTTTGAGGAGGAGAAGGCCCGCGGAAGCCACATCACAGACCGCGAGACGGATATCCTTGACAGCAGCAACTATATTGTGAGGCATTACGTTCCGGTGGTTCGAAACGGAGAGACGGTTGCCATGCTGTACGGAGTGATTGAATTGGGTGAGCTGCCAGAAGCAGTCAATTTGAACCCTTACGGCGGAAAAGGAGCTATGTATATTATAGACGGTAATACCGGTGACCTGCTGGTTGACACATGGCACCCAAACGAAGGCGGAAATATGTGGACTTTGGGAGAACGGGAGATGGCGCCTGGTTATGACCCCGAACAGATGAGACAGGGAGTCAAAAATGGAGACAGCAGGTATGTGGTCTTTGTATCTCGGACAGTGGGAGAGTATCTTTACTTTTATTATCAGCCTATGGAGATCAATGAGTGGAGAATCGCGGTATCAGTTCCCGAGAGCGTGGTGTTTGAAAGTGCAGATATGATTGAAGGGATCCTGAACAGATTCCTTTTGTTTGAGCTGTTCAGCTTTCTTGTATACTTTTGGTGGGTGATCCATTATGTGAGGCAGGTAACGGAGGAAAAGCAGTACAGGCTTGAGACACTGAATCATATATATGATGTGGAGAAACTGCTGTTTAACGGCCATGAGAAAAAAGAGAATATAAACGAAGCATTGGAAAAAATTGGAAATATTATCCAGGCAGAAGGAATGGGGTTTTGGATTCTTGGACAGTCTGATGACAATGTTTCATTTTTCTGGAAAAAGAATCAGGAAAATGGCAGCCAGGAGAACAGCGGCAGCCAGAAATGTATACATAAGCTGTTTGAATATTTTGAGAAAGAAAACAGTATATATAAGGCTTACGATGAAAAGAACCTCAGAGGGATATTTTCAGAGGAGGAGCGAAGCAACATCAGCAATATTATGGCAGTTCCTGTCGAGGATATGGATGGGAATGTCTGCGGTATTCTGGCAGCCTGCAATATAACGGGAGGAGGCGATCCGGAGGCAGTGCTAAAGAGCATGAAATTTAGCTTCAGCATGCTCTGCCGCAATCTAAAAAATGATGCGGAGATCAGAAAACAGGGGGAGAGGGATGCTCTCACTGGGCTTTATAACCGCAACCGCTATGAAAAAGATATCCTTCAGATCCATCCGGAGGAGGAAAAGGGTCTGATCTGTATCTATATAGATGTGAACGGCCTTCACGAGATGAACAATGAAAAGGGCCATGAAAAAGGCGACCGAATGCTGAAGACCGTGGCAGATGGAATTAGAAAACATTTTCCGGATGGGAAGTCCTATCGGATCGGCGGAGATGAATTCGTTGTGTTTGTCCATGGCGAGGAGAAAGAAATTACTGCCCAAAGCGATGCGTTAAAGGCATCATTGGAGGCTTTGGATTACCACATTTCAGTGGGAATCCAGAGCAAAACAGAAAACGGTTCAGTGGCATCTCAGATAAAAGGCGCTGAAAAGAAAATGTATGCTGAAAAGAAAAAATATTACGAGCAGGAAGCAAACGACAGGAGAAGACAGGCCCGCGATTAGCGATGCGCCGGAAATCCGGGCAGAGGCATGGACCGTTCTGATTGGATGCTTTGCCATGAAAGCAGAAAAAACGATATAATAGCAATCATACCCTCATTTCCGCTGAGATTTTAAAAGAGAGCAAGCTGCTGTTTCAGAGATGGATTTGGAAATGATCATAACTAAATATGCCATTTCCCTGTTTTAATTTTCCTTCGTCTGATAAATCACGAAACGCCATCTCGATCTTATCAACTAAGGCAACTGGAATAGATAATTGGTGGTGGCCAGGCAATATTCGATCGATCCCTAAAGACTGGACTTTTCGAATAGACTCCCAAAATTGCTGTGGATTTGTGGATGGATAAAAAATGTCAAGACATCCGCTGTAGATCAAATCGCCAGAGTATAGATACTGTTTCTCTGGCTCGTAGAAACAGCAATGTCCAGGAGAGTGGCCTGGGGTATGAATAACAGTCAGTTTCCGATTCCCTAAGTCAAGGCTGTCTCCGTCATGTAAAAGCATTTGGGGGACACCTTGAAAAATCTGATACTGGTCTATTTTGAAATCGGAAGGAAAATCGCATGGCTTACACATAAGACTGTGTTTTACTGCCGGCAAAGGTATGGGAAATTTGACGGAGAGCCATTCTTCTTCTGCTTCGTGGACTGCAATAAACTTAAAATATTTGTGTCCCCCAATGTGGTCCCAATGGACATGAGTAGTAAGTACCATAACAGGCAGTTTCGTCAAGGTATCTGCAATCTCACGGATATTGGAAATACCTAAACCTGTATCAATCAGAGCAGCCTTGTCCTCTCCGCATAGAAGATAACTGTGCGTTTCCTCCCAGTGCTTATATTCGCTGATGGCAAATGTATTGTAGTCTATTTTTTCAACAGTAAACCAGCTTTTCATTTTCTTTTCCCCCAAACTTTTATGCCTGCGGTTTTCGTGCTTCTGTCTGAATGAATTAAGGATTTTGCAGATAATATTCATTCAATATTTCTGCTAAGGCTTTTGGGCTTTCTTCATTGACAACATGGCCAGTATTTTCCATAATTTTCAATTCTGAATTTTTAATATTTTGTGATAAGTAATACGCTGATTTTATGTTTGCTCTATCTTTCTTTCCGCAGAGAATGAGAGTAGGGCATTTCACATCTTTTGCCTTATCACTGAAGTCAAAGTTTTTCATGGTCTTTCCTAAAATAAAAGAGTCCTTTTTATCGAATGCCATAGTTTCAAAAATAGATTTTGGCAATAATCTGAAAATGATATTTTGAAAACGAAAGGCCAGTTTCGGGACTTTATATGGCGTTCCAATTAAGACCAATGATTTCACTTTTTGCGGGAAATCCAAAGCAAAATTAAAAGCCAAAATGCCGCCTAATGAAAGACCGCATAAATGAATTTGGCCGTCAATTTTACTGCAATATTTTACAAATGAAGAATATAGATTTTTGTAACTTGCCTCTTTTCCCTCCAAGATAGAGGATAGATTTGGACATACAATATCTTCCCTGTGTGTCATATATGAAATGGTTGTATCCCAACTTGCTGCCTTGTGTCCTGAGCCGTGAACTAAAATTATTGCCGCCATAAGGATCTCCTTTGGATTGAAATGATATTTTCCTGCCTTGTTTCTGACTAATGTTCCGGAAAAAGCTATCGCTGCGCTTTCCTTCTGAATACTTCCATTATACAAAATGATCGCAAAAATGCAATTCCTGCAAAATTCCAACAACTTTTTTTGCCGTATCGGCTGAAAGGAGCGTGCCAGCGGTGAATATGCCGCTGCCGTCCAGAACTGACATCTGCCGGGCACCATACATCCCACGGAACGCTGCAGGCTGTTCCTGCCCAGCCAGTTTGTGATTTCCCTATTCTCAAAGAAAACCAGCTATAGTATAATAAATAAAATAACTATCACAAATGAGAGGATAAATCAATGAAAAAAATACTTGTAATTCAAAGCAGCGGAAAAACAAACGGGAATACAGCACAACTTGTAAACAGCTTTGTAAAAGGAGCGCAGGAAAAGGGCCATTCAGTTGAAGTGATTTCCCTTGTGAAGAATGAAGTAAAGCCTTGTTTAGGATGTAATGCCTGTCGTTATGAAAAGCCCTGTATTCAAAAAGATTCGTTTAATGAGCTGGTTCCTAAGATTAAAGAAGCAGACTGCCTTGTTTTTGCTTCTCCTCTTTATTTTTGGTCAATGTCTGCCAGAATAAAGGCATTTATTGAGCGCTTTTATTGTATTGCAATCAAAGACGAAAATCCACCGTTTGGCAGACATGAAAAATATCCGATAAAAGATTGTGCGCTTCTTATGACTGCGGCTGATAACAATTTCTGGACATTTGAACAAGCAGCTTCTTATTATCAGTATGTATTTATTAACTATATCGGTTTTCGTGATAAGGGCATGCTTCTTGCTGGAGGCTGCGGCCATACAGACGGAAAGCCCCAGATTGATAAAACAAATCATCTAAAAGAAGCGTATGAATTTGGAAAAAATATTTATGCGGAATAAATTACTCAAATATTATATTTTCTATATCATCAGGCCAACTTGCCCCAGGCTTTCAAAACTGAATACCAGCCGCCCACCGGCGGAACCGCCGAGCAGGAAATCAGAAACGGTTTCCTGCTGTTTCTTTGTTCGGACACCGGGGAAAAGGAGGTCATTGATCCGTCACAGCTTATATCGAACACGTATGGGCGGAAACCATGACAGCCTGCCTAGGAGTTGCGAAAGCTGGGTAAATAGTACCCTGTTTGCGGCGTTAATAAGGCTTTGATTTCCGATTTTTTGGTGCTATAATACTCAAAGACTGCGGAAGAAAGGTCAGTTCTAGATAAGATGGCAGTAAAAAGAACGATAAAAAGACATTGATCACTTGTTATATCGGATTTATCACACAGGCAATTGTGGCAAATTTGGCTCCATTGCTGTTTTTGCGGTTTCATAACGAGTATAATATCCCTCTTGGAAAAAGCGTTGTGATTTCTCAATTTTTGGCAGGGACTGGGCTGATCAGTTTGGCAATCTTGCCGAACATCCTGTCAGATCCATTTGCCGGAATTCTGATTAGCGTGATCGTCTATGCGATGAAATGTGTGTTGCGATAGGGATAATATAGAAAAAGTGAGGTGTTTACATGGGATCAATGATAACGCTTGGCATTGGCCGGATGGAGATTGACTGGGGGAAAAATAATTCTTTCAGGAACCACTCCGTTCTTTTCAGAACTTCCGATGTGAAATTCATTCCATATTATTATGTTGATATGGACTCAGGTGAACCGATTATAGAAATGAAAGAGGGCTATGCTAGAAAACTTTCCAGTATAAAAAAACGTCTGGATTTACTGGGATACGATCTTGTGTCGATTAGGAAAATGTATGAAGATATTGTGCGAGAGCACCAAGAATATGGTTACAAGATAATATTATCCTTTGATGTGTTTTATGACGTGCTGCGAGCCATCAATGTTTCGGAGATGGATACTGTCAAGGCGGCTGAATTTGAAGGAAACGGGTATGATTTCGGAGAATATGTCGGAAGGTGTGTCCTTAACAAAGGAGCACACGACGTTCCAAAGAGTGAGAACTACGTTATATTTTCCACTTAGGCATCCCATATATTAAGTGATACATCTCCAATCAGGCAGAGAAAACCACAATAATACGTTTGGATAGAAGGGGTTGAACTTAAAAAGTTCAATCTACTTTGAAAGGACGTATACATCATGCGTAAGCCTATGGACATTGACTTTGAACGTTGTACTTCTGGCATTGAGTTTGAGGAATGGGTTAAAGAACTGCTTGGTCAGCTTCGGATGAAGGCAGAGCGTGTAGGTAAGAATGACTGTGGTATAGATATCATAGCTACAGCCGCAGTAAATAAGAACACGACCAAGCGGTTTTATATTCAATGCAAGTATTACAATAGGTTCCTTGGGAAAGGCCGATCCAAGGGATATTCGCAGGGACGGCCCATCACAAGGAGTATGGGGAGCCAGTCGTTATCACAAACAACTATGTAACCTTTGAGACCCGTAGGTATGCAAAGGACTTAGCAGTTGAAATCATAGCGGCACCAGAATGGGAAGAATTTAAACGTATCAACATAGAAGGGAGAATGGACAATCCAAATCAGCATACGGGACTATTTGGACTTATGATAGCCAAGCAGGAAAAGGTTCGCCATGTGCAGATACCATCTGGAGAGCATTCCAATGGCCCATTTAACCTTGGAGCAGTCAATGGAATACATTCACAGATAGAAAAGATGCTCCCGGAGAGTGCAGAACGGCTCCCAGCAACAAAATACCTTAACCAATACATGGCGTTGTTTATCTGGCTATGGCAACATAAGGGCCTTCCCCTTGCAGACAAAGAATTGCTGCTCAAGCGAACTATAGCGAACAGTTATAATTACGCAGAGAGCTACGATAAAATCAAAGTCCGTCCTATTGTATAATAAAACTATAAAAGGAGAAATGATATAGATTTGTCCAGCGTCTTGTGTTATACTTTTCGCAAAGAAACAGGGCGACGAACAAGAAGTTGAGGAAAAAAGGATGGAAGATAAAAATATATTACTTGATAATATTGATAAAATTCATACAACTGAAATGGGAAGTGATAGAATTAAAAGAAATCTAAAAATAGATACAGCAGATGTTGTTGAGTATTGTGTCAATAAGGTGTTAGCCCCAAATTGCAATACATACAAACAGGGTAAAAATTGGTATTGTGAGGTTGAAAATATCAGAATTACTATCAATTCATACAGCTATACAATTATTACAGCACATATTGTTAAGTAAATCCCAGCTTACTAAGCAGTGCACAGCAAAACTAAATAAATTACCAACAAGGGCAGCCGAGCAAGTCGACTGCCGTTTTTACGTCAACGGGCAGAAAGGAGTAATCGGCCAAAACGGAGATACGAAAAAAGCTGATAGAAAATAACCGATAAGATTTAGGCAGAGACTCTTATCGTTATCTAAAGAATAAATCTACATTATCTTCTGGTTTTAGTCTCCGGGAACACAAAAGGGAATTGGGAGATATTATTTATGCTATAATGGCAAAGATATTAACTAAGTAGTACACTGAAAAGGGCGTTTGCGTATGGGAGCAGACGCCTTTTCCTGTTTGCCGTTCGCCGCTTCTCCTGTCTGCTTTGCGTAACTATTACACGAACAGACAGGAGGAAAAACCAAATAAATCTTACAACGCCAGTTGGATGTATATTGTACGAAAGTCTTGAAATACGCTTCTGTCAGCTATTACCACGCCAACCGCCGCCGCATGGAGCATGAAGTGTCCTTTTTTCCATACGGGAAAAGGATTTAGCCGAGGTCAGCACCATAGACCGCTACCCTTGTTCAAGATAGACAGATAAGGCGCAGTACAGGCAGGGGCAGTCAGAAAAAAGCTGATTGCCCTTGTTGAATAGGGATAGGAAACACAGGCGAAATGTGGTAAGATAAAGACAACAAAACAGAATTTGTGTGGAGGTATCAGCACAGATGAAAAGATATATTGCATTTTTGCGAGGTATCAATATAAGCGGCAAAAACAAAGTACCAATGGCAGAATTAAGGCAGGGCTTTGAAAAACTTGATTATACAGAGGTCAAAACCTATTTAAACAGCGGTAATGTGATTTTTTCAAGTGATGAAGCCGATATACTCAAGACTACAAACCGGATTGAGGAAATGATTAAAAATCAGTTTAGCTTAGATATTCCTGTTTTTGTCATGCCAAAGGAAGAACTTGAGGACATTTTACATCATGCGCCCGATTGGTGGGGAGGTGAAAGCAAAGAAATTTATGATAATCTAATTTTTATTATGCCGCCTGCTACATTCAAAGATGTATATAATGAAATCGGAGAACCTAAAGAGGGCTTAGAAAAGGTAAAGGAATACAAAGAAACTATATTCTGGTCTTTCAACCGGAAAGATTATCAGAAAACAAACTGGTGGTCTAAGACAGCAAGCGCAGACATCAGCAGTAAATTAACGATAAGAACAGCGAATACAGTTAGAAAGATAGTTGGAATGTAGTTGTATTCCTTTAATGGAGGAACAAAATGGAATATAAAGTAAATGACGCAAAACTTATTGCTTCGACTTTCATTCCTTTTGTCAATCAAATATGGCAAGGCGACTATGATATGGAACGCACACAAGCCGCATTATCTAAAACGCTGAATATTACAGCGTATGATAATAAAATGCTTGTCGGGTGTTTGCGTATTCTTACAGATGGATATTTTTTTGGAACAATTACAGAGTTGCTTGTTCTCCCTTTTATCTGAAAGGAAAACAGCAAAAGACGATACACCGTCAAGGCAATTCTCCGAATGGTGTCAGGGCGCAGACTGGGAAAAGGTTGTTGACCTTGATACAGAAGCATTATTGAAATGTACGGAGGAAAACGCCCACTATTCCATAAGCCGTCGGAGGAATTAAAAACACCTATCCTATTTATGGGAAGCAGAGAAGATGAAAGTTGCCGGAACGACATGGAAGAAGAATATAGAGAAATAGCTTCTGTGCTTTCTTAATCTTCCGTATATTTTTTTCCAAGCGGAGACCCCCTCTCTTTTCTCAAATGCGGAACAATCTGCAACGCTGATAAAGAAATTCATAAGCCAATGCATAACTGAATAACCGCTACCCCTACGATAGCACCACCGAGCAGGAAAGCCCGAAACGGACTTCCTGCTTTTCTTATGCCCGAAATCAGAAAGGAGATTTTAACCATGACAGACATTGAAGCAAAGATTGCAAAAGCCGAGGAAGAAATCCGGCAGTTACAGGACAGAAAGCGGAAACTTCTTAATCAGAAAAAAGATGCAGAACGCAAGGCAAGGACATACCGCCTTATTGGGCGAGGGGCGATACTGATTTGATAGATAGCAGCCCCACAATTCCGAATTTTGAAGATATTTTACAAGCCTTATGAAAATCCAAGTGATACAATGAGTGTTGGCAAGGAGGAATAGCACATGAGAAAAGAAATAAAGACGGTAGTCTATGATGATGAGCTCCGTTTGGAAGCCTACCGTTTTGAAGGTGTTGTGCAGCCGTTTCCCAACCATTTCCACGAATATTATGTGATAGGTTTTGTAGAAGGCGGGGAACGCTGTTTATCGTGCAGAAACCAAGAATACA
>CALWBQ010000010.1 GCA_944376125.1 uncultured Lachnospiraceae bacterium
TTCCCTGTTCCGCAGGTATCTCTCCCAGGTAGTCCTCGATATGAAGTTGTCTGTATTTAGTTCCATGTCTGGTTTCCATTTGGAATTGGCACCTCCTACTGTTCCGTCCTTCCCGGAGCATCTATAGCTGTTCCGGTACTATGACATCTGCTGACTTCTCATGGCAGGCTTTGCTCCATGGCGGCGAATGTTATATCGTCTTTGCCATGTCCATGAGACCTCCCCGGGTACTCACGCGTTCTTTCCCACTTATACCTGCTCCGTATACTGTTGGCGTTCCGTGCAGTTATTGGACTTTGGTTTGTACTGCAACCTCATCCACGCTTCACAGCCTATCCGGACAACTTTTACAGGCCAGTGGTTTGCTTCCGGCTTCCTTCAGACCCCACCTCGCGATGACGCCCTTGCCATTAGCTGCACCCTTCCCACTGCCGGGCGGGTCAGGGACTTTCACCCCTTAGAACGTGTGCCCGCCGGGCACACAATAAAACCAAACCACGGATTATTTTCTGTGGTTTGGTTTTATTATGAGAAAGAATTTATGGTTTTCTAAAGAAGATTATTGCGTCCTGTTTTCCATCTTCCTTATCTGTATAATCCGCTCTATGCCTATATGCATATCTCCCCATGCCGTAAGCAGTGCTTCTATATGTGACTTTTTCAACAATATAGCCAATTTCCTCCATACCATGTATCAGCATCTTGTGAACGGAAAATAGCTGTTTATTTATTGTACAATCACCTATTACTACACAGCAATAGCCGCCAGATCTTAAGCAATTAAATATGATTTGATAAGCTTTCAAATTATGCGCAAAATAGTTATTTACCAAAGAGTCCTTAGTTGCTGGATAGGAGCGAACCTCATCAGCTTTAATCTCTTGATAGGACAATTTCCCGTATATTTCATCAAAGCCAAATGCCCATAAAAACTTAAGTTTATATACAGGAATATAGTCAAAACAATTTAGATAGGGCGGATGAGATACAACCAGCCCCAATTCTTTTGTGTAATCCTGCTTAAGTTTTTTGATAAAGCCACATACATCTTCAAGAGAACTGTTATCACAGATTTCAGTTTGAGAAATAATGTCTTTTGAGGTTACAGCATTCCATGCAGACATTGTTGAGATCATTTCATTTATTTTTTTCTCAAATGCAGAAATAGCATTTCTTTTTCTCTTTTTAGGATTCACATGAGGTCGAACCTCTGCATCATGTGCTCGAGAAACACGCCTGATGATTGCAAAAAAACCGAGTGCAAAAAAGTCTCTATACCTCCCTTTCTGCATAGAAAGAATAAAATACTTAATAATTGATAACTGACGAATTACATCCTCATCAAACCATTTATCGACATCTGGAAACTCAAAATAAATTCGCTTATTAATATCTTCAATTCCCTGAAAATCCATCCTACTTAGATCTTCTGCAACTAAAAAGTTCATTTGACCATCCGCCGTGTCTACACTTTCAATTTTCATAAAAAGTGTTGACGTAATATCTCTCAGAAGGTCAACATCGTAATTATAAGTTTTAACATTGGCGGCTAAGACGCCAAAAGGGTTTATATCAATACCAGCAGATGCAAATCCTGCAATTTTGGCTTCGACCATTGTAGTGCCAGATCCATTATAATTATCAAAAATAAAGTCCTTTTCAGGATCAATGCTGCCACCTTTTGCTAGTGTGTCAATGATATATTTTGCGATTTTAGATGGGAATTTCCCATAATATCTAAAATAATCATGCGTCAAATATGACAGTTCGGAAATAGTTTCGGGCACATCTAAAAAATCAGTCTTGTATTTATCCGACACTTTATAATTGGCGTCATTAATGTAGTCCTCTATCGTACTATTTTGTATATTTTTCCAATTCACCTTTTTGCCTCCATAATGAATGCTCATGATTTCTCTTGATTATTATAGCTGTGAATTAAACCAGAAACAACCTTAATCTTACCTTGTATGATTTATTTTCCTGCTTGACCCAAACAAACTCCACAAGTCATTTCTTTCTATAACGGTTTCGTATTTTTGAAGTTTATTCCACAGAAGTTCATTTTGCTGCTCTAAACCTGCAGTCCTGAGCTGGCCCCGAACTGACTTATACTCCGCCAGCTCTGCGGTCAGTGCAGCGGCCTTCACTTTCAGCTCGTTTACCATCTTCAATGCTGTATCCAGTGCCTTTTGCAGTTTGGATTCCTTGCGCTTCTGGACATAGAACTTCTTTGCCGCAGCTGCCAGATTTTCATATTCAGAACGGTCCAGCATGACTTTAGAGGAAAACAGAACTTCATGGGGTTCTATTGCTCCACTTCCTGAACGGCGACCTGTTGCTTTTGACTTTTGTCTATCTTCTTTTCCAGAGAAGCTGCCTGCTGCTCACCTGCATATGGGTACGAAAGACTCGGCTGCCGATTCTGGACAGCGGAGATACATACAGGAAGCTGGCAATCAAGCCCCGTCCGGTCATAGTGGTATTGGACATGATTTCATCCAGCACACTGGGTTGAATAGAGAGGATAGCTGACAGTGCCGGGTGCATGATGCACTCTGCTTCGCGGGTCATTCGATCCACATAAATGGCATCCCCACAATGGCCTTTCAGCCCGGACATCAATGTTGAATTTGTTGGAATATCGACCTGCCATGATGTCAAAGATGCCGCCCTCGGTGGAGAGCACCGAGAATACCCCATCGTTAGCTGCCATTAAGCTGGTCAGAGCTTCACTGGAACAATCGTTCGCAAAAGAGCAAATCGGCTTTAGTTCTGGAGTTTCTTCCAGCTGTTCCTGGAGCGGCCATAATTCCAGCTTCATTTCCCGGCTTTCCTTGCGCTCCAGCTTCTTTTGTAGGCTGGGAATTTGCCGCCCCAGAGATTCCCTCTGCAAATGGTTTCCCCGCATTTCCAAGCTGTGCGCCCTGTTATATTCCTGCTCATATTCATAAAAGAATGAAGCAGGGGATACGCTCCTTGCGGAACGATCTCCTGCTTCATAAGGCTCTTGTTTTCGCTTGCGATTTTTGTTCCTTGCTTGCTCCTTGCGGAGTAAAACGGAACACTTCTGAGGAACTCTCACAACTCCAAAACCATCCGATTTTCTGCAAAACAGCGTCCAAAGACGTACTGAGAAGCAGTAGAAATTATCTCTTGGAGAACTGCGGAGCGCGACGGGCAGCTTTGAGGCCGTACTTCTTTCTCTCTTTCATTCTCGGGTCTCTGGTCAGGTAGCCTGCTTTCTTTAATACAGGTCTGTAGTCAGCATCTGCGTGAAGCAGTGCTCTGGAAATGCCGTGACGGATAGCGCCTGCCTGTCCGGAGAAGCCGCCGCCATGAACGTTTACCTGAACATCAAATTTATCAGTGGTCTCTGTAGCAACCAGGGGCTGACGAACGATCAGCTTCAAGGTCTCCAGACCTAAATACTCATCAATATCTCTCTTGTTGATGGTGATTTTACCGGTACCCGGTACTAAATATACTCTGGCGATGGATTTTTTTCTTCTGCCAGTTCCGTAGAATTTTGCGTTAGCCATTACAATTTCCTCCTTCCAAATCTTCTATTAAAATGTTAAGACTTCTGGTTTCTGAGCTGCCTGCTCGTGATCCGGGCCTGCATACACATGAAGTTTGTCCATCATGCTTCTTCCCAGAGGTCCCTTTGGAAGCATACCCTTAACTGCTAACTCAACAACCTTCTCCGGCTTCTTTGCCATCATCTCACGCAGGGTGGTTTCCTTCATGCCGCCTACGTAATCGGAGTGGTTGTAATAAATCTTCTGGTCTAATTTTCTTCCGGTAACTTTTACCTTCTCTGCATTTACAACGATCACATAATCGCCGCAATCCATATGGGGGGTAAAGATCGGTTTATTTTTGCCTCTTAATACCTTCGCTATTTCAGAAGATAAACGGCCTAAAGTACACCCGGTAGCATCAACTACGTACCATTTTCTTTCAATTGTTGCTGGACTAGCCATAAAACTCTTCATCGGTTGACCTCCTGTAAAATTCCCTCAAATCTCTGAAACATTTATCGTAAAATGTCCGTTCCGGGGCTTTGGCCGGGCATTTACTCGCAACGTCACAGTTAAATATTATATAATAACTGGCTGGCTATGTCAACCTGTTTTCTCGTCTTTTGCCAGATAAAACCAAGGTTTTTCGCCTTTTTTGGCGAATCCGGCTCTCTCATACAGTGTCAGAGCCGCCAGATTTGTGTTTGCCGCTATAAGTTCCAGTTTTTCAAAGCCTTTTTCCCTGGCTTGGTTTTCCAGAAGCCTCAGCAAAGCGCTCCCAATCCCCTGTCCACGAAAATCCTTTTGGATTCCAATCATATCTATATAGAGAGTCTTGGTTTCCGGCAGCTCTGCAGTCACAGCAAAGCCGCAGCGTTTTCTTTTCACAGAGACCCAGAAAAACCGGCTGCCCTTTCCGCGCTCCGCTTCCATCATCTCCCGGTCGTAGGTCGCTGAGCCTGATACAGAATCAAAAATTTCATTATAGAGCTCCAGCCACTGATCCTCATCCTTTTTTCTTAACGCGGTCAGCTTTACGGCATGAAAATCTTCTGTACATTCCTGAGAAGAACGCTTCGGCCCCAGTGTCTTCTCCATGCAGTAACAGAAAAAGCCCTTCTCCAGGGTATAGTAGCCGTATCTTTGACCGGCAGCCATCCCCAGCTCTTCAGCAGCTCTCACATAGATCTCCCTGGCTCCGTCTCTGCGGCACTGGTGAATGAGTCTTGCAGCCAAGCGCTCAAAGTCCTCTCTCCGGCAGCGGTAAATCACAATGTATGCTTTCCCCTTGGGTGCAATTTCTCGTTGAATCACCTGGTAACTCCAGTCCTCATTTTCTATGACACTCTCCGGCGCAAGCTCCTCTTCATATTTCATGCCCACTAAGGTCAGCCCTTTGGCTGGAGCCGTATCTCCTGCCATCTGACGGTCCCGTGCATCCAGGATCTCTTTTATATATTGGGGTGGATATGCCCCCATTCCAATCCTCATAAGCGTGCCGGCAATAATCCTTACCATATTATAGAGAAAACCATTCCCGCTGATGCGGATATGGATCACATCCTCCTCGTCCTTCTCTACCGTCAGACTGTAGATTCTGCGAACCGTGTCTTCCAGCGGATTTCTCACGGTACAAAAACTCTTAAAATCGTGTTCTCCAACCAGGTACGCCGCTGCCGCCTGCATGTTTTCCACATCTAGATTGAAATAGCAAAAATGAGTGTACAGACGCCCCACCGGCATATCCGTCTTTCGGTTCAAGATCCTATATTCGTAGGTCTTAGTACAATTTTGTTTGCGTGGATGCCAATCAGGGCTAACCTCCTCGGAGCTCTGAACCCTTACATCCTCCGGCAGTCTCTGGTTCACTGCAAAACAAATCTTCTCTGCCGGAATGCGGCTCTCTGTGTCAAACACCGCTACATTTCCTCTGGAATGGACGCCCGAGTCTGTTCTGCTGGCTCCGATCACTTCTATCGGCTCTTTCAGGAGCTCCGACAAGGCTTTGTTGAGAACCTCCTCGATAGTAATGCCGTTAGGCTGAAGCTGCCAGCCGCAGTAGCAGGTTCCATCGTAGGCTACCACAAGTTTGATCCGTCTCATAACATGACCCTCATAGCGATGATGATGCCGATGTACAGGAAAAAGAGCAGGTAAGAGATGCGGTCCCGGGATTTATATTTCAGCGGCTTCATTTTAGTCCTTCCCTCTCCGCCCCGGTAACACCGCGCTTCCATGGCCATAGCCAGATCTGTAGCCCTGCGGAATGCTGATATAAACAGCGGTACCAGCAGGGGAACCATAGCTTTGGCTTTCTGAATCAGATTGCCGCTCTCAAAGTCGGCACCTCTGGCCATCTGTGCCTTCATAATCTTATCCGTCTCTTCAATTAAAATCGGAATAAAGCGGAGAGCGATGGACATCATCATAGATACCTCATGGATCGGCAGGCCAAAGCGCTTTAAAAATCCAAGTCCTTTTTCCAGACCATCTGTCAGCTCATTTGGCGTTGTCGTCAGCGTCATCAGCGATGAGCCCAGCACCAGGTAGATCAGCCGGACTGCCATAAATGCCGCTGTATAAAGCCCTTCCTTTGTAATTCTCAGAAATCCCAGCTTAACCAGTGTCTCTCCGTCCGTCAAAAAAAGATTAAAGCTGACGCTGATCAGCAGCAAGATCACAATCGCCTTCAGGCCCCTGACCATAAAGGAAAAAGGGACCTTGCTGATGCGGATCGCTGCCGCCAGCACAGCAGTGGCCAGCACATAGGCCCAAATGCTGTCAGCCAGAAAAAGGCTGATCAAAAAAATCATCGTGCCAAACAGTTTGGTCCTGGGATCCAGCCGGTGGATCACAGAATCAGCCGGATAGTATTGTCCAATGGTAATGTCTCGAATCATGTCTTCTCCTTGCCGGAAAGCAGAGCCAGGATCGCCTCTTTTGCCTCGGCTATTGTTGTGATATTGTCGTCAATATCAATCCCCCGGCTCCTTAAATCCTGCACAATATAAGTAATCTGGGGGGCCGCCAGCCCCACCTGTTCCAGTTCTTTATAATGCTTAAATACCTCTTTCGGCGGCCCGTCAAACAGTTTCTCACCATGGTTCATAACCAGCAGCCTGTCAGCATACTTAGCCACATCCTCCATGCTGTGGGATACCAATATGATTGTCATTCCTCTCTCCCGGTGGAGACGGTCGATCTGATCCAGTATTTCGTCCCTTCCTCTGGGATCGAGGCCGGCTGTCGGTTCGTCCAAAATCAGCACCTGGGGTTCCATTGCAAGAACGCCTGCTATCGCAACCCGCCGTTTCTGGCCGCCTGACAGTTCAAACGGCGACTGGCTGTAGTAGCTCTCATCAAGCCCTACCAGAGACAGCGCTTCCCTTGCCCGACGCTCGATTTCTTCTTTCGGAAGGCCCTGGTTTTTGGGGCCGAAACAGACATCTGAAAAAACATCCACCTCGAAAAGCTGATGCTCCGGGTACTGAAAAACCAGCCCCACTTTGCTACGGAGAGCTTTCATATTATAACCTGGACTGTATATATTTTCTCCGTTCACATAGATCTCTCCGCTGGTCGCCTTTAAAAGCCCATTTAAATGCTGAATCAGGGTAGATTTTCCGGATCCAGTGTGACCGATCAATCCTATGAATTCCCCGTCCTGAATCTCAAAATTAACATCTTTCAGGGCGTACTGCTCAAAAGCGGTTCCCTGGCCGTATATATAATTCAGATTTACTGCTTTAATTCCCATCTTGTCTCCATTCCAGCCGTTTCTTCTCAAACACGTTCATCAGGGCATCGATCAATTCCTCCCGCGTCAGAACCCCGTCTGGGAGAGGAACGCCCGCCTGTTTCAGTTCATAAGCCAATTCTGTCACCTGAGGAACATCCAGACGGTACTGCTTCAGCTCCTCCACCCTGGAAAAGATTTCCCTCGGCGTCCCATCCATCACGACCTTGCCCTCATCCATTACAATCACCCGGTCTGCGTGGATCACCTCTTCCATATAGTGGGTGATCAGGACCACTGTCACCCCCTCTTTCTGGTTCAGCTCCCGCACAGTCCGAATCACCTCCCGGCGCCCATTGGGATCCAGCATAGCTGTGGGCTCGTCCAAAACAATACACTGAGGGCGCATCGCCATCACACCGGCGATGGCGACTCTCTGCTTCTGGCCGCCTGACAGCTTATTAGGGGATTGTTTCCGGTAAGCCGTCATTCCCACTGCTTTCAGGCTCTCGTCCACCCGCTTCCAGATCTCATCTGTAGGAACACCGATATTTTCCGGTCCGAATCCCACATCCTCCTCCACGATATTCCCTATGATCTGGTTGTCAGGGTTTTGGAATACCATTCCGGTCTTTTTTCGGATCTCCCAGATCAGGCTATCATCCTGAGTATTCATATCGGAAATCCACACCGTTCCTTCTGTCGGAAGCAGCAAGCCATTGAGCTGCTTGGCGAAAGTAGACTTCCCTGAACCATTGTGCCCCAGGATCGCCACAAAGTCACCCTTTTTAATATCCAGGCTTAAATGGTCGATAGCTCGGTTGACTTCCTCTACATTGTCTTCTTCATCCCGCTTTATATAATCAAAAATCAGATTTGCCGCTTTTATTATGCCCATGGTGTTCCTTTCTCTCTGCAGGATCCTTTCATCCGCCCTTTGTATCACCCATAATATTATTAAAAAATTCTCCTCCCGTCAAGCAGTAACGTCAAAAGGCACTGACTCTCCAAAAGAATCAGTGCCCTCTTTCTTGCTATTCTATCCATTGGCCGGAAGAATTGATAGGATAAATCCCGTCAATTACCGTATTGACTGCCATACTCCCGTCAGAATTCAGATAATACCAGATACCTGGATCTTCTTCCTTCCAGCCAGTGTACATCTTTCCATCCTCCAGAAGGTAATACCAGGATCCGCCGATCTCCTTCCAGCCTGTCTCCATCTTCCCGTCTGTGCCCAGATAGTACCAGCTGCCATCAATCTGCTGCCACCCCACAGTTTTATATCCGTTTCCATCAAAGTAATACCAGTTTCCCTCAATCTTTTCCCACTGGGAAACCGGGGTGGTTCCGTCAGATCGGACGTATTTTTGTCCTTCCTGATAATTTTTCCAGGAACCGCTTGTATCACCCAGGTCATCCAGAAGTGTGTCCTCTGACTCCACATACTCTCCGCTCAGCAGGTAATACCTTTCTGCGCTGGTCTCCCCCATGGCCCGGACCTGATAGTAGTAATGGCCCTCCTCCGTCATATAGTCCGAGAGATCTATGGAAGAGCTCCCCGATGTAATAATCGTAAGCAGGGTTCCATCCCGGTACAGCCTGAGCTGATAGGCTGTGGCAAAGGGGACCTTTTTCCATACAGCTACATTGGGATTGCGGCTGCTCCAGCCTGCCTCCTCGGTCTCTCCCAGCTGTGCTCTGGGTACATAGGTGATCCGCACAGTCAGCGTATTGTCATCCGCCTTGCTGGCTCGGACAAAGTCGCCGCCCTGTACCTGAACCGCATCAGACAGATATTTGTCTTTAAATGTATCGCTGGTCGTCAAAGTGAGGGTCGCTGTCACTTTGGAAGCCGGCTTCCATTTTTCCACATTCTTAGACCATTTGACCTCCGCGATCTCACAGTCTGAAGAATCCAGGGTGATCTCCGGTTCCCTGAGCTCCTCCCCGGTATTGATGACGTCCTCCACCTCAATCGAGATCCTGGACACGCTGGCATATGCCGGCACTGTGATCAAAAGTGCAGCCGACAGGCTGATTGCTGCCATGACTAATTTCCGAAACGGTCTCATTTCTGCCCCTCCATCTCTTTAACAATCGCATAGCGCCAGTATACACTGACGCTATAGATATGGTAGCACAATTTTATGTTTTTTCTATGAATTTCCGGCAGTCATTTTCTTTTTGTCCGTGCTTCTGTGAGCTTTCTTCTACTGCTTGGCAGTCATGCTGTCCTTGTTCCACACTCCCTGGGCATCGACTGTGAATCCATTAATTACTGTGCTGACAGCCTTCTCTCCGCTGCCAGGGTAGAAATAGTACCACTGGCCGCCAACTTCATTCCAGCCTTCTGCCATGACGCCGCTGGCATTGACAAAATAGGTCTTTCCATCAATCTGGATCCAAGAATTGGTGCACATTGCACCTTCCGGGCCTCCCTCATTGGGATTCAAATAATACCAGACATTGCCCTCCTTCAGCCAGCCTACCTGCATGGCCCCCTCCGGGCCTCCTTCATTGGGACTCAGATAGTACCAGATATTGTTTACCTGCTGCCAGCCCTTCAGCATCTTCCCGTCAGCATCAAACAGATACCAGCGTCCATCCACCTTGAGCCAGCCGTTCCTCTGGTAGGAACCGTCCGGATAGCGGAAATACCAGGTTCCATTCTGCTGCTGCCAGCCCACGCTGGTAATACCGCCGGAATTGGTCATCCCCTCCTCCAGATTCTGCCCGGTACCGTCAGACACCTCATCGGATTCAATATAAAGTTCATCTGACACTGTCCATTCACTCTTTTTTCCGTACTCTGCTTCCGTAGTATTGGAAGGGACCGTGCGAACACGGAAAATGTAAGTTCCCCGCTTCGTCATATAAGGATACAGATTCACCGATGTCCCTCTATAATTTTCCAGTTTCTTTACAATCGTGCCTCCCCGATACAGATACACATCGTAGGCCCCTGAAGATGCCGTCTTGTCATCCGGTGCCGTCCATCTGGCCTGGCCCAGAGAACTTCCCCAATAGGCATCGGCCGGATAGTCGAACTGTCCCTTTACAGCCCTTGCCTGGACAGTAACGACCAGACGGCCGCCGCTGGTGCTGGAGGTAACGTAATCCGCCCCATTGACCGACACTCTGCTGGAGCTGTAGCTGCTGCGGAAATAGTAATCGTCCACAGGTTCCAGATACACCTTCAGCTTCGGCGTGTCGCCGATCCCCATGCGTTTATTGGTGGACGTTGACCAGGCCACATCCACAATGTCATATTTGGATGATGTCGTATAGACATAATTCGAGTCCCCCGTATTGCCGATAGACATATCCGGCAGCGTCTCCCCCACTTTCAGATCCGTATTTACCCGAAAGCTGACGCTAGTGATTGCGGTTCTGGCCCACGCAGGCATTGCGGGCAATATTGTCAAAACGGAGGCCGTTATTGCGATTTGAATCAATCTTCGTAGTTTACTCATAAGTTCCTCCTCCTCTCCTGATTTCATTATAAACAATCACAAAAAAAATCGCAACTTACAATATTCTGACATTTTTCTGACCAGAAAATCTGTTTTGTACCAAAAAAGGTAAGGATTCCTTTTTGGGAAAATCCTTACCTTTTTCTCACATACCATCAAACGGTCAGCACCGCTTAACAGAGCTTTCACAGTAATATTATACTAACTCAATGAGTACTTCCATCGCAGCATCGCCCTTGCGCTGCCCAATCTTTACGATTCTGGTGTAACCGCCGTTGCGGGATGTGTACTTGGGAGCAATCTCATCAAACAGCTTTGCTACCAGGTCAACGGACTTGGTATTTTTCTTTCTCCCGGCCTTCTGTGCGGGAACCTCAGTTACACCGTACAGAACCTTCATAATCTGTCTTCTGGCATGAAGTCTGGAAGGCATATCCTTCTTGATCTCCTTCTCCACCTCATCGTACACTGTCACTTTCTTGCCGTCTACGACTTCCTTTACTCTCTTGCCGTCCTTGTCTTTGCGGGCAACCTTAGCAGTTACCTTTACGGTCTCGAAGTTGTCCTTCTCTTTTACAGCCAGTGCAATCAGACCCTCTGCGATCTTGCGAATCTCTTTCGCTCTCGCCTCAGTGGTCTTAATCTTTCCATTGTAGATCAAAGCGGTAACCTGGTTTCTCAGAAGAGCCTTTCTCTGATCAGAAGTTTTGCCTAATTTTCTATACTTTGCCATGATAATTCTTCCTCCATTTGTGGAACACTCTGCCACGCTTCTTCGGTCTTACTGACAGAATGCTTTTCTCCATAAATCAGTTTCTTACCGCAGGGATGATGTTTTACTCATCGCTGGGGTTGAGCTGCAGACCCAGCTCTTTCAGCTTGGCCAGAACCTCCTCCAGAGACTTGCGGCCAAGGTTGCGAACCTTCATCATATCTTCGGAAGTGCGGTTGCACAGTTCCTCCACAGTATTGATTCCGGCACGCTTCAGACAATTATAAGAACGAACGGACAACTCCAGTTCGTCGATATTCATCTCTAATACTTTTTCTTTTTCATTGTCTTCCTTCTCCACCATGACCTCAGCAGTCTTAGCATTTTCGGAAAGATCAATGAACAGGTTGAGATGCTCACTCAGAACTTTTGCCGCGAGGCTGACAGCCTCATCAGGAGCCAGAGTTCCGTTGGTGAACACATCCAAGGTCAGTTTATCGAAATCGGTAATCTGCCCCACACGAGTATTTTCCACTGACAGGTTTACGCGCTCCACCGGAGTATAGATGGAATCCACTGCGATCACGCCAATCGGCATGTCCTCTGTCTTATTCTTATCTGCGCTGACATAGCCGCGGCCCTTTGTGATCGTCAGCTCCATGTAGAACTTGCTGTCCGTACCGCCGCTGAGGGTTGCAATCACCTGCTCCGGGTTCATAATCTCAATGTCAGCATCCGCCTGGATATCAGCGCCTGTGATAACCCCCTCACCCTCATACTCAATGTACGCAATCTTGGGCTCGTTGGTATCGCTGGTGTTTCGGATCGCCAGGCTCTTGATGTTCATAATAATCTCAGTCACATCCTCTTTCACGCCGGGAATGGAACTGAATTCATGCAAAACGCCGTCGATTTTCACCTGACTGACTGCTGCACCAGGCAAAGAGGAAAGCATAATTCTCCTAAGAGAATTCCCCAGTGTGGTACCGTAGCCTCTCTCAAGCGGTTCTACTACAAATTTGCCGTATTTCTTATCTTCTGAAATCTCTGCAATCTCAATGTTTGGTTTCTCAAAATCGAACACTAACAGCCCCTCCTTCTGGGTTCTATTCCTATTCTTGAGGGTTCCATAAACCACACTCTGGCCCGCCTGCAAAGGCAGACCAAAGCGATAAACGGCTTATTATTTGGAATACAACTCGACGATAAGCATTTCGTTTACAGGAACATCAATCTCGTCTCTGGTCGGGAGTTCTTTAACAGTTCCCTTCAGAGCCTCCTGATCCATCTCGATCCATGCGGGCACCATGCGGCCGCCGGTCACTTCCAGGATATCTTTGTATCTCTGAGCGGATTTGTATTTCTCCTTGATCTCGACCACATCACCAGCCTTTACCTGGTAGGACGGAATGTTTACGCACTTGCCATTCACCAGAACATGTTTGTGATCTACGATCTGTCTCGCTTCTTTTCTGGTTCTGCCCAGTCCCATGCGGAACAGAACATTGTCCAGACGGCATTCCAGCATAACCATCAGATTCTCACCGGTCTGACCGCTCATGCGGCTGGCCTTCTCGTAATAATTGCGGAAGGGCTTCTCCAGTACGCCATAGATGAATTTTGCTTTCTGCTTTTCTCTCAGCTGAGTGCCATACTCACTCATCTTCTTGTTTGCTCTTTTAGATTCTCTGTTAGACTTTTTATCAATTCCTAAATAGATTGGATCCAGGCCAAGGGATCTACATCTTTTAAGAACAGGAACTCTATCAACTGCCACTTTACTTACCTCCTAATTAGACTCTTCTACGCTTTGGCGGACGGCATCCGTTGTGTGGTACCGGTGTAACGTCCTTAATGCTGGTTACTTCCAGGCCGCATGCCTGCAGTGCGCGGATTGCTGCTTCGCGTCCTGAGCCAGGACCCTTTACCATAACATCTACTGATTTTAAGCCATGTACAAGAGCTGCCTTTGTAGCAGTTTCTGCTGCCATCTGAGCCGCATATGGAGTAGATTTCCTTGAACCTCTAAATCCCAGACCACCAGCACTTGCCCATGATAAGGCATTACCCTGTGCATCCGTTAAAGTCACAATCGTGTTGTTAAAAGATGACTGGATGTGTGCTTGTCCGCGTTCAACGTTTTTCTTTACACGCTTTTTTGTCACTTTCTTTGCAGTGGACACTTTTTTAGCCATTTTAAACTAACCTACTTTCTTTGCTTCTTCCTAGAATCCGTTATTCCTGTTTTTAAAACATATAACCCGATTCCTGTTACTAGTTCTCAATTAACGTTTCTTTACTTCTTCTTATTTGCTACAGTCTTTCTCGGTCCCTTGCGTGTTCTGGCATTGGTCTTTGTCTTCTGACCGCGAACCGGCAGACTCTTTCTGTGGCGGATACCGCGATAGCAGCCAATCTCCTGGAGACGCTTGATGTTCATTGCGATCTCTCTGCGCAGATCACCTTCTACTACCTGGGTCTCAGCGATGATAGCAGCCAGTTTCTTCACTTCGTCGTCAGTCAGATCCTTAACGCGGGTATTCGGGTTCACTCCAGCCTCAGCCAGAATACGGTTGGAGCTTGAGCGGCCGATGCCGTAGATGTAGGTCAGACCGATTTCAACACGTTTTTCTCTTGGTAAGTCAACACCTGAAATACGAGCCATGTGTGTAGTACACCTCCTAAATGATTAATTAACCTTGCCTCTGCTTATGCTTCGGATTTTCACAAATTACTCTGATACTGCCTTTTCTCTTTATGATCTTGCACTTCTCGCAGATCGGTTTAACAGAACTTCTAACCTTCACAGTAATTCTCCTTTCTATAAACCAACAGAGTTGCTAAAGCATTATACCACCAAAGATTGGATAATGCAAGCACTTCTTTTTTATTTATCGCGCCAAATGATGCGCCCCTTAGATAAGTCATAAGGTGACATTTCCAGAGTGACACGATCCCCTGGCAGGATGCGGATATAATTCATTCTCAGCTTTCCGCTGATTGTAGCCAGTACCCTATGGCCATTTTCCAGCTCTACCTGGAACATAGCATTAGGAAGTTTCTCGACCACAGTACCTTCGATTTCAATTACATCGGCTTTGGACATTCCTCATTTCCTCCTTTTTTGATAACCCGCTGTCTCCAGCAAAATATTTACTGTTCTCTATCCTCATCTGACAAAGACAGGATCTCCGGTCCGTCTTCCGTGATCAATATGGTATTTTCGTAATGAGCAGCCAGGGAACCGTCATCTGTTACCACAGTCCAGTCGTCATCCAGCCAGACCACATCGTAGCGGCCTGCCGTTATCATCGGCTCAACAGCCAGGGTCATTCCCGGCTCCAGGCGGATTCCCTTTCTCTTCTGTGAAAAGTTTGGAACTTCCGGCTCCTCGTGAAGTTTCGTTCCGATTCCATGTCCCACCAGGTCTCTCACCACGCCATAGCCAAAGCTCTCGGCGTATTTCTGGATGGCGGCTGAGATATCATTCAAATGATTTCCCGGCACTGCAAACTTAATTCCCTCAAAGAAGCTCTGTCTGGTCACCTCGATCAGCTTCGCAGCCTCCGGACTGATGGTCCCCACCCCATGGGTGCGGGCAGCATCAGAGTGGTAACCCTGCCAGATAACGCCTGCATCCAGGCTGACAATGTCACCTTCCCGGAGAATGTGATGCTTATTCGGAATACCATGAACCACTTCATCGTTCACAGAAACGCAGATAGATGCCGGATAGCCATTATAATTTTTGAAGGACGGGATACATCCATAGCTTCTGATGAGGCGCTCGCCCAGGCGGTCGATATCCATAGTGCTCATCCCCGGCTCAATAGCCTTTCCCAGCTCCTCATGGACTTTGGCGAGAATCTTTCCCGCCTCTCTCATCAGTTTGATTTCTCTTTCCGATTTAATGGATACCATGTTCTATGCTCCTAAAATCTTCACAATGTCCTGAAATACAGCTTCTAAATCTTTTGTCCCGTCTACCTCAGCCAGCACGCCTGCCTTCTTATAATAATCGATCAGCGGCTGTGTCTGGTCATGGTAAACATCCAGACGTTTCTTTACGGTCTCCGGCTTATCATCATCTCTCAGGACCAGAGGTTCGCCGCAGACATCGCACACATTTTCTGTCTTTGGAGGATTATATACAGTGTGATAGGTCTGACCGCATTTTAAGCAGGCCCGCCTTCCGGACATGCGGCTGATAATGTTCTCATCAGGCACATCTACATTGATTGCATAATCAATCTGCTCCCCCATATTCGCCAGGGCCTTCGTCAAGCTCTCTGCCTGAGGGATCGTCCGTGGAAAGCCGTCCAGCACATAACCGTTTTTGCAGTCATCCTCCTGAATCCGGTCCAGCAGCATGCCGATTGTAATCTCATCCGGAACCAGCTGTCCCTGATCCATAAACACCTTGGCTTTCATTCCCAGCTCCGTCTGTCCCTTAATGTTAGCTCTGAAAATATCGCCTGTTGAAATATGAGGAATTCCATATTTGGCGGAGATCTTCTTTGCCTGAGTTCCTTTTCCTGCGCCGGGAGCGCCTAACATGACAATTTTCATTGCGTACTCCTCCTCTCTGGATGGCGTGTATATCATATGTCCGGCATCACGTTCCGGACAGTTCTTTCGTAACACCAGAAGAAACACCCATTTCAGGGTGCTTCTCCTATGGTTTTAATCGTTCAAAAATCCTTTGTAGTTCCGCACTAACATCTGAGACTCGATCGCCTTCACTGTCTCCAGCACAACACCCACAATAATGATCAGGGATGTACCAGAAAATGAGATGCGGCTTACGTTAAATACGCCGGACACCACGATGGGGATCACAGCTACTATGATCAGGCCGCATGCGCCGATAAACACAATATAGTTTAAGATCTTGTTCAGATAGTCAGAAGTTGGCTTACCCGGACGGATACCGGGAATAAAGCCTCCGGACTTCTTCATATTGTTGGCTACTTCCAGCGGATTGAATGTGATCGATGTATAGAAATACGCGAACACGATGATCAGCGCAATATACAGGATCAAACCGATGGAATAGACCGGGGCTTCCGGTCTGCACCAGGAAGAAGAGCTCAGTACCAAGAGGATCTGACCGCCCACGGTGCTGTAGTCAATCTGGAAGAAGGAGGCAATTACAACCGGCATGGACATCAAAGAAGAAGCGAAAATAACCGGGATAACACCAGCAGTGTTTACTTTCAGCGGGATGTGGGAGGACTGGCCTCCGATCATCCGACGTCCCTGCATCTTCTTAGAATACTGTACCGGGATTCTTCTCTCTGCGCTGTTGAGAACAACGACAAAGACAACCATGGCAAAGAGGATTGCAAGGATGATCACCGCGATCACCACGCCTTCCGCCACGTTTTTGCCCTGGAGGAAACGGGTGTACAGCGCTCTGACATCACTGGGGATACTGGAGATAATATTGAAGAGCAGGACGATGGAGATACCATTGCCCACACCCTTTTCTGTGATTCTCTCACCGATCCACATCAGCAGCGCACTGCCCGTGGTCATGGTTACGACTGCAACGATAACGCTCCAGGCATTATAATTGTACAGCAGGCCGCGGCCGCCGAAGCCCACCGCCATTGCTATTGATTCGATCAGAGCCAGGGCGACCGTCACATAGCGGGTATACTCCAAAATCTTCTTTCTTCCATCCTCACCGTCGCGCTGCATCTCCTCCAGCTTGGGGATCGCAATGGTTAAAAGCTGCATGATGATGGACGAAGTGATATATGGAGTAATGCTTAGAGCGAAGATAGACAGGTTCTCAAAAGAGTTTCCTGTCATCGCATTGAAAAAGCCCATGTGCTCGCCGATCGTGTTCTGAAAGAACTCGCTCAGATAGGTCGGGTTCACTCCCGGTACCGGGAGCTGTGAACCAAACCGAATCACAAGCAGCATTCCAAAAGTATACAGAAGTTTCTTCCGGATATCTTTTATCTTGAATGCATTCACTAGTGTTTGAAACATAAATTAAATCACCTCGCAGGTTCCACCTAAAGCCTCGATCTTAGCCTTAGCGCCTTCGGAGAAAGCGTTTGCCTTTACAGTCAGCTTTTTGGTTAATTCTCCATTTCCAAGGATCTTTACGCCATCGCGGGGATTCTTTACGATACCGGTTGCCAGTAATTCTTCAACAGTAACTACTGCATCGTTATCGAATCTCTCCAGCGCGCTTACATTAATACCTACGATAGTCTTGGAATTGATGTTGGTGAAACCTCTCTTGGGGATTCTTCTGTATAACGGCATCTGGCCGCCTTCAAAACCGATTCTGGGAGCGCCGGAACGTGCTTTCTGTCCCTTGTGGCCCTTGCCTGCGGTCTTGCCGTTGCCTGAGCCGTGTCCCCGTCCTCTTCTGAAATTATCACTGTGTTTAGAGCCCTCTGCAGGTCTTAAATTAGATAACTCCATGACTTGCACCTCCTTACGTTTCTATTAGATTTCTTCTACCTTTACTAAATGACGTACAGTCTGAATCATACCTCTTACAGCGCCATTGTCCGGCATCTCAACTGTCTTGTGAAGTTTTCTCAAACCTAATGCTTCTACAGTTGCTCTCTGCTTCGGAATCGCACCGATCGGGGATTTTACTAATGTGATTTTTAACTTCTCTGCCATGTTCATTTCCTCCTTATTCAGTAATCTCTTCCACAGATTTGCCGCGCAGTCTTGCAACCTCCTCAGGGGTCTTTAAGCTGGTCAGACCCTTGATCGTTGCCAGTACAACGTTTGTCTTATTGTTGGAGCCCAAAGACTTGGTACGGATATTCTTAATACCTGCCAGCTCCAGCACGGAACGGGCCGGGCCGCCAGCGATAACGCCAGTACCTTCCGGTGCTCTCTTCAGAAGCACGGTAGCGCTTCCGAACTTACCTAAAAAGTCATGGGGAATGCTCTTATTTTCATCAACCGGAATCTCTACCAGATTCTTTACTGCAGCCTCTTTTCCTTTGCGGATTGCCTCCGGAACCTCGCCGGCCTTGCCTAAACCAGCACCAACGTGTCCGTTGCCATCACCTACTACTACCAGAGCGGAAAATCTCATGGTACGTCCACCTTTAACGGTCTTGGATACACGTTTGATTGCCACTACTTTGTCATTTAACTCTAACTGACTGGCATCAATGATTGTACGCTTCATGTTCGTTCTCCTCTCTATTAGAATTTCAGGCCGGCTTCACGAGCCGCATCTGCCAGCGCCTGAACCTTGCCGTGATAAATGAAACCGCCTCTGTCAAAGACAACTTCCGTGATTCCTTTTTCCAATGCTCTCTTGGCAATTACAGTACCTACGTATGCTGCTGCATCAACGTTGTTGGTCTTCTCCAGCTCCGCCTTTACTGCCTTCTCTACTGTAGAAGCGGCAACCAAGGTGTTGCCTACTGTATCGTCAATAATTTGAGCATACATATGATTATTGCTTCTGAACACTGCCAAACGCGGTCTCTCGGCTGTACCGGAGAAACGATTGCGTAATCTAGCGTGCTTCTTTTCGCGAATTTCGCTTCTTGACTGTTTGCTAACCATCTTTACACTCTCCTTACTTATTTCTTACCAGTCTTACCAACTTTACGTCTGATAACCTCATCAGCATATTTGATTCCCTTACCCTTGTACGGTTCAGGTCTTCTCTTGTCTCTGATTTCAGCAGCGTACTGGCCAACTTTTTCTTTGCTGATACCTTTTACAGTGATCTTGTTCTGACCATCCAGCACTGTCTCAATGCCTTCCGGATCTTCCATCTCTACCGGATGGGAATAGCCTAAGCTCAGGACCAGCTTCTTGCCCTGCTTAGAAGCTCTGTAACCAACGCCGTTGATCTCCAGAACTTTCTCATATCCTTCGGTTACGCCGTGAACCATATTGTTGATTAAGGTTCTGGTCAGACCGTGTAAAGATTTCATCTGCTTTAAATCGTTTGGTCTGGTGACCACGATATGGCCATCCTCTTCCTTGATGGTCATCTGTGCCGGAAGCACTCTCACAAGTGTTCCCTTGGGACCTTTTACAGTCACTTCATTGTTCTCTGCAATCGTCACAGTTACGCCTGCGGGGATTGCAACTGGCATTTTTCCTATACGTGACATGCCTGATTCCTCCTACTTAAATTTTCGGAGAAGCCTTGTGCGGCTTCTCTGTTTTCAGTCGCAATGAACTAATTACCAAACAAATGCCAGCACTTCGCCGCCAATGCCTGCTTTTCTGGCCTCTTTGTCAGTCATAACGCCCTGGTTTGTGGAAACAATAGCGATTCCCAGACCGCCTAATACCTTAGGCATATCCTCTGCGCCTGCATATACGCGCAGACCGGGTTTGGAAATTCTCTTTAAGCCGGTAATGATCTTCTCATTCTTATCCTTACCGTATTTCAATGCAATACGAATCGTGGTCATGGTGCCATCCTCCACTAAATCGTATTTCTTGATGTATCCTTCTCTCACCAGAATGTCAGCAATCGCCAGCTTCATCTTGGAAGAAGGTACGTCTACTGTATCGTGCTTTGCAGTGTTCGCATTACGAATTCTTGTAAGCATATCTGCAATCGGATCGCTCATAGTCATTTTGGATTTGCCTCCTTTTTTTAATCAATATCTCTTTCCGCACCAGGCGCGGAAAACCCCGCCAAGTGCACAATGCCTACCAGCTAGCTTTCTTTACACCTGGAATCTCGCCCTTGTAGGCTAATTCGCGGAAGCAAATTCTGCAAATTCCATATTTTCTTAAATAAGCATGCGGGCGGCCGCAGATTCTGCAGCGATTGTATTCTCTGGTAGAGAACTTTGCCGGACGCTGCTGCTTAATCTTCATTGAAGTCTTAGCCATGGATCATTCCTCCTGATTATTTTGCAAATGGCATGTTAAACAATTTCAAAAGTTCACGGGCTTCTTCATCAGTCTTGGCTGTGGTGACGAAAATGACATCCATGCCTCTTACCTTGTCTACCTTATCGTATTCGATCTCAGGGAAGATCAACTGCTCCTTAATACCTAATGCGTAGTTGCCTCTGCCGTCAAATGCGTTGGGATTTACGCCGCGGAAGTCACGCACGCGGGGAAGTGCCAGGTTGATTAAGCGATCAGCGAATTCATACATTCTCTCTCCTCTTAAAGTAACCTTGCATCCGATTGCCATGCCTTCACGGATCTTGAAGTTTGCCACAGACTTCTTTGCTCTGGTAGTAACAGCCTTCTGTCCGGAAATGATCTCCAGGTCTCTTACAGCAGAGTCTAAGACCTTGGCATTGTCTTTTGCCTCGCCGACGCCCATATTGATGACGATCTTGTCCAGCTTCGGCACTTCCATGATGTTCTTATATCCAAATTTCTTGATCATAGCATCTACGATCTCGTTCTGATACATCTCTTTTAATCTGGCCAATTTCTATTCCTCCTCTCTGTAATTACTCAATCACTTTGCCGGTGGACTTGGCAACACGAACCTTTTTGCCGTCCTTTACAGCAAAGCCAACTCTGGTTGCCTTGCCGTCAACTACCAGCATCACGTTGGAAATATCAATGGGAGCCTCTTTATTTACAATGCCGCCATTGGGGTTGCCTGCACTTGGTTTTGTGTGCTTGGTAACCACATTGCAGCCTTCAACTGTCACTTTGTTCTTCTTGGTATCCACGTGGAGTACCTTGCCCTGCTTTCCATTATCTTTGCCGGCAATCACTTTTACTAAATCATCTTTTTTAATCTTATTCACAGTGGACGCCTCCTTTTATAATACTTCCGGAGCCAGAGAAACGATCTTCATAAACTGCTTCTCACGTAACTCTCTTGCTACCGGCCCAAAAATACGAGTTCCTCTGGGAGTCTTGTCGTCCTTGATAATAACGGCTGCATTCTCATCAAACTTGATGTAGGAACCGTCTTTCCGGCGTGCGCCTTTTACGGTACGTACCACTACAGCCTTTACAACATCGCCCTTCTTTACAACACCGCCAGGTGTTGCATCTTTAACGGAAGCAACGATGATATCACCAATGTTCGCATATCTTCTGGTTGAACCGCCCATAACGCGGATGCACAGGAGTTCCTTTGCACCAGTATTGTCGGCAACCTTTAATCTGGTTTCCTGCTGAATCATGCCTGTTTACTCCTTCCTAATTATCTTGCCTTTTCGATAATCTCAACAAGTCTCCATCTCTTGTCCTTGGACAGCGGCCTTGTTTCCATTACACGAACGGTATCGCCAATTGTGCACTCATTCTTCTCATCGTGTGCTTTCAATTTATAAGTTCTCTTAACAATCTTACCGATTACAGGATGCTTTACATGGTTCTCGATGGCAACGACGATGGTTTTGTCCATCTTATTGCTTACGACTTTACCGGTACGCACTTTTCTAAGATTTCTTTCCACGGTAAATATGCTCCTTTCCTATTCTTGCCGCCGGGCCTCTATTACTGAGCAGCCTTTGCAGTGATAACAGTCTGAATACGCGCAATGTTTCTGCGTACTTCTTTGATTCTGCTGGTGTTATCTAACTGATTGGTTGCATTCTGGAATCTCAAATTGAACAGTTCTTTCTTAGCCGCAACTAATTCCTCATTTAACTCTGCTGCGGTCTTTGCCTTTAAATTCTCTACATACTGATTAGTTTTCACTGTTATCACCGCCTTCTAAATCTGCCTTAGCAGCAATCTTACACTTGCAGGGTAACTTGTGCATAGCAAGACGCAATGCTTCACGGGCTGTTTCTTCCGGAACGCCGGCAATCTCAAACATAACACGGCCGGGCTTTACGACTGCTACCCAGTATTCTACGGAGCCTTTACCGGAACCCATACGGGTCTCAGCCGGCTTTGCTGTTACAGGTTTATCGGGGAAAATCTTAATCCAAACTTTACCGCCACGCTTGATGTAACGGGTCATGGCAATACGGGCTGCCTCAATCTGATTGGACTTAACCCAGCAAGGCTCAAGTGCCACCAGACCATACTCACCGTTGGAGATTGTGTTGCCTCTCAGTGCTTTTCCAGCCATGGAACCACGGAACTGTTTACGACGTTTTACTCTTTTTGGCATTAACATTATTTATCGCTCCCTTCCTTGTTGCCCTTAGTTGGAAGGACTTCGCCCTTGTAGATCCAAACCTTTACGCCAACCTTGCCGTAGGTGGTATCTGCTTCTGCGAATCCATAGTCAATATCTGCTCTTAAAGTCTGCAGCGGGATGGTTCCTTCACTGTAGAACTCGGTACGTGCCATATCAGCGCCGCCCAGACGTCCTGCGCAGGCTGCCTTGATGCCCTTCACGCCAGCCTTCATAGATCTGGACATGGTGGACTTCATTGCCCGGCGGAAAGAAACACGGTTCTCAAGCTGCTGTGCGATGGACTCAGCAACAAGCTGTGCATCCCGGTCAGGTCTCTTGATTTCCTTGATATCAATAAATACTTTCTTGGAGGTCAGCTTCTGAACCTCAACTTTTAACTTTTCAATCTCAGCGCCGCCCTTGCCGATCACAACGCCCGGCTTTGCGGTATAAACGATAATTTTTACACGGTCAGATGCGCGCTCAATCTCGATCTTGGAGATACCTGCGCTGTATAATTTTTTCTTCAGGAACGTTCTGATCTTGTGGTCCTCAACCAGACAATCAGCAAAATCAGCCTCTGCATACCACTTGGAATCCCAGTCTTTAATAACACCAACTCTCAGGCCGTGCGGATTTACTTTCTGTCCCATGCTCTGCCTCCTTATCTTTCATTCAGCACAACGGTAATGTGGCTGTTTCTCTTCTCAATTCTGTAGGCCCTGCCCTGTGCTCTCGGGTGGATTCTCTTCATAGTAGGAGCCTGGTTTGCGTAGCACTCCTCTACATACAGGTTTTCAACATTCATTCCGTTGTTGTTTTCAGCGTTTGCGATTGCTGACTCTAACAGTTTCTTAATTAAGCTAGAAGCATATCTGGGATTGTAGCTTACAATACCAAGTGCGGTCTGCACGTCCTTGCCTCTGATGGCATCTAATACAAAGCAAGCCTTCTGGACAGATACACGGGCGTAAGACAGCTTTGCGCTGGGCCTGGTATCTTTCTTAGCATTTCTCTCTCTTTTGATTTGTGATCTGTGTCCTTTAGCCATGACTCAAAAACCTCCTTTCAGTTCTTCTCTATCAGCGAACACCAGACTTCTTCTCGTCTTTTCCGTGTCCTCTGTAGGTTCTGGTGGCAACGAATTCGCCTAATTTATGACCAACCATATCCTCGGTAACATATACCGGAACATGTTTTCTTCCGTCGTGTACTGCGATAGTATGACCGACCATGATCGGGAAGATAGTGGAACGGCGGGCCCAGGCCTTAATGACCTGCTTCTGTCCGGATGCGTTCATCGCTTCTACCTTCTTCAATAAATGTGCGTCTGCGAATGGTCCTTTTTTCAGTGAGCGACCCATGTTCTAACCTCCTTCAATTATTTGATAACCCTGCCGTCACGTCTTCTTACGATCAGCTTGTTGGACTGTTTATTTTTCTTCCTGGTCTTCAAGCCAAGAGCCGGCTTGCCCCAAGGTGTGCAGGGACCGGGACGTCCGATACCAGTCTTACCTTCACCACCGCCGTGCGGATGGTCGTTGGGGTTCATTACGGAACCGCGCACGGTAGGACGGATGCCCATGTGACGTTTTCTACCAGCTTTACCAATATTGATCAGAGCGTGCTCGCCATTGCCTACAACACCGATGGTTGCGCGGCAGATGATGGGAACCATTCTCATCTCACCGGAGGGAAGACGAAGGGTGGCATATTTGCCTTCCTTTGCCATCAACTGTGCGGAGTTTCCTGCAGAACGAACCAGCTGGCCGCCCTTGCCCGGGTACAGCTCAATATTGTGGATCTGAGCGCCAACCGGGATTGCAGAAAGAGGCAGGCAGTTGCCGACCTTAGCCTCAGCCTGCTCGCCGCTCATAACCTTCATCCCGTCGGTCAGACCTTCAGGAGCCAGAATATAAGCCTTGGAGCCGTCTGCATAGCAGATCAGCGCGATGTTTGCGCTTCTGTTAGGATCGTACTCGATGCCGATAACAGTTGCCGGAATTCCGTCTTTGCTGTTTCTCTTAAAATCAATGATTCTGTATTTTCTTCTATTTCCACCGCCATGATGTCTGACAGTGATCTTACCCTGATTGTTACGGCCAGCATTCTTCTTCAGTGAAACTGTCAGAGATTTCTCCGGTGCTGTCTTGGTGATCTCGGAAAAATCAGAGCTGGTCATATGTCTTCTGGAAGGTGTATATGCTGTATACTTCTTAATACCCATGACACTTTAACTCCTTTTCAAATGTTATCACGATATAATGTTCATCGTATATGCGCGTCAGCGACAAGCAGGAATGGATATGGTTTCAAAAGCTGCGGCATGCTTGCATGTAAGCAGATTTTGAAAGCAGAGACATACGGGCGACCGCCCGTGACCGAGGGATTTTTATCCCGAGGTGTCCTGCGTCGGCGCCTCCCCCGAAGCAGCCGGAGGGAGGGATTTATCCCGAGGTGTCGCGTCAGTTTCTCTCTGCGCTTGCCCTGCGCTTTAAGCCCTCAAAATTACAGGCCCTGGAAGATCTCGATATCCTTGCTGTCAGCGGTCAGCTTTACGATCGCTTTCTTGGACTTAGCAGTCATTCCGACTACCATTCCTCTTCTCTTTCTCTTCCCGTCAATATTCATAGTGTTGACTTTCTCAACCTTGGTGCCCGGGAACATCTTCTCAACCGCCTCTTTAATCATAGCCTTGTTGGCATCTACGTGTACCATGAAGGTATACTTCTTTTCTGCCATAGCATTCATACTCTTTTCGGTAACGACCGGTTTGAGGATGACGTCATAATATTTGATATCTGCCATTATGCATACACCTCCTCGATTGCTGCAACTGCTGCCTTGGTAGCAACAACAGTGTTGTACTTCAGAATGTCGTATACGTTGATGGTGTTGACCTGGGTGGTCTTTACATCCTGCACATTTCTTGCAGACAGGATCACGTTCTGGTCATTGGAATCCAGAACCACCAGAGCCTTGGCAACCTTCAGGTTCTTCATAACATTCACAAAGTTTTTGGTCTTGATCGCATCAAATTTCAGCTCATCAACAACAACGAACTTATTGTCATTTACTCGGCTGGTCAGAGCAACTCTCAGAGCAGCTCTTCTCTCTTTCTTGTTCAGTCTGATCGTATAGTCTCTGGGAACCGGAGCGAATACCACGCCGCCGCCAGTCCACTGGGGTGCTCTGGTGGAACCCTGTCTTGCGTGACCGGTACCTTTCTGTCTCCAGGGCTTTCTTCCTCCGCCGGAAACTTCGGAGCGGGTCTTCGCTTTCTGGGTGCCCTGACGTTTATTTGCAAGCTGGCTTACAACTGCCATGTGTACCAGATGCTCGTTCATCTCCACACCAAACACAGCGTCGTTTAACTCTAAGGTGCCAACTTCATTACCTTCCATATTGTAAACAGCTACATTTGCCATTTATGTGTTCCTCCTTTCCTATGCAAAAGCTCACTTGGAAACTTTTGTGGTTTCCTTGATGGTTACTAAGGACTTCTTCGGTCCGGGCACGGAACCCTTCACCAGAATCAGATTGTTGTCAGCGTCAACGCGAACAACTTCCAGATTCTTAACAGTCACCTGAACATGGCCCATGTGACCAGGCATCCCTTTGCCCTTGAATACACGGCCGGGAGTCGTTGCGGAACCGTTGGAACCCTGATGGCGGTGGAACTTGGAGCCGTGAGCCATAGGTCCTCTGTGCTGTCCGTGTCTCTTAATAGCGCCCTGGAAGCCTTTGCCCTTGGAAATAGCGGTTGCATCGATCTTATCGCCTGCTGCGAATACATCTGCCTTGATCTCATCTTTTACAGAATAATCCTCAGCGTTTTCTAAGCGGAACTCTCTCACGTATCTCTTGTAGGATACGCCAGCCTTATCAAAGTGGCCCTTCACCGGCTTGCTGACCAGTTTTTCTCTCTTGTCAACAAAACCAACCTGTACTGCTTTGTAACCATCGTTTTCAACAGTCTTAACCTGAGTTACAACGCAGGGCCCTGCCTGAAGAACGGTTACCGGAATTAACGCTCCATCTTCATTGAAGATCTGGGTCATTCCGACTTTAGTTGCTAAAATCGCTTTCTTCATTTTCTAACCTCCTGTTTCTTTTCTACAGCGGAGCGCCTGGGGCGCTCATCCTAGAACAGTCCAGAATCTATCTAAACCCTTCAGGATATTTCCTTAAATTATTTGTTTTTCATCTTGATGTCAATATAGACACCTGCCGGCATTTCCAATCTGGATAATGCATCTACAGTCTTCTGGCTCGGGGTAATGATATCGATCAGTCTCTTGTGAGTTCTCTGCTCAAACTGCTCTCTGGAATCTTTGTACTTGTGTACTGCACGCAGAATGGTAATTACCTCTTTCTTTGTGGGCAGCGGAACTGGACCGCTCACCTTTGATCCCGTCTTTTTTACAGTTTCGATAATTTTTCCAGCAGACTGATCTACCAGCTGATGATCATATGCCTTTAATGTGATCCTCATTACTTGACTTGCCATAAAAAAAGTCGCCTCCTTTTCGCACTTTTACATCTAAGTACGACAAGCGGTGACTGTACACGTTTCCGTGTGTGTCCTCCAGGACCTCACACTCATGCTGCCTTTCATTTCTGTTGCAGATGTTTAATTGGTACAGTGACTTGTCGCCAGTTTCCTAACTTGACATTCGCTCCACGGAAAACCTGCCACAGTGGGCAGCAACCTCACGCTTCATCGCTATCATGTCACAGCCTTGTTACTATATCACAGAATCTGCCAAAATGCAAGGGTTTTTTTACTTATTTTTTATTTCAGAAATGACCGCCCTCATTTTGCCCAAAATGAACGAGGGCCCGGCACTTTTCAGCACCGCAGCCCCCTGGCATTTCTTCATTATATTATATACAGTTTAATAATTGTCCCAACTCTCCCACCAAAGTGGTTCCTGAGGGCTGGCAAAGGTTTCACCGCCCACATCTTCGTCATTGATCTTTAGAATGATGCCATTGCTTCCAGTCTTGTACTTGGTCCCGATGCTGTCCCGGACAGTAGTGTTTTTCACTGTCTTTCCGCTGGTGTTGACCAGGTAATTCTTCACACCGCTGCTGGTCGGCAGAGAGATCGCCAGATACTTATCCCCGCTGTCTGCATACTGAAGGCGCCCCATATAATACAAGTAACCGCCATTGACACCGGTATATCCTTTCCCAGAATCCAGGAAATAGTACTGGACAACATTCCCATCGGATTCCTCCACCTTCTGTTTTCCTGTCAGCATGGCGCAGTTCATTCTGTCGCTGCCGAAATAATATGCTGTGTATTCTCCTGCATCCTCATCTGTATACACCTTGTGGAGACCGTAGATGGGGTTGCCCTTTTCATTAAACAGGAAGGTCAGCCCATTTACTCTCTTTAAGTCCTTAGAGGTAGCCTGCCCTTCTTCCGGCCCCATCTCCGGGATTCCCCGGGAATCGAAATAATACCACTGAACTTCTCCGTAATCGTCAAATTCATCCGGAGCATACAGGGACATCCAGGTGCCCGTCACCGCTTTCCCGTTTTCATCGTAGTATTTATAGTTCTCAATGGTGCTGTCCCCACCTACATTTCTCCATCCGGTCTGCATCCGTCCAGTGTAGTCAAAGCAGTAATACTCTCCATTGATCTTTCTCTCCTGGTATTCGGAACCGCTTGCATCATCCGGGACAACTTTTTTCCCGTTGGAGCTGAAGTAGTACCAGTAGGTTCCGTCACCGGAATTGGACTCAACCGGCTCATTTTTGGAAACTTCCTCGTAGTACTCGTCCTCCGGAGGATACAGCTTCTGCCACCCTGTGACCATGGCCCCCGACTCATTTGTATAGTACGTATTGTCCAGCACCCAGCCCGTCTGCATCTCGCCGTCCTCGTCGAAATAATACCACTTGCTGCTGATCTTCTTCCACATTCCCTCCACGCGCTTGCCGTCAGAATTGAAGTAATACCACACCAGGCCATCGCTGTTGCCCGAATTTGACTCCAACTGAAGCCACTTTCCAGCAGCCATAACACCGTCATTGTCCACATAGTAGGTATCATCGATCCAGGAATTGGTCACCATATAACCGTTCCCGCCAATATAACGCCACAGACCATCTGCGCCCTTTCTCCAGACATCTGTTTCCCGGTTGCCTGAATTATCGTAATATTCCCAGGCGCCGCTGGCAGTCTGCTGCCACCCTGCCGCCAGGACAGTCACCGCTCCTCCGATCGTCAGCGCCGCTGCCAATCCCAGGACCGCCAGTCCCTTTCTTCTCATAACGAAAACCACTCCTTCTCTTATGTCGGTTCTGCCATTATTATCATTTATTGTAGCAAGAATTTTCAAAGAATTCAACCAAAATAATCTTTCGATTCTATTACAATTACGCCTGATAAGGAATAACACCTCTTCACTTGACGTTTCCGCAGTCTCTTCGGTATAATCTTTTTGAGGCTTATGCCATCCCGAAAATAAGAAAGGATTCTTTGCTATGTGGATTGCAGATAAATGGAAGGATTATGAAGTGATTGACTGCTCGAAAGGAGAAAAGCTGGAGCGATGGGGAGACTATCTCCTGATCCGTCCAGATCCCCAGGTCATCTGGGACACACCAAAGGCAGACAAGCGCTGGAAACACCCTAACGGCCACTACCACCGCAGCGCGAAAGGCGGCGGTGAATGGGAATTTTTCAGCCTGCCTCAGCAGTGGACCATTCAGTATGACAGCCTGACGTTCAACCTGAAGCCCTTCAGCTTTAAGCACACTGGACTTTTCCCAGAACAGGCCGCCAACTGGGACTGGTTTGGCCGGAAAATCCGGGAAGCCGGGCGTCCTGTAAAGGTATTAAATCTCTTTGCGTACACCGGAGGAGCCACCCTGGCCGCTGCTGCCGCCGGAGCTGCTGTCACCCACGTGGATGCCTCCAAAGGAATGGTGACCTGGGCCCGTGAAAACGCTAAATCCAGCGGTCTGGAGGATGCCCCCATCCGCTGGATCGTGGATGACTGTATTAAATTTGTAGAGCGGGAAATCCGCCGGGGAAACCGCTACGACGGCATCATTATGGATCCGCCCTCCTACGGCAGGGGACCCAAGGGGGAAATCTGGAAGATCGAAGATGCGATTCATCCGCTGGTTAAACTCTGCGCCCAGCTTCTGTCCAAAGATCCTCTGTTCTTCCTGATCAATTCCTATACCACCGGGCTGGCCCCGTCTGTCTTGTCCTATCTGATTGGAACTGAGGTAGTCCCCGCCTGCGGAGGCCATGTCAAAGCAGAAGAGATCGGCCTCCCTGTCACCTCCAATGGGCTGGTGCTCCCCTGCGGCGCAGCCGGGAGATGGGAAGTCTGATCCGCCGCTCCCGCAGCGTCCTCTACTGAATCTCCCGGATCATGCAGTACTGCTTTAGGTCAAAAGGCTTCCGCTCCAGTATGCCAAACAGTTTAAAGCCAAAATGCTGATACAGCGCCACATTTTTCTCATTATGGGTTTCCAGAGAGATCATAAGCCTGTGGGCATGGGCATAAGCGATAGCCTCCTCCAGCAGGAGGCCGCCGTAGCCGTGCCCCTGCTTTTCCGGATCTACGGCCAGATAAATAATATGCAGGCGTTCCTCCTGATGCAGCTGATCCGTCCAGCGGGAATTCAGATAATCTTTCCCCATGATAAAATTGTGGAGAGTCCTCAGGCTAGGGTCTTCCTTGATCAGATACCCATCTGTCTCCAGCTGGGCGCGGGCCTCCGTAAAATAGTATTTAATCAGATTGTAAGGCTCTGATTCATCCGAAACCACAAGAATGCTGTTGATCTCCGGGCTGTCTGCAAAGATCTCGCAGGTTTCAAAAAATTCCGTCATATCGCACTGGAACAGCTCAGGCATCAGCCTTTTTCTCGTCTCCTCATCCGGAATTAGTTTGCAATACAGCGGATCCTTGGCAAAGCAGACGGTGAGGAGCTTCTCTAATTTTTTTAAGTCCTCCCGCTTTACCCGGTACAGCTTGTCACTGTCCATAATCAAATCTCCTCTTTATCTCATTTATTCCCTGAACCATTTTCTCCACCGCCTCTGTCATATATCGGATATCATCCTGATAATAAGCCTCCTGTCTGGCGATCGCTTCCCGCAGCAGATATTCCTCTTTCTCCAGTCCGGAATGCTCTCCCGAACCGTCCTTCTGCTGTCTCAGGCGGTCCCGCAGCATCGTCACCACTTGATACAGATTCTCATGGTGGACGATCCTGCCTGTTCCCCAGCGCAGCCGCTCTTCTGGCTGGTTCAGCACATAATCTGTAAAATAAGAGAAAACGGCTTCTTCAAAAAGGAAGGCATAGGCGTTATTGTCAATCCCATACAGACACTCCAAGGCACCTTTTACATCGCGCTTTCTCAGGCAGTCTTCCGCCTGCTTGAGATGAGACAAATTCCGCTCTGCCGCTTCTTGAGGAAACAGCACGCAGTCCTGCCAGTCCAGGCGCACAAAATAGTCCTGGCTCTTTTTAAATAGGGAAAGGAGGTCTTTCCGGATTTTTTTTCTCTCTTCCGGAAGGATTTTCTCCCCGCCATTAACCGCACTAATGCGCTGATACAGGTCGCCTGCCAACTTTCGGGCCTCTCTCAGCCTGGAAATCAAATCTTCTTCTGTCCCCCTGTCAACGCTTTTTTCAATAGCAGCAAAAAGCCGTCCAAAGTCCATAGGCGGAAGGCTCAGCCTGTCCAAAGCCAAAACCAGCCTGCCGTATAATTCATGGTGGAACCGATACACGGCCCGATCATAAAAATCCTCGTTGTCAAACTGAGAATGGTAGTGAGTTTCCATAAACGGCCCCGCGCTGAAGTCGTTCACTGCAGAAGGGATCCCTGAGATTGCCATGGAAAAATCATCCGACCATGTCTCAATCGGGCAGAGAACCTGTATGCCTTCAGGGAATGCCTCCCTGTCCTCCGGCACAGTTTTCAAAAATCCTTCCAGGAAAGATGCATACTCATATGTACTTCTGATCGCATCCTTTTTCCCGTGGGCGTGAGCCGGAAGTTCAAAGTTTAAGTCTGCGATTACTCTCCCAGGCCAGTCGGGACGGACATGAAAAACCTGTTCGTAAGCTCCTACAGACCAGTCATATTTAGAATTGATGCAGCCCCACTCCTCCGCCGCCATGGCGCAGAAGACCAGAGTTTTTTCCGGATGATAGCCGATTTTAACAAGGCCGTCTGCGATGCCAAGCATCATAGCCACAGCCGCATTGTCATCCTGAAAACCGCTGAAATAAGAATCATAGTGGGCAGACAAGAGAATCATTTCCTCCGGATCTCTCCCGGGTATGGTGCCGATGATATTGTATGATTCCTGCCCGCTCCTAACCTGAGATTCTCCGTCGAACTCCACAGTGATGCTGTGCCTCCCGCTCTGGGCAGCCGCCTCCAGCGCCTTTTTCAGCACGGCCGCATCTGCCTGAGAAATAGAAAATGCCGGGGCATCTGCGGGGCCAGCAATGTCCTGAGCATTCAGGGCCCGGCTGCTGATCTCCCCATAACCGCCTTCCTGGACAGCCAGAACAGCTGCCGCCCCCTTTAAATGGGCTTGGTACACAGGGAAATTAATCCACCATTCCTCCCGCTGATTCATCTCTACTAAAACCAGCTTACCTGCAGCATCCAGGTTGTCGTAATCCCTCTCTGTCCCCTTGCCGGCCCAGACCACCTCGTATGTCTGGAACCCATTGGTATGGAAATCTGTCTGATAGGCCCCCAGCTGGAATTCATACATCTTTCCTTCCTCGTCGCAAAACCGCATCACTGCCCTGGAAAATTCCCAGGAATCCAACTGAATCCGGTCCTTGTGAACGTCCTTCAGGCCGATCCGCCTCATCTCAGACGCCAAAAGCTCCCCTGTCTCAAGCTCCGCCGCCGAGCCGGCAGTGCGGTACCCCAAAACCGGATTTGTTCTGGGCCCTTCCATCTTTTTTGCCAGCCGGTAAGAAGCATCTATATCCAAAGCATCTGTAAATCGTTTTTCCCAATTCAATATTCTGTCACCACTCTTTCGCCCAAAGTATAGCACTGAGCCATAGGAAAATCAATATGCCCTCCGCATTGCGCCAAATATCTGCAAGTGATACAATCAATTCCGAAAATATTTTGAAAGAGAGGTTCTTTTATGACAATCAGACCTTACGAGTCAGCAGACTGTCCAGAGATGGCTCAGCTCTTTTATAACACGGTTCATTCCGTCTGTCTGCGGGACTATACAAACGAACAGGCCGATGCGTGGGCAGACGGCCGCATCGATCTGAATCAGTGGAATCGGTCTTTTTTAGAGCACCGCACCTATGTAGCAGAAGAAGCCGGGATTATCGTTGGCTTTGGCGATATCACCGCAGATGGCTACCTTGACCGGCTCTATGTCCATAAGGACTATCAGAAACAGGGCATCGCCTCCGCCCTGTGCGATGCCCTGGAGCGCTCTGTCGTCTCCCCCCGTATTCTGGTACACGCTTCCATCACGGCACGGCCCTTTTTCGAGAAACGCGGATACCGTCTGATAAAGGAGCAGACCGTGGAACGCCATGGGGTTAAGATGACCAATTTTGCCTTAGAGCTGGAGCGCTGAACCTACGGACTCAATTTTACAGCAGCCATAACGATTGTGTGATATTTCCAGTCTGTACGTCGGAAGCGGGTTATGGTAGAATAGCTGCATGGCAATTAACAAACGAAAAACAGGAGGATATATGACAATTCATATACAGCCGGCGCAGCCGGAAGAAGCACAGATCGGTTTCCAATTCATAGACGAAGCGCGGGCGCATCAGAGAGAGCAGGGATTCATTCAATGGGCAGATGATTATCCCAACCTGGATACCGTCAGAACTGACATCAGAAATGGGAACGGCTACCTTTTGATGGACGGCCAGGTTCCTTTTGGATATATGTGCATTGATTTCAGCGGCGAAGCCGCTTACGATGACATCGAGGGGGAATGGAAGACCTGCCGCCGATACGCAGTCATCCACCGAATGGCCTTCGGCCGCGCAAGAAGAGGCATGGGAATCTCAAAAATCGTATTCCGCCTGGCCAGGGAGCTGTGTCTATCCAGAGACATTCATGCCATCCGCATCGATACCGGGCTGCAGAACCAGAAAATGCAGCACATTCTCGCCCGTGAGGGGTTCCAATACTGCGGAACTGTATATTACAGCGGTTCCCCGCGGATGGCTTACGAGCTGGACTTCTAACCGCCGCAAAATCCTGTCTGCAGAACTCTGGCGCCGAGCGCAGCCGCTTTAGCAGCAGTTTCTTTTTCTCTGTTGAGGAACAAAAATGCCCTTAACCGGGTCTAGCCAAGCCCTAAAAAGGCGAAGTCAGCAAGGAAAAATTCTTCTTTCCCGCTGCTTCGCCTTTTCTATATATTGAAGCCTTCATCAGCCAGTCCCTAAAGTTTCATGCAGACAGTCCAGACAAAAATCAATCCAGGAATGTGACTACCTTGCAGGGCGTCCGGTAGTTAACCGGAGTGAGGGTGATCCCGGACTCCGGCGTGCTGGCATGGATGACCTGCCCGCCGCCCACATACATGGCCACATGATTGATATAATCTCCGCTGGCATAGAACAGCAGATCTCCAGGCTGCATTTCCGACTGAGAAATCTCACGGCCATTAGCCGCCTGGTCTCTGGAACTGCGCCCAGTATTGATGCCGAAATGAGCATAGACACTCATAATAAATCCCGAGCAGTCTGCTCCATCAGTCAGGCTGGTCCCTCCGTAAACATAGGGATTTCCTAAAAACTGCTTTGCATAGGCCACAATGGCTGTCCGTGTGGCGCTGACCACCTCCTGGGATGCATTTCCGCCTGGCCCATAAGATACGCTAGGAGCCGCAGCGCTCTCCGAAGAGGAAGTCCCGGCAGACGGTCCCGCCGGCACTGTCGCGGATGCTGACGTCTCTTTGGAGGTCTGGACAGCAGATGTCGTTTCTGCCGCCGGCGCGGAAACCTGCTCATTTTTTCCATCCCCCTGCGGATTGGCAGCTATTGTCCCGTTGACTCCAACCGCAGCCGTCGCAGACGCAGTTGTCTCAGCTTTAGAAGTCTCCGTTTTCGCCGTCCCAGACTGGCCAGAGTCGGATGTCCCCGGCTCCTTCGCCTCGGCCTCCAGGACCTGATTCAGTCTCTGGATAGCAGATTCCGCCTCTTGACGCCGTTTTTCCTCCTCCGCCTTCTGGGCCGCCTCCTCCTCCAGGGAGACCGCTTCTTTAAATTCCACCGTAGTCTTTATGTAGTCCATAGACACGTATCCGGTCAAATCCGTATCGACCGCCAATTTTGCAAAATTATTTTCTTCTCCCAAAACCTGGTACTTGGCCCCCTGTCCCAAAAGGGTCAGGGTCTCGCTGGTCAGATTGGGCTCGGCTCTGAGACGCAGGGAAGTAGTGTTGATGGTGGCGTACTCTACGCCTACCTCCTTCGCCAGAGCCTCAGCCGCCTCCCCAGTAACAAAATACTGGGCCTTGATATAGCCGGTAACGCTGCCGGACTGGATTCGGTACCACTGGCCCCCTTCTCCCTCAACCGTTTCTAGGATCGTTGCAGCACAGTTATTATAAATCTTGCCCACAATTTCACTCTGGGTGTTGGCCGCCGCCCTGACATTGACATACCCGCTGACCTGGGAGACCGCTACATTAGCGTAGGCGCTGGCCGCTGCGGCTACCACTGTTTTTTCCTTCGGCGTCTTTGTGGCAGATACCTGCTGCACCTGGGCTGTTTCCCTCCCCGCAACCTCCTGGGGCTGGGCATACGCCTCCGCCAGCCGGAACCCAGCAGCCTTCTCCGCCGCCCTGGCATCCAATGCTTCCGCCAGCATCCTCTCCGGTTCATTATTGCTGGCATAATAATTGTTCAGCGCCACTGATATCCCAGCCACCGGCGCCTCTGTATCCGGGTTCATACCGGCAAAGGCCGGCGTTGTTTTTATGCTGGCCAGGCAGACAAAAGCCCCGGCTGCCAGTATTTTTTTCCATTTCTTCATATGTGCCTTCCTCTATTAGCCTTCCATCAGATATCTCTCCACACTGGTCACCGCATTGGCCCCGTCTGCCGCCGCTGTAATGATCTGGCGCAGAGGTTTTGTTCTCACATCCCCGGCTGCAAAAATACCAGGGCAGGAGGTCCTGCAGTCCTCCCCCGCCTTAATATATCCATGATCCATCTCCACCAGCCCCTCAAATGCCTGGCTGGCTGGGGTGATCCCCACCGCGATAAACACGCCGCTGACTGGAAGTTCCCTGGTTTCCCCGGTTTTTACATTCCTGATCAGGAGATTTTCCACCCGGTCCGTCCCCTGAATCTTATCTACCACTGTATCCCAGATCACCTCAATCTTATCCTGGGCAAACACCTGCTCCTGAAGGCTTTTCGCCCCTCTCAGCTCATCCCGCCTATGGATCAGGTAGACCTTCTCGCACATTCTGGACAGAAAAACAGCGTCTTCCAGCGCCACATCTCCGCCGCCCACCACAGCAGTCACTTTCTTTTTGAAAAATGCGCCGTCACAGGTAGCACAGTAGGAGACGCCCATGCCGCTCAGCTCCTCCTCCCCTGGCACCCCCAGCTTTCTGTGGCTGGCGCCAGTTGCCAGAACGACCGCCCGGGCCTCATAAGTCTCGTGGGCGCAGACAACCAGCTTCACGGCGCCTTTGTCTTCAATCCTCACAACCTCGTCTTCTGCAAACTGAGCCCCAAGGTGATCTGCATGCTCACGGAATTTAGTTCCCAGATCATATCCGCCTACACCTGGAAGCCCCGGGTAATTGTCCACTTCATACGTTGTCAGCACCTGCCCGCCGCTGACCATCCCTTTCTCAATCACCAATGTCTCCAATCTGGCTCTCTCCGCATAGATTGCTGCCGCCAATCCGGCAGGGCCGGAACCTACAATTACCAAATCATATCTCTGTGCCATGGGCTTCCCATCCATCCTCTCTGTTTCATGCTGTACGGCACCGCAAAAGACGGCACGTACGTTTATTAATCAGTATAGCACAACTCCCCTGCGGAATTCAAAACTTTTTCTTACAATTCTGTTACAAGTTCCGCAAATGTGCTATACTCAGGTTAAGAGGTGATAATATGGCACAAAAAACGGTATTGGTAACAGGCGCTTCCCGCGGCATCGGGAAAGCCATTGCAACGAAATTTGCCAAAAAAGGATACAGCATAGCCATCAACTGCGTTCACAGCGAAGAGCGTCTGCTCCAGGCAAAAAAAGAGATCGAAAGCTACCAGGTTCCCTGCCTGGCATATCTCGGCGATATGGGAAACATAAAAGACTGCCAGGAACTGTTCGGCCAGATCCGCAGACAGTTCGGCAGCCTTGACGTCTTAGTAAACAATGCAGGCGTCGCCTACATTGGCCTTCTGCAGGATATGTCCCCGGAGGACTGGAATCGGGTCATTCAGACCAATCTCACATCTGTTTTTAACTGCTGCAAACTGGCCATTCCCGGCATGGTGTCCCGAAAGCAAGGGAAAATCATCAACATCTCTTCCGTATGGGGCATCGTCGGCGCATCCTGTGAGGTGGCCTACTCCGCCACCAAGGGGGGAATCAATGCGTTCACAAAAGCTCTGGCAAAGGAGCTGGCTCCCAGCAACATTCAGGTCAACGCCGTCGCCTGCGGAGCCATTGACACGGAGATGAATCAATGGATGGATGACGATGAATTTATCTCCCTAGTAGAAGAAATCCCAGCCGGACGGCTGGGAAAAGCTGAGGAAGTGGCAGATCTGGTCTACCACCTGGGTTACAAAAATTCTTATCTCACCGGCCAGGTCATCGGGCTGGACGGCGGATGGATCTGACGCCATCCTGCCCTCTGCTCTTCTGCTTCCAATTTACAGCCAATATGCCGGCGCTGACTAAAATCAGCGCCGCAATGGTTTTTCCATTGAAAGCCTGAGCGCCCTCGTCCAGGAGAAGCCCGGACAAAATCACGCCGAACACTGGATACATCAGGCCAAATACGGTGATTTTTGACACTGGATTATATTTCAGCAGGGCAGACCAGAGAGAAAAAGCCACTGCAGATACCATTGCCAGATAGAGGAGCATCGCAATGCCGCGGCCATTGATCACAGGGATCTCAGCTCCCCAGGCAAAGGCCCACACAATCATCACCAGCCCTCCCAAAGCAAACTGCCAGCCGCTCAGCACCACCGGATCTTCCTTCTTCGAATAGTCTTTCACCAGTACAGAGGCGATAGCATATCCCAGTGTTGCCAGGAAGATAAAACCTTCCCCCTCAATGCGGAAACCAAAATCCATCCCCTGCTGCCAGTTGGCCAGCGCGACCCCTCCAAAGCCCAGGACGCATCCCGCTATCTTTCTGGCCGTCAATTTTTCCTGACGAAAAATTAAGCTGGCAATCAAAATCGCCATAAAAGCATTGGTTCCTTCTATAATCGATGCTTTTACGCCGGAAGTGTGGGCCAGGCCCAGGTAGAAAAATAAATACTGGAAAACCGTCTGAAATGCCGACAGCTTTACCACCAGCGGCCAGGATTCCCGTTTGGGGACCAAAATCTTCTTCCTTCCAGCGCTTCCAATCAGCAGCGCCAAAATCCCTGCCAGAAAAAAGCGCAGTCCGGCAAACAGAATCTGCTGATTTGCCCCGTCGGCCGGAATCCCCATAAATTCATATCCTATCTTTACACAGGGGAAAGCACTCCCCCAGAGAATGCTGCAGATCATCGCCAGACCGCAGACGCTGACTGTTCCAGTAAGTATCTTGTTTTCTTTCATCACCTATATCCTCTCTGTTCCTTTTACATTTATTATTAAAATCTCGCTGTCTGTCCCAACCCGCATAGCCGGTCCCCAGACTCCTGCCCCGGAGGTCACACAGGACCACATCTCCCCAATTTTCATCACCCCGGCCGGATTCTTCCACCGGAGCCGGACCAAAAGATTGGCCGGAAACATCTGGCCATCGTGGGTGTGACCCGAAAGATCCACGCTGACTCCAGCCTGCGCCAATTCGTCTAATTCGTCTGGCTGGTGGTCCATGACAATGATCGGCAGCTCCGGATTCAGCCCCTCCAAGAGTTTCCCCGGCGCCAGTCGGCTCTCTTTCTCTTTTTTCGCCTTGTCCGGATCCTTCCTGCCTGCAAGATAAAATCTGCCTCCAATCTGGATCACCTTATCCTCCAGAATCTGGATCCCCGCTTTTTTCAGGAAACCTTCAAACCGCGGATCTCTTTCCACCGCTTTGTCTGAGCAGAAGGTGAAGCCTGCCAGGATTTTTTCACTGACATCATGATTTCCCCAGCAGGCGTATACGCCATACCTGCTCTTGATTCCCTTCAAGATTTCCGCCACTCTGTCCGGGTTGGCAATCGCCTCGTATTCATTGTCAAAAATATCTCCGGCAATACAGACCAGATCCACATCCTGGGCATTGATATTTTCTACCATATTTCTCATGTGGCGCTCCCCCACACTGTAGCCCAGATGGAGATCCGCCACCAGAGCGATCCTCAGCGGATCCCCCAGCACCTTGTCCCCGCTGATTTCGATTGTATATTCCTTTACTTTTATAGCCCTCGCATGAAAAATCCCATAAGCACTGACCAGCAGAATCATGCACAGAGCAATCCCGCCGATCACGGCAAACCAGCGGCTCCCTGCCAGGGCTCCCCGCCAAGCGCTGCGGCGCAGTGCGAACCTGGCCAGGTCTAAGAGAAGGACCATTTGGAGCGTATAAGCAAAACAGCCCAGCCAGAAAAATCCGATGGTCTTCAAAACCCTCCGCAATGGCTCGGTTCGAACCAAAAAGCCCGTCAGCATGGCTGTGGCCAGCGCCGCATAAACCGCAATAACCACAAATCTTGCCCCCCGTGACTGCAGGATGCGATGGCAGGCTCCCATCCAGAGAACCAGCCACCGCATAATATAAAGATTTACCAATATGTAAATGGGAGCCAAAAACAATGCTGTCAATCCTATTATCCCTCTTTCTCATTGCATGGAATCAGTTTCAGAAGGCGCTTGGCCGCCTCTGACGGGAACTGGGCAGAAGGCGGCTCCTCTGCCATCCGGCGGAGCAAAGCATGTGCATTGCCGCTCTGGGGCAGCATATAGCCTGATTCCCTCAAAATATCTTCATTGACCAGGCGGATTGATTTCGCCATGGCCGTCATCAGGCGGTACAGGCCATCGCTATCTGCATTTTCCGCTATCTGGCGGGCCATCGTTTCCTGTCTGGCCTTGCTCTCTGCCAAAGCGAACGCTGCGGCTGTCACCTTCTCCGCTTTCGGCTGCTGAGGCGGATACTCTTCCGGAACCATCGAGATTGCTCCAGACGGACATGCCTGGGCACACATACCGCACCCAGTACATTTTTCAGTGTCAATAATGCTGTTCTCCGTATCTGCTGCGCCCACAGGACAGACATAGAGGCACAGGCAGTCTTTTGTGCACAGCCTCAGATTTCTCACCGCTCTCTGTTTCATGCCGAAGTCCTCCCTTCCACCTTTTCAAACTTCCACGCAGGAACCTTGCAGACCGGGCACAGCTCCGGCGGATTGCTTCCAACGTAGATAAAACCGCAGACGGTACAGACCCAGATCTGGGTGTTCTGCAGAAAGGCATCCCCCTCAGCCCGGTACCGCAGCATGAGGGAATTTAAGATATTTGTCACTTTTTCTCCCCACGTGCAGATCCGCAGAGTTCCCCTGTCTCCCTCCGCAGCCGCCTCCGAACGGAGCAGCGGGTATCCGCTCTTCAGATCACATTCAATCAGCTCTGCCAGCTTCTCCGTACCAGCATCAGGAACGGCAGGGACCGCCGATGCAAAAAAATCCGCGAGCTGGAGGAAAAGGGCGGATTCCTCATCCTTGTACTGTTTCTCGCAGCCCCGCGCCAGGTTGGAGCACAAAGCTGACAACACCCCCGGAGAAAGCTGTTCCATATCCTCATCCAAATAAACAGGAGCCGCAGGTTCCTGTTTTTCAGCAGCCGCCTTCTCCGGAACAAAGGCAGCCTTGGCTGCACCACACCAAGGGCAGGCCCACACTTCCGGCAGACCGCTGAAAGGCTTTCCTTCTTTCACCTCATCAAAGATGTAGCCGCAGACAGAACAGACATACTTCATATTTCACTTTCCTCCTTTTATCTCTTCACAGAGAATCCAGAGTTTCAATGCTTCTACAAAAATTATAATTGACCAGAAAAAGCCTGTCAATGAAAACGGCACAGCAAGAACAGATTCCAATCACAAATGATTGACAAGCCGCCTTAAATCATATATGATTAAAAGGCAGCAAAGACGGCACTCATTTATGTGCTGAATATCATATTTTCTATGAGCGGGTATGGCGGAATTGGCAGACGCGCCAGATTTAGGTTCTGGTGGGAGACCGTGCAGGTTCAAGTCCTGTTACCCGCACTCAGCCTGCGGAATCTGAACTTATTTTTTCAGTGAAACATAAGTTTAGATTCCGTATTTTTATTACCGCGAAACACGAACTTCCAGACAGACAAAAGCGCATCCAGCCTCTATACAAACTCTTTTGCGTCAAAGGCGGGAACCAAGCACAAGGCTGGAGCCGATGAGAATCCCATGAGAATCTGTCCGGTGGCCGATCTGGGCCGTCCTTGCAATAGGAATTTTCTCGCCTGCATACTCTTTTGCCAGCTCTTCTATCCCTGGCCTGCTGCCGCTCTCCTCCATAGAAAGAAAGGTCCCCAAAAGAATCCCCCGTACCTGGCCGAACACCCCTATCTGTCCAAGCTGGGCCAGGCAGGAGGCCATCTGAGGCGCCAGGCCTCCGGCGGCCTCCAGCAGAAGAATTTTCCCTTGCATATCCGGCCAGTATTCTGTACCTGCCAGTTTTAACAAGCATCTCATGTTTCCGCCTACAACGGTTCCTTCCATAGACGCCCCCTGAATAAATTCCCAGGAAAAATCAAACAAATCTGTTTTCTTTCCCTCTCTCCAGTTCTGAAATGCCTGCCTCTGCCACTCCCCCGGCGCATATGTCAGATTGCGGGCCTGGTAGAGCACGCTGCTCCGGCCAGTTTTTGCATAAATAGCATTGATAATGGTCGTCAGATCGCTGTACCCCCAGAAAACAGCCCGGCTGTTCCCAATGGCTTCAAAGTCCAGATAGGGAAGGATTCCATTAGCCGCGTCCCCGCCGGAAAGGTCAAATATCAGATCCATTTCCGGATCTCTGTAAAATCTCATCAGCTCTTCAGCCCTCTCCCTGGGAGACCCGGAAAAAGCAGTCCCGCCGCGCTCATAAAGGCACCGGGAAAGTACCACTTCCATCCCTATTTCTTTGAGAAACTTCTCCAGTTCCTCGGCCTGCTTCCTCCTGGTTTCCGGAAGGCCATTGGAACAGGCAGCCAAAGCGGCTTTCTTCTTCATAACATACCTCCTATCCGTATCATTCCGAAACTGCCATGCTTTTGAAAAGAAAAAACCTGTAAAACCCAACGGTTTTACAGGCTCCCTCCCATTTGCCAAACTGGGCTAGCTGGATTCGAACCAGCGAGTGCAGGAGTCAAAGTCCTGTGCCTTACCGCTTGGCGATAGCCCAATATATTTCGTTTTTCCTCTCTGTTCCTAACAAAAGGTAAAAAAAAATTCCCGAAGGAATTAGAGGGTGGATACAGGGACTCGAACCCTGGGCCTCCAGAGCCACAATCTGGCGCGCTAACCAACTGCGCTATACCCACCATAACTTATATTCCGCCGGCCTGACATCCTCACCGGCAAGCGTGCTCGAAGGGATTCGAACCCCCGACCCACGGCTTAGAAGGCCGTTGCTCTATCCAGCTGAGCTACGAACACGTATCCCCGCATAAGCGCTTCGCCATGCGAAGCGGGTGATGGGAATCGAACCCACGTGTCCAGCTTGGAAGGCTGGTGTTCTACCATTGAACTACACCCGCACACTGCATCGGGGTGACAGGATTCGAACCTGCGACCTCCTGGTCCCAAACCAGGCGCTCTAGCCAAGCTGAGCCACACCCCGGCATCCCTTCTATCCCGCCACTGACTTGACGCAAGATATATTATATTCTATCTGCCTGCCAGATGTCAACACTTTTTTATAGGTAGGCTATAGAAAAATGCACCTCTCCCAGCCGGTCCAGCTCCATCAGCACATAGCTCGGCCGCCTCCCTTCCTGCCGCGGGTAGGACAGGCTTCCCGGATTCACCGCTATCACGTCCCCTCGCCCCATGTCCACCACCGGCCGGTGGGTGTGCCCGTAGAGGGCAATCTGCGCTCCCCGCGCCCTCGCCTCCTCCTTCAAGCGCTCCGTCCCCATGGATACGGAATAGTAGTGCCCGTGGGTGAGGAAAACCTTGTATTTTCCGATCTGCAGCTCTTCCTCCATCGGCAGATCTGAGAAAAAGTCATTGTTCCCGGCCACCATGTACACCGGGCAGCCAGCGCTGGCGCGTATGTAATCCTCGCTTCCCTCCACATCCCCCAGGTGGAGCAACAGGTCGATGGCTCCCACCCGTGCAAGCACCTTGTCATAGTTTCCTGTCTTCCCGTGGTTATCGCTCACCACCAGAATCCTCATGTCCTCCAGTCCTTTCCCGGCCTCACAGGCCTTTCTCCCTCAGGCGTTCCCGCATCAGCCGCAGGGCCTTTCCTCTGTGGCTGATCGCATTCTTTATCTCCAGCGGCAGCTCGCCTGTCGTATGGCCATACTCCGGCAGATAAAAGATCGGGTCGTAGCCAAAGCCATTCTCCCCTCTCTCCTCGTAGCCGATCCGGCCCTCCAGCGCCGCTTTTACAGTCAAGATCTCCCCGCTTGGAAAGGCGGCGGCGATGACGCAGACATAGCGTGCCGTCCGCTCCTCGTCCTTTACCCCCTCCAGGCGGTC
>CALWBQ010000011.1 GCA_944376125.1 uncultured Lachnospiraceae bacterium
CATAGCCCATCTGCTGGATATAGGCTTTCGTGGTAATGAACAGTTCCTCCCTGGGAACACCGCTGCTCTTAATCGCTTTTCCAACAGCCTTCTCATTTTGGTAGGAACTGGCAGTATCAATCAAACGGTAGCCGGTGGAAATGGCATCTTTCACTACTTGTTCACAGGTTTCTTCCGGAATCTGAAAGACCCCAAAGCCTTCCATCGGCATGACCACGCCGTTGCTTAATTTGACTGTTTCCATGGTAAAATAGCCTCCTTTTTCCGAATTTGCAGCGAATGGGTGAAACATTCCTTCTGCTTCACCCATTTGCTGTTTCTGTTCTTTGCTCAGCTGAGCTGCCTCCAATGTAATCACTGGCATATTGATTTTCTCCTTGATTCTTTTGCAAATATCCCCACTTCTTCAAAAAGTGACTTTGGATTTCTTTGATAAATTTGTTCCGCTAAAGCATCTTTTATTTTTTGATCCATCTGTTCCACCTGCTTCACGCACACGGGCAGAAAGGTAAACGGGCTGTCGCTTCCATACAAAAGGGAGCTGTCTGTGATTGTCCGTAAAAGGTCAAACTGTTTTGGCATCGAAAAACCTGCCAGATCATAGTACAGTCTGGACAAATCGCCGGAGATGTCCAGGCTCTTATCCTTTAACGATACATTGGCCAATGGAATAAGCCGGTCTGAAAGGATCGTTAAAAACGCGCCGCCGTGAGGCACCACAAACCGGAGATTTGGATACCTGCGCAGTGTGCCTTGCAACAGAAGGTTGACCACCGTCCTAGTCGTCTCAAAAAAATATTCCATCACAGGGCCAGGCAGTTCCATTGCCGTTCAATAGACCACTCAGGTGCTTTTACACCGTCCAAAAGCTCTATATTGTGGTGCTGCAAGAGTTTCTGATATGCCGGCGGGAAGTAATGCCCATGGACATCTATACGTTCTTTCAGCAAAGCGCTCATCCCTCCCTATTTCAACCGGTTCCCCAGATTGTACGCCTGCTGGGGGAACTCGGAGTGTTCCGTCATAGACGGGGTGCCGCAGCCATAGCCCAGCACCATTCCCATGTCTGTGAGATTCAGATACCGCACCAGCGTCTTGTAGTGGGCCTCCAGAGCTTCAAATGTCCAGTCATCGCTGTTCCAGGCAACAGTCAGCAGGGCGGATTTCATGTGTTTGCGCTGAATAGAGCTGTTGAAGGCACAGAATCGGTCAACTATGGTTTTCAGTTGGGCAGACATACCGTAGTAATACAGCGGCGTGGCAAACACCAGCATATCTGCGTCCAAAATCTTTTTACGGATGCTCTCCACATCGTCCTTCTGCACACAGGGACCTTCGTAACCGCAGCAGATGCAGCCGGTGCATGGATGGATATTGGCGTGGGCCACATCAATCATTTCTACGATATGCCCAGCACCCTCCGCACCCTGGCGGAAACAGTCCGCCAGGATATGAGTAGAGCCTTTTTTGTTGGGGCTGCCCTCTAGTACAACGATCTTCATTGCCGGCACCCCCTTACTTCATTTCCTTTTCCCAGTAGCGGATGACGTTCAGTGGCGTTTCGCCGGCCAGCCGCTCCATGGTTTCGATCTCATCCGCAGTGAGCTCCAGGGATGCTGCCTTGGCGGCATCCTCCACCTGATACACCTTGGTCACACCGATGATCGGCAGCGTTCCCTTGGCGATGGCCCAGGCCACCGGCAGCTGTGCGACGGCCACGCCGTGTTTGTCCGCAATCTCCTTCAGGCCAGCGTTCAGCTTTTCCAGCTGTGGCAGCATGGGGTTGTACACCGCTCCCCGGTCAGAATCTGCCGGGAAAGGATGCTTGGTGTCATACTTGCCTGACAGCGCCCCTTGCTCCAGCACCATGTAAGAAAAGAATGTGATGGCGTTTTCCTTGCAGTAATCTAAGATTCCGGAAGTCTCAGATGAGCGGTTCAGCAGACTGTAGTGGTTCTGGATGGCTGAAATCTTCAGCCCCTCGGCCTCCAGGATAGCAGCGGCTTCTTTGATCTCTGCCAGATTGTGGTTGGAAAGCCCGATACGTCCGATCTTGCCGGTCTTTGCCAGAGGGATTAGCTTTCTTGTCCATTCCGGTGCGCCCACCGGGTTGTGGATCCAATATGCATCCATGTAGTCAGTGCCCAGCAGCTTTGCACTGGTTTCATACAGAGCGATGACTGCGTTTTCCGCATTAGGGTCGGCGCACTGAGGCGTGAATTTATCAGAGATAAGATAGCTGTCGCGGGGCACCGTGTGCAGAAATTCACCCAGCACTTTCTCGGAAGCACCCATGCCATAGGCATACGCAGTATCCCAGAGGTTAAGGCCAGCTTTCATGGCCGCGTCAAATACAGGGCGCAGGGCTGCGTCTGTCAGCTTTCCGCCAAAAGTTCCATCGTTGCCCCAGGCCCATGCGCCCAGCGCGATTTTCGGTAATGTTTTCAGTTCCATTTTTCGTTTCCTCCAATTCCATTTTGTTGATTTATTCTTTTTCTTCCAGCAGGTCTTTGCAGGCGTTCAAGGCGTTAAACAGGCGGGGAATCCCCATATAGCCGCTGGCATGTACCAGGGCACACACCACTTCCTCTTTGGTGTTCCCCACCTTCAATGCGCCTTCCACATGACTTTTTACCTGCACTTCTGCACCGCCCATAGCCGCCAGCAACACTACGGTAAGCAGTTCTCTTTCCTTTCCGTCCAGACCGGTACGGGTGTTAAAGTCACCAAAGCACAGTTCCGTGAGAAACCGGGGCACAGCCTCATCAAAAGGTTTGGGCAGCCAGGTATAACGGTCTTTGATCTCATCTCCATATACAGGAGACTGGATGGCAAGTCCTTTCTCATACCGTTCCTCATCGGTTGATAAAGTGCCCTCCTTCGGCAGAGGCAGTTTAATACAGTTTTCCGTGAAGACCTCATTCATAGTGCTGATGGCGTTGAGGGTCTTGGGGAAACCGATAAAAGGCGCACATTGGTAAATCGTCTCCCGAATTTCCAGCTGCATGGCTGTGAAACAGTTCCTGCATTTTTTGTTCTGTACGTTCTTTGCGATCCATGATTGTCCTTCCTTTCTAATCTCTTCAGACACTCTCCGCCCACTGTTTCAATTCTGCCTCTGATAGGCTCCCATTCAGTATCCGACCGCCTGCAATATTCGCACCAGGACAGCTTGGAGCGAGAACAGATGCCGTGCGGCCCATGCCGCTGCCGCCGGAGGTGGCGAAAAGGATAATGGTCTTACCAGAAAAATCATAACTCTCCAGGAATGTATTGATGATAGTAGGCGCTGCGCCCCACCAGATGGGGAATCCCAGGAAGATCCGGTCATATGCCAGAATGTTCGCATTTTTATCCGCCAACTCCGGACGGGAGGATGGATCGTTCATCTCCCTCGAGCTGCGGGAATGTTTATCCTGCCAGTTCAAATCCGCACTGGTATAGGAAACGGCGGGCCTGATTTCATACAGATCGCTGCCGGTGACTGCCGCCAGTTTTTGGGCCGCACGCTTTGTGACGCCGCTGGCAGAGAAAAAAGCTACTAAAGATTTACTCATAAAATTCAACCTCCTTACAGACTCTATTATTCTGCAACCGTAATGGTGATCGTCCCGGACATCCGGCTGATGCTTTCCATACCGGAGACTGCATGTCCTAATTCATATAAAGCGGAATTTTCATTATATCCGTCATAAAACATTACCACATTGCCCCAGGGCTCATAATAAGCCAATGTCCCGCCTTTTGTATCTGACATTGCAAGTGGTGTTTCTATACATGCAAGTTCTTCGGGCGGATAAAAAATCTTTTCGTTGGTGCTGTAATCCTCCACTTCTGCTGTTAAGGGCAGCATCTCATAAAGAGAATCTGCAGCATTGCCATCATTAAGCCTATAAATAACTTCGGCATCTCCAGACCGCACCGATATCCGACGCTCTGCCGCAGCTTCATCTTCCTCCTCGATATTGCTCCCGCAAACTTCATCATTAGTCTCAGTGTCTGCCGCGGCTGTGGCGGCTTCAGCAGATGTTTGTTCCGGCTCGGGAGCGGAAGAATTGTTTTTTTCAAGAGAACCCGCAGACGGTTCCCCAGAAGTTCCGCAGGCCGTGAGAGAAAGACCGATCACGATTGCTGCGATCATAGAAAATATTTTTTTCACTTGCATTGCCTCCTGTCTTTGCCATGGTAAATGTTTTCAATTCAAAACACATTGGTTCTGGGATAAGACTCTTTTGACTTCTTGAGTATATTATATAGCGGTGTTTTTTCTATGTCGAATACTTATCTTTTATCTTTATTCATGCCTTTTTTGCATGGATAGAACCATAAAAATTAGACTGGAACCATAGTTTCCATTGGGAATCGAAAAAGGATCTTGAGAAAATGAATTCTCAGAGATCCCAAAAAGAAAATTTCTTATTCAATTCTTGCACGAAGCATATTGATTTCCTGGATAAACAGCGATGTTGCCGGTGAGAATACATGATTTTTCTTCCACACTAAAACGCTTCTGGTCGTATGTTCTGGATGGATGGGGATAAAACGCAGATTTGGGCTGCTATGAATCGCCAGAGCGCCGTCCAGGCAGAAAGCACTGCCCAACCCCTCTTCTACAAGCAGCACCGCATTAGAAAGGAGAGTATAGCTAAGCGGTATATATAAATCTTTTTCTTCGCGTTTTAACCAATTCAGGATCTCAGCCCGGACTCTTTCTCGCAAAGGCAGGATCAGCGGATATTGTGCAATCTCTTCCGGACTGACCGATTCCCGACCCGATAGCGGATGATCGTCCCGCATCAGGACACCCCAAGTTTCTTTCTGGGAAAGACGGAGAAAGTCATATTTGGATGTGTCGATTGGCTCTAACAATAGTCCTACATCCACCAGCCCTTTGTCCATGCGGTCTTTAATATAATCCGCCATTTCATTATACAAATGAAATTGTACCAGCGGGTACTTATCAGAAAACTGCTTAATTAATCTAGCAAACAATCTGCTGCCGATAGACTCAGTAGCTCCAATAGAAATCACTCCGCTGACATCCACATTTTTTTCCGCAAAAGCCTGTTCCAGACGATCTGCCAATTCGATGATCTCCTCTGCCCGCTGACGGAAAAAAATACCGTCATCTGTCAAGGACAGCCCATTTTTTCCACGAAGCATCAATGTAGTGCCCAATTCTCTTTCCAGATCCATCATCTGGCGGCTTAAAGTCGGCTGTGTGATATGCAGCAATTCGGCTGCCCTGGTAATGTTTTCTTCCTGTGCCGCAACAAGAAAGTATCGAAGAGTCCGAAGTTCCACGCCCCAATCGCCCCTTTTGTTTTTCGTTCATCATATCATGTCTGTACCATCAACGCAACTTCTTCCTGCATGATAGCATAATTCCAAAATGGCTCTTTAGCGGCTATGACTGCTGCAAATTACAGGAAGGCTCCATTGCAGACCTGAAGCACCTGCCCTTTTACGTGCCGCCCCATTTTGCTGGCAAGATACAGGCAGGCATATGCCTGATCCATAGGATCGCATTCCGGGCCTGGGAAATAGACAAAATGACCGCTGTACTTTAACATTTCTGCACCGCCAGGCTGCTCTCCCGCCTTGTTAGCAAGATGTGCAGGCGTTACCGTCGCCCCTGGGGCTACTGCATTGCAGCGGATATTAGTGTCAATCAGCCGCATTGCTACATTTTTTGTCAGAGTATTCAGAGCTCCCTTTGTGGATGTGTAGGTAGCTCCGCAGAAGGGACGAATTCCGTTTACAGAGGATACGTTGATAATCACACCATCGTTCTTGGGCAGAAAGATTTTTAGAGCTTCTCGGATATACCGCATAGGCCCGCCTAAGTTGGTGTTCATTACGAACATCATCCAGTCGTCATCCGTTTCATCGATCATCTTCTGTTCTCCAATGCCGGCATTATTGATCAAAATATCGACATCTCCAAATTCTTTCAGGGCCGTTTCAAATACTTTTTTTGTATCTTCGGTAGAGCATACATCCGCTGTAACACCGACGGCGCGCCCACCTTTTGAACGAATACGATTTACTGCGGCATCCAGCATTTGAGGATGCCGGGCGGTCAAAACTACTGCAGCGCCTTCTTCCGCAAATAATTCTGCCATAGACTGTCCCATTCCATAGCTGGCTCCTGTAATAATTGCTGTTTTGTCCTTGAGCATCTGTGCTTCCATATAAAATTACCTCGTTTCTTAAAATAATGGATATTTTTGGTATCTGTAGTGTACCGCTTTGACGTATATATAGCAAATATTTAATATTAATGATAATGCATAGTAAAATTCAATGGAAATTTAGGCTGACAAAGGTTTATAAAACAGTACGCTAAAAAAGGAACGATCCATTCCCGAATCATTCCTTCCAAAGAACATTAATGAAAAAAGACTGATAAACAGGGGCTATTATGATTTAGCCACAGTCTATCAGTCTCTGCACGGCTGCTCCGAATTCCATTAAGATGGGACAGAGCAAAACCTAAAAAAACAGATTTAAGATGCCTCCGGCAGCGGAGATGGTGATCAGAAGATACGAAACAATATAGAGCATTTTGGAACTGCTCTTGAGATAGACAGCTAGTCCGATTACACCAAGCAGCCCGATTATCCAGGCAAACAGTCTCCCTGCCTGATCGTTAGATGGAAGGCTGGATGCAGACAGCGCTGCAATCAAAAGACCCCACAAAGCCAAAAAGCAGAAAATTCCTTTTTTCTGTTTGGGGGAACGGGTGACATACAGGGCGAGCAGTCCCACTATGCTGATGATGCCTGACACGGCAAATAAAATCGCAAATAATCCCAGTGCCATAAATAATCTCCTTTCTCGTCTGAGGGTTACATTATATATATATTACCATCCAATTCTAAAGAAATCAGTAAATCATTTCTAAAGAATTCTTAAGAAAGGGGCCGGGCTGCTGTTTTCATGGACGAAGGCCCTTCAAACTGCTACATCAGATATTTATCCAGCCATCCGCATAATTCCTCCAGCCTTCGGATACGGTTTTCTGGTTTTCCGCTGCGGGACAGCTCATGGTTTTCTCCGTGGAAAAGCACTAGCTTTGAGTCCGTCCCATGCTGCTTCAAGGCCGAAAACATCTGGATGGAACCGCTCATAAAGCAGCGATAATCCTCATCTGACTGAAGAAACAGCGTGGGTGTTGATGCTTGAAAAGCATGGCTGATGGGTGAAGATTCCCATATTTTCTCAAAATCTTTCCAGGGGTCAGCGACCTGGGCAAAGTTGTGGTAAAATCCAATGTCCGTGCACAGCCCTTTGGAGATGAAATTGGAGATGGATCGCTGAGAGACAGCTGCCGCAAAGCGGTCTGTATGGCCGATGACCCAGTTGCACATAAAGCCGCCGTAGGACCCGCCGCATATTCCAATACGCTTTTTATCCAAGGCCGGGTATCGATCCAGCACCTGATCGGCAAACTCCATCAAATCTTCATAATCAACCTCCCCCAGACGCCCTGTAATATCAGCAAAGGCTTCGCCGCGGCCATCTGAGCCTCTCGGGTTGGTGTAAAATACAAAATAGCCTTTCCCGGACAGGCACTGCATTTCGTGATGGTATACGCTGCCAAACATTACCTTCGGTCCTCCGTGAACCTCCAGTATGCCAGGATAGGAGGCTGCAGGATCATAGTTCAGCGGAGGGATCACAAATCCATCCAGCTCCACACCATCCCTGTTGATCCAAGTAAACCGCTCCGGGGTCTGTACGGCATGGCTTCTCAGAAAATTCCCGTTGAAGTCGGTTGCCTGCTCGCTGGAACCATCCGGATTCAGCAGGTACAGCTCTGACAGCTTTTGCTCCCGCATGGCATTGATCAGGAAACTGCTGCCTTTCTTGTCAAAGGAAAGGATTGCTCCGTCCCAGCAGGTCACCTGGCGTACCGGGCCATCCGGCGGCAGAAGAAAGATTTCACTGCTGTACCGTTTGGTGTTGCAGAAGTAAAGCCCTTCTTCACATACACATATAAGGGACCCGCCTCCGTAGGCGGAGTCAGTTCCCACCGTATTGGTGATCATGGCATCAGGAAACGCCGCTTCTTCTGAACTGCCGGTTTCTGGATTCCAGAGCATATAGACCGGATTCCGCCCTACAAATTCAAATGTCTTTGCGGTATAAAAAATCTTATTTCCAAAGCTGCTTCCTAAAAATTTCACCTGGTCAATCTGGGCTTCTCGCTGTCCCCGAAGGATCTGTGTCTGGCCACTTTGCCGGCTGTAAAGCCGCAGCCCGCTGGTGGGCGACTGGACATCCCGATATTCCCGGCAAGAATAAACGATCTGCTGTCCATCCAAAGACACATCAAAATACAGCACATCTACAAAGAGGCCAGTGATGGGCTGCAGGTCCTTTTGCTTCGGATCATAAATTCCCAGACCATTTCGCATCTTATTGGTAACTCCCCTGCCGTTTTTCCAGAATGGCAGTTCGTCAAACACTTCCACATCCCCTTCTTCATCCAGGATTTCTCCGCAGTTGTGGGAATAATGGAGAAGATACATTCCATCCGGCAGAGGCGTCACTGCCAGGATTGTTTCCTCAAGGGAGAACAGCTCCTCCGCCTCTCCTCCGGACAGAGACAGCTTCCAGCAGCTTTTTCCAGACCGGAATGCCAGAGTTTCCCTGTCCAGCCAGAAAATACCAAAACAGGTGCCTTCCCTCATTTTCTTTTTTGTTTTTGTCGAGAGATCCATCACCCACAGACTGGAGGCATAATGGTTTCTTTCCTTTTCAGCCTGATTGACCACCCAGGCAGCGAATTGGCCGTCAGGAGAGACCACTGGCTCTGACAGAAATTTTAATTGGTATAAATCTTCAATCCTTACCGGTTGTTTCATCGAACGTCTCTCCCTTCAAATAGTGATTCATCCATCCAAGGATCTCCTTCATTCTCCGGCATCTGTTCTGCGGTTTCCCTGATCGTGAGAGCTCGTGGGATTCCCCGTGGAACAGGCACATGCGTGCCGGGCACCCGTGGAGCTTCAAAGCAGAGAACATAGACAGCCCTTCTACCATCCAGCACCGCATATCTTCGTCAGAGTGGATAAACAAGGTTGGCGTCACGCAGCGGTCTGCATATTTTAGGGGCGAGAAGCCCCACAGTTTTTCTGGGTTTTCCCTAGTGTAGGTATTGTGATGGCGTTTATTAAAAATATATCCAATATCAGATGTATATTCCATGGTGAGCCAACTGGAGATGGAGCGCTGAGAGACAGCCGCGGCAAAGCGGTCTGTATGGCCAATGATCCAGTTTGTCATAAAACCGCCGTAGGACCCTCCGGTTACACCGACTCTGGCCCGATCGATCATGGGATAGCGCCGCAGAACCTCATCCGTAAATTCCATCAAATTCTGATATTCTACTGTACCGTATTTTTCCCGAATATCGCCAAAAGCGTTTCCTCTCCCGTCAGAGCCCCGCGGATTGCAGAAGAATACGAAATAGCCGGCATTCGCCCACAGCTGCATCTCATGGTGATAGACTGGGCCAAACGCAGTTCTGGGCCCTCCATGAATGTGGAGGATCGCTGGGTAGCGTCTGAGAGGATCCCGCTCAGACATATCCGTCGGCGGCATCACCCACCCATGGATCTCCACCCCATCGGTTCCGGTATAAAATACGGGTTCTGGCACCGACAGGCGATGATTTTTCAGCCATTCTCCGTTAAAGTCTGTCACCTGTTTTCCATCAAAGAAAAGCTCTGCCGGTGCAAGACCTCGCATTTTACACTCCAGAACATGACCTTTATACACATCAAATCCATCTACGGCACATCCCGGTTCCACCATCTGCTTTATCGTCCCGTCGGCTTCCAGCCGGCATAGGCCGGACTCATCATTGATAGTAGATACAAACCAGTATGTATCTCCGGCCATTTTATCTAGCCGGCCGCTCCCAATCTTGGCATCGGAATTGACAGAATTAATTCCAACTGCATATTCCCAGGAAGAAAACAGAGTCAGCTCTCCCGTCTTCAATGCCATCTTATAAAATTCTGGATACTGGCTCCAACCATAGCGTTTGTTGTCGCTGACAGTAATCAGCGCCTCCTCATCGCTTAAAAATTCCAGTGTGTCGCCGGTTCGGACGGAATCTTTTTCAATCAGAACCCGCATATCACCGGTCTTCCAGTTGTAAAGCCGCACCTCATTCCAGTTATATCGGCGCCCTCTCCATTCCATGCCGGAAACCAAAAGCATGTCGCCTCTCCGGCGGTATGCAGTGATGTCAAACCATTCCCCGGTCAAGGGCGTAAGCCGTTTTCCCTCTTCATCTGCTTCCGGGTCGAAAAGGAAAAGCCTGTTTCGGATTCCATAGGTAAAACGCTGCCCATTGCTCCAGAAAGGCGCCTCCTCAATGACCTCACAGTTCTCGGATTTCGGTTCTCCATTCTGCCATCGCGCCAGTACCAAGTACCGGCCGTCTTCCATCTGCTCGAATTTGACTGCGGGGAAAGGGAGGGTGAAGGCTGCCATGGCCTCGCCGCCAGACGGATCAATCTCATAGATTGTATGTTCCTTTTCTCCTTCCCGTTTTGCCGGGAACAGCAAAGTATTATGGTTAGTCCAAAAATAGTTTTTGACATCGCCGCTTCTGGTCAGCCTTCTGGTCTGTCCAGAGTCAGGTTCTAAGATCCAGAGGTCTCCTGTATAGCCGTTGGCTTTGTAATTGCCCTGCTGGACAATAAATGCGGCCTTGGATCCATCCGGCGAAAAGCCGGGACTGCTCACAAAGCGGAGGTCAAAAAGGCTTTTAATCGTAATCTTTTCCATATTGTTTTCTCCTGACTGATAAAAGCATAAAAATGTTACCTCTTCTGGATTTTAAATCGGTTTTCTTCGCCTTCGGCCTGGTATGACATTCCGATCCCAATCATCCCTGCCAGAATCAGCGCAGCTCCAAGTATTTCTTGGCAGCGAAACGATTCTCCAAGGATCAGCACTCCTGACAGAATTCCAATTACGGTGCTGAAGGAACAGGTGGCGGCGTATACCGCTGCCGGAAGATTAGCCGCGGCATAGGTCATCAGCAGAAAGGCTCCTGCACAGGAACCAATCCCCATATACAGGACGGCAATAACAAACTGCTTGTCGGACAGCACAGCAAAGTATTGGAAAGCTGTTGTTCCGGACGCTGCAGCCCGAAGGAATGCCGCTGCCGTAAATCCTATAGCTCCCATCCCTGTGGTGATATAAACAATCTCAAAGGACGTGAAGTAGGCGGATGCCCTGCGAACCAGGACTCTCCCCAAAGCAATCACCGTCATAGATGCCATTACCAGGATAAAGCCTGCGGGCGATATCTCACCTCCGGAATCTGCCGTTGCCTTGGCTGTAAAGATGCCGAATACGGTCACAAAAAGGAACAGTACCTGTCTCCGGGTTGGATATTCCCGGTTGATCGCTACAGAAAAAAATAGCATCAGAGCCGGGACGATGCTGAGGTACATGGAGAGCTGCGATGTAGGCGCGTAAATGGTGGAAGTGGTTTCCAGCACCTGACTGATCAGAGGATTGACCAGGCCGCAGAGTACCACCAGACAGATCGGCCGTTTTCGGTAATGTACCTTTTGAAAGCCAAAAAGGAGCAGGACTGTCATCACCAGAAATCCTAATCCAAAGCGGAAAGAAAGAAATTTGATTGTGTCCTGCCCTACGGCATCCATTCCCAGTTTAATAAAGAGATAGGCGAAGCCGAATAATACCTGGGAGGCAATATTGGCAAAGAGGGGCAGGTAGCGTTTCATTCTCCTGCCATACCTCTCTCTAAGGGATGATGGCACGCTGCAAAATGTCCCGGCTGCAATTCTTTCAACTGTGGACAGGTATTGCGGCAGGTTTCATCCGCATAAGGACATCTGGGATGGAAATGGCAGCCTGAAGGCGGGTCCAGAGCATTTGGAATATCTCCCTTCAGGATGTCCCGGCTCTCTTCTTGTTTTCGCAGATCTGGATCCGGAAGCGGAATCGCCTCCAAAAGCCCTTCTGTATATGGGTGCATTGGCTGTGCAAAGAGAGATTCTTTGTCAGCCAGCTCTACGATCTGTCCAAGATACATAACTGCGATCCGGTCACTGATATGTTTTACAGTGGGAAGCCCATGGGCAATAAAAATATAAGTCAGGCCATAGGTTTTCTGAAGTTCCTTTAAAAGATTCAAAATCTGAGCCTGGATAGATACATCCAAGGCAGATACCGGCTCATCACAGATCACCAGCTTCGGCTGAAGGGCCAGGGCTCTGGCGATACCGATTCTCTGCCGCTGGCCGCCAGAAAATTCGTGGGGAAATCTGGAAGCATATGTCTCATCCAGTCCCACATTTCGCATCAGGTCAAGAACTTTTTCATGGAGTTCGTTTCCAGAAGCGATGTGGTGGGTCTTCAATGGCTCAGCAATGATCTCTTCTACCCGCATCCTTGGGTTTAAAGAAGAATAAGGATCCTGAAAGATCATCTGGATATCCTTCCGGTACTTGATGAGCTCTCTGCGGCTCAGCTTTGCCAGATCCTGGCCTTCAAACAAAATCTGACCTTCTGTTGGTTTTAAGAGACGAATAATAGTATTTCCCAAGGTAGACTTTCCGCAGCCAGATTCCCCCACGATCCCCAGGGTTTCACCTTGTCGGATGGTAAAGCTGACATCATCCACTGCCTTTAAATAGCGCGGCTTACCACCGATCTTTTCTGCTTTCACTTTAAAATAGGTTTTCAGATTTTTTACTTCCAGCAGTTTTCCATCAGCCATTTTGATCACCTCCCAGTTCCTCCCAGTGGAGACATCTTACATAGCGGTTCCCCAGAACCGCGCTGAGCTCAGGCATCGTTTTCCTGCAGTCTTCTCTGGCATAAGGGCAGCGCGGGTGGAAGCGGCAGCCCTCCGGCATGGAAGACAGATTGGGGACAACGCCGTTGATAGTATCCAAAACCTCATCTGACTGATTGATCTTGATGGTGCTGTTCATCAGTCCCTGGGTATATGGATGGAGCGGCCGGTGGAACAAGCTGAACACATCTGCCTGCTCTACGATCTGCCCGGCATACATCACGATTACACGGTCTGCAATCTCTGCCACCACACCGAGATCATGGGTGATAAACAGGATAGATGCGCTGTATTCTTTCATAAGCTGGCGCATCAGCCTGAGGATCTGAGCCTGGATGGTCACATCCAGAGCAGTAGTGGGCTCATCTGCAATCAGAAGCGTAGGGTTGTTGGCCATAGCAATGGCGATCATAACTCTCTGGCGCATTCCGCCGCTCAGGGCATTGGGGTACTCCTTGAGGATTGATTCCGGCCGCGGTATTTCCACTTTCTTTAAGAGTTCAACTGCCCTATCTCTGGCTTCTTTCTTGCTGATCTGATTGTGAATGCGAATGGTCTCCGTAAGCTGGTAGCCGATGGTAAAAAGAGGATTTAAGCTGGTAAGAGGCTCCTGGAAGATCATTGCCATCTCTTTGCCGCGCAGTTTTCTCAGCTCGTCAGGCTTCATGGCTGTCAGCTCCCGCCCTCCTAATGAAATGGATTTGGCTTCCACCTGGCAGTTTTTTGGCGTAAGGCCCATAACAGAGAGTGAGGTGATGCTTTTTCCGCAGCCGGATTCGCCTACGAGAGCAACCAGCTCACCCTTCCCAATCTCAAAAGAGACGTCTTTTACAGCTTGGATCCGCCCGTTTTCTGTCTTAAAATATACGTTCAGATTTTCGATTTTTAGTAAAGATTCCCGATTTTCCATAGTTTATCCTAGCCTTTCAAGCGTACTGTATTTTTATCACAGACCCTGGTTGTGGGGATCCAGGTAATCTCTCAGCCAGTTTCCCAGGAACATAATACCAAGTACAGTGAGTGTCAGGGTGATGCCAGGCAGAGTGGCTACCCACCAGTCTGTATCCAGATAGTTTCTGCCGGCAGAAAGCATGCCTCCCCAAGAGACATTTGGCGGCTGGATTCCGAGGCCCAGGAAACTCAGGCTGGTTTCTGCTATAATGCTGGTAGCCACTGCCAGGGTTGAAACCACAATAAATACAGAAAATACATTGGGCAGGATATGCTTCAATATAATTTTGTAGTCTGGCGTGCCGATGGTGATGGAGGCTTTTACAAATTCTCTTTCTTTGAGAACCAGCACTTCACTGCGAATCAGCCGGGCATAATTGACCCAGCCTGTCACACCAATTACGATAATTAATGTTGTCACACTGGCCTGCATCAGGCTGACAGCCACCAGAGCCAGAAGGGTTCTTGGGATGGCATGGAAAGCGTCCGTAATTCTCATAATGATGGAGTCACAGATGCCGCCGTAATATCCGGCAACCAGCCCAAAAAGAGTTCCGATAAAGCCTGCCACAAACACGCTGAACACACCGATCAGCATGGATATGCGCGCTCCGTAGATCAGCCGGCTTAAAATATCATGGCCTAAGTTATCAGTTCCCAGCAGGAATTGAATATCTCCGCCCTCCACAAAGGCTGGAGGTTTTAACATATACAGGGGGTTAATGGCATTGGGGTCGTAGGGGGCAATATAGGGAGCAAACACTGCACAGAACATCACGACTGTTACAATGATAAACCCTACCATTCCCGTTTTGCTTCTCCAGAGGGACCGCAGCCAGCGCGGTGCTCTCTTTCTCTTCACTGTCGTTTTCATCTTTTGCGCTCCTTTACTGGTATTTAATCCGCGGATCAATCAGGCAATAGACGAGATCTGCAATCAGATTCGCAATCAGAGTGATGATCGAAATTAGGAAAATACATACTTGAACGATACTCATATCCCGGTTATTGATGGCCTGGATTAAAAATTGTCCCAGACCTGGCCAGGCAAAGACGGTCTCCACGATCAGTGCTCCGCCGACCAGTCCAGGAATCTGCAAGGCGACGATGGTGACGACTGGCACCAAAGCATTTTTAAAAGCATGAATACAGATGACGAAACTTTCTCGGAGTCCCTTGCTTCTGGCTGTCCGGATATAATCCTCGTGCATAATGGACAGCATATTGGATCGGATCAGCGGAATGATAGGCGCCGCTGTCTGCACAGCCAGGGTTGCAGCCGGCAGGATAATGTGAGCCGGAGTTCCGCTGCCGGATACCGGAAGAATTCGGAGATTGACAGAAAAGAGAAGAATCAGCAGGATGCCTACCCAGAAACTGGGCATAGCACGCCCCAGGACAGACAATCCGCTGATCAGCAGATCAAAGGGGGTACCTGAAAATTGAGCGCTCAGAATTCCCATGGGAATGGCGAACAAAATGGCAAACAGCAGAGAGACACCGGCAAGCTGTACAGAGACAGGAATCCTGGCCAGTGCCAGATCCAGAGCAGGCTGGTTAAAACGGTAAGAGTCACCGAAATCTCCTCTCAGGACATTTTTAATGAAATCAAAATACTGGATATACAGAGGACGATTCAGCCCCATAGCCTCCCGCAGCCTCTCTCTGTCCTCCGGTGTTGCGTCAAGCGGCAAGAGATTCACTGTAGGGTCGCCTGCCACATTGACTAGAAAAAATACGACCATCGTAATAATGATCAAAACTGGGATCACCTGCAGCAGACGTCTGACCAGATACCTTTCCATTGTCATTCCCTCCTAATCTGATAGCAAAAGGAGGCTGCTGGGATACAACAGCCTCTTGCGAAAGTCCTTTATTTTTAGCGGCTTGGCCGCCATTTGGCCGCTCTGATGAGCCGTTATACTATTTATTGTGCCGCACTGATCTCGCCAGGAAGAACCGTGCTGTCCATCTGGGGCGAGAAGGTGAAGCGGTTGTTGACACCAAAGATGGCTTTTAACTGGGCGATAGCGATCTGCGGGCGTTCCTCTGCACAGATTTCCTGAATCTGTCTGGAAAGCTCATACTTTTTCGCTTCATCCATCTCGCTTCGGGTCTGCTGATACAATTCAACAGCTGTCGGATTATTCCAGTCACTCATCCCTTCCGTACGAACAGGATCGCAGAACTGGGCCAGCGGGTAGCAGCCATCATACTGTCCATCGGACAGAGCCACCAGAAAGGCATCCTTAATATTCTTTTCAGAGAACATGTTGCTGAGAACATTGCTGTCTACAATCTCAAGGTTTACATGAATACCGATTGCCTCAATATAGGCAGCGATCATCTGAGCAATTTCATTGTCCATCAGATAGCGGTTGTTTGAGCCGGTCAGCTCCAGAGTAAGTTCCCCTTCCTGATAGCCTGCGTCAGCCAGAATCTGTTTTGCTTTTTCAGGATCGTAAAGATTGCCGTTTTCAGGTCCAAAAAGGCTCTCATCATGGCCAGGTACAGAAGATGCGATACGGGTACGGGTAGGTGTGCCTGCTCCCTGCAGAAGCTGTTCACAGATCGCTTCTTTGTCGATAGCCAGCTCGATGGCCTCACGAACTGCAGGATCACTGCAGACCCGGCCTTCGGTCAGCTTTAAAATCATCAAGAGAATTGAGGAAGTCTCACCGTAAACCAGAGAGGTTCCATCACCCTCCGTATTGCCGGAAACACGCTCCCACTCATTGACCGGCACATTGGTAATAATATCTACACCGCCAGTCATCAGCTCTGCCACACGGGTGGAGGATTCCGGGATAATCCGATAGGTAACTTCCTCCCAGGTGGCCGGCTCGCCATAGTAATCCGGGTTAGGAATTAAGGTATAGTGGTCGTCCGGAATCCACTCTTTCAACTGGTATTGTCCAGAGGTCACCGGCGCCTGGATATAGGCATCAATGCCATTCTCCTCAAACCAGTTTTTCGGAAGAATGGTGGAGCTTCCCATCGCTACCAGGCTCAGCATATCTGGCCTAGGTGAGGTTGTGACCACATCTACCGTATATTCATCGACGACATCTACGTGGTCAATGCAGTTAAAATAGTGGTTGGCCACAAGAGATTCATCCTTAGCAACCCGCTCCAAACTAAATTTTACATCGTCTGCAGTCATATGATCGCCATTGATAAAATTAATGTCATCCCGTAGGGTAAAGCGCCAGGTCAGATCATCAATCTGCTCATATCCAGTAGCAGCATCACCGACCAGCTCAAAATTTTCATCCCGCTTGTAAAGCTGAGTGCCGACGCTCTTAAAGAAATCACCCGTGCTGGTAGACATCTGATCCATAGGGTCAAGGGTTGCCAGATCACCTGATACGCCGATTACCACTGTAGTCGGAATCTCAGCTGCACTGGTCTCCCCGGCGGCAGCAGCCGTGGTGTCAGATGTCTGGGCAGCGGTTGTCTCTGTAGATGCAGCAGAACCGCCGCCGCAGGCAGTAAGCCCTACCATGGCGCAGGCCAGAAGAGCTGCTGTCAGCCTGTTTAACTGTTTTGTCTTCCTCATAATATTCTCTCCTCTCCCTTTTGTTTTGCCTCCCTGTCATTAAGGCGGCATTTGAAACCATCTCAGAAGTAAACAAAAAAAGCACAAAGACCCTTTCATTGCACGCCTTTGTGCTTCCTACTTCCAAATATACTTTACCACATCAACGCAGTAATGATTAGTTCTTTAACACAGTATACCGACCTACGCTCTACTTGTCAACCCATTTTTATAATTTTTCTTGAAGATGTATGAATATTCATAAACGAATTTTAAGTTTTCCTCTGTACGCCGTCTGGATTCTCACGCGTATTTTATTCTGGAATCAGATCTTGCCAGCCTCCGCTGGGCTGCTGCAGCGCTGTCTTGGTATAGATATCCATGACACGGTAGAATGTATTCAGCTCTTCTAACGTGCAGCCATTGGTCAGAAGCCGTTCAATAATGGTGTTTTTGTCCTTTTCCTTATTTTTGACGATTCTCTCCCACAGCCGGATCCCGGCCTCTGTCGGGTACAGAAGGAGCCTTTTTTGATTTTCGGGGGATGGCTGAGCCTCAAGCATTCCCTTTTGCTTCAGTTTCTTGATGCTCTGGGACAGGGCGCTACGGGTTCTTTTCCATTTCCTGGAAAGCTGCGCCGCTGTGATTCCGGGGGATCTGACCACTTCCATAACGATGGAAACCTCAACGATTGTCAGCATGATGCCGGGTTCATATTCTTTTGGAATATTGATCATGGCACTGCAGACCATCACAAAATCATAGACCATTCCAACCCGGTAGCTGGAGTGATAAAGGAGATAGTCCATAACTTCCTGCATATCCAGGCTTTCCGGATTCTTTTGACAAGCTGCCGGCCTGTCCATATCTTGTGTTCTTTTGTCTGGTTTTTTCATATGTCCTCCATATTCTCTGCCATCTCTGCTGCCGCAGACGGCATGATTCATTATTCTTACAATATACCATGCAATTCTGAAAAGTCAAAATATTCTTCTGCAATTATTGACAAGTTTTTTTTCGCGTGCTATGATTTTAAAAAATTTATGATTAGTCACTTAATATACTGTACATGACTGTTTTGGGAATCAGGAGGTTTCAGAATGAGAGATTTACAGAAGATTTATGACTATGTGGATGCCCATGCTCAGGAATATATTGAGTTGCTGCAGAAGTTCTGCCGCCAGCCCAGCATTTCTGCTCAGAATATTGGTATGCGGGAAATGGTGGATTTGATTCTGGAGGAACTGTCCTCATTGGGCGTCAGCGTAGATGTAGTGGAGACAAGCGGAAATCCGATTATATACGGAGAGTTAGAGGGAGTAAACAAAGATCGCACGCTCTCCTTCTACAACCATTATGACGTACAGCCGCCAGAACCTCTTGAGGAATGGAAAAGTGATCCTTTTGCCGCTGAGATTCGCGATGGAAAGATTTACGCCAGAGGAGCGACGGACAACAAGGGAAGCCTTTTGTGCCGCCTGTGCGCGATACGTGCTTTTCAGGAAGTTTATGGGGAGCTCCCTCTTCGGATTAAGTTGATCTATGAGGGTGAGGAGGAGATCGGAAGCCCCCACCTGTCAGAGTTTGCTGAAAAATACCCGGAACGCTTAAAGACAGATGGTTTTGCCTGGGAAGGCGGAACCAAGCAGATCAATGGACCGTTGGAGGTCAGCTTCGGCGTCAAGGGACTTCTCTATATTGAGCTGCGCTGCCGCACTGCCAACAGTGACCTTCATTCCAGCAATGCAGCGATTGTGAAAAATCCAGCCTGGCGTCTGGTTCAGGCTTTGGCTACAATGAAAGATGCCAATGACCATATTCTGATTGATGGCTTTTATGACAATGTCAAAGCCCCCACAGCTTACGAGATGGAGTGCCTGAAAACCTTAGATTATAAGGAGGACGAGGTGAAGCAGCGCATGGGCTTAGACGGCTTTATCAATGACCTGACGGGAATTGATCTGTTAAATAAGCTGTACTATCAGCCCACTGCCAACATTGCCGGATTTAAGGCCGGATATATTGGTGACGGGGCGAAGACCGTGATGCCTGGGAGCGCTGTGGTCAAAATGGACCTGCGTCTGGTACCCGATCAGATGCCGGACGAAATTCTGGATAAGGTGCGCAAGCATTTGGATAAGCGGGGATTTACAGATATTGAAGTGGTTCGGCTTTCCGGCGAACCGCCCTTCCGTGCAAATCCGGAGTGCCTTTTCGCACAGACCGTTGTGAAGTGTGTGAAACCCGTCTATGGTATGGATCCAGAAGTTCTAGTCAGCAGCTCCGGCACAACTGCCATGTACCAGTTCTGTCATTCTGCAGGACTTGATGCTGTTATGTTTGGAGCCGGAAATGTGGCTTCTAATATTCACGCCCCCAATGAAAATATTATCATTGAGGATTATATACAGGCAATCAAGATGGCAGCCACCGTTATGGAAGAATTTGCAAATGCAAAAGAATCATAGTCTTTAAAAAAGGCGGATGAAAGACAGAGATTGTTCTGCTCTTTTATCCGCCTTTTCTATGTTTTACTGCCAGTTCCACCGCCCGTAGAGCCTGGTTGTTTTTGCAATCTTCTCCACCATTTCGTCAGACAGCTGACCGGGGAGAAGCCGCCACTTCCAGTTCATTCCTACTGTGGAAGGCGTATTAATGCGGGCTTTGTTAGAAAGGCCAAAGTAATCCTGCAGCGGAATGATGCACATCCTGGCCTTGCTGCGCATGGCAAGACTGATAAAGGACTGGCAGAGTTCATGGTCAGGTGTATAGTGATCGCACAGGTAATCTCTGGCTAGCTGCCTCTCTTCTGCCTTGATGGACTGGAACCATCCTGCGATGGTCTCGTTGTCATGGGTTCCGGTGTAGACAACACAATTTTCTGGATAGTTATGCGGAAGGTAATCGCTGGCGCTGCCGGAATCCCTGGAATCAAAAGCAAATTCCAGAACTTTCATTCCGGGATAACCGCAGTCTGCTACCAGCTTCCGTACAGAATCTGTTACGTATCCCAGATCTTCCGCTATGATTTCTTTTTTGCCAAGGGCATGATTTACCGCCTGGAACAGCTGGAGTCCAGGGCCTTTTTCCCAATGGCCGCCTATGGCAGTTTCTGCGTCAGCCGGAATGGAAAAATATTCGTCAAATCCCCTGAAATGATCGATACGGACTACATCGTAAAGCTGGCAGCAGTAAGCCAGCCGGCTGATCCACCACTGGTAGCCGGTTTCCCTGTGGTAATCCCACCGGTAAAGAGGATTGCCCCACAGCTGGCCTGTGGCGGAGAAGCCGTCCGGGGGACAGCCAGCCACTGCCACCGGTTTGTTTTCTTCATCGAGCTGGAAAAGCTGCGGATTAGCCCAGGCATCAGCACTGTCCATAGAGACATAAATGGGAATATCGCCGATAATCCGGATCCCCTGGCTGTTGGCATAGGCTTTTAGCTTTTTCCACTGTTCTATAAATTTAAACTGGAGATATTCGTGAAATTCAATATCAAAATATAGCTCTCGGCGGTAATAATCCATGGCATTAGAATAGCGGAGCCGGATATCTTCTGCCCATTCGGTCCATGCTTTTTCTTCAAACCGGCTTTTTACTGCCATAAAGAGTGCGTAATCGTCCAGCCACCAGCGATTTTCGTCCCGGAATCTGATGAACTCCTGGTTTTCACTGATCCGGCTTCTCTCGTAGGCTTTTCTCAGCAAGGGAAAACGCGATTGATAGAGCTTGGCATAATCGATAGAGTCGGCTTTTTGACCAAAATCAGCCTCCATGCACTCCCTTTCGGTGAGAACATTTTCATCTATCAACGCCTCGAGGCTGATGAAATAAGGATTCCCGGCAAAGGTAGAAAATGACTGGTATGGGGAATCTCCATAGCTGGTTGGCCCCAGCGGGAGTATCTGCCAATAAGACTGGCCGGCTTGTTTCAGCTGATCGATGAACTGATATGCCTCTTGTGAAAAGCAGCCGATGCCGTACGGAGACGGAAGGCTGGTGATGGGGAGCAAAATCCCGCTTTCTCGTTTCATTTCTGCAAACCTCCTAACTCTAATGCTGCTGGTTGGTATTCCCATTCTATTAGGACACCGTAGTGATCTGACACGGAGGAAAACCTTCTGCCGTTAAAGAGGACTCTGGAACTGAGAATCTGCAGGGGCTGATCCTTCCGGTGTTCCGGGGACAGCCAGATATAGTCGATTCTCATTCCTGCTGCGTTCTCCTGATTCCGCCATCCATCTATCTGACCGGGGACAGTAATTCCGCTGTCCTTTTTTTCCGCCAGCAGATACGTATCTCTCCATCCTGAGTCCCGAATCAGATCGTACCCCTCTCCTCTCACCTGATCAGGAGAATTGAAATCCCCCATCAGCCAGATGTGCCCGCTTTTTTTTAAAGGGTGCAGATGCCCCAGCAGGCGCTTCCACTGAGCAGAAAATGGGTCTTCATCATCCTCCCACCATCCCATATGCACACAGACAAAAGATGATACTTCTTTTCCGGTGGAGATGGACAGTGACAGGGCTTTTCGAGTCTTCCAGTCCTGATAGTCATGGCTGGCTGTCAGATAAAACTGGCAGGCAGCCAGAACCGGTTCCCGGCTAAATATGGCCAGACCTTCATCGTATTTTCCATAGCCAATTTTGGCGCCTGTCCAGGTCCAGAAATAGGCCAGACCGAGACTGCGCAGGGAGACTGCAATCCGGAAAGCGTGATTGTCCCTCCGGATTTTTGCTTGTTTGGCGTCCTCCGCAATCAGAGGACAGAAGGGACAGGGGACAAAACCGCTTTCTTCCAGCTCAGTTTCAGGAACTTCCTCCGCACAGACAGACTGGCTGGACTCCTGAAAAGCCATAACATCTGGCTGCTCCTTCCAAATTCCTTCTACCAATGCCGCCAATTTTTTTTCGTATTCCGGTTCGACTAGGCTGTGGCTATTTAAGGTAAGACACTTCATGTTCCCTGCTCCTTTTATTATAAAATTTAAAGAATATCATTGATGTCAGATTTCAGGACATCGGCCTTGGGGCCGTAAACGGCCTGGATACCGCCGTCTTTTTTGATCAGGCCCATAGCCCCCTCTGCTTTCCATTCCGGGAGATCTGCCACTTTATCCATATCCTTTACAGTGACTCTCAGCCGTGTCATGCACGCATCCACCAGAACGATATTATCTCTTCCGCCCAGCAGAGAGATGATCCGTTCTGCCTGCCCGTCTCCATGGCTGCTGCTTTTCTTAGCAGTGCTGCTGTCTGCCGTCTCCTCTGTCCCGCTGTTTTCATCTGTATAGTTGCCCAGACGGCCGGGAGTCGCAAAGCGGAACTTTCCAATCATAAAGTAGGCTACAAAATATCCGATGATGAAAAATGCGATCACACAGATTACAAAGTTGATGATGTCCCCTCCAAGCCCGGCCTGGATGGACATGGGAAGCCTGGTAAACAGTTCCAGATTCCCGAAGGAATGAAGCCTCAGGTGGATGACTCCTGCCAGTGCGAAAGCACACCCCTGAAGAACTGCATAAACTACATAGAGCGGGAGGGCACAGAACATAAACATAAATTCCAGCGGCTCAGTAACTCCAGTCAGAAAAACTGCCAGAGCAGTGGATACAAACATTGAGCGGTAGGATTTTTTTCTGTCAGGTTCCACTCTGCGGTACATGGCCAGAGCAATGCCGAGAAGAAGCCCGGTAGCGCCGATCATCTGACCTACTTTGAAGCGGGCAGGTGTAACGGTGGTCAGCAGAGTCTGGTAGGCATCCATATCCCCAGCCGATTTTAAGTTGATTAGATCTGTTACCCAGGCCAGCCACAGGGGATCCTGCCCAAATACCTGGGAACCGGCATTTGCTCCTGTCAGGATCGTGTAGGTGCCGCCGAAAGAAGTATAATTCATGGGAATTGTCAGCATATGGTGCAGACCGAACGGAAGCAGGAGACGTTCCAAGGTTCCGTAGATAAACGGTGCCAGTACAGGTGATGTATCAGACGAGTTGGCAATCCAGACGCCGAAAGCATTGATTCCGGACTGAACGACCGGCCAGATAACTGCCAGCACTAAGGAAATGATGACAGACCATACAATAACCATCAAAGGCACAAAGCGTTTCCCATTAAAGAATGCCAGGGCATCCGGCAGTTTTCGGAAATTATAATATTTGTTGTAAATGGTTCCCCCTACGAAACCGGATATGATTCCCACAAAGACACCCATATTCAGAGCCGGTGATCCCAGGACGGAGGTGAAATAGCCGTCCACTGCGATCTCCTGCCCGAAGAGTGTATGGGTGACAGCTCCCTCAGTCTCCAGCATCTCTGCAGTGACGCCGAATACAGAGCCTGTGATCATATTGATCAGAATGAAAGCAATGATGGCTGCAAAAGCGCCGCCAGCTTTTTCCTTTGCCCAGGAGCCGCCGATAGCCGCTGCAAATAAAATATGTAAGTTATTGATGATAGCCCACCCGATATTTTCCATCGTGCTTCCGATTGTCAGGACGACAGAGATATCTCCGCCGCTCATCTGAACTAACTTGCCGATGCTGATCATCAGACCGGCGGCAGGCATGACTGCGATTACGGTCATCAAAACTTTCCCTAACTTTTGCAGGAAATCGAAATTGATAGGGAACGCTTTCTTTTCTTTTTTTGGCTCTGCTGAAGAGCTCGACTTGGAATGCTGCTGTTCAGCCGGGGCTGATTTGGTTTCTTTTGCAGCAATACAGTTGTCCAATACGGTAATCACACAGTCTTTTCCGGCTGTTACAGGCCCAAGGTGAACGTTCATAGTCTTCTCTTCCATTCCGCCGCAGATCAGCACAGGTGTGATCAGGTTGACATTCTTTGCTTTTAAAGCATCCATATCGGCCTCGGCGATGAGATCTCCTGCTTTCACCTTGTCTCCGGGCTTGACGCAGCTTTTCAGACACTCCCCTTTCAGTGCCACTGTCTCCAGGCCGAAATGGATCAAAATTTCCAGGCCATCTTCCGTTTTTAATCCGTAAGCGTGGAGTGTGGGGGCTACGGAGACAATCTCCCCGTCGGCAGGACTGACAATTTTGCCGTCGGATGGCTCAATAGCAAGTCCGTCTCCAATGATTTTCTGGGAAAATACCGGGTCGGGAACCTGATCCAGAGACACTGCTGTCCCTGAAACTGGTGCGATCAGATGGAACCCGGTGCATCCTTCTAAGGTCTGCTCTTTCATACATTGATACCTCCTGTTTGCATTGTTTTTCGCAACCGTTTGCACTGATAATATCTCTCTTCATTCTGGAAATCAAGGGTTTTCCAACAATTTGAGAAGGATTCTCCTTTTTTTACAAATTTATTTTGGATAATTTGTGCAATATTACGCATATAAAAGCAACCGTTTGCATTAAAATGGCGCAAAACTATTTGACAATTCAGAAGGAATTTTATAAACTTGGTATAGAAATTTTTTTGGAACCAAAGGAGGGTTTGCATGTCTGTCACAATTAAAGAAGTTGCTGCTCTGGCTGGGGTTTCTCCCTCTACAGTCTCCCGCACCTGCAAGGATCACCCTTCTATTAGCCGTCAGACAAAAGAAAAGGTTCGCCGCGCCATGGATCAGCTAGGATACGAACCGAATTTCCAGGCCAGCAGCCTTGCCACACAGAACTCCAGAACCATCGGCATTATTCTGCCGCCGTCAGAGAGGGAAACCTATGAAAATGCATTTTATCTGGAAGCCGTCAGGGGAATCAGCATCCTGTGCAACCAGCGCCAATATATCAATACAGTGATTACCGGAAAGGACGAATCCGAACTGCTTCAGGTGATCAAAACAACCGTGAGAAATGGACTGGCGGAAGGCTTCATCGTCCTCTACTCCAGGGAACAGGATCCCGTAGTCAATTATCTATATGAAGAAGGTCTCCTGTATGTTCTGGTCGGCAAGGCTTTCCGCAACGCCAACCAGACAATCTATGTGGACAATGACAATGTGCTGGCTGGAAGGGAGGCCGCCCAGTACCTGATCTCTCTTGGCCACAGAAAAATCGGTTATCTGTCCGGAGATCATTCTCTTCTCTATACTGGAGATCGGAAGTCCGGCTACATGCTGGCGCTTGCGGAAAATAATATTCCTTTCCGCCCAGAGTACTGTGTGGAGACCTCCTTTCTCTCTGGCGCTGAAAACCCGGGACTGAGAGACCTGCTGAAACAGCCAGATCGTCCCACCGCCTTTGTGGCAAGCGATGACATTCTTGCCTCTTATCTGGAGCAGCTATGTGTGGGGATGAATATTACAGTTCCGGAAGAATTATCGGTGATTTCTTTTAACAATTCCCTGTTCGCCCGGATGGCAAAACCGCCGCTGACCTCCATTGATATCAATTCCTTCCAGCTAGGCTCGGAAGCTGCAGCTCAGATGATCAGCCACATCGAAAATCCTAATCTGCTGGCTACCAAAACAATCGTGCCCCATTATATTGTAAAACGGGGAAGCTGCATTGAAAGAGCAGAGACCGAAAACGAATAAAATACGAGAAAAATATAACTGAGGTGCAAATACCATGGAACTTCTTCAGCTTCGCTATTTTTTAGTAGCAGCCCATTATCAGCATATGACCAAAGCAGCGGAACATCTGCAGATAGCTCAGCCGGCGCTCTCTCAGGCAATCCACAGGCTGGAAATCGAGCTTGGCGTATCCCTTTTTGACAGGAAAAATCGGAGTATTGAGTTAAACGAATCAGGAAAACTTCTGCAGAAAAGGCTGATTCCGATTATCAGTGCGCTGGATCGAATACCAGAAGAACTGAAAGAAGGCCAGAATCAGGCTGCCCATACGATTCATCTGAAAATTTTGGCAGCGTCCTCACTCCTGACCAACCGGATCATTGCATACAGAGCGATGCGCCCAGATGTCAACTTTCAGCTATACCAATCGGATGCGCAGACGGATTATGATGTCTGTGTATCTGCCATACGGGCCGATTCTTCCGGACAGGAAGGCGCAGATCACATGGTTATGCTGGAGGAAGATCTGTACCTTGCCGTTCCGGCGCACTCTCCTTTTGGGAAAATGAAATCTGTCCGTCTCGCTGATACTAGGGACACCGGCTACATCTGTTTGGCTGGTTCCAGACCAATCCGGCAGATCTGCAACAGTTATTTTGATGAGGCTGATTTTACTCCTAAAATTATTTTCGAAAGTGATTCCACAGAATCGGTGCGGAATCTGATTGCTGCAGGACTAGGGATCGGCTTTTGGCCCCAGTACTCTTGGGGACCTCTGGCGGAAGAATGGAATCAGACCTCCTCCCAGTCCCATATCAAACTGCTGCCAATCGCTGACCAAGTGTGCCGCAGGCAGATCATTCTGACTTGTTCGCCCCATGGAAAAGAAAATCCGATCGTTATGGATTTCTGCAATTTCCTAATTCATAATTCTAAGTGGCTGTGAGGGCTATCTTCTTGCCGCAGGCGGCGGGTAAGAAGCATTGGATATTCATCCGATCATTCATTGAGAGAGGGCTATCTTCTTGCCGCCTGCGGCGAACAAGAAGCACCGGATATTCATCCGATCATTCATTGAGAGGAGGGCTATCTTCTTGTCGCCTGCGGCGAACAAGAAGCATCGGATATTCATCCGATGAAAAAAGACGAGGAAAGAGAGCCTTGCAAGCCAGCTTGCAGAGCCTCCTTCCTCGTCTTTTTTCGCCCTATGAATTGTTAATCTAAGTTTGTGGGGCCTTTTTTTACTCTCAGCCTGGACAGAGCTCTTGCCATGGATGCCTGGGACATCTGGAACTCTCGAATGCTCTGTTTCTGGCGCATCTGTTCTTTGGCGCGCTCCAGGGCCTCTCTCGCCCTGACCTCATCAATATCCTCCGGCCGTTCCGCTGTGTCAACAATGACAGTCACTCGGTTATTAGCTACCTGGACGATTCCCAGACCCACGACGGCTTCCTGCCATTGGCTGCTGCCTGGGGTCAAAAAGCGCAGGACGCCTTCCTGCGTAGCCAAGATCATTGCTTCCCTGTGGGCCAGAATTCCCAGTTCCCCATCTTGGGCGGGAACTACCAATTTTTCACAGCTCCCATTAAAAAACACATGATCGCTGGCGATAATTTTTAGCCAAAACGCTGACATAGGATCTGCTCCTTTCGTTCACAGGAAAGTGTTTCAGCTTTCTTTCCGCTCCATAGCTTTGGCTTTTTCAATGACCTCATCTATGGTTCCCACGTTGAAAAATGCTGCCTCTGGATACTCATCCATCTCACCGTCCAAAATTGCCTTGAATCCGCGGATCGTCTCTTTTACCGGAACGTACTTTCCGGGGACACCAGTAAAGTTCTCAGCCACGTGGAAAGGCTGCGACAGGAAACGCTGGATCTTTCTGGCACGGTTAACAGTCAGCTTATCCTCCTCGGACAATTCTTCCATGCCAAGGATTGCGATGATATCCTGAAGCTCCTTATATTTCTGAAGCATCTGTTGAACTTTAGTTGCCACCTGGTAATGTTCTTTTCCAACTACATCCTCCTCCAGAATTCTGGAATTAGACTCTAGGGGATCTACTGCCGGATAAATTCCCTGCTCTACGATCTTTCTGGATAAAACAGTAGTAGCATCCAGATGAGCAAAGGTGGTGGCCGGAGCCGGGTCTGTCAGGTCGTCTGCAGGGACATAGACAGCCTGGACGGATGTGACGGAACCGTTCTTGGTGGATGCGATCCGCTCCTGCAGATCGCCCATCTCAGTGGCCAGGGTCGGCTGATAACCCACGGCCGAAGGCATTCGCCCAAGGAGCGCAGACACTTCAGAGCCCGCCTGGACAAACCGGAATATATTGTCAATAAACAGAAGAACGTTTTGATGTTCCACATCGCGGAAGTATTCTGCCATGGTCAGTCCGGTCTCCGCTACCCGCATACGGGCTCCCGGCGGTTCATTCATCTGACCAAATACCAGGGCAGTTTTATTTAGAACCCCAGATTCTTTCATCTCTGTCCAGAGGTCATTTCCCTCTCTGGAACGTTCTCCGACACCGGTAAAGATGGAGTAGCCGCCATGCTCATTGGCAATGTTCGTTATCAGTTCCTGGATCAGGACTGTCTTTCCTACTCCCGCGCCTCCGAAAAGACCGATCTTTCCGCCTTTAGCGTAAGGGGCCAGAAGATCGATGACTTTAATTCCAGTCTCCAGCATTTCCACTACCGGACTCTGGTCTTCAAAAGAAGGGGGATCTCTGTGGATTACCCACTTCTTTTCCCCCTCCAGACTCTCACCGCCGTCGATGGTATCGCCCAGCACATTAAAAAGCCTTCCCAGGGTTTTTTCACCTACCGGGACCTGGATTCCCGCGCCGCTGGATTCTACCTCCATATCCCGGCACAGTCCGTCGCTGGAGGCCAGCATGATGCAGCGCACCACATTTCCTCCGATATGCTGAGCGACTTCCATAACGCAGCGTCTTCCGTCGTTTAAAACGGTCAGAGCGTCTTTGATATGGGGCAGATGTCCGTCTTCAAACTCTACATCTACAACAGGTCCCATGACCTGTACAATCTTGCCCTTGCTCATGGCTACCTCCTCTTTTTCTTCTGTGCCTTGGCTCCGCTGATCACCTCGGTAATCTCCTGGGTAATGGCTGCCTGTCTGACACGGTTATATTCGATTGATAGTTCACTTAAAATCTGATCGGCATTGTCACTGGCCGCCTGCATAGCCATCATTCGGGAGTTCTGTTCACTGCAGAATGATTCCACCAAAGCGCCGAAGATAAAGCCATTTATATAATTAGGAACCACGTGATCCATGACCGCAGAGGGGGAGGGAACCATCCGGATATCCTCCTGGTAAATGTCTGCTGGAATCACAATCTTGCTGAAATCTTCTCTTTTCAATGGAAGAAGCTGTTCAAGCTGAGCTTCCATTTTCAGGCTGTTAACCATCTGAGTGTACAGGATCCAGACTTCATCCAACTCTTGGCGCTGGTATTCTTCCAGGACTGTGGATGATATCATTCTCGCTCTGTGCATAGTAGGATTCTGAACTGTGTAGTGGAATTGCTCTTCCACCGGGATATGCCTGGAAGCAAAAAACTGTCTTCCCAACTCTCCTACAACGTAAAGGCGATTATGTTTGCTGTCCTCCATCCACTCCTGGGCCATTTTCAGCACATTATGGTTATATGCCCCGGCCAGTCCCTTGTCGCCGGTGATGACGATCAGGGCACGGACCCGATCGTCTTCCCTGACTTCTCTGTGGGGATCAAAATATGGGTGGTCCACATCGGGCATGTGCCTTAAAATACGCTGGATCAGAGATTGGAGCGTATAGAAATAAGGTTCCGTCTCTTCCAGCATCTTTTTGCTCTTTTTTAGCTTTGTGGAAGAAATCAGATACATGGCATTTGTGATTTTTCTGGTATCCTGAATACTTCTCATCCGGCTCAGGATCTCTCTTGCGTTTGCCATCTTCTATCCCTCTTTCTCCTAAAAGTCTGTTTTAAAAGTTTCCGCCGCCTGAACAATCTGCTGGATCAGCTCATCGGTCAGAACCTTCTTTTCCTCAATCTCTCTTCCGATCTCCGGATGATTATCATCAAACCACTGAAGCATTTTCATCTGAAATTCTTTGATCCGTGTTACATCTACTGTAAGCATTACCTTATGGGTGGCAACGCAAAGTGTAATAACCTGTTCATGCAGATTTAACGGACGGCCGAGAGGCTGCTTTAACAGTTCCATCAGCCGTTTTCCATAGGCCAGCTGCTCTTTGGTGGTTTCATCCAGGTCAGAGCTGAACTGAGTGAAAACTTCCATTTCCCGGTACTGCGCCAAGTCGATGCGGATAGATCCGCTGGCTTTTTTCATTGCTTTGGTCTGAGCAGCACCGCCCACACGGGAGACAGACAGTCCTACATTGACTGCCGGGCGCATACCTGAAAAGAAAAGATCACTCTCCAAAAAAATCTGCCCATCTGTGATAGAAATCACATTGGTGGGGATATATGCGGATACGTCTCCCGCCTGAGTCTCAATGATAGGAAGCGCAGTGATAGAACCACCTCCCTTTTCATCTGAAAGGCGGCTGGACCGCTCCAAAAGTCTGGAATGGAGATAAAAAACATCACCAGGGTATGCCTCACGGCCTGGTGAGCGCTCCAAAAGAAGAGACAATGCCCGGTAGGCGACAGCGTGCTTGGAGAGATCGTCGTAAACAATCAGTACGTCTTTGCCCTGATACATAAAAAATTCTGCCATAGCGGTTCCTGCATAAGGAGCAATATACTGAAGAGGGGCTGTGTCGCTGGCAGTTGAGGACATGACGATGGTATATTCCATTGCACCGCTTTTTTTCAAAGTATTGACCAGCTTTGCCACTGTTGATGCCTTTTGGCCAATGGCAACGTAGATGCAGACAACATCCTTCCCCTTCTGATTTAGGATGGTATCCAGGGCAATAGAGGTCTTTCCTGTCTGCCGGTCTCCAATGATCAGCTCCCTCTGCCCTCTTCCGATAGGAAACATGGAATCAATCGCCAGAATTCCAGTCTCCATAGGAACGCCTACAGACTTCCGGTCTACGATCCCCGGCGCTTCCTGTTCAACTGGCCGGTAGCCTTCGCTCACTACAGGACCTAACCCATCGATGGGCTCCCCCAGAGCATTGACAACTCTTCCGAGGAAGCCGCTCCCCACCGGAACACCGGCTCTTCTTTTAGTTCTGACGACTTTGGTTCCCTGGGTAATTCCAGTATCTTTGCCGAACAGAATGCACCCGATCTCATGTCTCCGGATGTCCTGAACCATACCCTTGACGCCATTTTCAAATACTACGATCTCCCCATACATGGCATGATCGATGCCGTATACGATGGCGATCCCGTCTCCTACCCAGATAACGGAACCCGTCTCCTGCTCATTTTCTCTATGTATATCGTAATCTTCAATTTCGCTCTTAATAATGGAAATGATTTCCTGAGAACTGATGGTACTCATAATGTAAGACTCCTATCCTGCAACAGCTCTGTTGAGCCGAGTCAGCCGGCCTTTCAGACTGTAGTCATACTCAATATCACCGGCTTTTAAAAGAAATCCGCCGATCAGATCCGGGCTGGATACCAATGTAAGTTCCACATCCTTTTTCCGATGCTTTTTGCATAAAAACTGCTTGATCCCGGCGATTTGCATATCATCCGGCTTTGTGACGTAATACAGGGAGGCTTCCAGAATACCGGCTGCCTCCAGTGTGTGTTCCCGGCAAGCGGAAACAATTTCCCGAAATTGGCCGATACAGCCTGCTTCACAGGCTTTTTTCAGAAAGTTGGCCATAAGAAGGGAAAAGTCCGGCTCAATGAAAATCTGATCGATGATTGCTAATTTTTTATTCAGCGGAACTGTCGGATCGTCTAGAACCGAAAGCAGTTCAGGTGTACCCTTTAGTATTTCCAGCGCCTCCTGTACCATTTCTTCCGAAAGATTCAGCTGATATAATACAGCTCCATAGAGCCTTGCCTGTTCACTCATGGCTGTCACCCGATTCTGCTAAAAATGATTGGTACAGCTGCCTGTCACGGTCAGGACCGCTCTGCTCACCAAGCACCTTTTCGGCGGCTGCCATAGCTAATTCTGCAACAGAAGCCTTTAAATCATGTAATGCCTTCTCTTTTTCAAGGGAAATCGTCTGATCTGCATGCTCCAGTTTTTTTGCCGCATCCGCATTTGCCTGGCTCAAAATTCGATCGTATTCAGCCCTGGCCTTAGTCCTGGCATCCTCGACGATCCTAGAGGCTTCCTCCCCGGCCGCGCCGATCGATGCGGCATAGGTTTCCTTTAACTGGTTGGCTTCTTCTTTTGCGGCGCTGGCTGCATCCAGATCATGCTCGATCATATTCTTTCTGTCGTCCAGTATCTTTTTTACCGGTCCGATCAAAAAATGCTTCATAAAAAAGTAAAGGACCAGAATATTGATGATTGTAAAGGCGATATTCCAAAAGTCTATTTTTAACATATTACAACGCCTTCCTGTCTAATTGTGCAATGTTTCCTGGCAGGGAATTACTTTAAGAACAGAATGATCAGCAGACCAATGACAAATCCATAGATAGCGGTTGCCTCAGCCAGTGCACATCCGAGAAGCAGAGCCTTGGTGATTTTTCCGTCAGCCTCCGGTTGTCTTGCGATAGCATCTACTGCCTTTGAGGTAGCCATTCCGATTCCGATTCCAGCTCCTACACCTGTAATAACTGCAACTGCAGCTCCGATAGCGATTAATCCTGTCATAATAATTCTCTCCTTTGTCTATTTTTGATTGTTTTCCGACGTCTCTTTTTTGACGCGGGCATTACTCAACTGCTTCTTTTATATATAATGACGTGAGGAATACAAACACATAAGCCTGTATAATCCCGTCAAATATATCAAAATAAAAACTGAAAGGCAGCGGGATGACCAGTGGAATCAGATATTTGATCAGTGCCATGACCACCACAGCTCCCAAGACATTTCCAAAAAGCCGCATACACAGGGACAGCGGCCGGATAAACAGCTCCAGTATGTTGATCGGGGCGACGATGGGAATCGGCTCCGCAAAGCTCTTTACCCAGTTTTTAACCCCCTTTTTTCGGATTCCGGCGGCTTCTACCAGGATGATGCTCATTACCGCCAAGGAAGCTGTCACATTCAAGTCTTTTGTGGGAGATTTAAAACCGAGAAGGCCGATCATATTGGCAATTCCTATATAGATCACAACCGTAATTAAATAAGGGATATAGTCTTTTCCATCTTCCCCTAAAAGATCCTCAAAAAAGCCATAGATAAACGCAATTCCGCTCTCTAATGCCGCCTGCCGGTTATTAATCTGGCGTATTTTCAGACCTCTGACCAGCAGCAGGGAAGCTGCCATGATGATTGCCATGATGATCCAAGTAACAACTACAGATTCCAGAACATCAATACCGCCAAACAGTGGTATCGTAAATACAACATTGCAGTTCAGCTCTTCCATCAGGGAATCTACTAACCCGTCCATTTTTCTCACCTCTTTCCCCATTGCTTTGCTTATTATAATAATCTGATTTTCCAAATACAAGTATTCTTTTTTTATCGTTTTATAATTTGAAAGTTATGAAAACGGCAAAAAACAAAAAATGCATAAAAACAAAATATAGTTTCCATGCATTTTTCGACGATTTTTTAATAAATTTTTTATAAACATTTCCCTGTTTTTTACAGAAAAGGAAAATTTGACTGTCAGATGAGAAAAAATTTCGTATAATCTCTACGATGTTTACGGCATTTCTGCCACTGAGTGCAGAAAAAGACTATAGGAAGCCCCATTACAGGAAATTGATCGTTTCCAGATTTTCCTGGCGAAAGGCTGCGTAGCTCTCTCCCAGTCCGGAAACAGCTTTCCGATCAATCTCCTTCCAAATTTTGAAAGACAATTCCATGCCCTTTTTTGCTTTCTTGCTTCTCCAAATACCGGCGATCTCTCCGCGATAGAGAACAGCCCCCGGATTTCCTACAATTTTCCAGATATGCTTGTGAAGCGCTCTGTCTGGCTGCAAAATCAGACGATCCTTCTGGTCAAGATAAGGATCATGGCCTCCTAAAAGGATAAGGCTGTTCTCGGGGAGGGAGGGGGATAAAAGCTGTTCTCGGTCTTCGGAAAGGAAAAACACCCTTTTTCCCAGTACCTTTGCTGGTTCGATCTCGTCTTTCACCGTATTCCATATGCGCCTGGCCTGCTGTCCGGAGCACCCCAGCCAGGCTGCCAGGCCATCAACGGCAGATGGCCCGTAACAATGAAGATACTTTCGAACCAGCTGCTTTGCACTATCTGGATCTGCTTTGGACGTCTGCCCGGTCCAGGCCCTGAGGGATGTAAATGTCGAGGATGTCCCTCTTCTCTCCCCGAAGACCACCAGGCCCAGAAAGGCGCAGGGCCGCAGCAGAAAGGAGACGACAGCTCCTCCGACCGTTTGTTTGTCCGGGCTGCCATACATAGACGGATCCTGCCACCGTTTCTGTTTTTCGGGTGGAATATAAGGAAGCATCCACCGGGCCAGAGTCTCATCCAGAGTACTTTTGGCGGTAATCGTCTGTCCGTCCAGAATAGGTATGACATGCAGCAAAATGGACCCTATACAGGAGGCCATCCATCTGCGCAGGGGAAAGCTCCGGGATCCGGGTATAGAGTGCTGTCTCCCAGGCGCCGGGAGGACTGTTCTGCAGGCCGCAGGCCCCAGCGACAGCTAAACAGTCCTCTTTTCTGTATGTGCGGTCAAGGTGATGGCTGCACAGCCGAAAATACCGTATCTGTTGGGATGAAAGTTCCAGCATGTCAACCGCCTACTCGACTGCTTCAAAATCTTTTACGATCTGGATCAAAATCTCCACGATCTTTTCCAGAGACTGGACGCTGGCAAATTCATGGACTCCGTGGAAGTTTTCACCTCCGGCACAGAGATTCGGGCAGGGGAGTCCCATATAGGACAGACGCGCGCCGTCGGTGCCTCCTCGAATAGGAACTACAGCAGGAGAAACTCCTGTCTCCTCCATTGCCTTTTTGGCAATATCAATCAGGTACATATGAGGCTCGATTTTTTCTTTCATGTTATAGTAAGAATCTTTTACCACGGCCTCAACTGTTCCCTCCCCATACTTCTCGTTGAGAAAATCGGCAGCCTGGAGGAAGAGCTTCTTTTTTGCCTCGAACTTTTCTCGGCTATGATCCCGGATGATATAATCCATGCGTGTCTGCACCATATCGCCCTGGATCTCACCTAAATGATAGAACCCTTCATAGCCTTCTGTAAACATGGGATTCTGCTCCACTGGAAGCATCCTGTGAAATTCCATCGCCATCAGGATGGCATTCTTCATAGCGTTCTTGGCGGATCCGGGATGGACGCCTCTGCCATGGATTGTCACCCTTCCGGCCGCAGCGTTAAAATTTTCGTACTCAATCTCTCCCAGAGCACCTCCGTCTACCGTGTAGGCTACATCAGCGCCGAAACCTTTTACATCAAAATCATCAGCTCCGCGGCCCACCTCTTCGTCTGGAGTAAAGCCAATGCAGACTTTTCCATGGGGAATTTCCGGATGGGCAAGGAGATATTCTGCCATAGCCATGATTTCAGCGACCCCGGCCTTGTCATCGGCGCCAAGAAGCGTTGTCCCATCTGTAACAATCAGATCCTGCCCTATATAGCGCAGCAGACACGGGAATTCCTCGGGAGTTAAGGCGATGTTTTCTTTCTGGTTTAAACAGATCGTCCCCCCATCATAGTTATTTACAATGCGCGGCGTGACGTTTGTGCCGGAAGCATCCGGGGAAGTATCCATGTGGGAGATAAATCCCAGGACAGGTATCTTCTTGGAAGAGGTGGCGGGAATCACAGCGTAAACGTAGGAAGAAGAGCTCACCCGAACTTCCTCCGCTCCCATGGCCTTTAATTCCTCCGCAAGGAGCTGTGCAAGAACCCGCTGCTTCTCTGTGCTTGGAATGGATTCTTGTTCGTCCTTAGACTGGGTATCATAAGACACATATCTTAAAAATTTATCAATAACAGAAGACATAATAAACGGTTCCTTTCTTGATGATTTACATAATATTTTTACGTTAACTATCTGTTGGCCAGCTCTTCTGTGATCTCCTCCCATGAGATTCCGCGCTGTGCCATCAGCACCATCATATGGTACAGGAAATCGGCCATCTCGTATTTGACTTCCTCCGGATTGGGATTTTTGGCCGCGATTACGATCTCCGTGCACTCCTCTCCTAGCTTTTTCAAAATTTTATCAATTCCTTTGTCAAAGAGATAGTTCGTGTAGGACCCTTCTTTGGGATGGATCTTTCTGTCCTGAATCACGCCGTACACATCCTCAAAGACCTTCAGAGGATTAAGGGATCGATATTCTTTTTCTGCCAGGATCTGGAAGAAACAGGATTTAGCCCCGGTGTGGCAGGCTGCACCTACCTGAGCAACCTTTGCAAGAATGGTATCATTGTCGCAGTCCAGGCGAAGGGACTTGACATATTGGAAATGACCGGAGGTTTCGCCCTTCACCCACAGCTTGCACCTGCTCCTGCTGTAGTAGGTCATCCGCCCTGTCTGCAGAGTCTTCTGGTATGCCTCCTCATTCATGTAGGCCACCATCAGCACTTCCAGGGTTTTATAGTCCTGAACTACTACCGGGATCAGGCCGTCAGAATTCAGCTTGAATTTTTTCCAAGGGACGGCACTTTCGAAGGTGGAAACCGGGATTCCCCTGGCCTTCAGTTCCTGCTTCATATTCATGCAGTTTCCCTCTTTCTCACCGGGAACTGTGAGGATCACGCCGCTTATAGAAGGCACTTTCAGATAGGAGGTGATAGTGCCCGGGACATCGTCATCGCAGGCCGCCAGAAATTCATACGGCATCTGAGACAGCCGATAGAGATCCCTGTCTTCCATATGGCTCTCATCCAATATCATCTTGGAGGCTCCTAATTGGGAATACTCTGCCACCCGATCCAGATAAGAGACATCCGGAAGATAGACATATATTTTTTCACTGCCGAAACGGTCTGCCGCTTCCTTAATAAGATCCACATTTTCTTGGACAGATGCATCCAAAAATACGGCCTTAGCCCCAGCATATAAGTATTTTTTCACATCCTCCAGCCGTTTGATCCGGCCTCCGGTGATAATGGGGGGATCAATTTCTCTAGCCACCTCTTTGATGATGCCGATGGTTCTCTCATGATCTTCATCCGTCTGAGACAGATCGTGGATAAACAGCTCATCGGCTCCGTTGTCGCTGTAATATTTTGCCAGTGTCAAAATATCATTACTATAATAGTCCTGTCCGTAATCCCGGATGATCGCCTGACCTTCCCGGCATCCGAAACTGGGGATCAGTTTTTTTACCGCTTCCATAATTTCCTCCCTCATTTAAGCCTCAAACCGTCTGACTGCTTCCTCCAGACGAATTCTGCCTTCATACAGAGCTTTCCCAATGATTGCCCCGCGGATACCGGCCTGGTCAAGGGCCTCCAAATCTCCCATCGACGAAACGCCTCCAGAGGCGATCACATCCATGCCGGTCTCCTCGGTCAGTTTTCGTGTGGCCGTCACATTGGGACCGGACAGCATGCCATCCCTGGAAATATCTGTATAGACCACATGGCGAACCCCAAAATTTTTCATTAGCAGGCAGAGGTCTTTTGCCGGAAGGGAGCTGACCTTCTCCCAGCCCTCCACTGCCACAAGGCCATCTTTGGCATCCACCCCCAGTACGATTCGCTCCGAGCCAAAGGTTCCGATTAACTCTTTCATAAATTCCGGGCGTTCCACAGCCTTTGTCCCAATGATAACACGGGAAACCCCCATATCCAGGAGTTCCTTCACAGAATCAGCAGTCCGAATACCGCCGCCCAGCTCTACAGGGATGGACACAGTCTCCAGAATTTTTTTTACTGCCAGAGTGTTGACTGGATGGCCGGCCAGAGCACCATCAAGGTCTACAAGGTGGAGAAAAGATGCCCCTTTCTCTTCCCAGAGCCTTGCCATTGCTGCCGGAGTATCGGAATAGACGGTCACATTATCGAACAGTCCTTGCTTTAAGCGCACACACTGCCCGTTTTTCATATCAATAGCGGGATATAACTGCATTACAGACTTCCTTTCGTAGAGAGTACGTCCTGGATTCTGGCGTCCTTCGCCAGAGCTTCATCCAGAGCTTTTGCAAAGGCTTTAAAAGCCCCCTCAATAATATGGTGGTTATTGGAGCCAGCCAACTGGCGGATATGAAGATTCATGGCTGCGCTGTAGGACACAGCATAGAAAAATTCCCGAATCATCTCTGTCTCCAGGGTTCCCACAAATTCCCGATCCAATTTCAGCTCATAGCCCAGGTAGGGGCGGCCGCACAGATCCAGGGCGCAGAGAATGAGAGCCTCATCCATGGGAAGAATCTTGGAGCCATAGCGAACGATCCCTTTCTTGTCCCCGGCTGCCTCCCGAATTGCCGTGCCTAGAACAATCCCTACATCTTCGATGGTGTGGTGGGTGTCAACATTCAGATCCCCCTTCACTTCCAACTCCAAGTCAAAGAATCCGTGGCGGGCAAAGCTGGCCAGCATATGGTCAAAAAATCCGATTCCTGTGCGGATCCTGCTCTCGCCGGCTCCGTCAAGGTTTAGGGACATGCGGATCTGAGTTTCTTTCGTATTGCGGGTAATCTCTGCCGTTCTCGCCATCATTCCCCTCCTTTGCTGACGCCATCTTCAAAACGGACCCGAATTGAATTTGCGTGGGCTGTCAGGTGTTCCGCCTCGGCAAAAGCGATAATATCCTCGTGAATCTCCTGCAGAGCATCTTTGGAATAATAGATAATGCTGGATTTTTTGATAAAGTCATCTACACCCAAAGGAGAGAAAAATTTTGCTGTCCCATTGGTAGGAAGAACATGGTTGGGGCCTGCGAAGTAATCTCCCAGAGGTTCTGAGCTGTATTCCCCGATGAAAATGGCTCCTGCATTCTGGATTTTTGTCATCACCTCAAACGGATTGCGGGTGACAATCTCCAAGTGCTCGGAGGCGATCTCGTTAGCCGTAGCAATGGCTTCTTCCAGGGTCTCGACTACCAGAATGTAACCGTAATGCTCCAAAGATTTTTCCAAAATTTCCCGTCTGGACAGAATCTGAAGAAAGGCGTCCACCTCTTTTGAAACCTTCTCTGCCAGTTCCGGGCTGGTAGTCACCAAGATCGCACTGGCGAGCTCGTCGTGTTCTGCCTGTGAGAGCAGATCTGCCGCCACATAGCGCGGGTTTGCACTGTCGTCTGCGATCACTAGAATCTCGCTTGGGCCAGCAATGCTGTCAATGCTGACATGGCCGTATACAGCCTTCTTTGCCAGGGCGACAAAGATATTGCCAGGCCCCACGATTTTATTGACCCGCGGGATTGACTCTGTGCCAAAAGCCAGCGCGGCGATAGCCTGGGCTCCTCCTGCTTTGTAAACCTCAGTAGCACCTGCTAGATGGGCGGCTGTCAGAGTCACAGGATTGACCTTGCCATCCTTTCCCGGAGGGGTCACCATAACAATACGGCCGACTCCAGCCACTTTTGCCGGGATGATATTCATAAGGACAGATGAGGGGTAAGCGGCCTTACCTCCAGGAACATAGACGCCGGCGCTCTCCAGGGCGGTGATCTTCTGCCCCAGAATTGTCCCGTCTGGTCTGCTCTCAAACCAGCTCTGACGCTTTTGCCTCTCGTGGTGATCCCGGATATTGGCCATGGACTTTTTCATCACTTCCAGCAGCTTTCCATCTACAGCATCCATGGCCTCCTGGATTTCCGCTTCCGTTACCCGGATATTCTCTGCAGAGATATCCGCATGATCAAACTTTTTGGTATACTCAAAGAGCGCCTCATCGCCGCGCCTTTTCACATCCTCTACAATCTCCTGCACTGTCCCGGCGTATTCCCCATATTGATTAGGGTCGCGCTTCAGCAGATCGGACAGGATATTCTGTTTTGCCTGGCTGTCCAGTTTCACAATTCTCATATTTTTTCATCCTCCCGCAATATCTGTTTGAAATCCCGGATCAGACCTGCGATCCTCTCCTGCTCTCTCTTCATGCTGACCTGATTGACCACCATTCTGGCAGAAAGGCTGCAGATTTCTTCCAGAACTGTGAGGCCATTTTCTCTCAAAGTGGAGCCAGTCTCCACAATATCGACGATGACCTCGGATAGCCCTACCAGGGGAGCCAGCTCAATGGAACCTCCCAGCTTAATGATCTCTACAGTCTGATGCTTTTTATTGTAAAAGTAATCTTTTGCAATGTTAGGGTACTTGGTAGCCACGCGGATCAGTTCGTGGTGCTTCAGTTTCTCTCTGGCTTCTTCCGGCCCGCAGACGCACATTCGGCATTTCCCGATTCCCAGATCTACCACCTCATACAATTTTCGTCCTTCCTCCATGATTGTGTCTTTTCCGGCAATCCCGATGTCGGCGGCACCGTACTCCACATAAGTGGGGACATCAGTTGCCTTCGCCAGGAAGAAACGGATTCCCAGATCTTCATTAACGAAAATCAATTTTCGGGAATTTTTGTCTTTCATCTCCTCGCAGGTGATGCCGATCTGCTCAAACAGATCCATTGCTTTCTGCGCCAGCCTTCCCTTGGCCAGCGCTACTGTTAAATATCTCATATCAGTCCTCTTTCATAGATTCATTTTCCTTTTGCTGTCTAGTCCACATATTCAGAAAATGGGATAGCATCCCGGCTGCCATTTACCAGATCTATGGCAGTCACAATGGTTCCTTCTCCCTTCAGGTAGAGGACAGTTCGCATCTTTCTATCTGACGCCATCTTTTGATAGTCTCCAATCTCTCTGCCTTCATGGCGCACAGAACTTACAGCGTACATTCCCAGGCTTCTGAAATGCTGTCCCAGCCGGATCGCCTGCTTTTCCGCGGTGGGCTCAAACAGGATCAGCACATTTGCCTGCTTAACCGGAACCTGAATCTGCTGCCGGGACAAGGCCAGAAGCACCTGGTTGACCTCGATGGCAAACCCTACGGCGGGACTGTTTTTTCCAAACTGCTCCAGCAGGCGGTCATAGCGGCCGCCGGTCACTATATAGTCCCCAGTCCCGTAAGTGTAGGCTTTAAAAATGATTCCTGTATAATACTGGTAGCGGCTGACCATTCCCAAATCGTAGGAGACATAATCGGACAGCCCATAGGCTTCCATCAGGTGCTGGATCCTCTCCAGCCTGGAAAGCGCTGCCAGTGCTCTGGGACTTCTGGTCAATTCTCTAGCATGGGAGAGCTGGTCAGCCGAACCGAACAGCTCCATAAGAGTCAGGAAACTCTGGCGGGATTCCTCAGAGATCTCCTGGGAATCTAAAAGCTCCTCCACGCCGAAATAGTTTTTATTCTCAATCAGTTCCCGCAGGTCTTCCCGGGTCTGCCCGTCCATTCCCGCTTCCTCCGTCAGTCCACGGAAAAAATCTGCATGGCCAATTTCGACCTGGAATTCTTTCAGTCCGGTTTGCTGCAAGGATTCAATGACCATAGCCAGCAGCTCTGCATCAGCCTGCTCCGAGTCATCCCCGATCAGCTCAGCTCCTGTCTGCGTGGTCTCCTTCAGTCTCCCTTGATAACTGGTATTATTTTTGTAGGTCCTCTCCAGATAGCACAGTCGAAGCGGCATCGTATCGTCCATGTAATACTTCGCCACGCATCTGGCCACCGCCGGCGTCATATCCGGCTTTAAGACCAGAGTATTGTTGTCCCGGTCAAAGAATTTGAACATTTCCTTATCCCCGACACTGCCCCGGTCTTTGTTAAAGATATCGAAGTACTCAAAACTTGGGGTCTCAATATGCTCATACCCATATTGGTAGAACGTGCCCAGTATTTTGTTTTCTACTGCCAGCTTTCGCTGGCATTCTCCATTGTAAATATCCCGGACACCCTCCGGGGTATGTAATAGCCGGTTTTCCATAAATCCACCTTTCCTAATATCGCCCCATTACTTTATCATAGTAACGTGATAATATGGTAGCATGATAGAATTCATTATAAAAGACAGACCTGCATCTGTCAATCTCTTCTTTCCAGATCCATCTGGAGCTGTTCCAGATAGTGGACGAACTGTTCTCTGTGAGAACGGATCCGCCACGATTTGTCCACTTCCTCGTATGTAAAACTTTTTCGTCCTCCATTCTCCATCCGCTCCCAAAAACGGCTGACTTCTGCAAAGGGCAGATAATAAATCTCATTCTTCTGCGTAAAGGAAAGGATAATAAAAGAAACCCCGCCCTGCTCTTCAAATTCTTTCATAAAAGCAATCTGGTGGGGGTGGATATTTTGCAATGGGAAGGTGGATGCCGCACACTCCTTCGCGTCAAAGCAGATGGGAATCCCCTGAACCGCCCCTATGTAGTCAACGGTGCTCTTCTGCTCAAAGTACGCCAGCGTGATGTGGCGGCTCTCTTTATCGATTGCAATGGGCGTAATGGGCGTCGGCACTTTCTGGATCAGGGCCAGTTTCTTTTCCCGATAGCTGTCATTGGTTCGATTGATCAATTCTTCTAGTGTGGAACCCCGAAGGCCCCTGCTGTTCCATGTTCCCATCTCAATGTTTCCCTCTTTATAAACGGCTCTATCCCGGCGGATTCTCTGTTCAGACTGCAGCCTTAATCGCAGTCACAGGGATTATTATAACGGAAAACATCTGCTCATGCAATCGCATCTCCCTCAAAACTGCAATTTCTCAATAAAATTCAGCACATCTTCTGAATGGCGGAAGACTTTGAATTTATTTCCGTATACGGACAGAGTGCGGAGAATTTCCCGGCGCTGATGATTAAATTCGAAGACCCATTTGATATTGAGACATAGGAAGTTCAAAGTTGGCCTGGAATTGAACTTTTCTTTGCCCAGCTTTTGCCTGATCCATCGCCGAAATACGCGAAACAGTCTGGTTCCGGTGTCTGCATCAAGAAAAATAATATAGTCGCAGAGGGGAAAACTTTCCTGCAGGCAGTTTCTGGGGGAACCTTCCACGATCCAGCTGTCTTCAGCTATAATAGCCTGAAAAATCCGCTCTCTCTCCTGAGGACTTCTCTTTTTGTCTCCGCAGGCAGTGCGCTCCCAAACGATATTGTCTTTTTCATAATACGGTATCTCGTATCTCTCTGATATCTCTTTCGCCAACGTAGTTTTGCCGCTGGCAACCGAGCCAATGATATCCAATTTCAACCTATCACTCCCCTGGGGAGACAGGCTCCCAAAAAGCCAGCAGCCCTGGCCAGCCATTCATGCTGTGCAAATCAAGATTTCTTCACAGCTATTATATCATAGTTTGACGGCGGCTACAAAGAAAAGTGCTGTGAGAACCGCATCTGCGGCAAAGCCAGAGACTCCGGCCCCAATGTGCCATGCCAGATTGTGAAGGTACAGGGCCAGCAGAAATAAGACAGCTCCGGCAGCCCGCCGCGGCCATTTCCTGGAGAACCACAGGCAGGCTGTCTGCCAGGCGGCCAGTGCGGTGACGGGATACGCGACGCCACCAAACCAGAGCATCTGCAGCATGTCCGGAACATCTGCCGTGATCGTCAAATATGTGGTTGTTGCGGTCCAAAAGCGCCGGAGGAACCAAGAATCCAGATAGAGTGCAGCCACTGCAGCGGCACTGAAGAAAAAAGTCACAAAAATTCTGACAGCGGCCGTCCTGGCGGCAGACCGGCAGGCCATCTGCTCCAGCACATGCCAGGGTTTTCCCATATCCCCCAGCAGAGAGATGGAGGGATATAAAACAATCTGGTACAGGCAGAGCAGAACCAGGAGCAGGCTGGGACCTGTCAGCAAGCCGGAAAAGCCGGACAGAGACATTCCGCCGGAGCTTTCCCAGCCTTTTGGAACCGGCAAAAGGGCATGTAACACCAAAACAGCTCCAATCAGCGGCCAGATGATCCGATTGTCATACAGCCGCATTCTCAGCTCCCATTTGGCCACTGTTTTGATCTCTCTCATTGAACCACCTCCAAATAGTACTCTTCAATCGATTTCCCTGTTTCCCGTATGGCGTCGGCGTCCTCCAAAACGATTCCGTTCTCTGTCAGGATGGCCACAGTATCCAGAAGCTCCCCCAGATCTCTCAGCAGATGTGTAGCCACAAGCACGGTGGAGCCTTCCCGCAGATTTTCAAGAAGTATTTTTACCATATCCCGCTTCAGCCTGGGGTCAAAGCCGGCAGCCGGTTCATCCATCAGGTACAGAGGAACGTTCCGGCAAAGTGTGAGAAAAAGGCAGAGCCTCTCCTTCTGCCCTCTGGACATGCGGGCAATCTTTTGGGATGCCTCCAGTCCGTATTCTCTGCAGAGCTGATCTGCCCTGCAGGCATCAAAATCGTCAAAAAAATCCCGGTAATATTGGATGGCATCCCTGACGCGGAAAAACGGATAGAAATTTTCCGGTTCCGGAAGCCACGCTGATTTTCCTGTCACAGTCACCTGGCCCTCATCCGGCTCCATCAGACCGCCGATCACAGAGAGCAGGGTGGTCTTGCCGATGCCGTTTGTCCCCAGAAGTCCGATGATCCGCCCGGAGGGAAAGGATACCGTGAGATGTCTCAGCACCGGGCGTCCCTCAAACCCTTTCGAGACATTTTGAATCTGTATGAGAATCCCCTCATGTTCGGCTGTCATCTGCCATCTCCTCCTTTACCATCTCCAGAATTTCTCTGTTATGAAAGCCCATATCGGCCATTTTTTGCAGAAAGCTCCTGATTTCCCTGGCTACCATTTCCCGCCTCAGGCGTTCCCTTGCGCCAGGGACGACGAAACTGCCGACGCCTTTCCTGGTAGTAATGATCTCCTGATGCTCCAGAAGCTGAATCCCTCGCTGGACTGTCAGGGCCGTCACCTGATAGCGGGCGGAATACTCCCGTATAGAACCCAGTTTTTCTTCTTCCGGCAGGCTGCCGCGCACAATCTGATTTTTAATATCGTCTGCAATCTGAACATAGATTGGGATATTATCCTGAAATACCATTTTCATTCCCGCTTCTTATATACTATTATACTTATGTATTACAGTATAATTATAACAAATGCCGGGGGGACTGTCAATCTCATCTTCCGTCCTTCCGGCAGTTTGCGTCACTGTTTTTCTCTCTTCTCCTTATCCAGGGAGTCCTGGCGGATCATCTGGCGCAGTTCCTTCAGATACGGTGAAAACTCCGCTCTCTCATTTCCGTATGTCAGATTGAGCTGGTACTCTAAGGGAAGCCAGGTGGAGATGTCTGCTTCATTGTGCTGGACCAGACATTCCATGGCATCCAGGGCTTTGTAGATGCGGGCCTCCAGGGTCTTCTGCTCCTCCATCTCGTCAAACAGAGCTGTCAGTTCGCCCAAATAAGGCTGGGGTAGGCTGCACAGCAGACCGTCCACCGCCTCCTTTTCTGTGCTGCGGTGGCTGTCTGTCTTAGAAAAGGCCGGGATATCCCCGGTAACTGCCTCTCCCAGATCGTGGCAGAGACACATAAGAATGATCTTGTTAATATCTGCCTTCGGAAATTCATCTTTGACCAGATAGGCCATCAGAGCCAGCCGCCAGCTGTGCTCCGCCACACTCTCCTGGCGTCCGGCAGAAGTCCAGGAATGGCGGGTATTGTACTTCATCGGTTCCACTTTATTTAAAAAGGTAATCAGAGTTCTGCAGTTCATATTAGTTGTCCTCCTGGCGTTTTGACTCCGGCTAATGCCGGGCTGATGCCTTGTATTATAAACGACTTTTCTTTTTTATGCAATCAAGGTATAATAACCGCAGAGCGGTGATTATACCTGCGCATACCGGTTTCTGCGTTCACCGCAGAAATCCGGGCGCTGAATTCCGCCGGAGGCTGCCATATCCCTTCGGGACATGGTACAATAACCGCTGGAGGTCGAACTATGAAATCTGATTATCTTACTGCTTTTCAGGAATATACAAAACACTACAATACAAACGACGCCAAAGTTCATCTGAAAATCGTCCATACGTACCATGTGGCTGAAGTGATGGAAGAGATATGCCGGCGCCGCAAAATCCAGGGCCGTCTGGCTGATCTGGCTTGGCTCTGCGCCCTGTTTCACGACATTGGCCGTTTTGAGCAGCTTCGCCGCTACGGCACCTTTTCTGATGGAACCAGCATTGACCACGCTGCCCTGGGCTGCCAGATCCTGCAGGAGGAGGCATTTCTGTGCAGGCTTCCAAGACAGGATCAGGAGCTCATCCTGACAGCAATCCGCAATCACAATCAATATGCCATCGAAACTGGACTGTCAGATGAGGCACAGACTCTCTGCCATCTGATACGGGATGCTGACAAATGCGATATTTTTCGCGTTTTTGCCACCGATGATCTGAACGATGTGACCGGCTGTTCGGAGGACGAGGCAGCCGCACAGACAATCTCCCCGCTTGTGGCCCAGGCGGTCTTTTCCCACCGCTGCGTGCGCAGGGATGAGAGAAGGACCGGCCTGGATTTCTGGGTCAGCTTCCTGGGATTTTTCTTTGACATGGCCTACCCGGAGAGCATCGCCATTGCCAGAGAGCAGGGGTATTACCGGATCCCATTTGACAGAACCCACTTTCTGAGAGAGGATACCGCGGCATTGATTGCCAGACTTCTCCAGGAAACCGAGCAATACTGCAAAAGCCGCCTTGCTATTCTGCCAGATCCCCGGTAATATCCTTCGGGATCGTAAATTCCACCGCTCCCATGTATCCGGGGGCCACCTCGTATTCATCAAATGTTATCACCAGCTGCCCGTTTTTGTCAAAATAGTAGCTTTCATCTCCAGTAAGCCCTTCAAAATCCCATTCTGGTGTTTCAGAATCCAGAAAATAAGTGACAGATTCATCTGCCGCCATCTGAGCACGCATTTGGGCTTTTATATTGTTGCTGACAGCTTCCAGAAGCTGACTGTCATCTTTTAGCAGAACCTTCAGGGGTACGGTCTCCCCAGTTTTCTTATCCACATTAAAGATTTTGACAGATTCCATACCGCTAGCCATAATCTGAGTCGTCCTGATGCGGATGCTGACATACCGGTCATTCTCAAATACGACATCCCAGGTAGAATGCAAAGAATAATTGCCCTCTCCTCCGCTGGCTCTTAAATCTTCCTCGTATTGAGCGATCAGCCTGTTGGCGTACTCTTCTATATCCTGATTTGCGGAAACTGCACCGCTTGTATCTTCGCCTGAATTTGCCGACGGGAGACTGATTTCCGGGATTTCCAAGTTTGCCTCAAAGGTTCCTTCTTTGGATTCGTAAGTTCGGAAAGTCACAATATCTGCGATAGCCCCGATGACCGGGATTTTCCCCATAGCCATTGCAGTCGTGGGGCCGGAATTGGCCAGCACTGTGATGGCTGCCAGCGCCGCAGCAGCTGTCGCCGCTGCTCTCTTTGCAAAAACAAGAATCTGTCTCTTTCTGCCCTTGGAGGAGCCTGCCAAAAGCTCAGCTTCCTCCATCTCGTCCTTCGCCTGCCGGATTCCTTTGAGAAGGCGGAGTCTGGCTTCCTCCGGCACCGGTATCTGCTGGTAACTATTTTTTAAAGACTCCAATAGATCTTGTTCATTCTTACTGTTGTTCATCTTTACTCCTTTCCGGCTTTCACAAGCCTTACTTTCCCTCCAGTTTGCTTCTCAATTTCTTTAGTCCTCTGTATAGGCGGGCTTTTACGGTGTTGAGATTACTGTCCGTTATCCGAGCAATATCATCCAGCTTGAGATCTTCAAAATATCGGAGCACAATTACTGTTTTCTCTGCTTCGTCCAGTTGATCCAGTGCTGTCTTCAGATCTGGATCTGAGTAGCTGTCCTCGCAGATGGCCTCTTCTTCGATATTCCCCACAATGTTCTCATTTTTCTGGCGTTTTCTTAGCAAATCTAGGGATGTATTTACCACAATTCTGTATATCCATGTAGAAATGTAGTCTGAATTCTCCACTTTACTGCAATCACGGATTGCCTTGTAAGCACTCTCCTGCACCACATCCAGAGCATCCTCCTGGGATCTGGTGTAGCTGTAGGCCAGCCGATAGTATTTCTCATAATTGTCTATCAAAATTTGTTCTGTTTCCTGAACCTTTTTTTCTCTCATCGTTTCCTCCTTTCCCTTCTATCTATTAGACGGACAGATGCGCCAAAAAGTTGCTTCAGGCTGCCCGGCAGACAAAAAATGGAAGCGCCGCACCTGGGTTTTTCCCGCGGTGCACCGCTTCCAATAAGTGACGGTTCCTATCGTGATCCTTTGTCTGTATTAGTTTTCGTCTTCCATAAAGCGCTTCGCCTGTTCAGCGATCAGTTCTTTGTCTTCAAAGTAGTTAATCTTCATAGAGCGCTTTACATCCGCCAGAGTTTCTGCGGCCGCAGCCTCCGCTTTTTTGCTTCCCGCCTCCAGAATCTCATAGACTTCAGGGATCTTCTTCTCCCATTCTTTTCTTCTCTGCCGTATGGGTTCCAGCTCTTCCTGGAGGACAGCATTTAAGAATTTCTTGACCTTTACATCGCCGAGGCCGCCTCTAGTATAGTGCGCCTTCAGCTCGTCCAGATTCTGATAATCCGGAAGGTATTTTGCAAAATGTTCATCCCGGCAGAATGCATCCAGATAGATAAAGACTGGATTTCCTTCTACCTGACCGGGATCCTCCACCCTCAGATGGTTGGGATCGGTAAACATGGACATAATTTTTTTCTTGACATCAGCCTCGCTGTCAGACAGATAAATACAGTTTCCAAGAGACTTGCTCATTTTTGCCTTCCCGTCTGTCCCCGGCAGCCGCAAGCAGGCTTTATTTTCCGGAAGCAGAATTTCCGGCATCACAAGAGTCTCACCGTACACAGTATTAAACTTATGGACAATCTCTCTGGTCTGTTCCAGCATAGGCATCTGATCTTCCCCTACCGGCACGGTGGTCGCCTTAAAAGCAGTGATATCTGCCGCCTGGCTAATGGGATAGGTAAAGAAACCTACCGGAATGCTGGCCTCGAAATTCCGCATCTGAATCTCCGACTTGACAGTAGGATTTCTCTGAAGCCGTGAGACCGTTACCAGATTCATATAATAAAAGGACAGCTCACAGAGCTCCGGCACCTGAGACTGAATAAACAGTGTGGATTTGTTTGGATCCAATCCGCAGGCCAGGTAATCCAGAGCCACCTCAATAATATTTTGGCGCACTTTCTCTGGATTATCGGCGTTGTCTGTCAGCGCCTGTGCATCAGCTATCATAATGAATACTTCATCGTATTCCCCGGAATTCTGCAGTTCTACTCTTCTCTTTAATGAGCCAACGTAATGGCCTACATGAAGACGCCCTGTGGGACGGTCTCCCGTTAATATAATTTTTCCCATTGGTATGTTCCCTCCGATTGTGGTGTCTTATGAAATGATACCCCCAATACCGCGGTCTGTCAAGCAGGTTGCGGTATTGGGGGTATATTCTGTTATTTTTCCACTGTCTGAAGCTGCCGCGCTGGCATTAGTTGTGGCAGATAATCGGCATGTTTTTATATACGTGCTCATAGAGCACCGCGGCCTTGGCTGGGGGCAGATTGATGCAGCCATGGGAACCATTAGTCTTGTAGATATTCCCGCCGAAGCTGCTTCGCCAGTCAGCATCGTGAAGACCGATTCCTCCGTTGAAAGGCATCCAGTATTTTACAGGCGTGGCATAGTCTTCGCCGCGCAGAACCTTATCCCTCTGTTTATAGTACAGGCCAAAAATACCCGGAGGGGTTGTCCAGTCTTTGGAAACATTTCCAGAGACAAAGGGGGAATCCAGGATGCACTGGCCATTCTCAACCAGATACATATGCTGGTTGCCCAAATCAACCTCTACATAAGTCATTCCGTAATCATTTCCGCTTCGGCTGGCTGCCGTCTGGGAATAGGCAGGCTCTTTTTCAACACTCTGGCCAGCAAGAATCGCAGCTGTCAGCGCCTGGATCTCTGCCGCCTGATCTATTTTCCAGCCATACGGCCCGGTCACAGTTACATCCTGCCCGGCCGCTGTGCGGAACAGATGGGGTTTTCCTGCCGTGTCATACTGGTCTGCCAGAGACTTTACATATGCGGCAACCTGGTTTGGATCTGCGGTAATTCCAGTCTCTGGAACCCACGTCAGCCAGGAAACGATCGTCTTTCCGTCCAGAACCTCCTTTGCATCGCCAAACAGGTAGGTAACGGTCATAGACGCCCTCTGATTCATGGCATCACACTGATTTTTCAGCCCTTCATCTGTAGAATAGATTTGAACCTGACTGTAACATCCGGCTTCATCCAAGTTCAGCGCTGTACGGTGGTTTGCCAGAGCATCTTTCACGGCTGCTGTCAGAGCCTCCATATTGATGTCATTGCCCTGAACTTCCGGCAAAATCGTAAAACCTGTTTCCTCTGAATAATCGGAAATCCGGGCATTCTGTGTCTTTACGATATCGCTTCTGGTAACGCAGGCCAGAGACTGGAGCTTCTGCTGAAACGCCTCCTCATTGTACTGGATTTCCATGGGAATATCGTAACTGTTGTCAATAGCCGGCCCAGAAATACGCCCGCTCTCGTTCTCACGGGCAAGAATCTCTTCCAATCCATCCCCCACTGTAACTTTTAATTGAATATCCGTGTCCCGGATAGTTTCCTGATTACCCTCCCGGTCCGTTAGTGTCAAGGAATAACTTCCCTGATAGAACGATTCGATTCTCTCCTTCGCCTCCGATGGGGTCATGCCTGCCACACCGACACCATTAACCTTCGTGCCGTCTACAAACACTTCCGGATTGTTCTGCGTATTGTTAATCCCTGCATATGCAGTTGCCGCAAAAAAAAGGCAGAGAACCGCTGCAGTGCAGAGAATCGTCATTTGTCTGCCAATGAATTTGAACATAGACTTCCTCCTGCTTTTTTCCTGAAATTGCTATGGTTAATTGTACCTTTGCCAGAGAGAAAAGTCAACGAGGCAAACATTACGGTTTTCTGACATTTTATTAAACACCAAACGTACAGGCGGCCCTTTTCCAAGCCGCCTGAATTTCAGCTACTGAACAATCGTATCAATCTTCCAGTTTCCGCTGCTCTTATTCATGTAAAATCCGGAAATACCGCCCACCTGCACGGAACCGCTGTTTTCCTGGAGTTTCGAAAGATCTGCCTGCATCACAGCCTCCACCATCTCATCTGTAAAAACTTTGTTCTCCCCCAGCTCCATCATCTCTTTCTGGGTCTGCACATCCTGGATCCTGCCGTCCGAAAAATAGATCTTTACAGGATAGCTGCAGGTGGCGGAGAGGGTTTCCAGATCTCTGTAATAAAATGTCTTTTGAAACTGTTCTGCAGCGTAGGCCATATCCCCGGAGATGCCACTATTTTCGGAAGCGGGATTCTTCTCCATGTAAATCCGGATGATTTTCCACTTGCCCTTTCCTTTTTTCATCACCACGCCATTGCTGTCTCCGATCTGCAGCTCGCCTTTGGAGGAAGCTGAAATCTTAGCAGTATTGGCAGCTCCAATCTCATCTGTTAGATTTTTGGTGAACACATTTTGACTTCCCAGGGCCATAAATTCCCTGCTGTTTTTGATTTTTTTGGTGGTTCCGCTCCCATCTGAAAAGGTAAGGGGATAGGCACACAGAGAGGCCAGTTTTTTCATATCTTTCCGATCAAATGCATCCTGAACTGCACCGGCGGCATCCCTCATTTTCATCTCAGCGGAAGCGGTCACTGCTGTCCTTGGCCTGGCATAAGCTGGGGCAGTCGGCACAGAGACGGCAAAAGCCATTGCGCAGAATATGGCTGCGGTCACATTTCTCATCATTTTAGTCAGTGCTGCATTTTTCATTGGTATTACCCTCTTTCTTTCGTCTTTTTTGAATTGTTACATTCGTTAGACGAGAACGGTATGAAAAAAGTTGCAGCAGATTGTTAAAAAAGATTTTCTGCTTTTGCCATTTTTTCAAATGGCTCCGGGAGTTCGGCAGTAAACTCTCGCCCGGCAAGATAAACAAATGGTTCGTCCAATTCCCGCGGCATGATAAATTTCCAGGAATGGAGGAGCTGGGAAGAAATGCCGTAGACTTTTTGAATCTCATCATTGACTGCCGGGCGGCCGTATTTATAATCTCCAGCTACAGGGTGCCCCAGAGAAGCCAGATGAGCTCGGATCTGATGGGTTCGCCCCGTTAAAAGCTCTACCTGCAGCATAGTAAAGGCTCCATTGCTTTTTAGGGGAGTATAGCTGGTGGCAATCGGGGAACTTCCCGGCACTTCCGTCTTGGAAACCACCACCCGGTTCGTCTTTTCGTCCTTTCTCAGAAATCCCTGGATTTTTTGTTTTCCTTCCAGCCGGCCCAAAACAATGCAAAGGTAATATTTGTGTATTGTCCGGTCTTTGAAGGCTCTGGACAGCATCTGCAGCCCTGCCAAAGTCTTTCCGGCTGCAATCAGGCCGCTGGTATTCCGATCCAGACGGTTGCAGACAGAGGGGCGGAATGTTTTCAGCTCCTCCTCCATCAGCTGGCCGGAACGTAAAAGGTAGGAAATCACCAGCTCTACCATAGAAACATCCGTTTCCTTCGCCTTTTGGGACAGAATACCTGCCGGTTTATTTATGAGGAGAATATGGCTGTCCTCATAGACAATGGAAAGGGGCGGGCCGGAAACTATTCTGGATGCGCTCTGGCCCCTGCCGCCTGAAAATTTTTCTATCGTCTCATCCGACAAAAACAGACGGATCTCGTCACCCTCTTGCAGGCGTTCTGATCCGTCGCATTTTTTTCCGTTCAATGTAATATTTTTCTTGCGCAGCATCTTATACAGAAAGCCTTTCCCTGCCTGATCCAGATATTTTGCCAGCAGCTTATCCAGCCGCTGGCCCGCTTCGTTGTTTCCCACTGTCAAAAGACGCATACTGATAAACTCCTTTACATCGATAATTGTTTCAGCAGAGCGGCCTCCAGCTCCAGGCGGTCCCTGTCATCCGCCTCTGCGGCCTTTAAGCTCTTTAAGCGCCGCTTGAAAGAATCTGTATCAGAAAAGATCTTAATATGGCCGGTAAGGCTGTGGGCAGAAAACATTCCCTTTAAAAAAGTTTCCGCTTTTGCCCTGTCAAATTTTGCTCCGGTTCCTGTGCAGCACAGGTAAATGCCTGTGGGGTGAATGGCGGCCGCATCGATAGGAATGATCTGCTCTTTTGAGGTGACAATCAGCTCATACAGCATCAGACAGCGGTTCTCGTAGAGAGAAACTGCCTGATAGAAACCGTCCCCCGGAGCACGGCAGCGGATGGCAGCCAGGAACGGTGAGGCCACATTTGCCACTGGCAGAACCATAAGGATCGCCAGGACTGTCAGGATATTTTTTGCCGCCTGGTTATCTGTAAAATTTCGGGCAATGAGCTGTCCGATGATCATAACTGCACCGACCGCGATCTCAAGAATCTGAATTTTTCTGCGGTAATTCCGATAACCGCGGCAGCCTTTGGCAACCCGCTTCATCCTTCGTTTTCTCCTTTCTGCAGCAATCCCAGCAGATCTAAAAGCCACTCCTGGGGAATGAGTTTTGTCAAGATCCAAAATGCCTTCATCAGCGGCCCGTAAACAGAGACCCTCTTTCCCATCACAGCATCCCGGAGAGCTGTCTTTACTACTCTATCTGGCTTTGCCATGACAAGGCTTTTGTAAAGCGGATATGACGTTTTATCTGTTTTTCCTTGATCCATAACCTGGAAAAACTCCGTTTCTACAGGGCCGGGGCACACGGCCGTCACATAAATCCCCCTCCGGCGCAGCTCGCGGTCTATCCCCCGGCTGTAGCTGAGGACAAAAGCCTTAGATGCAGCGTAAACGGCAAAGCCAGGCTGAGGCATAAAGGCGGCAGCCGATGCAAATTGGAGCACCCTCGCCCCTCTGACCAGGTACGGCAGAACCAGATGGGTTACCGTGCACAGAGCCTCGCAGTTCACCCGGATCATATCTGCCTCATTCTCCACCGGAATCTGAGATGAGGGGCCATCCTTTCCAAATCCGGCTGCATTCACCAGAAACCGGACAGCCGGATTCTCTTTTCTGAGAGCTTCGGCCAGCGGAATCAGCTCATTTCTCTGGGAGAGATCTGCTGCAAACAGGCGCAGCGGCACAGCAGACTCCCCTGCCAGCTGCTTCATCCGGTTCTCCCGCCTTGCTATGACCCAGATCTCTTCCAGGGCTTCAAAGCGGTCAGCAATCTGAAGAACAGCCTCTCTCCCCATTCCAGAGGAAGCGCCGGTCACGACAGCGATTGATTTGCGGTGCAGTATTTCCATACTATCAGCTTCCCTTCTTTTTATGGACATTTCGGATCGTTCTTTTTTTCGTCTTTTCCCCTTCCTGCCTTCCCAACCCTCGCTTCTGGGGAGAACGATTTTCCTGGGAACCTCTCTTGTCTTTGGCTGGGCGGATCAGACATTTTGGGCCATAGCCGATCAGGTCCGTTCTCCCCGCCAGCCGGAGTGCCTCTTCCACCAGTTCCCGGTTTTCAGGGCGGCGGTACTGGATCAGGGCTCTCTGCATTGCTTTCTCATGCGGATTAGTGGGGACATATACCGGCTTCATCGTCCTGGGGTCCAGCCCTGTATAATACATGCAGGTGGAGATGGTGGACGGCGTAGGGTAAAAATCCTGAACCTGCTCCGGCATATAGCCAAGATCTCTCAGATACTCGGCCAATTCGACAGCAGCCTTCATAGTTGATCCCGGATGGGAGGACATCAGGTAAGGAACCAGGTACTGTTTCAGCCCCAGTCTCTCATTCATTTCTTTGTATTCCTGGCAGAATTTCCGGTATACCCGGTTTTCTGGTTTTCCCATCAGGCTCAAAACCTGATCTGAGACATGTTCAGGGGCCACCTTAAGCTGCCCGCTGATATGGTACTGACATAATTCTTTAAGGAATTTTTTGCTGTGGTCTGCCAGCACATAATCAAATCGGATTCCGGAACGGACAAAGACTTTTTTGACCTTCGGAAGACTTCTGAGCTTTTGCAGCAGCTCTACATAGTCTGTGTGGTCGGCCCTCAGATTTTTGCAGGGCTTGGGGAATAGGCACTGTCTCTGCCTGCAGGCGCCGTGCTCTAACTGTTTATCACAGGCTGGATAGCGGAAATTGGCAGTAGGCCCTCCTACATCGTGGATATACCCCTTAAAATCCGGTTCTTCTGTCAGCAGCCTTGCCTCCTCCACCAGGGATTCGTGGCTTCTCGCCTGGATAATACGCCCCTGATGGAAGGTCAAAGCACAGAAGCTGCAGGAGCCGAAGCAGCCGCGGTTGCTGATCAGGCTGAATTTGATTTCCGAAAATGCCGGAACACCGCCCAGGGCATCATAAGAGGGATGCCAGGCCCTCATGTAGGGCAGGCCATAGACACTGTCCATCTCATCCATTGTTAAAGGTTTTGACGGCGGGTTCTGGACAACATACAGATTGTCCCGGTATGGCTCTGCCAGCCGCTTTCCGGATATGGGATCCGTATTGCAGTACTGAGTATAGAAGCTCTCTGCATAGACCTTTTTATCTCTAGCCATCTCATCGTAGGAGGGAAGGACAATGGCATCATAGACGCTGTCCAGACTGGCCGTCTTATAGACTGTCCCATCAACAAACGTAATGTCCCTGATGTTCAGGCCGGAATCCAGGGCATCGGCAATCTCGACGATAGACCGCTCCCCCATTCCGTAGGAAATCAGGTCTGCCTGGGAATCTATGAGAATAGAATGTTTTAATTTATTGGACCAGTAATCGTAATGAGCCAGCCTTCTCAAGCTGGCTTCGATCCCGCCTATAATCACAGGAATTTTGGGGTAAGTTCGCCGGATCAAGTTGCAGTACACGGTGACAGCGTAATCCGGCCGCTTCCCCATGATGCCTCCAGGTGTATAGGCGTCACTCTTCCTCCTCTTTTTAGAGACTGCATAGTGGTTGACCATGGAGTCCATATTTCCGCCAGAGACTAAAAATCCCAGCCTGGGCTCCCCGAGAACGCTGATGCTCCCGTCATCCTTCCAGTCCGGCTGAGAAATAATACCCACCTTGTACCCTCTGGACTCCAGAACCCTGCTGATAATCGCCGTCCCAAAAGAGGGATGATCCACATAGGCATCCCCGGTAATATAGACGAAATCGCACTGAGTCCAGCCTCTTTTTTTCATATCGGCCCGGCTGATGGGCAGAAAATCACGGTTCATCGTCCCTCTCCATTCAAAAGTTCAAAAAAATCTTCAATAAAGTAATCAGCGAGGCGCTCCTTTTCTTCTCTCAGATGCCTGGAAAACTGGTCCTCCACAGCGTAAACGGTCATCCCCGCATTTTTGCCGGCCATAATCCCCGCCGGAACGTCTTCAAAAACTGCACAATCCTTGGGATCAACTCCCAGCAAGCCAGCTACCCTCAGATAAATGTCAGGAGCCGGCTTTCCGGCCGCCACCTCGCAGGCAGTCGAAACTGCCTGAAAATAATTCCGGATATTCAGAGAATCCAGGACCGCATCAACGAGCATCCTTCCGTTGCTGGTGGCAATCCCTGCCTTTATGCGGCTGCTCTTTAAATAATCCAGAAACTCTCTGGCTCCTGGCTTTAACGGCACTTCATTTCTGTATTTTTCCAAGGACATTGCCGTCCAGGCAGCTTTAATCTCATCCAGAGTGTCTGGAATCTGGAACCGGTTTTTAAAATAGACTGCGGTTTCAGAAAAACTCATCCCCTCGATAGCTCTCTGGAGATCCTCCGGGCAGGAGTATCCAAACCTTGCCAGATATTCGATATCGATTTCCTTCCACATCCACATGGAATCTACCAGGGTTCCATCTAAGTCAAAAATAACGGCTTTCTTCTGTTCTAGCATTTTACACCTATCCTGATTTTATCGCTATGTTTCTATTGATGTATTCTGGAGGAGATCGATCTCCTCCCTGGTCAATCTGCGGTACTCTCCCGGAAGAAGGCTGCTATCCAGCTTCAGCGGGCCCATAGACAGCCTCTTTAAATAGATGACACGGCAGCCCAGAGCCTCAAACATACGCTTTACCTGATGGAACTTTCCTTCCCGTATGGTGAGAGTCACCTCTGTCACAGGAGCATTGCCTTCGCTCTTTTCATTAGAGACCGGCCCGATAACCTTTAAAACTGCCGGGAGAGCCGTCCACCCATCCTCCATCTCAATTCCACATTCCATCCGCGCAGCGGCGTCCTCCGGGAGACAGCCTTCTACATAGGCCAGATAGACCTTGTCCACATGCTTTTTCGGTGACAGAAGGCGGTGAGCCAGGGCACCGTCATTAGTAATCAGAAGCAGGCCCTCCGTGTCCAAATCCAGCCGTCCGACAGGAAAAAGATCCTTTCGGACCGCCTGATCAATCAGGCCGATCACCGTTTGGTAGCGGCTGTCCTCTGTGGCAGAGACAACACCCTGAGGTTTATTGAGCATGAAATATTCTACTGCTGCATATTCTACGATCTTTCCGTCGGCCTCAATCCGATCTTCCTCAGGATTCACTCTGCGGTCTGATTTTTTCTCAATTTCCCCGTTTATGCGAATCCGGCCCTTCTGAGCCATCTCTCGGATCTCCCTGCGGCTTCCTATTCCCATTTCCGCTAAAAAACGGTCGAGGCGCATGGTTTTTTTCCCGTTTTCTGCCATTATTGCCACCGCCATCCAGGATAATACTTATTTTTCAGGGACTGCCCCTTACATTTGGCCCACCCAAGCGGATAGCCATCTACCAGCACCAGGCACCATCCCTCCTGGAGAGTGCCTCTCTCTTCCTCCGTCAGAGAAAGCGTTTCCCCTTTCAGATACCGGATTACACGGTCGTCACTCCGCCGCAGGGAACATTCATTATCGAACTGCCCCGCCTTCAGAGTCATAGCCAGTGCCTGGGAAGGTTCAAATCTTCCATTTTTGAGTTCTCCCATCAAAGTGCCTGTCCTGAGATAGCGAAGGCTGGTTTCCCTTATAAATCCCTCGGGAAGATAATAAATCAGCCCGTTCTTTTCTATCAGCCGGGAAGCATCCAGTTCTATTCCGCCGCAGTGAGACCAAAATTCCGCAAAAGTAGGGCTGATCTTCTCAGGGCTGCCTTTCTCCGGTTTTTGAGGGATCTCCGGTTTCTCCGGCTCCGGCTTCTTTCCATAATAGATTTCCAGAAGACTTTTTTCTGGACTCTCCGGATGCTTATATAGAAGAGCGATAAAATGGCCCTCCCCTTTCAGCTTATGTGGGAACAGCCGAAGGCAGCCGGACAGGCCGATCCCATCCGCAGCCCCCTCAAACAGCGGAAGACTCAGAAGACACATGCTGGGAAATTCCTCCAGAATATAGTTGATAATATCCTCGTCTTCTTCCATAGAGAATGTGCATGTAGAATACATCAGATACCCGCCTGGTTTCAGCATCCGGACCGCCTGAACTGCAATATCTCTCTGCAGTTTCTGGTAGTGATCCGGTCCATGCTGAATCCAGTCCTTTACCATCTCCCTGTCTTTTCGGAACATTCCCTCGCCGGAACAGGGAGCATCTACCAGGATCTTGTCGAAAAAGCCAGGAAAAACCTCTGCTAATTTCTTAGGCGTATCACTTGTCACACAGAAATTTTTGATGCCTGCCATCTCCAAATTTTTCAGGAGAGCTTTCGCCCTGGAATTGCTGATGTCATTGGCCACCAGCATCCCTTTCCCCTGTAATTTGGCTCCCAGCTCCGTACTTTTCCCTCCTGGAGCAGCGCAGAGATCCAAAACCATGTCCCCGGGCGTGACGGGGAGAATCGAAGCCGGTGTCATTGCACTTGGCTCCTGAAGATAATATAAGCCGGCATAATAATAAGGATCCTTTGCCGGCCTTGCGTCTTCCCTGTAATAAAAGCCATTGGGAATCCAAGGGATTTTTTCCAGTTCCCAGGGATTCAGCCTCTTCCACTCATCAATTGTAATCTTGTTGGTGTTGACCCGCAGTCCCCGGCACCCTTCCTCCTTAAAGCTGTCAATGTAATGAATATAGTCCTCTTCTCCTAAAAGCCCTCTCATTCGCTCCAAATAAGCCTCAGGCAGTTCATTTTCTCTCACGTCGCATGCCCCTTTTCTAAAACTTCTGTGTTTCATAATACCATAATCTGACGAAAAATGGTATTAGTCAATCTGTATATTTTTCTGTCCTTCCCCCTCTTCTTTTTTCATCCAAGAATCAGTAAGACCATTCCAGCCTGTATTTCTCCAGGTACTTTAAAATCCAGTACGGATTGACAGACAGCTCATCACAGTGATCAGTTCTGATGTAAAGTCCCAGATGGAGGTGGACATCAAAATTTCCTGTTGTTCCGGGAACCGCGCTGTAGCCGCTGTCTCCCATATATCCCAGCAGCGTCCCGGCCTTTACCGCATCCCCCTCCTCCCAGGCATCAGCGTAGCTGTACAGGTGGGCATAATAAAGATAGAGCCCGCTCTCTGACCGGATTCCGATCCGCCATCCGCCCTTTTCCAGCCAGCCAACTTTTTCGATGATTCCATCTGTGATGCTGACTACAGGAAAATAGCCCCGCTGAGCCCCATTTGCCATAATATCACATCCCTCATGTCCCCGCTCCCCTCCGTATGTCCGGGTGTCCATCCAGCAATTTTCATAGGAAATATCCGGACCGCCTTGATTTAAATTGGCTGGTATAGGGAAATACTTCAAATCCTTTATCACAGTCTCATAGGCACTGACCAGTTTCCGGTAAGCCTCTGGCTTTCTGGCCATAATGGGGCCCTCGGAGAATTCCAGCGAAGAGAGGGCGGTAAGATCGTAATCATTTTCTACCATCAGGGCCGCTATCATTTGGGGATCCAGATATTCCTCTTCTGCCGCCAAAGGGCCTAACGCCATCTCTCTAAACGGGTCGCTTTCCCAGGTATAGGCATCCAACTGTGTATAATCCGGGTTGTCAATCAAATAATCCGACATAGCGGCATTAAAAAATGCCAGAGCCAGAATCAGGACAAAGAAAAGCATATCCACACCCTGCCATTTCATATAAGTGTATAAAGCATTGTATTCAGGTGGCTATGAAAAAATCCTCTGTCTCCGGAATTCCAAGAGTTTTGTCCCTTTTGTCCCTGCTTTTCCTTCTCTCGGACCCGTCCCTGGCTCTGGAGGGCGCCAAAAACGGCCTGCTTCTTTGGGGAATGGTGATCGTCCCCACTCTGTTTCCGTTTATGCTCTGCTCTGCCGCCATTGTAGGGTCCGGCGGCGTGCCCTTGCTGACCCGGCCTCTTATGCCGTTTTTATCCAGATTTCTCCACCTGACAGAAAATGGTTCTTATGTCCTGCTCACCGGCCTCCTATGCGGCTATCCCATGGGAGCAAAAACCTGCAGTGACTTTTATAGGAATGGACGCCTCTCATATGCTGAAGCCAGCCGCCTTCTGGCATTCGCAAATCATCCCAGCCCTATGTTCCTCCTTGGCTACACTGCCAGCCAAATTGCTTCTATCCCCGGACTTTCAGCTTCCTTTTCTGTCTGGAGGCTTCTCCTCTGCGTCTACCTGCCGATTCTGCCCCTGGCTGTCTTGTCCTGGAAGGTGTACGGACCTGCCGTGACATCGGAGCCGGGAAAGGAGCCTCCCTCTAAACCGGAAAACACGCCCTTTTCCCTGGATGATTCTATTATTTCCTGCGCGGATACTATGGTAAAAATCGGTGCTTATATTATTATCTTTTCCATCCTCGTCCTGTACGGAGCGAAGATCCCCTGTCCAAGTCCTCTATACAGGGGAATCCTGCTGAGCAGCATCGAAATTACAACCGGCATTCAGGCTGTCGCCTTAACAGTTTCTGGGCAGGCTGGGGCCTTTATCATCACCATGGCAGTCTCTTTCGGCGGGCTGTCCGGCATCTTTCAAACCAAAAGCGTTATGGGTTATGCTGCGACAAAAAATGCCGGATTATCCATCCGGCATTATGTACTGTGGAAACTTCTCCATGCGTTCAGCTCAGGGTTATGTTTTATTCTGACTGGCTTGCTTGTCCGTTTTCTGGGGTAGAATCATCAGCCGGCGCAGCGATGCCTCCGGCCAGCTCATTGCGGTTTGACGTAACAATATCGTAGCTGGACTGCATAGAGGACATAAAGGCATCAAAGCGCCCTTTAGCCCCCTCCATAGAGTGGTTGATAATAGTCTGAAGGCTCCTCAGCATATCATCTGTGTACTGAATCGCCCCCTGCCGGATATTGTTGGCATCATTCACAGCATTGTCCACGATGGCCTGAGCTTGGGCATTTGCCTGCTCAATCACCTCATTGGCATTGGCATAGGCCCTCTGCATAATCTCATGCTCGTTCACCAGCTCGTTGGTCTGGGCATTGGCCTCCTGCAGCATGGCATCAGCCTGAGTCCTCGCTTCATTGAGGATAGCATCCTGATTGCTGATAATTTTCTGGTACTGTTTGATCTCATCTGGGATCCTGAGGCGCAGCTCTACCAAGAGTTCCTCCAGCTCTTCCTTATTTACCAGTATCTTTGTATTTGAAAGCGGCTGATATTTGCAGCTATCAATAAATTCCTCAATCTCGTTTATCAACTGTTCAATTCTGCTTACCATAATGTTCCTCTCCTTACCCTGCTTTTAGGCTGAATCCCTCTTCTATTTTGTTTCCAGGTTCTTGCCCTGTGCAAATTTTTCTATCACTTTTTGGGCGATCTGAGGATGCAGAAATCCCCGGATATCCCCGCCGAACTCCGCGATCTCTTTTACAATGCTGGAGCTTAAATAAGAATACTTCAAATTGGTATTCAAAAAAAGCGTGTCAATTTCCGGCGCAATCACTCGGTTTGTCTGAGCCATCTGAAGCTCGTACTCAAAGTCTGTGACAGCCCGGAGTCCACGTACAATCACCTTGGCGTTGCAGCTGCGGGCAAAGTCTATCAGCAGCCCGTCAAAACACCGCACCTCCACATTGGTGAGATCCTTTGTAACCTCTTCTAACATCTTAACACGTTCTTGGGCGGAAAACAACGGGGTTTTCGATTTATTCTGCAAAACACCGATCACCACCCGGTCCATGATTTTTGCTGTTCTCTCTATGATATCGTAATGACCCAGGGTGACCGGGTCGAAACTGCCAGGATACACTGCTGTTTTCATACTCTTCCTCATTATCTTTCTGCTTATTATGGTATACCAAAAACGCATTTATCTGCTGGAGCCCAGATGGCTGAAGCACCGCCTAGTCTGCAGTCTTTTTGGAGATAAATACGTGCTTATTGGTTTTGTATTCTTTATTTTTTACGATCTGGTAGCCGGCTTCCTCGATCCATCCAAAATCTGTGTCCAGAGAAGCCTCCACAATGATCAGAGAAGCCTGTTCCGCCAGAGAAGAATCCTTGATCAATTCCAAAATTTTTTGTTCCCACCCCATCCGATAAGGCGGATCCATAAAGATCAGATCAAAGGACTTTCCATCCCTCATCAGGCTGCTCAAAGCCCTGAGAACATCAGCCTGGATGACAGTCGCCCCCTTCTCCAGACGAGTTGTTTTTAAATTTTCTTTTATACATAAAACAGCGGCAGGATTCTGCTCTACAAAAACAGCCTCAGATGCCCCGCGGCTCAAGGCTTCAATCCCGATGGCCCCGCTTCCAGAAAAAAGATCCAGGAAACGGCAGTCCAGGAGTTCTGGCTGAAGCATATTGAATAATGTTTCCTTGATCCGGTCTGTCGTCGGCCTGGTCTCCATGCCTGGTATCGTTTTCAACTGCAGCCTTTTGGCGCTGCCTGCAATCACTCTCATCATTTTCTCCTTGTCCCTAACAGTATAATATGAATATTTCAGATAGACAAGAGAAATTTTTCACAATTCCCAAAAATTCTGCAGCAATTCAATTGCGATAATACACTGATCTTCGGCGGGGGATTGCCAGCATACAGAGAGCGCCGCAGAACCACTTTTTCAAGTGATCCTGCGGCGCCTGTTCTCTGTGTTCAATTTTGAGAATTTGTGTCAAAAAATTTTACTTGCCAGCCATCTGGCGCTCCTGGGCCTCGATCATCTTTTTGACCATATACCCGCCGACGGAACCATTCTGAGCAGATGTCAGGTTGCCGTTATAGCCGTTGGTCAGCGGTACGCCTAACTCATTTGCAACTTCCATCTTAAAACGGTCCATTGCTTCTCTGGCTTCAGGTACGTTTGTTTTGTTAGAAGAATTACTTGTAGACATAAAAACGCCTCCTTTGATTCGATTTGCCGCCGCATTTTGTCAGCAGGCAGCGGCTTGTTTTGTGCTACATCCGTAGTATGTGCCGCAAAACAATTAATACACTAGAAGGTTCTTGGTATTCTTCCAAAACTTAGAAAGATTTTATAGCAGGCCGGCTTCTCCCATCAGCGAATGTAAGCAACTTTCCCTGTTCTCTCCTTCTCGTCCGTGGGAATTTCTCCGTAGCCAAGGGCGGCCATGCCATAGACAACATGATCGGCCGGAATCTCAAATTCGGAAAGGATCTGGCGGATCCGCGGATCGTCACAGATATCCTGGAGCTGATTGATCCACACAGAGCCAATCCCCAGAGAATGGGCTGCCAGAAAGATATTTTCCATAGCGCAGGCATCGTCCTCTTTCCCATACGGGCTGTTTTTCTGATTAGACGGAATGATCAGCACTTCCGGCTGATACATATCATATCCGCTCCGTCCCAGAACCTGGCCAATCGCTTCTGCCAATTTCTGGATCTTTTGGCGGTTTTCCACCACAGTAAATTTCCAGGTCTGAAGCCCTCTTCCGCTGGGAGCACACAGAGCGGCCTTTACAATCTGAGCAATCTCTTCCTCAGGAATTGGTTTTTCTATAAATTTTCGTGTGCTTCTGCGGGTATAAATGGTTTTCAATGTTTCATTCATCATTCACTTGACCTCCTTACATCTGATGACTGCAAATATTTCAGGTTTATTATAATCTTTGCCGCAAGAGGAATGACCATCACAAGCCAGACAATCGGCTCCGCGGCAATGATCCCCATATAATGGAATACCGGTGTCAGGAACAGGGCAACGGCCACTTTCCCGGCCAGCTCGATAAAGCTGGAAACAATGGGAGTGATGTGATCCCCCATGCCCTGAAGGGCGTTTCTCAGCACGGAAATCGCGGCAGGCGCAAAGTAAAACAAAGTGTCAATTCTCAGGTATAGCGACGCCGTCCGGGCTACCTGGGGATTGGTGCTGCCCGTTACCAGGCTGACCAAAAAAGGTGCCGCAAGATAGCTGAGAAGGATAACCATCAGGGACCATCCCCAAGTCAGCAGCAGCGAATTGCGAATTCCTGTCCGGATTCTTCTGATCTGGCCTGCTCCCAGGTTTTGGCCGCAGTAAGTGGCCATCGTCACCCCCATAACGCTGAAGGGAAGCATATAAAATTCCGTGATCTTCCTCGCAGCAGTGTGGGCCACAATCGTATCGGTGCCAAATGTATTGATGGCACACTGGAGGGCCAGAGTTCCAAAATATACCAGGGACATCATCACGCCCATAGAAAGACCGGATTCCAGCAGTCGCCTGGCCCTTTTGAGGCTTGGCCTGAAATCCCCAGCTGAAAATCGGAAAAAGGGATACCTTCTCCACATATAGATCAGGCTGGCGGCAGCGCAGACCATCTGCGATGCCACTGTTGCCCATGCAGCGCCGGCTACCCCCATCCGGAATACCAGGATCAATGTCAAATCCAGCCCTACGTTCAAAAAACTGGACAGGATCAAAAATCCCAGCGGTGCAGCAGTATCCCCGATAGACCGGAGAATACCGGCGCATCCATTATACAGCATGGCGGCCGGGATTCCCAGCAGAATCACCCATATATATGCTCTGGCGTTTTCCAATAATTCTCTTGGCACATTCAAAAGAGTGAGAATCCCGTCAAGTCCCAGAAGGCTGATCCCGGTCAGCAGAAGAGCCGCCGCCATGCCAAGAGTCAGGCTAGTCCCGGCATACCTGCGGATCTCCTTCTGGTTTCCCGCCCCAAAGCTCTGGGCGGTCAAAATAGCAAAGCCGTTAGTCAGGCCATTCATAAATCCAAGCAGAAGGCTGCTGATAGAAACGGTGGCTCCAACTGCTGCTAAGGCGTCACTTCCCAGAGTGCTCCCGACAATTCTAGTGTCTGCCAAGCTGTAAAAAAGCTGAAAAAGATTTCCCAGCGCCACTGGAAGAGCAAACCCCAGCATCCGCCCAGTGGGACTCCCCTTTGTCAAATCGGTCATGTCTGCCAGCCCCACATCTGGGTCTCAGAGTGAATCAGCTCATATGGATGAAGAAGAGCGCGATCCATCAGAATCGAAAAATACGCATCCTGGAGTGCCTCACGAAGAGGATAGATTTCCATCCCTGTATCAACATAAGATTTCATTCCCAAAAGCATCCGGGCGATAGCCGTCTCATCCTCGGACAGGCCAAAATTCGCCAGCGGATTTTCCCACGTCAGAGTCTTTGCTGCAGGCACGCCATTTTCCATGAAAACAGCATGCCCATCTTTGATCTCCCCGGTAGTTCCTTGAATCCGGTAGCCGGTACTGCGGATCAGAGAGTGGTACTGGACGGAAGAAAAATCATAAAATCCGGTTTTTCCGCTCTCAAACTCTATGTCCAGGCGAATTCGGTCCTTATTCGATATCTCTCCGCCTTCAATAGCACCGCATCGCCCCGCTGTCTCAAGAACAGGGAAGGAAAATCGTTTGCCGATAAAGGAAGCATTTTCAAATCCGGTTCCCAACATTCTTCTGATCAGGCTGACACCGTGATAGCCGTGAGCTGCAGACAGATCCACAGCCCATGGCTCCCCGATGAGTCCCTCCTTAACAGCCTTTATAGCCGCCTCATACTTGGGAAATAAATGGTACTGCTCCGCCACCTGGATCCTGGCCCCATAGCACTGGAGCTGCCATGCATCCTCCAGATCCTCCAGATTTAAAGCGGCCGGTGTCTCACACAATACCGGGAATCCTTTGTTGATCCAGTTCCTTGTGACTTTAAAAATATCTGCCTTATTTACCGCTACCACAACGAAATCTGGTTTTAAAGAGGCACATTCTGCCTCTGATACTGTTGTATAAACGCCAGTTTTTTCATGCATGAGTTTTGCCTTTTCCGGCGTCCGGCACAGCATAGCAGCCGCCTCGAACTGTTCCGGCATTGCCTTGGCAATCCTCACATAAAATTCTGACCGCCAGCCAGAGCCGACGATGGCATAACGTATTTTTGACATCATTATAAATTCAACCTTTCGTAGCTTTTTGTCAGGTAAGCGTCCAGCCGTCTCTTTAGCTCTCGGTGATCCTCCGCTTTCAGCTCCGGATCCTCCCTCAGCAGCCTGCCGGCCTCCTCTGATACCTGCTTTAAGATTTCTGCATCCGTAAAAATGTCTGCCAGCTTAAATTCCATATCCCCGCTCTGCCGCATTCCAAAGATGTCCCCCGGCCCTCTCAGCTTTAAATCTTCTGAAGCAATATAGAAGCCGTCGTTAGAACGGTTGAGAATATCCAGCCTTTTTCCTGTCTCCTCATCCCCTGATGAGTCAATCATAATACAGTAAGACTGAAATCGCCCCCGGCCTACCCGGCCCCTGAGCTGATGGAGCTGTGCCAGGCCAAAACGCTCTGCATTTTCAATCATCATCACAGTGGCATTCGGGACATTGACCCCTACCTCCACTACAGTCGTGGAAACCAATACCTGTATCTCTCCCCTGGCAAACTGCTCCATAATCCGATTTTTTTCTTTAGGCTTCATTTTTCCATGAAGGTACTCTACCGTCACATCAGGAGGAAGAGCCTGGCGCAGAATTTTTGTATAATCCAGAACATTTTCTGCCTCGATCATCTCGCTGGCCTCAACCATAGGGCAGATGACGTAAGCCTGGCGTCCCTGCGCTGCCTGCCCCGCAATAAAATCGTAGGCTTTTTTCCGGTAATCCGGTCCGACCACGCAGTTTTTGATGGGAAGCCGGCTGGCAGGAACCTGATCAATGACGGAGATATCCAGATCCCCATACAAAATAATGGCCAGAGTCCTGGGGATAGGAGTGGCGCTCATAACCATAATATGGGGAGTCTTCCCCTTTTCTCCCAGCGCTTCCCTCTGCCCGACGCCGAACCGGTGCTGCTCATCCGTAATAACCAGCGCCAGCTTGTCATAAGTGACCTTTTCCTGTATCAGTGCATGGGTCCCTATGATGATATCCGCCTCATGGGAAGCAATTTTACCGTAGGCTTCCCGCTTTTCCCGGGCCGTCATAGATCCGGTCACCAGCACCGGTGTTTTGTCAATCCCCTGTTCCCTGAAAAGTTGAGATATGGACTCGAAATGCTGCCTCGCCAAAACCTCTGTAGGAGCCATCATCGCTCCCTGATAGCCGTTATATGCAGCAAGAAGCAGGGCCAAAACCGCCAATATTGTCTTCCCTGATCCCACATCCCCCTGAACCAGGCGATTCATCACCATCCCGCCTGTCAAATCCCCCATAATCTCTCCCAGCGCCTTTTCCTGCGCCCGGGTCAGCTCATAGGGGAGCGTGCCCTTAATCCGGCTGATCTCCGGTGCCATAACCATGGGGTAAGGACTCTTTCTGTCATCTCTTGTTTCCTTCAGCCTTCTGACTGCCAGAATAAACATAAAGAATTCGTCAAATACCAGACGCTTTCTGGCAAATAAGAGTTCCTGACTGTCAGATGGAAAATGGATATGCTGGATGGCAAAATTATATTCTGCAAGGTGGTATTTTTTTCGCAGAGTTTCAGGAAGATATTCGCGCTCCATGGGCCTTTGCGCCATTGCCTGGCTGACAGCCTTCACGATTGCTTTATTGCCCAGCCCTCTCGTCTGGCCGTAAATGGGCTGAAGAGAATGAACTTTCTCACTATATTCCTCCGGGCGGAACAGCTCCGGCTGCTCCATCACCATGCGGCCCCGTTTCTTTGCCACCTTTCCCCGGAAAATATAGTGGCTGCCAGCTTTCAGATTTGCCCTCATATAGGGCATATTGTACCATGCAAGCTGCAAGGTTCCTGTCAGATCTTTCAATATTACAGAGACCATCTGGAGGCGGTCAAATCGGAGAAGATCTGCGGTCTTAGTCAGAGTCCCTTCCACTGCAAAAATCTTGCCTTCTTGGAGTGTACCGATAGGAACTGGTTCTTCGTAGGCATCATAGGCCCTTGGATAGTAGGAAAGCAGGTCCTCCACCGTGTCAATGCCCAATTTGCGGAACAGCTTTCCTGTCTTATCACCGATGCCTTTTAACTCTTCAATGGGAGCAGCCAAATCTACTTATCCTCCTTCTTCCATTCTGCCAAACGAGGGCGCCTGCTTTCCGGCGCCCTCTTGATTTTTTCTTATTGACACGGACCGCATTTCTGCGCCGCTGTTTTTGTACAGTCCCTATTCGACAGACACCAGATAGTAGTAAATAGGCTGACCGCCGTTCTGCAGTTCGACCTCACATCCGGCAAACTTTTGCTGAACCTGCTCCAGGAAAGCATTGGCATCCTCTTCACTGACATCGCTTCCATAATAGATGGTGATCAGCTCTGAATCTGCATCCACCATGGCCTCCAGCATAGACAGGGCTGTCCCCTCAATGGATTTTCCGACTGCCAGCATCCCCTTGTCTCCGATACCCATTATGTCGCCTTCTGTAATGTCCATCCCATCAATACTGGTAGTCCGGACAGCGTAGGTGACCTGGCCTGTCTTCACCCGGCTCATCTCTTCCGTCATGGTTTTTAAATTTTCTTCTGCTGAGAGATCCGGCATAAAATGGATCATAGCTGTAATTCCCTGCGGAACCGTCTTGCTCGGGACAACCACGATCGTCTTATCCTCTGTCAAATTTTTTGCCTGTTCTGCTGCCAGAATGATATTCTTATTGTTGGGGAGGATAAAAATGGTTTCCGCATTAACCTGATCAATCGCATTCAGCATATCCTCTGTGCTGGGATTCATGGTCTGCCCGCCCTCAATCAGGTAGTCAGCCCCGATTCCTCTAAAGATTTCTCCAAGCCCCTCCCCTATCGACACAGCAATAAAGCCAAATGGCTTTTTCGGTTCCAGAGGCTTGTCTTCTTCTTTCTTTTCCTTTTCCGCTTCCTCTGCAGCTTTCTGCTCTGCGGCTATTTTTTCCGCATTCTGGATCAGTCTTTCCTGATGCTCTTCACGCATATTGTCTACTTTCATGCGGGACAGAGAACCGTAGGTGAGAGCCTTTTCAAAGGCCAGTCCGGGATGGTTGGTGTGAACATGGACCTTTACCACATTTTCATCGGCAACCACTACGATGGAATCGCCGATGGATTCCAGATACTGCTTAAATTCATGTTCCTGATCCTCTGAAAATTCTTTTTCACTGTTGATAATAAATTCTGTACAGTAGCCGAACTTAATATTAGCCGTCTCCAGAGTAGCTCCAGCTCCAGCCTTAACAGCAGGTTTTGCCGGGGCCTTTGTGTCTGACTCAAACACAATTTCTTTGCCTAGCAGCCCGTCCAGAGCCCCCTTCATTACCTCCATCAGCCCCTGGCCGCCTGAGTCCACCACACCGGCCTGTTTTAATACCGGCAGCATTTCCGGTGTCTGACTCAGCACATAATCTCCCTGCTGAATCACCTGCTGAGCCAGTTCAAGGATATCCTCTGTCTGTCCGGCCATCTCCACAGCTTTGTCTGCCATACCTTTGGCCACAGTCAGGATGGTGCCCTCTTTTGGCTTCATAACTGCCTTGTACGCCGTCTCCACTGCACGGACAAAGGCATCCGCCAACACCTGGGCAGTAATCGCGTCTGTCTTTTTAATTTCTTTTGTAAAGCCGCGGAACAGCTGGGACAGGATTACGCCGGAATTTCCTCTGGCGCCTCTGAGGGAACCGGAAGAAATTGCCTTGGCCAAACCTTCCATAGTAGGCTCCTCCAAGGCTGCTACTTCCTTAGCTGCCGACATGATCGTCATCGTCATGTTGGTCCCTGTATCTCCGTCCGGTACGGGAAATACGTTTAATTCATTGATCCACTCTTTTTTCGCCTCTAAATTCTTTGCGCCTGCCAGAAATGCCTTTTTCAGCATCCCGGCGTCAATCGTATTCATACCCACGGGTTTCTTCCTCCTAATCAATCACTCTTACGCCTTCAACGTAGATGTTTATCTTATCTACCGTCATACCGGTGAATTCTTCCACTTTGTATTTCACATTTTCGATCAGATTGTCAGAAACCGCCGAAATACTGACGCCGTAAGCTACAATCACATGGAAATCAATAGAGATATGGTTGTCCTGAACCTCTACATTGATCCCATGAGTCAGACTTTCACGCTTCAGAAGTTTGACCAGGCCGTCCTTCATGCTCACGGCAGCCATTCCGACAATGCCGAAACATTCAACCGCCGTTGTACCCGCATACAACGCAATCACATCAGGGTTTATCTGGATTTCGCCCAGTTTGTTATTGATTCGTCCTTTCATAGACTTGCCTCCAATCTCTTGATAAAATTCAGTATACACTATTTTCATGGAAAAAGAAATAAATTTTTAAAATTCACTTGCAAATTTTTCTACTTTCTGGTATCATACAGTTGTTGTGGATTTTTGCGGTTGCTTATGGCTCCGCAGCAGGATCCAAGTAGCTTTTAAGGAGGTGCAATCATGGCGAAATGTGCAATTTGCGAGAAAGCTGCTCACTTTGGTAACGCGGTGAGCCATTCCCATAGACGTTCTAACAAGATATGGAAAGCAAACGTAAAATCTGTTAAAGTAAAAGTAAACGGCGGTGCTCAGAAGATGTACGTATGTACTTCCTGCTTACGTTCCGGATTAGTTGAAAGAGCTTAATAAGATTTTTGTTCCCCGGCCGGCCGGCCGGGGTATTTTTGTGGAGGAATTATGAATTTTATCTTTTTAGAAGAATTTCTGAATCAGGCAGTCGACTGTGCAATCCTCCTATTTGAGCTGATGGGTGTCCTGGTCATTATTATTTCCGGCCTCCGCGGAATCTATGATTATGCTAAGAGGAATCCCGCAATCAGGCTGAATCTTGCCCAGGGAATGGCTCTGGGGCTGGAATTCAAGCTGGGCAGTGAGATTCTGCGTACAGTCGTAGTTCGCGAGCTGTCGGAAATTGCCACTGTAGCCGCTATCATTGCTTTGAGAGCTGCCTTGACATTTCTGATCCACTGGGAAATCAAAGTAGAAAAAGAATCTGAACAATAGGAAAAACCGAGCTTCCTATTTTTGCAAACTGAAAAGGCGCAGGACACTTCCGGCCATCTGCCAGAGTGTCTGCGCCTTATGTTGTTAACAGCTAAAAAGATTATATCCGATTACCAGACAGCCTACAATAAATGCCAGAGTCCCGAAAGTTTCCGGTATAAACAGCAATACCGTCATGCCGGCGCCAAAACAGAACAGCATCAGCCCGCACACACGTTTCATACAGTCCTCCGTTTCTGATCTATATGATTATCTTATGCAGACAGCCAGAAAACTATTCTGCCTGGGACATATCGTCAGCCATTTTCCGGGCAGTCGCTGCTGCTTCCGGTGAAATCTCCTCGTCAAATCCTTTCCCGCTCATAAACTTATTTACAAAATCCGGTACCATATCCAAAATTTTTGTCATGGCATCCTGATTTTTGATATTAACCAGCTTTGTCACGCCGTTCTGGATGATCAGAATCGCACTTGGACTGATTTTTGCATTCATTCCGCCGCCTCCGCTCTGCTTGGAATCCCGGTTGAATGCCCCGGCGGCCATGCCGCAGGTAACATCAATCAGAGGGAGAATGATGGTATCTCCAACTTTTACCGCTTCGCCTACAACAGTCTTTGTTGTTACAAACTCATCCATTCCTTTGAACAATGACTCTATGGTTTCTGAAAAATGGTTTTCTGCCATACATGATCCTCCTTATGTCTACCGTTTTATCCAACCCAGGATTTGCTTCCGGATATTGTTATCTGCCAGGAGGCGCAGGAAACAGCCGGCGACAACCCCAATCCGAATGTGCCCTCTCATCCATCCCTCTGCCTCAAAGACCGTTTCATCAAATTCTGGAAATATTTCAATCTGCTCGCCGTAAAGGGGATAAAATAAGGCTGCATACTTTAATATCATCCCAGTCAGATACGGGTCATCCAGCCCAAATGTAACTCTCCCCGCTCCTTTTCTAGGAAGCAGATGCCTGATCACTTTTTTAATCTGGGTGATTGTCAGCCGAACCGATTTTCGGTTCGCTTCATCTTCAATCCAGCTCCGCGCTGCTTCCCATCGTCTTTGGATTGTCTTCAGCTTATCACAAATCCGGGCAAATGAAAAGCGGATTTTCCGGGCTGCTCTCTCCAAAAGCGGCTGTCTCCTTTTGGGTTCGTGAGAGCTGTTCGGGGTATTCTCTGGCAATCTCTTATCAACATTCTTTTTCTGCCCGGCATCCTGAGATCGATCTGTCTGTTCTGTCTGCACAGCTTCCTGAATCTCCACCATCGGCTGTTCATCGTCCCAGTCTTCTTCCTCATCGGCATCTGTGTTTTTTTCAGACGACCAGATACGGATTCCCATGAGTCTGGCAGAACCGGAGTGACCGTCTTCCCCCCAGCTTCCTGAAAAGGAAAACAGCGGATACAGCCAGGTCACTTTCAGACTTCCCTTGAATTGTTTCTGACGAAACGCCCCTTCTGCCCGGTATCGGATTGCTCCGAAAAGGATCGCAGACAAAATCAGCAAAAGAAGGCCCAAAATGGCGAGAAGAATCCAGCCAATGATTTTCAAAATAAACAATATTATGGAAAGCATGTCGCCTGTCCCTCCAAAAACTCCGCCAGATCGAATCCTCCGGTCTCCCGGTACATCTCATCTACGATCTGTCCGGCCACTTCCAGGGCTTCGAAATATCCCAGAGCGATTCCAAGAATCAGGAAATCCTGATCCCTGTAATACGGCAGGAGAAATTCTGCAGCCGGATAAATATCAAGGATATTATTTCCATTTGCTGCAGGTGTAATCACGTAAGCTCCAGGACGCAGCTTCCCTCTGCGGATCCCCTGGAGAAGGAACGAGCGCCTCTTTCCAGCGTTTTTTCCCATATACAGAGGTTTATATAATCTCATTCTCATCCACCATAATATTGCGGATCAGTTCCATAGACACCATCTTTTCATCTATATCCGTGCAGGCTGCAAGACTGTTTTGGACGTATTCCTCCACTTCCTCGATAGAATTAAAGAAAACAGGAAGACTTGAAAGAATTCGGGCCATAATTCCGCGAACTACAGATCTGGACATCCCATTCCACAGCTCTTCCAGTTGGCTGAACAGAATCTTTTCTTCTTCCTCCAGCATGGCGTCATCAACCGCCGGATCCTCTTTTTCTTCTTCCTGGAGCTCAATAAAGGAACTGCCGGAAAGCAGACGGTCTACAATCTTCAGCCGCTCAAATAATTCTTTTTCTTCATCATTGTCTCCAGCCTGGCGAGGGAGTTCCAGGCGAAGCCATTTTTCAAAATAGCGCTCCTGCTTCCCCTCCAAGTCCTTCAGAAGGCTATCGATGTCTTCATCTGCTGCAGCAAACTCCCCGGCTTCCAGTTTGTTCCAAACCGTATCAAGAGTCCTGACAAACCCCTGTTCCTCTTTGCCTTCCATCATTCCGTCATTTCGGGAAAGAAGAAGGACATACAGGTCATTAATGAGATCCATTGCAAACATCAGCTCACCGGATTCATCAAGCAGGCGCTCACTTGCCACCTGCAGACCTGCAGATAAATTCCTGTATGTCTCCGGTGTGAGATTTCTGTAATCTGCTTTTCGAAACTGCTGCAGGATATCCCAAAGCTCCTGACGGTCCTTCTCCATCCCATCCGGAAGCTGGATCATAGCTCCTGTCCTTAGCAAATAAAGGATGGCGTCCAGGCTGCTTTTCTGAGAACCTTTGTACACGGACAGTCCGGATTGGACCAAAGAAAAGAACTTCGCTTTTGTAAACCGGATAGGCAGCTGCTCAATGACCATCTGGATCCGATTGTTCATAACTGCCGAATCTTTAGAGCTGATCAGAAATTGAATGATCTCACTGGCCATGGCCTGGTCATCCTCCTCTGGAATTCCAGCCGTTTTCTCCGGGAGGAATTTATATTCCAGCCGATTCAGCACATGCTCATACACTTGAAAGCAGTCTGTGTAAGCTGTCACAATTTCCATCTCATGCGTAGTCTTTTTTCTGAGATCATTCAGAGGCGCAGCAGCAGCTTCCCCGTTCAAGAAATCCCTCAAAAGAGCCTGAAATTGTTTTCGGAACAATCGAGCAAACGGACTTCCGCCATCCGCACGGTCTGCCTCCTGCTCAAAATACATATAATAATTCAGAGCCAAGCGGCTATAGGAGTACCGCGCAGCAGCTCCCAATTTTTTTTTCATGCTCTGACGATCCATAGTATCCTCCAATCCTCTCAGGCTTTTCGGTCAGCCCTTGTCCTTGCTTTTCTCTTTCTGATAATTCTGCAGAATGGAACGGCGCAGCAGATCCAGCGCCTTTACTACAGCCTGCTCCCTTATTTTCTCGCGGTTTCCTTTAAAATGCCAACATTCCACCGAAACCTTATCTTTCAAATAACAAGCCATGTAAACCAATCCTACCGGCTTCTCTTCTGTCCCTCCATCAGGTCCGGCAATCCCAGTCACAGAGACACAGACATCGGCATCCGCCGCAAAGACACCGCCGGCTGCCATTTCCTTGGCAGTCTGCTCACTGACCGCCCCATATTTCTTCAGCGTACTTTTGCTGACATCCAAGCGCTTCCTTTTTGCCTTGTTGGAATAGGTGATAAAGCCCTCTTTAAACACCTCGGAAGCCCCCGGCACATTGACGATCCTTCCGGCCAGGAGGCCGCCTGTGCAGGACTCTGCCGTCGCCGCTGTCAAATCATATTTTACCAGCAGACGGACAACCGCCTCTTCCAGGCTCTCCTCCTCCTTGGTAGTATAGACAGCCTCTGCAAAACGGTTTTTGATCTCCTTCACTACCGGCTTCAGCAGCTTTTTAGCCTCCTCAGGCTCCTTGGCCCTGGCCGTGATGCGGAGATGAACCTCCCCTGTCTTGGCATAAGTTGCGATAGTGGGGTTGGTCTGCCCGTCAATCAGATCCAGCAGCTTGTCCTCCACCTGGCTTTCCCCATACCCGCAGATCTTTACCATCTGGGAGAGAATCACTTCCGGCTGGATCTTCTGAAGATACGGAACCACCTTTTTTTCAAAGAGGGGGTAAAGTTCTCCAGGAGGCCCCGGAAGAAGGATTGCCCTCTTTCCATCTTTCTCCAGAATCAGTCCGGGGGCTGTCCCGTTGTCATTGTCCAGGACAATAGCGCCGTCCGGAACAATAGCCTGTTTCCAGTTGTTTTCAGGAATCTCTTTATAAATATTGTTTTCGAAATATTTTTCGATCCGCTTCCGGGTATGGGGATCCTCTACCAGAGAAAAGCCCATAACCTCTGAGCAGACTTCTTTCGTCAGATCATCTTCCGTAGGCCCTAATCCCCCAGTCAAGATCACGATATCGGCTCTCTGAAGAGCTGTCCGTACTGTATCGGCCAGTCTGTCGCGGTTATCTCCCACCGTCACCTGATGATACATAGAAAGCCCTAGAGCAGCACACTTTTCCGCTAGATAGCGGGTATTTGTATTTACAATATTGCCCAAAAGCAATTCCGTTCCTACAGAGATCAGTTCTGCAACCATGATTACATGCTCCCTTCTGTCAGTACTTTATGATTTTTCCATATATAATCTACTAATGAAACTATCGTCAGAATCAAGGCGATCCAGATACAAGCCTGAGTGACTAATTCCAGGCCGGGAATCTGCAGGATCAGCAGAATCACACCGATCATTTGAAAGGTAGTCTTAAATTTCCCCCAGTAACTGGCTGCGATTACGATGCCATTGTCAGAGGCGATCAGACGGAATCCGCTGATAATAAACTCTCGGCTGATAATGATAATTACCATCCAGGCAGGAAGCTCTTCCAATTCTACCAGACAGATCAGAGCGGAGCACACCAACAGTTTGTCAGCCAGAGGATCCATAAACTTTCCAAAATTTGTCACAAGATTGTACTTTCTGGCAATTTTCCCATCCAGAAGATCCGTCAGACTGGCAAGAATAAAAATCACTGCGGCGGCGATACGGACGGTCTGATTTGCCCCGTTTTGATACAGCAGGCAGGCGACAAAAAATGGGATCATAATTACTCTCAAAGTCGTCAATTTATTGGGCAGATTCATCATACACCTCTCCTATCAAATCGTATTCAGCAGCTTTAGTCACCCGAACCCGGACAAAATCTCCGGACATCAGCGCTTCACCTGTGTCAACAAAAATCAGTCCGTCAACATTTGGGGCATCCATATAAGTTCGGCCTACATAGACAGGCTCATCGGCGACCTTCCCCTCAATCATCACATCAAGGATGCGCCCCACCATCTCCTCCGAGCGGGCAAACGCGATCTCCTGCTGCAGCTCCATAATCTCGTCTCTCCTGGCCTCCTTCAGCTCCTGGGGAACCTGATCCGGGAAAGATGCCGCCGGTGTATCCTCTTCCTCCGAATAGGCAAAGACGCCGAGCCGGTCAAACTCCATCTCATCCACAAATTCCATCAGAGTTTGATGGTCCTCCTCCGTCTCCCCGGGAAATCCGGAGATCAGAGTGGTCCTCAACACAATATCCGGAATCTCCCGCCTCAGCTTTCCGATCATCTCTTCCAACTGCCGCCTGGTCGTTCTCCGGTTCATTCGCTTTAAAATCCGGTCACTGGCATGCTGAATGGGGATATCCAGATAATGGCAGACCTTTTCTTCCGTCTTTATCACCTGAATCAGCTCATCTGTTATTTCCTCTGGATAGCAGTACTGAATCCGAATCCAATAGATCCCCGGGATTTCAGCCAGCTCCCTGAGAAGTTGAGGGAGACGTTTTTCTCCATACAAATCCAGGCCGTACAGGGTCGTTTCCTGAGCAACCAGGATCAGTTCTTTCACACCGCTGTCTGCAAGGGCTTTCGCCTCTTTTACCAGATCCTCCATCGGCACGCTCCGATAAGGTCCTCGCAAATCCGGGATGATACAGTACGTACAGCGTTTATCACAGCCCTCGGCAATCTTTAAAAAAGCGTAATAACCGCCAGTGCTGATCACACGCTCCTCCTTTACCGCGGGAGTGTAGGACAGCTCCTTAAAGCAGCTGACCGGCCCTTCCTGTCCCATCACTTTTCTAAGCACATTCCGTATTTCATCATAGGAGGCGGTTCCTACAATGGCATCCACTTCAGGTATCTCATCTAAGATCTCCTGCTTATACCGCTGGGCCAGACAGCCTGCAACCAGCAGGGCTTTCAGTCTTCCCCCCTGCTTGAGCTCCGCCATTTCCAGAATCGTGTTGACACTCTCTTCCTTCGCATCCCCGATAAAACAGCAAGTATTGATCAGGATGGCGTCGGCCTCACTCTCGTCGTCAGTAAAGGTCCATCCGTCAGACCTCAAAAGGCCCATCATTTTTTCTGAGTCCACCAGGTTCTTGTCACAGCCCAGGGACACGCAAAGCAATTTCATATTGTCTATAGCTCCTCTGAACAGCAGCCTTATGCCGCCTTATTACCATAAAAGCCATCTCAAAACAGAGAGACGGCTTAATACTGACCTTACTGGTTGCTTTCTTCGGAGGTTTCTTCTTCCTCCCCGACAACCTTCACTTTTCTCTGATACAGCTCATCGATAGCCACAGACAGGGGCTTGCGGTTTGCCGCCCCCGGGATCAGCGGCTCTGCACCGTCGATCAGTTGGCGTGCGCGCTTTGCTGCTGCGATCACGATAGAATAACGGCTCTGGACAATCGGCTGCTCACCGGGCTCTACCTCGCCGTTTACTGCATCAATTAAATCTGAATAAGATGGACGTAACATAATCTATATATCTCCTTTCCAAAGAACCATTTATTTCGCTATTGTTTTTAATTCTCCGCGAATCCTGCTGATCAGTTCCAGACAGTTTGCGGGTTTATTGTGCTGAACTTGTATGAGCTGATGCATCTCGCCCACACACCGCCCAATATCATCGTTGATCAGAACATAGTCATACTCTTCAATCCCCTCGGATTCCTTAACAGCTCTCTCCAGACGGTTCCGAATCACTTCCTCTGTTTCCGTTCCCCGCCCAACCAGGCGGCGCTTTAATTCCTCAGCGCTGGGAGGCATGATAAATACCAGAAGAGCCTCCGGAAACTGCTCTTTTACCTTCAGCGCGCCCTGGATTTCGATCTCCAGAACAACATCCTTTCCAGCATCCATCTGTTTTTGAACATAATCCCTGGGCGTTCCGTAATAATTCTCAACGTACTGGGCATACTCAATCAGCTGCTTTTTGGCGATCATCTCTTGGAACTGATCCTTTGTGACAAAAAAATACTCCCGTCCATCCTTCTCCCCGTCTCTGGGCTGCCGGGTGGTAGCAGAGATAGAAAGAGCGTAATTATCGTACTGTTCCAAAAGCGCCTTCATCAGAGTTCCTTTTCCGGCCCCCGAAAACCCGGAGACAACTACTAAAATTCCACGTTGGCTCATATTTTAACCTTCTTAAATTTTAATTTTATTCAATATTCTGGATCTGTTCGCGAACCTTCTCAATCTCTGTTTTTAACGCGATAGCCTTCTGGGAAACCTCCAGATCATTGGCCTTTGAAAGGATCGTATTGGCCTCCCTGTTCATCTCCTGGGCAATAAAATCCAGCTTGCGGCCTACGCCGCCGCCCTCCAAAAGTTCCTTTCTGGTATTCTGGATATGGCTGCGGAGACGAACCGTCTCTTCATCCACACAGATCTTATCCGCAAAAATCGCCACCTCCGCCGCGATCCTGTTTTCTTCGATGGCGGAGCCTGCCAGCAGTTCCCGCACTTTCTCTTCCAGCCGGTTTCGGTATTCCTCCAAGATCTGCGGAGAGCGCTCCTCAACTTCTGAAACCAGGCTTTCCATCAGATCCAGCTTACCCAGAAGATCATTCTTGAGGTTTTCCCCCTCGGCGGTGCGGGTCTGCACAAAACGGCCGGCTGCCTCCCTGACCGCGCCTGAGAGGAGCTTCCAGATCTCATCTTCGTCTTCCGGCTCCTGCTCCATCGTGAGAACCTCCGGGCACCGGGCCAGATCCATAACCGTGATATTGTCTGGAATTCCAAATTGCCTGGCCATGGCAGAAAAAGCCTCCATATATTCTGAGGCAAGGGACTGATTATATTTCAGGCCGATCCGCCCCTCGGTATAATCCTCATAACTGATAAAGACATCCACCTTGCCTCTCTGGATATACTCTTTCAGGAGAGTCCGAATTCCAGCCTCAAAATAATTAAATTTTTTAGGCATTTTGATGTTCAGATCCAGATAGCGGTGATTGACGGCCTTCATCTCCACTGAAATTTTGTATTCCTCTGTGACCGACTCGTATCTGCCGTAACCAGTCATGCTTTTTACCATTATGTCTGCCTCACTTTCACCATGGTCATTTCTTGCCATAGATATTTTCCATTATAAGCCAAACCCAGAGGCAAGTCAACAAAACATTTCAATCTTGGAGAAACTATGGTATAATGACCGCAAAGCGGTGATTATACCTGCGCATACCGGTCTCCACGTTCACCGCAGGAATCGGCATAGACGAGATAAGGCGAATCGAATTCGCTATCGCCATTCATAAAAATTAAAGAATTTTTACAAGGAAGGAGAATGCTCATGGCTTTTGACGGAATCGTTATCGCAAACTTAGTCCATGACTTCAAATCTGCAATAGAAGGAGGGCGGATCGCCAAGATTGCCCAGCCCGAAAAAGATGAACTGCTTTTTCAAATCAAAAAAGATGGGCGGCTCTGCCGCCTCTTGGTTTCTGCCAGCGCCAGTCTTCCGCTGGCATATCTGACGGACTCCAATAAACCCAGCCCTATGACAGCCCCCAATTTCTGCATGCTTCTCCGCAAGCATATCGGAAGTGCCAGGATCATATCTGTTAGTCAGCCCGGCCTTGAACGGATCATTGACATTACCCTGGAACACCTGGATGAGATGGGGGATTTGTGCCGAAAAAAACTGATTATTGAGATCATGGGCAAACACAGCAACATCATCTTCTGCAAAGAAGACGGGACGATCTTGGACAGCATCAAGCACATCTCTGCCCAGGTAAGCTCCGTCCGTGAGGTTCTGCCGGGAAGAATGTATTTTATCCCCAAGACCGTAGAGAAGGCTGATCCTCTGACTGTCACCCAGGAGGAATTTTCCAGCCGTCTGTCCCATGCGCCCTCTAACGTTCAAAAAGCTCTCTACACTTCTCTCACCGGCATCAGCCCAATCATAGCAGAAGAACTCTGCTCTCTGGCCTCTATCGATCCAGATAAAGGAGCTCAGAATCTGACGGAAATGGAGTTGCTTCATCTCTATCGAACCTTTTCGCTGATGATGGAGGATGTAAGGGAGGGCCGCTTTGCGCCGAATATTGTATACGAAGGCGAAAAGCCCATTGAATTCTCCTCCCTTCCGCTGACATGCTTTTCCGACCCCAAATACAGGAGAGAAGAATTTGGCTCCATCAGCCAGGTTCTGCAGACCTACTACGCGTCGAGAGAGATTATTACCCGCATCCGCCAGAAATCTTCGGATCTGCGCCGGATCGTTCAGACTTCCCTGGAGCGGAACTACAAAAAATACGATCTTCAGGAGAAACAGCTGAAAGACACGGAAAAGCGGGAAAAATACCGGATATACGGAGAACTTCTCAACACTTACGGATATGAGCTGACCGGCGGGGAGAAGGAACTGAAATGTCTGAACTACTATACCAATGAGGAAATCCGGATTCCGCTGGATCCCCAGCTTACAGCAAAAGAAAATTCACAGAAATATTTTGACCGTTACAATAAACTGAAGAGGACATTCGAGGCGCTGAGTGAGCTTACGCTGGAGACCCGCCGGGAAATCGACCATCTGGAGTCTATCAGCGCGTCTCTGGATATCGCTCTGAACGAAAACGATTTGACTCAGATCAAAGAAGAATTGATGGATTACGGTTATATTAAAAAGCGCCGAGCCGGGGAGAAAAAGCCCAAGATCACCAGCAGGCCCTTCCACTATTTGTCTTCCGATGGCTTTCATATTTATGTAGGAAAAAATAATTACCAGAACGAAGAGCTGACCTTCAAGGTAGCCGGAGGAAATGACTGGTGGTTCCACGCCAAGGGAATCCCTGGCTCCCATGTAATCGTCAAATCTGAAGGGAAAGAACTCCCGGACCGGGTATTTGAGGAGGCTGGTGCCCTGGCTGCCTGGTATTCCAAAGGCCGGGACAACGAAAAGGTAGAGGTAGATTATATCCAAAAAAAGAATCTCCGCAAGGTGGCAGGGGCTGCCCCAGGTTTCGTGATTTACCATACCAACTATTCCCTGGTAGCGTCTCCCTCCTGCCAGTTTACGGAGATCAATTCCTAGAAGTCACAGTGCAGCGATTTCCTGGATTTCTTTAATTTTTTCCGGGCTGAATTTGTAGTCATGCTCTTGAGTCAGCAGTCCGTTGGCCTCCTGCTCTACATCTGCAAGCTGAGTATAGCAATAGCCGCATATCTCAGGCGAATCCGCCACTGCCTTTATGATTCGCCTGAATTCTCCTAAAAATTCCTCTTTTTCTACAGAAGTGTAGCCCCATTCACCGGACGATCCTGAGATGGAAATCCCGCCGAATTCCGTCAGAATCACCGGTTGGCCGCGGTACACTCCGCTTTCTGCAAACAGAGGCTTTTCTACAATATTTTCCAGCCCCTCCAGAGAGCGGAGAGAATCGGCAAATTTTTCCTGCTGTCTTCTATTTCCCCGTTCTCCGTGGCAGTATGCATGAAAAGCGCAGATATCGGTTTCAGTCATCTCCCATCCGTCATTGGATATAACCAGCCTGGTGCTGTCCAGGCTGTGGGCCATGTGGTACAGCGCCTTCGAAAACGCTTTCTGCCTGTGATCTGCCCGGATGGAAGGAACACCCCAGCTCTCATTCAGCATCCCCCACACAACGATCGACGGATGATTATAATCTCTCTGGATTACCTCTGTCCATTCTCTCATAAAAGCGGATGCCCCCTCCGGGGTGTACATCCAGAAGCTGGCCATGGCCTCCCAGACCAAAAAGCCCAGCCGGTCTGCCCAGTAGAGAAACCTTGGATCTTCGACTTTCTCATGCTTTCGGCATCCATTAAATCCCAGCTTTTTCGCCTTAACGATATCCTCCTGGTAGGCTTCGTCTGAAGGCGCCGTAATCAGACTGTCTTTCCAATATCCTTGATCCAACACCAATTTTTGGTAGTATGGTTTGTTATTTAAATAGATCCTTCCGTCCCTTGCCTCAATCTTGCGCATTCCAAAGTATGATCGGACTTGGTCTTTTGTCCCGTCCTTCCCGGTTACTGTCACCAGGACATCGTAGAGATTAGGAGATTCCGGTGACCAGAAGGTCTCGGAAAATGGAAATGCACATTTAAGAGCCTTTTTCTGGAATATATCAGCTACCACGGTTCCGCGCCGCTCTCCGGCAAGGAATGTCCCGCCGAAGGCCAGCTCCTGCCGGATAGAAACTGCAATCTCCACCTGACAAGGAAGTTTGCAGCTTCTGGCTAATGTATAATCAATCTGCACGGTTCCGCTGTCTATATCCGGTGTAAAATAAATTTTTTCCAGATGATCTTCATCTACCGGCTCCAGCCAGACACTCTGCCAGATACCTGTGCTGGGAGTATACCAGATAAAGCGAGGTTCCTCCTCCCAAAACTGCTTTCCCCGGGCAATCGTTTCATCCTTCAGCCAGTCAAACACTTCTACCCGAACCGTCTCCTCTTCCCAGCTCAGCAGCATTGTGATATCCAGAGAAAAGGGGGTATTCCCGCCTTCATGTCCCCCAGCCATCTGGCCATTGACCCATACGCGGCAGCGGTAATCCACTGCCCCAAAGTTCATCAAAATCTTTCTGCCCTGCCACGTTTCAGGCACATGAAAAGTCCTCTCATAGACGACCCTGTCCTCGTCAATCCGCTCTCCAATCCCGCTCATAGAACTCTGGCACACAAAAGGGACCTGAATCCGGCGCTTCACGCCGTTCAAATAAAAGTCCCATTCTCCATTTAAGCTCATCCATTCTTCCCGCACAAAATCAGGGCGGGGATATTCCTCTCTCATCGTTCTTCCTCCAAGACTATTTTATTCCAGACTGAGTAAAGCCTTTTACCACGTATTTATTTGCCACTACAAAAATGGCCATAACAGGAACTACAGAAACCAGGGTGGACGCCATCATAACGCCGGGGTTGGTGTAGTTTTCTCCCAGCACCAGGGCCGCGATCCCCAGAGTCACAGTCCGGTTTTCCTGGCGGTTCACCACCAGAGAGGGCCACAGATAGCTGTTGTACAGTCCAAGAAAGGTGATAAATGCCTGGGTAATTACAACTGGTTTTACTGACGGAAGAACAATGTGCAGAAGCACCTGGAACACATTGGCTCCCTCTACCAGCCCTGCTTCCTCCAGCTCCCTCGGAAATGAGAGAAGGAAATTGTAAATCAGGTAAATGCACATTACACCGGATCCGGAAGGCAGGATCAAAGGCAGCAGCGAATTCAGCATACCGATCTGCTTAAAAATATAAAACAGCGGAAAAAATGTAACAATCTCCGGGATGGCCATGGCCCATACCAGGCTGGCTACAATAAATCCCTTTCCAGGAACCGGAAGGCGGGCCAGTGCGTACGCCGCCAGGACACTGGTAGTAATTCGCAGCGCAGTGCCCGCCACTGTCACGATCGCAGTATTCAGCAGCCATTGAAAAATCGGGGCTGTTGATGTGCTGGCAAAAAGCTGCCGGTAATTGTCCAGCGTCCATTCCTTTGGAAACAGGGTCGATGAAGTCATAGCTTCCGATAATCCCTTAAAACTGGTAAATACCATAAATAAAAGGGGAAGGAGAAACGCATAGGCCAGCATGCAGGCACACATTACCAGCAAAATACGGCTGAAATATTTCTTTTTCATAGTAATCTCCCTCCTATCATACCAAATTCTCTTTTTCTTTTGTGAGATAATATTGTCCGATTGAGCAGAGGACGATCACGATTCCCATCAGAAGCGTCATGGCGCTCCCGACCCCCAGATCATTTCTGTCCATAATCGTAGAGGTAATCATCATAATCAGCGGTTTTGTTGTCTCGCCCGGGCCGCCTTTTGTCATCAGTCTCGGCTGCCCGTAAACATTGAAGGAGGCAATAATTGTCGTCATCAGCACAAAGTAAAAAATATTTTTGATATTTGGCATAATAATATACCGCAGCTGGACAAAAAAGCCGGCGCCGTCAATAGCGGATGCCTCATAAAGGTTCATATCAATCTCATTCAGGGCATTGACAAACAGCATCATATTATATCCGATCGTCCACCAGACAGTGGCGATGGTCAGCGCTGCCCAGACAAACGGCTGCTGCTCCAGCCAAGGGATGGGACTGTCCAGAATCCCCAGATTTATTAGCATGTTATTAAAATATCCGCCGTTTCCCTTCATCAGCCAGACAAACACTGCCGCCACCGCCGTGACAGAAACCGAATACGATGCAAAATAAATGGTCCGGAAAATTCCCTTCAGCCGTTCCGGCAGGCGGTCAAGCAAAAGCGCAAGAGCCAGGCTGCCAAAGGTCAGGATAGGGGTAGTCAGAACAACAAAAATCACTGTGTTTTTTAATCCTAGAAAAAAAGATTTGTGATACATGGAATCCGAAAAAAGGATCTTGATGTAATTTGCCAGGCCGACAAAGCCTGAGTATCCGGTAATCAGACTGTACTTCGACACGCTCATCCAGATTCCGTATATAAGCGGAATCAGCCAAAACAGAACAAAAAACAGCAAAAAGGGAAACACAAATGCTGCTGCCGTACCTTTTCGTTTTCTCATATTCTCTCCTTTCTGCTCATCATAAAGAAAGCTGCCGAGAGCAAAGACTCTCCGGCAGCTCCCCCACTCATTAAGACTCTGAAAGCTCAATCGCTATCTCTGTTGCATTTTTCAGTTCTTCCATCAGGTCATCCCTGGAAAGATCCTCTGTCTGAACCACCAGAGACCAGACTGTAGAGTTGACATATTTAACTTGTTCCCGGATATTGTAGATAGCCGGAAGAATCATCGCATCATCGAAGATACCGTAGTTGACATTGGCCACCGGGTATTTGTCCGGAGACTGCTGAACCAACTCCATGGTTGCCAGGTGAATAGGAGCCTGCCCGGAATCTGCCCAATTCAAAAGGATCTCCGGCTGATATACAAACTTCATAAATTCTGCGATACCAGCAATTTTCTCTTCGTCTGTCACTTTGGAGGACACACCGAAAGTATGGCCGCCGGCCGGAACGCACTTTACATCGCCATACAGCTGAGGCAGGATTCCGATCCCCAGATTGTCGCCAAGGACTTCCTTGGCTGCCGTATAGTTCCAAGGTCCGGTGAGACAGCATACAGAACTTACATTGGCGGAATCAGACTGCTTAATAAAAGTGTTAAAATGGTCATTGCTTCCCAGCCCTGCAGCGCTCAGATGATCCGTATAGATCAGATCATGTATTTTCATAAAAGCGTCACAGATTTCTTCGGTATCCATTTTTATATGTTCGCCTTCTACCCAATTGCATCCCGACTGTCCCAGAGCAGTCATCCAGGCCCACTGCTCATCTCCTGTCAGCGGAATAGCCATCGGATAGATTCCTGTATTTTCAGAATCCAGTTTATCTCTCAGAGCGATCATATCTTCGTAGGTTTCCGGAACCTCATCTACATATTCTTTGTTATAGTAGAATGTCTCTGCGTACAGGTCCAGCGGAAACGCAAAAATCCCATCATCATATTTCGCATAAGTCTGGGTGATCGGATGGAAATCATTTTCAAACGATATGCCCGCCATCTCATAGATATCCGAAACTTCTCTCAAAAGTCCCAGCGCATGGTAAGTTGAAATCCAGTCTGCATGAATAATCAGCATATCGAAATCGTCAGATTTAAATTTTGTATAATGGTCGGCATCCTGAAGCTGTTCAATGTAATATTTGTCCTGTGACTCATTGAATGCATCTACAATCTTTGTCATAAACGGGCCGTCTCCCCCAGTAAAGCCATTTATGAAGGTGATTGTCAGGCGATCTCCTGCATCCGCTGTGCTTTCCTGCTGATCCGCCTGTGTCTCAGAAGCCGCCTCAGATCCTGCTTCTGTCTGTGCCTGTGCAGAAGTTTCTGTCTCCTGTCCCCCACTGCACCCGGCAAGGGAAGCTGCAAGGACCCCTGCCAAAACCAGCGAACACGCCTTCTTCATTTTTTTCATATTACCTTCTCCTTTCTCAAATTATACTTGCACAAGTCTCCGCCTTTAATTATAATATTTTTGTAATAAAGTCTCTAGTCTTTGTTAGCTGCAGCTATTTGTTACATAATTTATTTTAAAACTTTTTGTATCTTATGTCAATATTTAGGATTTTTATTTCACGAATTATGTGAAATATGTACATTATTTTGGAATTTTTTTGTAATATTCTTCTATTTTATTTCAAAATTAATGTAATTAAAAGACATTTTTTATTTCATTTTTAAAAAAATAATGTAAAAAAGGAGAACGATATGGCCAGCAAACGAAAACTACCAGTCAAGATTATCGGGGAACGAGACATCGAACTCCATCTAAGCAATCCCAACCACCACGAGCAGATCGCCAAAATAGGGAAGGCGCTCTCCTCCCCTATTCGCTTAAAAATCCTCAATCTGTTAAAAAATACCCCCCTGTCTCTCCAGGAGATTGCTGGGATCTTAAAAATTCCGGTGTCTTCCACTGCCCTTCACATTAAAATTTTGGAGGAAGCGCGGCTGATTGTCACAGAATCACAGCCCGGACTCCACGGCTCTATGAGAGTCTGCATTCTCAGTATGCAGTCCTTCCGGCTGGAAACCTTTGATGCGGAGACCGATCTGGCAGATAATACCGTCACTGTAGAGATGCCGGTAGGAAACTATTTCCATGTGGAGGTAGAACCCACCTGCGGCCTGGCCGATGAAAACGGCGCCTTAGATGTCCTGGATGATATCCGTTCCTTTTATTCCCCACTCCATACAAAAGCGCAGCTCCTCTGGTTTCAGCAGGGATTTGTAGAATACCGCTTTCCCAATGTCTCCAATCCTCTTCTTAAGCTAAGCGAGATCATGTTCCAGATGGAGATCTGTTCGGAGGCCCCGGGATTCCTGGAAGACTGGCCTTCTGATATCACCATCTCCATCAACGGAATCGAGGTTACAACCTACTGTTCTCCGGGGGATTTTGGGGCGAGAAGAGGGCATCTGACGCCGAGGGCCTGGCCAAACGGAAGGACCCAGTATGGTATGCTGAAAAGTTTTTCTGTAAGTGAAAAAGGCGGTTTCCTAGATGGAAAACTAGTCAATCCTCAAATTTGCCTAGACGATCTGCGCGTCGGCGATTTCCCGTACATTTCTCTGAAAATCGAGATTAAAAAAGATGCCGCACATATCGGCGGCATCAATCTCTTCGGTGAAAAATACGGGGATTTTCCTGTCGGAATTGTTATGAACTTAGTATACTAGCCTCGGCCCATCAGTGCCCTGTCCAGCACGGCTTTTACCTGCCGTTTATCGGCAGCGCCCTCATGCACCTTTTTCCCATCCACATAGTAGGTAGGGACATAATAATAATCCAGGGAATCCGCCAGCTTTTTTTCTTTATTTTCGTCTGCGATCTGTACAGGAATATCCCGGTACTCGGGATATTCCTCCTTCAGTTCTTCCATATAGTCGAGTGCTCTCCGGCAGTAAGGACAATCTTCTAATATCATCATTAAAATTGGTGCCATAAAACTCCTTCCTCTGCTGTCTGTTCCATATTCTTAATGAGAAGACGGCACAATCTCAATCCAATAGCCGTCCGGGTCTTCAATAAAATAGATGCCCATAGCAGGATTTTCAAAACAGATACAGCCCATATCGGCGTGTTTCTGATGAAGCTCCTCATATTCGTCCACATGGAATGCCAGGTGAAACTCACCTTCACCCAGATCATAGGGATCTTTTCTGTCTCTCAGCCATGTCAGTTCCAGGGTAAAGTCCGTAACCCCATCCCCCAGATACACTAGCCTGAAGGAACCGTCCGGGGCCTCCTTCTCCCTCACAGGGGTCAGGCCAAGGGCCTGTCTGTAAAAGTCTATACTTTTCTCAAGATCCAGGACGTTGAAATTAAAATGATTGAATGTGATCATATCTCCTCCGATTACTTTTTGCGGATCTCTTTCTTTCCGCCCATATAAGGCTGAAGCACTTCCGGTATCCGGACGCTTCCGTCTGCCTGCAGGTTGTTCTCCAAAAATGCAATCAGCATACGCGGCGGAGCTACTACTGTATTGTTCAGGGTGTGAGCGAAATATTTGCCGTCTTTCCCGTTAACGCGGATTTTCAAGCGGCGGGCCTGAGCATCGCCCAGATTAGAGCAGCTTCCCACCTCAAAGTATTTTTTCTGTCTGGGGGACCAAGCCTCCACATCTACAGATTTGACCTTCAGATCAGCCAGATCGCCGGAGCAGCACTCCAGAGTGCGAACCGGAATGTCCATAGAACGGAACAGGTCTACTGTATTCTGCCACAGTTTGTCAAACCACATTTTGCTGTCCTCCGGCTTGCAGACCACGATCATCTCCTGCTTCTCGAACTGGTGGATCCGATACACACCCCGCTCCTCAATGCCATGAGCCCCTTTTTCCTTGCGGAAACATGGAGAATAGCTCGTGAAGGTCTTTGGAAGCTCCTCCTCCGGGATAATCTGGTCAATAAACTTGCCGATCATGGAATGTTCGCTGGTCCCGATGAGATAGAGATCCTCGCCCTCAATCTTGTACATCATGGCATCCATCTCTGCAAAGCTCATAACGCCTGTCACGACATTGCTGCGGATCATAAACGGAGGCACACAGTAGGTAAATCCTCTGTCAATCATAAAATCTCTGGCATAGGAGATCACAGCCGAGTGAAGTCTCGCAATATCGCCCATCAGATAATAGAAACCATTTCCCGCAACCCTTCTGGCAGAATCCAGATCCAGGCCGTCAAAGCTCTCCATGATATCTGTGTGGTAAGGAATTTCAAAATCCGGGACAACCGGCTCCCCGTATCTCTGAACCTCCACATTCTCTCTGTCATCTTTTCCGATGGGTACACTGGGATCAATGATATTGGGGATGACCATCATAATCTTTTTGATCTTCTCCTCCAGCTCCCCCTCTTTTTCTTCCAGCTCAGCCAGACGCTTTGCATCCTCGCCTACTTTCTGCTTTACAGCCTCAGCTTCTTCTTTCTTTCCCTGTCCCATGAGAGATCCGATCTGCTTGGACAGCTTATTGCGGTTAGCGCGCAGAGTGTCAGCCTCCGCCTTGGTAGCCCGGTTCTCAGCATCCAGGGCAATGACCTCATCCACCAGCGGCAGCTTGGAATCCTGAAATTTATTTTTAATATTCTGCTTTACAATATCTGGATTTTCCCTGACAAACTTTAAATCTAACATGACTCTCCTCCTGATATGTCTGCCTCTCGCCGGCAAACAGCCGAAAGGCAGAGATTGGTAATAATCTGGGTAGGATTATACTACAATTTACGGGGAATTGCAATCCGCAGGTTATGGAATCAATTTTCCCAAAAGTTCTTCAAAACATACACCGTTTTCTCTTGGGATCTCCAGCTCGTCGGAGCGCCGGATGCAGTCTCTGACGAAAACAGCGGCCTTTTTTACAGAAGCCGCAAATGGAACACCGCTGACCAGATCACCGGCCAAGATCGAAGAAAAAACATCTCCAGTTCCAGGCCGCTCCTCTCCGGCCGACCTTGTCTTGACAAATGAGACTGTATCTCCGTCTGCCACTGCATTGGTGATAAATCCGCCCTCCGGAATTCCGGTAATGACGACCCGCTGCGGCCCCATGCTTCTAAGCTGCCGGGCCATATCTTCCAGCTCTCTCCGCTTCCATCCACGGCTGCGGTAGGGGCGCCCTGTCAAGATGCAGCTTTCTGTCACATTGGGCGTGATGGTATCTGCCAATGCTACCAGTTGTCCCATCCTGCTGCACATTTCCGGCGTATATGTGGCATAAGCCTTTCCGTTATCTCCCATAATGGGATCCAGAAGAACTTTGGTACCAGGTTCCTTGAAGCGTAAAATCGCCTCCCTGGTAATCTCAATCTGTCGGGCAGATCCCAAAAAACCTACCGCTATCCCGTCAAAGGAGAGATTCAGTTCCTCCCATTTTGCCAGATAGGCCGGCATTTTCTCTGTGTAATCATCAAAAAACCAAGTGGGAAACCCGGTATGGTTAGAGTAAATAGACGTCGGCACTGGGCAGCAGTGAAGCTTCAGTGCCGCTAGAATAGGGATTGCTACCGGTAGTGGG
>CALWBQ010000012.1 GCA_944376125.1 uncultured Lachnospiraceae bacterium
GTACGCGAGCTGGGTTCAGAACGTCGTGAGACAGTTCGGTCCCTATCCGGCGCGGGCGTAGGATATTTGAGAGGAGCTGTCCTTAGTACGAGAGGACCGGGATGGACTGGCCGCTGGTGTATCTGTTAGGTTATCAAGCCTATGGCAGAGTAGCCAAGCCGGGAGAGGATAAACGCTGAAGGCATCTAAGCGTGAAGCCTTCCTCAAGATGAGATATCCCATCGCAAGAGTAAGACCCCTTAGAGAGAATGAGGTAGATAGGGCAGAGGTGGAAGTGCAGCAATGCATGGAGCTGACTGTTACTAATCGGTCGAGGGCTTGACCAAGGCGGAGACGGAGAAGAGGATGTAAGATTCCAATATGTGGTTTTGAGGGTATATATGAGTACCTAAATGGCCCGGTGGTTCAGTTGGTTAGAACGCCGCCCTGTCACGGCGGAGGTCGTGGGTTCGAGTCCCATCCGGGTCGTTTCGTTAGCTAGATATATAATAGATAAGGGATCTTAGCTCAGCTGGGAGAGCATCTGCCTTACAAGCAGAGGGTCACAGGTTCGAGCCCTGTAGGTCCCATTCACTTATTAAATTGAAGATAAGATTTGTGCCGATATGGCTCAATTGGCAGAGCAGCTGATTTGTAATCAGCAGGTTATCGGTTCGAGTCCGATTATCGGCTTCTACTATTATGGATGGATTCCCGAGTGGCCAAAGGGGGCAGACTGTAAATCTGTTGCGACACGCTTCGGTGGTTCGAATCCACCTCCATCCACTTGAAAAACTTCATATTGATAATATCGCGGGGTGGAGCAGTCTGGAAGCTCGTCGGGCTCATAACCCGAAGGTCGTAGGTTCAAATCCTACCCCCGCAACTCATGCCCAGATAGCTCAGTTGGTAGAGCAGAGGACTGAAAATCCTCGTGTCGCTGGTTCGATTCCGGCTTTGGGCATATTCTTTGTGGGGTATTAGCTCAGGTGGTAGAGCACTTGACTTTTAATCAAGTTGTCCGGGGTTCGAGTCCCCGATGCCTCAGCGGAGCCGCTTTTCCTTGACCGTATTAAGGAAAGGCGGTTTTTTTGTTTTAATACGATCGAAAAGAAAAGTCTGGGATTGCTTAATGCTTGAAATACTTTTGGCTATAGAGTATGATAAAGATATTATAGAAAATGCAGGTGGATAAAGTGGCAAACAGATTTGATGATAAAGTGGCTTCTGTCAGCAAGGCGCTTACGATATTGGAGGAATTAAGCAAAGAGCCGGATGGAATGGGATTGATTGAGATCAGCAACCGTGTAGAGATGAATAAGACGACAGTATACCGCTTATTGACATCATTGATGGAAAAGGCATTTGTAGAGCAGGATGAAGCGTCAGGAAGATATTCTCTGGGTCTTAAAATTTTAACTATTGCAAGTGCATTGTATGACAAAATGGATATCCGGGCGATCGTGCGGAAATACGCGGGTGAGCTGCTGGGGGAATTCAGCGGGAGTATTTTGGTGAGCCGGGAATTAAATCGGGAATACATTTTGGTAGATTACATTCCTGGGGGTGATGATTATGATGCGAATCTTCGGGAAGGTGAGGCTATCAGAGGGAGTCAGGTAATCCAGCAGGTTTTTGTGGCGAATGGAGCTTTATGGCAGCAGGGGCGCAATATGCTCCATGGGAGCTCATTTCGGGAGGATGCACTGCTGAGACAGAAGATGAAGCAGATTGCCATTCAAGGGTATGCAGAGGAGGAGCGCGACATAGGGGATCAGCCTGCAATTGCAGCTCCGGTTTTCAATTTTTCTAAGAATGTGGTGTATGTAGTAAGTCTTCATTCGCCCCTGTTATCTGACAGGAAGCAGCAGTCAAGATGGATTTTGACTTTGCTGGATCTTACAAGCCGCATTTCAGGCGATCTAGGTTTTGTTAACTACGTATAAAAAAGGTTTTCATAAGGAAATATAGATGATGGGAATCGTGCAGAGAATGGAAGTTTCTGCACGATTCTTTATTTTTGGAAAATATGCTGAAATATAGGAAAAACTATTGACATAATTTGTTTACTATTGTATTCTGAAGATACAATAGTTTCGTAATACGAAATTCAGTTTCTAAAGAGGAAGGGGGAAGCGGAATGGAAGCGTATTCTGGTATCATTGAAGCGGTGAAAAGCGCCGATGTTATTGTCTGCGGCGGAGGATGTGCTGGGGTCGCAGCGGCGATTGCCTGCAGCAGAAACGGAGCCAAGACAATTCTGATTGAAAAATCATCGGTAGTTGGGGGAACCGCGACCAATGGCCTGGTTGGCCCCTTTATGACTTGCTTTGATCCCAAGGGGGAAAAGCAGATCATAAAAGGAATTTTTGATGAGATGATTGTGAGGATGGAGGAGAAAGGGGGAGCGATCCATCCATCCAAAACGGGACAGGTCAGTTCTTATGGATGCTATATCAAGCTGAGACACAATAATCTGACTCCATTTCATCCAGAAGCATTAAAGATGGTGATGATGGAAATGCTGTTGGAAGCAGGTGTAGAGATTCATCTGGGAATTACGATCCTGGATGTGAAAAAGGAAGGAGATGCGATTCAGTCTGTAGTTGCATTTGACGGCAGCCGGTTAGTAGAATTTGCAGGGAAAATATTTATTGACTGTACAGGAGATGCCTTCGTAAGCCTGAAAGCAGGAGTAACCTGTGATATGGAGGATCCTCAGGAAGGACTGCAGCCGATGACTTTGTTTTTCTGGATCTACAATGCCGATGATCAAAAGATTGAAGCGTATCTGGACCAGGACGAGGAAAATAAATATCTTCCTTATCATAAGCTGATAGAGGAGGCAAGGGAAAAAGGCAATTTCCCCATCAACCGAAACAAAATTGGTCTATATCATATGGTAAACGAGGGGGAGTGGAGATTAAATACTACTCGGATCCAGGGGCTGAGTCCTGTGGATGAGGACGATATGAGCCATGCCTATGTGGAAGGATTAAAACAGGTTGAATTTCTGATGGAATTTTTCAAAACTCTGCCTGGACTGGAAAATGCAAGAATTGCCCAGAGCGGTGCGGTTGTGGGGATCCGGGAATCCAGAAGGATTGAGGGAATCTATACACTGACAGAGCAGGATCTAATTGAGAACACAAAATTTGATGACGTGATTGCACTCTGCAGTTATCCGGTAGATCTGCATCCAGCAAAAGGAACGCTGACAGGGACAAGTTATAAAAAGGAAAAGACAAATGTGGCGGATGTTTATGAGATTCCCTACCGCATTCTGGTACCGAAAAACGTCAGTAATCTGCTGACCGCAGGCAGATGTGTATCAGCAACACATGAAGCTCTGGGAGCCATCCGCATTATGCCGTCTGTTTTTGCTATGGCACAGGCAGCTGGAACGGCAGCAGCGCTGTGTGTGAAAAACGGCACCAGGCCGGAGCAGGTAGATGTCAAAAGACTGCAGGACCTTTTAAGAGAGCAGAATCAGTGCCTGGATTGATTGAAAAATAAGATAGGAGACAGGGTATGAATATTACAACATTTTTAATTATCGCAGCCTTTATTATCATTGTAGCATTGATGGTCAGCGACAAAATTAACGCGGTGGTGGCTCTTCCGCTGATGGCAGTTGTTCTGTGCCTGATTGTCAGAGTTCCTTTTACAACCATCATCAATGATGTAGTGGGGGGAGGAATTTTAGGACTTTCCGATGCTATCTTTTCAACTTTAATTGCAGCTATTTTGGGAGAGGTGATTCGGAAAACAGGGATTGCAGAAAAATTGATCCGCAGTGCCGCAGAATTAGGCGGTGACAATGCGTATATTATGGGGATTTTGTGTTTTCTGGCATGTGCCTTTTGTTTTATCGGTTTAAGTGGAGTCGGCTCCAAAATTATGCTGGGTCTGATTGTATTTCCTATTATGCTTTCCGTCGGTGTTCCCAAAGTCATTGCAGCTTTTGTTATGCTGGCAGGAACTTCAGTTGGATATTTTATGAATGTGGCAAGATGGACGTTTATTGGCAATCTGGTAGGACTGGAGGCGACGGATCCGCTGGTAAAAAACACAGCGATTATGGTTATGGTTCCTGCCATTATTATCTGTATCCTTTTAATTATAGCCGGAATTAAGATCAAAGGTCCCGTATTTTCATGGGCAGCAAAGAGAGAAAGCAAAGAGGCAGGAAAGGATGTTCCGCTCTACGCAGTTCTTGCCCCTGTGATTCCGCTGCTTCTGGTCTTCTGCTTTAAATGGAATGTAAATACTGCTTTAATTATTGGAATTATTTATTCGGTTGTCACAACACAGTGGAAAAATAGATTCCGCGGGGTGCTGGATTTGATCAATAAGTCAGCCTACGACGGATTTGCAAATGTAGCGGTTACAGTTGTTCTTATGATGGGAATCGGCATGGTTCTGGCTGCAGCAAAGCAGGAAGCACTTTTGGCACCGATCCAGAATTTATTGACAGCAGTTGTTCCTACGTCATTGATTCCGGTTATTTTGCTGTTCGGTTTGGTAGGCCCATTCCTGACTATGTACCGGGGACCGCTGAATCCATGGGGCCTTGGAGCCGCCTTAATTGGAATTCTTTTGACAACCAGCCTTCCTCTGGGGCTGATCGTTGCTCTTGCATGGCTGTATGACTACTATGTGGCAGTCAACGACCCGACAGCATCCCAGGTTACATGGGCCTGCGGCTATCTGCAGATCAGTGTCGGAAAATATACAAGAGGGACATTTTTGGTTGATGCCCTTGTGGTGCTGGTTGGAGTTATCATAGCGGCGATAGTTTTTATGGTTTAATCAGCAAGAAAGAGAAATATAAAATATTGGAGATAGATAGATGGCAAAAAAGATCAGAATCGGCATTGATGTAGGGGGAACCTTCACAGATGCCATTGCGCTTGACAATGATACTTATCAGATTATCGGACAAAAAAAGGTACCAACGACTCACGAAGCAAAAGAAGGGGTTACCAGAGGTGTGATTGACATTTTAAATCTTTTGCTGAAAGAGATTCAATGCGATGCTGACGATGTGGTATTTATCGCCCATGGTACCACCCAGGCGACTAACGCACTTTTGGAAGGGGACGTTGCAGACATAGGGATCATCGGAATGGGAAGCGGTATTGGTACGGCCAAAATCAAGGCAGATACGGATGTGGGAAATGTCTCGCTGGAGGATGGAAAATCCATCAAAACGTCATACCGTTTTCTGAACACCGGAAATGGCATTGTAAAGGAGGATGTCAACAAAATCCTGGATGAGTTTGAGGGGGAAGGAAAAAATGTCGTTGTGGTCAGCGAGGCGTTTTCTGTGGATGATCCCTCCCATGAACAGCAGGTTTCGGAGATTGTCACAGAGCGCAGTATGATTGCAACGGCAACCCATGAGCTGTCTAAACTTTATGGACTTCGGGCGAGAACCAAAACTGCAGTAATCAACGCTTCGATTCTTCCCAAAATGATGCAGACAGCAGCTATGACTGAGCAGGCGGTAAGGGACGCAAAAATAAAAGCCCCGTTAATGATTATGAGAAGTGACGGCGGGGTTATGCAGGTGGACGAGGTAAAAAAGAGGCCGATTCTCACTGTGCTTTCCGGTCCGGCGGCAGGAGTAGCGGGAGCCTTGATGTATGAAAAAATCTCAGACGGAATTTTCCTGGAAGTTGGGGGAACCAGCACAGATATTTCTGCTATACAGAATGGAAAAGTTATCACCAAGTATTCAAAGATAGGGGGCCACAATACATATGTCAGTTCTCTGGATATCCATACCGTAGGCATTGGCGGCGGGAGCATGGTGAGGTTTAAAGGAAAAAATATTATTGATGTAGGGCCCAGAAGCTCCCATATCGCAGGACTTGCCTACGCGTGCTTTGCGGATCCAGAGGAATTGAAAGGGTCTAAGGTGATTCATGTGACCACTCCGAAGGACAAGACCGATGATTTTTTAGCACTGGAGACACCAAAAGGAACCAGATATGCTGTTACATTGACATGTGCGTCAAACCGTCTGGGGTATGTGCCTGAAGGAGATTATGCAAGGGGGAATGAAGAGAGCGTAAACATTACTTTTGACATTTTGGCAGAGGCTTTTGGGAGACCAGCGGAGCAGATTGCTGGGGAGATCGTGGAGATTGCTTCTAAAAAAGTAATACCAGCGGTCAATGAATTTATCAAGGAATACAATCTGTCCCAAAGTTATCTGATCCTGACAGGCGGAGGCGGGGGAGCCAGCACGGTAGTGCCGGCAGTAGCCAAGAAGATGAATCTGAAGTTTAAAATTGCTGAAAATGCTCCGGTAATTGCCACAATAGGAGCCGCTCTTGCCATGGTTAGGGATTCTGTGGAGAGAACCATTGTCAATCCCACTCAGGCTGATATTATAAAGATCAGAAATGAAGCAGAGCAGGCCGCGATCCGGTCAGGCGCGTCGCCTTCCACCATTGAGGTTACCATTGATATCGACACGGCAAAAAACGTTGTGAAGGCAGTGGCGGTTGGAAGTACGGATCTGAGTGCGAAGGTATCCAGGGGAAGTGTGCTGACGGACGAGGAACTGGAGAACATTGTAAAGGAAGCATTTAATCAGTATGACAGATGTGAGGTAGAAAGTGTATTTACTTCTCCTACCCTCCACGCATTTCACATAGATGCTGAGAAAAAATCAAAAATCCCTTTCCTGAAAAAAAAGGTACATTTTGTCTGTGTGACGGACAGCAATGGGGTAATCAAGCTGAATGTAGAGGACGGAGACTGTTATGAGTACCAGGGACAGGATAAAAATGGACTGACAAAAGAAATCGAAGCTCACATGAAATTTGATGAATCCGGGAAAACATCGCCTATGATTTATTTGCTGATTAATGGAAAAATAGCAGATCTGTCGGGCCTTGACAGTTTGGAGCAGATTTCTTCCCTTGCTGATATTGAACTTCAGCGGCTGGGAGAAAATGAATCCTATATGGCGGTATTGAAAAAGAGATAGAAGGATAGTATTATGGCAGAGATGAACTCAGAGATCAAGTACGGGATGGAGATATTTAGCCAGTTTGTATTCAGCGACCGGATTCCGCAGAAGGATAAAGAAGAAATGATTTTAGAGGCAGTCCGGTTGGGGAGAGAGCGGGCAGATGAAATCAGAAAAGAATTTGGAAATAAAACTTCTAGACAGCTTCTGACGGAATTTGGAATTGAAATTCAGATGGAAGACGGCAAACAAGATTCTAGTGAGGATTACGTCAAATTTGCTGAGTTTTACTCCAAAAAGGGAAAGATTTTACTGAACAGAAAAGCCTTAAAAAGACTGGGAAGAAAGATGAATCCAGGGCTTGCAGAGGAGATCATACTCTGCCATGAATTATACCATTATTTTGAAGTGAACAGGTGGGGAAGAACAGGGGATCAGTTCATCCGAAAAGTAAAATTATTTGGATGGATTCCGGTCAATAGGAGGATGCTCCCAGCCGCGGAGATTGCGGCCAACAGTTTTTCTAAGACATTTCTTCATCTGGATTTCAATCCTCAGATCATTGAAACGTATTATTTCGAATAGAGATGCCGTCTGAGGCCGGCAATAAAAGACGTGAGGACCAAAAGGTTATTACGTCTTTTTTCTATATTTTGTAAGGTTTCCTTCCTTGCCACAGAAGGCAAATTCTGATAGGATAGACGTAATTGATTGGAGGAAATTATGAAAAATAGAAGAAGAAAGCAAAAGGAATCTTATCTGTGGAATACCGTTATGGTAATCTGTGCGGTTTGTACGGTTCTGGTAGCTGTTTTTGTTGTTTTTACGGTCTTTCGTCAGATTAAGAAAGATACTGAAAGCTGGGAGCTTGGGGAGGAGACTACCGCTGCGGAGATTGTTATTGAAACAGAAGCCGTCCTGGGATGGGTGGAGACAGATGAAGGAACGAAATTTCGAGAAGAGGATGGCACGTATGCGGCTGATTCCTGGAAAGTGTGGAATGGCAGTCTCTATTATTTAAATGACAGAGGGATTATGGAAAAATCGGGGTCTGTATCCTTGGATGGACAGATTTTTACCTTTGCAGATTCAGGGATTCTTCAGGATATCCAGATCGATGCCGGATATGTGGGGGAAGCAAAGGGGGATCAGGAGACAGGAAAGGAAAGTCTAGTCAGAAGCAATGAATTTTATGCCTGTCTGGATACGGATTCTTCGTATGAGGGAGAATTTTATCCTATTGTATATAAAAGATCTGCCTCAGAGACAGAAGAATACTTAGGCGGCCAGGAAGTACCGGAAGTCACCTCAAAAAATTCCCTGGCAATTTTAGATGGATGGATTTATTACCTTCCTCAGACGACTGGATCCAGCGCTGTACTCTCTTCGTCTGAGAAAAATGTCTGCAATAAATTGTTCCGGATGGTTCCAGGGGATTCCACGAAGGAATTATTGGCCAGCGATGTGACAGGATATTTGGTTGCAGATGGGGCAGTTTATTATGCCTCAGGAGGGAGCATCCATCAGGCATCTTCGGGCACCCAGTACCCGGTGGGGGAGAGCCAGTTTCAGATCAGAATTGAAGATAATGCCTGTTACCTGCTGGATGGAATGGGAAATCTGGTATCTGGGGATGCCTCTGGAACAGAGGTGATTGGAGACCGGAAGTACAAAGTGGATAATGGAAAGATTCTCTATGTTCAGGCTGCTGACAGAATGTCAAATGGCATTTCCTATGAGCTGAAAAGTGTAAATGGGAAAAATGCTATCACCTGGCAGGACGATTCCGGCCAGTCGGGAGTGCTGGCAGAGGCAGCATACGGAATCAATAGTTTCTGCATCGCAGAAAATTGGATTTATTATAGTGCATATGTAAGCAGAGGAGAGAACGGAGAGCGGTACAGCCAGATTATGAGGATCAGCCTGGATGGGGGAGACAGGCAGACAGCCAGCAATGTATTTGCAGGAAATATTTTAAATCTGTATTATTATGAAGATGAGAGAACCGTCTACGGAGAATACTCACCAGTAAGCTGGCAGTCTGCCTATGGACAGATTGTGACGGTTGGACTGGACGGAACGGTCAAAAAGGTAATAGATTCTTCTGTCAGGGATTCTGGAACCAATGACAACATGGTGTTAGAGCTGCTGCTGGCAAACAATGGAACGTTGACTTGCTATGAAAACCATTGTCAGTGGGATCAGGATACTCAGACATGGAAGATTTTGGATTCAAGGCCGATCCAGTTTTCAGACGCTGATCAGGAGCTGGTAGCTTCCAGTATTTTATTGGGGGACAATTCTTCAGAAGAAACCCAGATGCCGGAGACTTCTGCGGCGGAGACACTCCCCGCTGAAACATCCGCAGAAGCGCCTGCTGCTGATCCGGTTATCCGGCCAGGGGAAGTGATCGGAGAGGGGATCGCCCCGGGAATGAATCAGGCGGCTCCTCCTGCAGAGAGCCAGAGCCGTCCCTCTGAGACAGTGGGAACACAGCCGGAGACTGACTCTGTGATCATTATCCCGGCATTGTAAGAAAATGAAAAAGCTATATACTGAGAAAGTCCTTGAAATTGAGCGGCTTTCTGGTATATGGCTTTTCTGCTGATAAGGCAAGTTATTCATCGAATTCTACTACAACATAGAATCCCCTGGAGTTTTCGCGAACATCTTTGACAATCCCGTATTCCGATTTAATCCGGTCACGGTTGGAGTAGCATCCCGACATTGCTACGGCAGGATCGATGATATAGCTGTATCCGCTGGTGCCATCCCGCTCTATAATTTTCACGGTATCTCCGGGCTTTACCAGTCCGGGGCGCTCCATTTTAAATTCTTCTGTTCTCATTGGATCACCCTCCTGTGTTGAAATAATTGAGATTCTGTTTTATTATAGAATAGATTGCTAAAAAAGAAAAGAAAAACAGGGAGACTGAAATTGAAGGATCGAGAGCTTTTACAGGAACTTCAGAAATATGCGGAAACAGATTATTATCCTTTTCATATGCCGGGCCATAAGAGAAATCTATTGGATTTCCCCAACCCTTATTCCATTGATATCACAGAGATAGAGGGATTTGATAACCTGCACTGCCCAGAGGGAATCTTAAAAGACTGCATGGACCATGCTTCCAGGGTTTATCAGAGCGGGGAAACCCGGTTCCTTGTCAACGGCAGTACTTGCGGAATATTGAGCGCTGTCTGCGGGCTGACAGACAGAGGGGGAAGGATTCTGATGAGCCGGAATTGCCATCGCTCCAGTTACCACGGAGTTTTCCTCAATGGATTGCAGATAGAGTACCTTTATCCACAAATTGTTTCGAAATTTGGGATACAAGGAGGGATTTTGCCGGAAGATGTGGATAAGTCGCTGAAAAAATATCCTGACATCCAGGCTATTTTGATTGTTTCTCCTACCTATGAGGGGATTGTTTCTGATATTGCCGAGATCGCACGTATTGCCCACGGGGCTGGCGTTCCCCTGATTGTTGATGAGGCCCATGGCGCCCATTTTCCATTTGCCCGTCAGGGGGGATTCCCGGTATCTGCCCTGGAGTTGGGGGCTGATGTGGTCATTCAGAGTCTTCATAAGACTCTGCCTTCTTTTACCCAGACGGCTGTGATCCATATGCGAAGAGGTTTTCAAGGTACAGAAAAAATTGAGAAATATCTCTCTGTGTTTCAGACAAGCAGCCCTTCCTATCTTTTTATGGCAAGTATGGACCGGTGTATCAGAATGATGGATGCCGATCAGGGGGAACGATTAAAAAAACTTGCTGATGCTGTAAGGGAAGTGAGAAGATTGTCCGAAACCTTTTCCTGCTTAAATATTCTTCCTTTAGATTTGCATGGAGTGTCCGGTATTTACGATATAGATCCCTCAAAATTGGTGATTTCTTTAAAAGGAACTGGGCTCAGCGGAAAATGGCTTTCTGACAGGCTGCGCCGCGGCTACCATCTGGAAATGGAAATGAGCGGGCTGGATTATGTTCTGGCTATGACCAGTCCTTTTGATAGAGAGGAAGGCTTTTGGCGATTGAAAAAGGCGCTGTCAGAGATAGACAAGGAGATCGAAACAATGGTTTCCCGCAGGCGGCAGGATGATCGGGGGGTTGAGCATCTGCAGGGTCTGCGCAGGGAAGCACCATTGTCCATTTATGAAGCATGGAATGCAAAGACGGAGCAAGTGGCGCTGAAAGAATCAGAAGGAAAGGTCAGCAGTGAATTTGTTTATATTTATCCGCCGGGAATCCCGGCTATTGCGCCGGGGGAAAAAATAACAGGAGAGATTATAGAGCTGATTGAGAAGTATAAAGATCAGGGATTGGCAGTCCAGGGAACCTCAGACGGGACGGCGGAAAAAATTTTAATCGTTAGAAACTGACTGGAGAATAAAAGAAAATGGGAAAGATTTTTTATATTATGGGAAAGAGTGCTACTGGGAAAGATACAATTTACCAGGAACTTTTAAATAGGATTCCGGAGCTGAAAACGGTTGTATTGTATACGACCAGGCCCATCAGAATCGGGGAAGTGAATGGAAGAGAGTATCATTTTGCTACTTTGGAGCAGAAAAATAGATTGGAAGACGCGGGAAAAGTAATTGAATGCAGAACCTATCAGACAATGATGGGGCCGTGGAGCTATTTTACAGTGGACGATGGGCAGATTGATTTAAGAAATTCCGACTATCTGATGATCGGGACTTTGGTATCTTATGAGAAGATGTGCGCGTACTTTGGAAAAGAGTCTCTGGCTCCTGTCTATATTTCTGTTGACGACAGAGAGCGGCTTTTAAGAGCCATAGAGAGGGAAACTGCGCAGAAAGATCCCCGGTATGATGAGGTATGCCGCCGATATCTGGCTGATGAGGAAGATTTCAGCCGGGAAAATTTGGACAGGTGCGAGATTAAAAAAATATATAATAATACAGAATTAGAGGCATGCATCAGCGAGATAGCGGGGGATATCCAAGCTCAGAGGAAGCACTGATCCAAACAAATCTCTTTCGCAGAAAAATGAAGTATGCTATAATATTCGTGATTGCAAATGAGCGGTGCGTCAAAAGACGGCAGACAAGCGCACTGCAGAAATCCGTCGGAGATCTGAAACAGAGGAGGAAAGGATGCTTACATTTCAGGATATTATTGGGCAGCAGGCAATTAAAGCCCATTTTGAGAATGCAATTTCATCCGGAAAAATTTCCCATGCTTATATATTGAGCGGTGAGGAGGGAATGGGAAAAATGGCTTTGGCAGAGGCATTTGCCCTGTCTCTTTTATGTGAAAGTCCCAGCCAGGTTCCCTGTCTGAAGTGCCATTCCTGCAAGCAGGTTCTTTCCCACAATCACCCGGATCTGATCTATGTGACTCACGAAAAACCGGCCAGCATCGGTGTGGATGACATCCGGTACCAGATTAATGATACAATCGGAATCAGACCTTACAGCAGCAAATACAAGATCTATATTGTAGATGAGGCGGAAAAGATGACGCAGCAGGCTCAGAACGCTCTGCTGAAGACTATTGAGGAGCCGCCTTCCTATGCTGTAATACTTTTGCTGACGACAAACCAGGAAATGTTTTTGCCGACAATCCTTTCCAGGTGCATACAGTTAAAGCTGAAGCCCCTGAAGGACAGTGAGGTAAAGGATTTTCTGATAAAAGAAAAGAATATCCCGGAGGATAAAGCGGAGATCTACGGGGCTTTTGCCAGAGGCAACCTGGGAAAGGCGGTTCATCTGGCAGAATCAGAAGAGTTTCAGATTGTTTATCAAACTATGCTTGCCCTGTTAAAGCATTTAAGGGGGATGGACATCGCGGAGCTGATGGAAACGATTCGCAAACTGAAAGATGATCATCTGGACTTGGATGAATGTCTGGATTTTATGCAGCTTTGGTACCGAGACGTTCTGATGTTTAAGGTAACGAAGGATATCAATCTGATGATTTTTAAAGAGGAATACGCTTCTATCAATGATATGAGCAAGAACAGCAGCTACCAGGGGCTGGAAGCGATCTTGGAAGCGATTGACAAAGCGAGAGTCCGATTAAAAGCCAATGTCAATATGGAGTTGGTGATGGAACTGATGCTGCTGGTAATGAAGGAGAATTAATTCATGACAAAGGTAATAGGAGTTCGTTTCCGGACAGCCGGAAAAGTATATTTTTTTGATCCAGCCGGCAGAGAGATTAAGACGGGGGATCATGTAATTGTAGAGACCGCCAGAGGAATTGAATATGGTTATGTAGTGCTGGGAACCAGAGAGGTAGAAGAGGAAAAAGTAGTGCAGCCGCTGAAACCGGTGATCCGAATGGCAACGGCGGAAGATCACGCCATTGAAAAGAAAAATAAAGAAAAGGAAAAGGAAGCCTTTAGGATCTGTCTGGAGAAAATTAAAAAGAGAGGACTCCAGATGAAACTGATTGACGCAGAGTATACATTTGACAACAATAAGGTTTTATTTTACTTTACTGCAGATGGACGTGTCGATTTCAGGGAATTGGTAAAGGATCTGGCATCGGTTTTCAGAACCAGAATTGAGCTGCGCCAGGTAGGTGTCAGGGATGAGACGAAAATTATGGGAGGCATCGGTATCTGCGGCCGCCCTCTGTGCTGTCATTCTTACCTGTCAGAGTTTGTCCCGGTATCGATAAAGATGGCAAAGGAGCAGAACCTTTCCCTGAATCCCACAAAAATCTCAGGTGTCTGCGGCCGCCTGATGTGCTGCCTGAAAAATGAGGAGGAAACCTATCAGGTTTTGAACAGCAAGCTCCCTGTGGTGGGAGATCTTGTTACAACCCGCGACGGATTTAAGGGGGAAGTCCACAGTGTCAATGTCCTCCGACAGTTGGTAAAGGTAGTCATTACAGTTAATGATGAAAAAGAAATCAGAGAATATAAGGCAGAGGATATCCGTTTCAAGCCTAGAAAGAAAAAAGAAAAGGTCAAAGTGGAGGACGCTGAGCTGAAGCAGCTGGAAGCCCTAGAGAAAAAAGAGGGAAATACGGAGAAAAAGGAAGGAAAATCCAGACATAATGGGAATAGAGCTGAGGGAAAACGAGCGCATTGATGATCTGCAGAGAAACGGGTATGGGATCATCCAGAAAAAAGGGGCTTTCTGTTTCGGGATGGATGCAGTGCTGCTGTCTGGCTTTGCCGCTGTAAGGCCGGGAGAAGAGGCGCTGGATCTTGGAACCGGGACAGGCATTATTCCGATCCTCTTGGAAGCAAAATCGGAGGGACGCCATTTCACAGGGCTGGAGATCCAGCCGGAGATGGCGGATATGGCCCGGAGAAGCGTAGCTTATAACCATCTGGAACATAAGATAGAGATCGTGACAGGAGATATTAAGGAGGCTGGACAATTATTTGATCTGGCTTCTTTTGATGTCATCACATCGAATCCGCCCTATATGAATGATTCTCATGGGCTGAAAAATCCGGATCTTCCCAAGGCAATCGCCCGGCATGAAGTTTTGTGCACCCTGGAAGATGTGGTCAGGGCTGCAGCAGTTTTGTTAAAGCCCGGGGGAAGATTCTATATGGTTCACAGACCGCACAGGCTGATCGACATCATTTCAGTGATGAGACAGTACCGACTGGAGCCAAAACGGATGAAGCTGGTTCATCCATTTGTCGACCGGGAGGCCAACATGGTGCTGATTGAGAGTGTGAGAGGCGGGAAGCCTATGGTGAAGGTGGAGGCTCCCATCATTGTCTATAAAGAGCCCGGAGTTTATACCGACGAAATTTATGAGATCTACGGATATTAGGGAGGCGAGAAGATGGAAGGAAAATTGTTTTTGTGTGCCACTCCTATCGGAAATCTGGATGATATTACCTTTAGAGTGCTGAATACTTTGAGGGAAGCTGATCTCATAGCTGCGGAGGATACCCGCCACAGCATTAAGCTGCTGAACCATTTTGACATTAAAACCCCAATGACCAGCTACCATGAATATAATAAAGTGGAGAAAGCCCGGTATCTGGTGGAGCAGATGAAAAAAGGGATTAACGTTGCCCTCATTACAGATGCCGGCACGCCGGGGATATCAGATCCTGGGGAAGAGCTGGTAAGGCAGTGCTATGAGGCTGGGATTCCTGTCACGTCGCTTCCGGGACCGGCAGCCTGCATAACAGCTCTCACCATGTCAGGGCTTCCCACCAGAAGATTTTGCTTTGAGGCGTTTCTGCCGCCGGAGAAAAGCTCCAAGAAAGAGCGTCAACGGATATTAGAAGAACTAAAAAAAGAGACAAGGACGATTGTTTTGTATGAGGCACCTCACCATCTGGAAAAGACTCTGAGGGATCTGTATGAGACTCTGGGAAACAGGCATGTGACTCTGTGCAGGGAACTGACAAAGAAGTATGAGGAGGCATGGCAGACAAATCTGGAAAAAGCGATTGAACATTACAGAGAAGAGCCGCCTAAAGGGGAATTTGTACTTGTCATTGAGGGAAAAGAGATCGAGGATGTGCTCCGCGAGGAGCGCCTTTCCTGGGAGAAAATGACGATAGAGGAGCATATGGCTTACTATGAGCAGCAGGGGATCGGACGGAAGGAAGCCATGAAGCTGGCGGCGAAGGACAGAGGCATCAGCAAGAGAGAGATTTACCAGGAACTTTTGAAAACAGGAGATTGACCGAAAAGAACGGAGACCATAACGGCCTCCGTCTATTCTACAATTTTCATACCTGCCAGTTCAGCCAGCTCGCGGATGGTAGCTTTGGATATGTATTTTCCCTCATATTCCACTAAATCATCCGTGCGGCCATTGAAAACATCTCCAACTTCTGCTTTTCGAAGGATAATACAGTCGTCCTGAACTGTAATTTCCAGCCCATCTTTAACGTCTAAATCCAGGCTTCTTCTCAACTCGATGGGTAATGTGATTCTGCCAAGCTCGTCTAGTTTACGGATAACACCACTCGTCTTCATAGTTTTATCCCTCCTGTAAAGTTAAGCGTACCCAAATGCCACTGATTGCTGTGTCAATTAGTCAAGTGCTTCTCTTAATACATTAGCATAGCAAGCGCTTTCTGTCAATACGATTGGTAAGCCGAAGACTTATGAAAAACAGGGATGCCTTTTATAGTAAAATAACACTTGACAAACAGAAGAGAACCATATAAGATTGTTTTGAAACTCAAAGTATTTTATCGGGAAGAAGAAAAATGGGGACAACAAAAATAATTGGAACCGGCTCTTGCATGCCGGAAAAGAAAGTAACCAATGATGATCTGGCAAAGATCATGGATACCAGCGATGAATGGATCAGAAGCCGCACCGGGATCGGTGAGAGGCGGATCGCAGAGGATATGACTACAGCAGATCTTGCGGCGGGCGCAGCGAGGAAAGCTCTTGAAAACTGCGGAATGGAAGCCTGTGAGATTGAACTGATCCTGGTAGCAACATCTACGCCGGAGTACTATTTTCCAAATACAGCTTGTGAAGTCCAGGCAGCCATAGGAGCAGTGAATGCAGCGGCATTTGATCTGAGCGCGGCATGTTCTGGTTTTATTTTTGCCTTAAATACGGCCCACGCTTTTTTGAAGTCGGGAATGTACCGGAATGCTCTGGTGATTGGGGCCGATGTTATGAGTAAGCTGGTGGACTGGAAGGACCGGAGCACCTGTGTTCTCTTTGGAGACGGAGCAGGGGCTGTCGTAGTGCGGCAGGAGGACTCTGAGGAAGAGGGAATTATCCGTGGCATTATGGGTTCTGAGGGGGCAGGAGGGGAAGTCCTGACCTGCAGGGCGCGGTCGAATGTGAATTTCCTGACAGGACGGGAACCGGATACAGAGTATCTTTATATGAATGGTCAGGAAGTCTTCAAATTTGCGGTAAAAAAGGTTCCGGAATGTATCACGGAACTTCTGAGAGAAGTAAACACAGATAAGGAAGAAATTACGCATTTCCTTCTCCATCAGGCGAATTACCGGATCATAGAAGCGGCAGCCAGAAGGCTGAAGCTGCCAATTGAAAAATTCCCGATGGACATTGAAAATTATGGAAACACCTCCGGGGCATCGATCCCGATTTTGTTAGATGAAATGAACCGGAGAGGCGAGCTGAAAAAGGGGGACAAGCTGGTGCTGGCAGGATTCGGTGCTGGATTGACCTGGGGAGCGATGCTGCTTGTCTGGTAAAGGCAGACAGTTTCAAATAAAAAATCATGTGAATAAAAGGAGATTAAAAAAATGCTGGAAAAAATGAAAGAAATTATCGCGGAGCAGTTAAATGTTGAGGCTGATTCTATCACAGAGGCTTCTTCTTTCAAGGATGACCTGGGCGCAGATTCCCTGGATCTGTTTGAGCTGGCAATGGTTCTGGAAGATACCTATTCTGTAGAGATTCCTTCCGAGGATTTGGAAAATCTGACCACTGTTGGAAAAGTAATTGATTATTTAAAAGCAAAGGGCGTTGAAGCATAATGAAAACAAGAGTTACGGAACTTTTAGAAATTGAATGTCCGATTATTCAGGGCGGCATGGCATGGGTTGCAGAGCATCAGCTGGCTGCAGCCGTATCTGAGGCAGGAGGATTGGGACTGATCGGAGGGGCAAATGCTCCAGGAGAGGTCGTCCGAGAGGAGATCCGCAAGGCGAGACAGATTACAAAAAAGCCGTTTGGCGTTAATGTCATGCTGATGAGTCCCCATGCAGATGATGTGGCAAAAGTTGTAGTGGAAGAAGGCGTCAAGGTTGTCACTACAGGAGCAGGAAACCCGGAAAAGTATATGGCCATGTGGAAAGAAGCTGGAATTAAGGTAATTCCTGTGGTAGCTTCTGTTGCTATGGCAAAGCGCATGGAGAGGATCGGCGCGGATGCTGTAGTTGCAGAGGGGATGGAGTCCGGCGGCCATATTGGTGAGCTGACTACCATGACGCTGGTTCCCCAGGTAGTAGATGCTGTCTCAATCCCGGTTATCGCGGCAGGCGGCATCGCTGACGGAAGAGGGATTGCCGCTGCTTTTATGCTGGGAGCTGAGGCGGTTCAGATGGGAACTCGTTTTGTAGTGGCAAAAGAGTCCACAGTACATGAGAATTACAAGCAGAGAATTATTAAGGCCAGCGACATTGATTCAACAGTAACTGGCAGAAGCCACGGCCATCCGGTTCGCTGCCTGAGAAATAAGATGACAAGAGAGTATATTAAGCTGGAGCAGGAAGGCAAGTCTTTCGAGGAGCTGGAATACCTGACTCTGGGAACACTCAGAAAGGCTGTTCAGGAAGGCGATACGATGAACGGAACAGTTATGGCAGGACAGATCGCCGGGATGATCACAAAAGAACAGACTTGCAAAGAAATGATTGATGAAATGATGGAACAAGCATCTGCTCTTCTGGGACGGTAAAGCCGTCCCGGAACAGGATGCAGAAGGAGTAAAAATGAGCAAGATTGCATTTATTTTCCCTGGCCAGGGCGCTCAGGTGTGCGGGATGGGAAAGGATTTCTATGAGCAGACAGAGATTGGACGCCAGGTTTTTGACCGGGCTTCTGAGCTTTTAGGTTTTTCCATGCCTCAGCTTTGTTTTGAAAAAAATGACAAGTTGGATATCACAGAGTATACCCAGGCAGCTATGGTCACAACCAGCATTGCTATGATGAGGGTTTTGATGGATAAGGGCATCAGTCCTGATGTAGCTGCAGGATTGAGCCTGGGAGAATACTGCGCGTTGGCCGCTGCGGGCGTTATGAGCGACGAGGATGCGATTACTACGGTACGTCAGCGCGGTATCTTGATGCAGGAGGCAGTTCCCGTGGGAATCGGGGCAATGGCAGCTATTCTGGCATTAGATGCGGCAAAGATCGAAGAAGTCCTTTCCACTATGGAAGGAGTCTGGATCGCAAACTACAACTGTCCTGGACAGATCGTAATTTCTGGCAAAAAAGAAGCGGTGGAAGAAGCCTGCAGCAAACTGAAAGAGGCCGGCGCAAAGCGGGCAATCATGCTCAATGTCAGCGGTCCGTTCCATTCTAAGATGCTGACGGAAGCCGGAAAAAAATTAGGGGATGTTTTGGAGAGTGTGGAGATCCATACTCCAAGGATTCCCTATGTGGCTAATGTGACAGCTTCCTATGTGACAACCGCTGATCCGGTAAAAGATCTCCTGGTACAGCAGGTTTCCTCTTCCGTGCGCTGGCAGCAGAGTGTAGAGGCCATGATCGCAGATGGAGTGGATACATTTGTAGAGATCGGACCAGGAAAAACTCTGGCTGGCTTTATCAGAAAGATCAGCCGGGATGCCAAGGTTTATAATGTTGAAAAATTGGAAGATATCGATAAAGTTGTGGAGGCACTTTCATAATGAGCAGAATTCTTGAAAATAAGGTAGCAGTAGTAACTGGCGCCAGCCGTGGAATTGGCCGTGAGATCGCGCTCTCCATGGCAGAAGAAGGCGCGGCTGTAATTGTTAATTACAATGGCTCCGCAGCCCGGGCAGAGGAAGTAGTAAAGGAAATTTGTGATGCAGGGGGAAAGGCAGAGGCCGTCCAGTGTGATGTATCCGATTTCTCTAAGGCTGCCGAGCTGATGGACTATGTAGTCAAAACTTACGGCAGGGTGGATATTCTGGTTAATAATGCCGGGATTACCAGAGATAACCTGCTGATGAAGATGTCAGAGGAAGATTTTGACGCAGTCATCAATACAAATTTAAAAGGCGCATTTAACTGCATGAAACATATTGCCCGTCAGATGCTTAAACAGAGAAGCGGGAGAATTATTAATATTTCTTCTGTTTCCGGTATTATGGGGAATGCAGGACAGGCTAATTACAGCGCTTCAAAAGCCGGTATTATCGGACTTACAAAGGCAGCGGCCAGGGAACTGGCGAGCCGTTCCATCACAGTCAATGCCATTGCGCCGGGATTTGTGAAAACAGAAATGACGGAGGTTCTGTCTGACGCAGTCAAAGAGGCTGCGGAGGCACAGATTCCGATGAAGCATTTTGGAGAGACCAAGGATATTGCCAATATGGCGGTCTTTTTAGCTTCTGACAAGGCGAAATATATCACAGGCCAGGTCATCAGCGTAGACGGCGGCATGGCAATGTAATCTATGGATAAACAGGATTCCGGAAATAAAGGAGAGTAAAATGAGCAGACGAGTGGTGGTAACAGGGATGGGGGCCATTACCCCTATCGGAAATGATGTAGAGACCTTTTGGAAAGGTTTAAAAGAAAAAAAACTGGGCTTTGGCCCTATTTCCTATTTTGATACAGCAGATTATAAAGTAAAGCTGGCCGCAGAAGTTAAGAATTTTGATCCCAAGCAGTATATGGATCCAAAGGCTGCCAGAAGAATGGAAGCCTTCTCCCAATTTGCAGTAGCAGCCTCAAAAGAGGCTCTTGAGAATGCCGGCATCGATATGGAAAAAGAAGACCCTTACCGCATAGGCGTTGCTGTGGGATCTGGTATCGGAAGCCTGCAGGCTATGGAGAGAGACCATAAAAAGTTGTTGGAAAAAGGGCCGTCCAGAGTGAATCCCCTTTTAGTTCCAATGATGATTTCAAATATGGCGGCAGGAAATGTTGCTATTCAGTTCGGATTAAAGGGAAAATGTATTAACGTTGTGACCGCATGTGCTACAGGGACCCATTCTATCGGGGAGGCTTTCCGGTCTATTCAGTACGGGGAGGCAGACGTGATGGTTGCCGGCGGGACAGAGTCCAGCATTACCCCTCTGGGCGTAGCGGGATTTACTGCATTGACGGCACTTTCTACTTCTCAGGATCCGGCCCATGCATCCAGACCTTTCGATGAGAACAGGGACGGTTTTGTTATGGGAGAGGGAGCCGGTATTGTGGTCCTGGAGTCATTAGAACATGCTCAGGCAAGAGGTGCCAAGATTTTGGCGGAGGTAGTAGGATACGGGGCTACCTGCGATGCTTACCATATCACTTCCCCTGCGGAGGATGGAAGCGGAGCTGCCAGGGCAATGACGGAGGCAATGAAGGATGCCGGAATTCAGCCGGAGGATATTGATTACGTCAACGCTCATGGAACCAGCACTCATCACAATGATCTTTTTGAGACCAAGGCAATTAAGCTGGCTCTGGGAGACCATGCTTATAAAACCAAGATTAATTCCACCAAGTCTATGATCGGACATCTCCTCGGAGCAGCAGGCGGCGTAGAATTTATTGTCTGTGTGAAATCTATCCAGGATGGCTTTGTCCATGCGACTGCAGGGCTGGAAGTTCCCGGGGAGGGATGTGATCTGGATTACACGATGGGAGAGGGAGTCTCCGCAGATGTCCGTTATGCCATAAGCAACTCTCTGGGCTTTGGAGGCCACAATGGCAGCCTGATCGTAAAGAGGTTTGAGTAAAGGGAAAGGAGAGGCAGACCATGGACATGAATGAGATTATGAAGCTGATCCAGGCAGTATCCGATTACGGCCTGACCAGTTTTGAATTAGAAGAAGGCAATATGAAAATTGCTTTAAAGAGAGAAAAAGAGACCGTCGTTTTAAGCAATGTTCCGGCTGCCGGAGCAGATTCTGCGGAGAGCGCACCGGTTCTCAGTGCTGCTCAGACAGTCTCTGCTCCAGCACCAGCTCCCCAGCCGGCAGCTTCTTCGGCGGAGACATCTAATATCCAGAGCACGTCTGACAATGTTGTGATCTCTCCTCTGGTGGGCACTTTCTACAGTTCCTCCTCACCAGATGCGGAACCCTTTGTCAAGGTAGGAGATACCGTAAAGAAGGGGCAGGTGCTGGGAATTATAGAGGCAATGAAGCTGATGAATGAGATCGAAAGTGATTTCGATGGTGTTGTGGAAGCCATTCTGGTAAAGAATGAGGATGTGGTCGAGTACGGCCAGCCATTATTCCGCATCCGCTAGGAAGATAAGGAGATTAGGATATGCTTGGAATCAAGGAAATACAGGAAATCATCCCTCACCGCCATCCCTTCCTTCTGATTGACTGCATCGAAGAGCTGGAGCCGGGGGTTCGGGCAGTGGGATATAAATCCGTGACATACAATGAACCATTTTTTGCTGGACACTTCCCGCAGGAACCCGTTATGCCGGGAGTTCTGATCGTGGAGGCTCTGGCCCAGACTGGGGCTGTAGCCATCTTGGGACAGGAAGAAAATAAAGGGAAGATCGCGTATTTTGGAGCGATCAACAATGCAAAATTTAAACATAAAGTAGTTCCTGGAGACCGTCTGAGATTGGAATGTGAGATCATCAAGCAGAAAGGCCCGGTAGGAGTCGGAAAAGCCACTGCTACGGTAGATGGAAAGGTTGCCGTATCAGCAGAGCTGACATTTATGATCGGTTAGGAGAGAGCCATGTTTGATAAAATTCTGGTTGCCAACCGGGGCGAGATCGCAGTCCGTATCATTAGGGCCTGCAGAGAAATGGGAATTAAGACGGTAGCTGTATATTCGGAGGCCGACAGAGATGCTCTTCACACGCTCCTGGCGGATGAGGCAATCTGTATTGGGCCAGCACCCTCTACCCAGAGCTATTTAAATATGGAGAGGATCCTGACAGCTACTGTGGCTATGAAGGCGGATGCGATCCATCCAGGTTTTGGATTCTTATCGGAGAATGCCCGGTTTGCAGAGCTTTGTGAAAAATGTAATATTACTTTTATTGGCCCATCGGCTGATATCATCCACAAGATGGGAAATAAATCCGAGGCCAGAAAGACAATGATGGAGGCTGGAGTCCCGGTTGTTCCTGGAACAAAAGAACCAGTTTACACAGTAGAACGGGGACTGGAACTGGCAAAGGAGATTGGCTTTCCAGTTATGATCAAGGCTTCCTCAGGCGGCGGCGGAAAAGGAATGAGGGTTTCTTCCAGCGAGGAAGACTTTGAGATGAATTTCAAGACTGCTCAGCAGGAATCCATCAAGGGATTTTCAGATGACACTATGTATATTGAGAAATACATTGAGCAGCCGAAGCATGTAGAGTTTCAGATTATGGCGGATAAATACGGCAATGTAGTCCATCTGGGGGAGAGAGATTGCTCCATCCAGAGACGCCACCAGAAGGTTCTGGAAGAGTCACCCTGCATCGCAATTTCTGAGGAACTGCGGGAAAAGATGGGAGAAACGGCTGTTCGGGCAGCCAAGGCTGTGGGTTATGAAAACGCCGGCACGATCGAATTTCTCCTGGATAAACATAAAAATTTTTATTTTATGGAAATGAATACTCGGATCCAGGTAGAGCACCCTGTGACGGAGATGGTATCTGGCCTGGATCTGATCAAGGAACAGATTTTGGTAGCTGCAGGAGAGCCGTTAAGTGTCACTCAGGATCAGATCCATTTAAATGGACATGCTATCGAGTGCAGGATCAACGCGGAAAATCCCAAGAAGAACTTCATGCCGTGTCCCGGAAGAATTTCTAATATCCATCTTCCCGGCGGAAACGGTGTGAGGGTGGACACCCATATCTATAATGATTACAAAGTTCCGGCTAATTATGATTCTATGCTTTTAAAGCTGATCGTTCATGGAAAAGACCGGGAGGAGGCTATCGCCAAGATGCGGAGCGCTCTGGGTGAACTGATTATTGAAGGAATTGATACAAATCTTGATTTCCAGTATGAGATCATTAATAATCCGGAATTTGAGGCGGGAAATACAGATACTGATTTTATCCCTGCTTATTTTCCTGAATACTGTAAGTAAAAGCTGCCCAGATGCGTCTGGAGGAAGCGGTGCTGGATTGGCGAGACGGGAGAGTATATCCCGTCTCGCGCAGCAGAAAGGGAGAACCTGCGTATGTTAAAAGATATGTTCAAAAAAACGTATACGCGTATTGATATGAGGTACAGGACTTCCAAACCGGAAGATCAGCCTAATATCCCGGAGGGGCTGTGGCGCAAATGCAATAAATGCGGTCAGCCCATTTATGTAGAAGATGTAAAAAATAATTATTATGTCTGTCCTAAATGCGGGGGATATTTCAGAGTCCATGCCCGCAGAAGGATTGAGATGGTCATTGATGATGGAACCTTCGAAGAGTGGGATAAGGAGATGGAATTTTCCAATCCCCTGGATTTCCCGGGATATGAGAAAAAGGTTCAGGCGGCCAGAGAGAAGACCGGCCTCAATGAGGCCATCGTCATAGGAAAAGGCAGGATCAATGGCTTTCCGGCTGTAGTAGGAGTCTGCGATGCCCGCTTCATTATGAGCAGCATGGGGCATATAGTCGGAGAAAAGATCACAAGGGCTGTCGAGAGGGCAACAAGCGAGAAACTCCCGGTCATTATTTTTGCCTGCTCCGGCGGAGCCAGAATGCAGGAAGGGCTGGTGTCCCTGATGCAGATGGCAAAGACGTCAGCAGCTTTAAAAAAGCACCAGGAAGCAGGGCAGCTCTATGTGTCTGTTCTGACAGATCCCACAACAGGCGGTGTGACAGCCAGCTTTGCTATGTTGGGGGACATTATTCTGGCAGAGCCTAAGGCTCTGATCGGTTTTGCAGGACCGCGAGTGATTGAGCAGACCATAGGCCAGAAGCTGCCGGAAGGGTTCCAGAGGTCAGAATTTTTGCTGGAACACGGTTTTGTGGATAAGATTGTAGAGCGCCGCGAGCTGAAAGATACCCTGGCCAAGATTTTGAGATTTCACCAGGGTTCTGGGAGGGCTTCTGCTGAGGGAGAAGCGGAATTTAAGAGTTCTGTCAGACAGACGGCTTCCCAGCCGGTACTTTCCGGGGCCGAGGAGAAATCTCCCTGGGAAAAAGTCTTGCTTTCCAGAAGGGCAGACCGCCCCACGGCGCTGGATTATATTGAGACGATTTTTGACGAATTTATGGAGCTCCACGGGGACCGTTACTTCAAGGATGACGGCGCTGTGGTAGGCGGGATTGCCCTGTTTCACGGAAGACCCGTTACGGTTATCGGGCAGCAGAAGGGCAGGAGCACAAAGGACAATATCAAGAGAAACTTTGGCATGCCATCCCCGGAGGGCTACAGAAAGGCTCTTCGTCTGATGAAGGAGGCAGAACAGTTCGGCCGTCCGATTGTCTGCTTTGTAGATACTCCAGGTGCATTCTGCGGCCTAGAGGCCGAGGAGAGAGGACAGGGAGAAGCGATTGCCCGAAATCTGTTTGAAATGTCCTCTCTGAAAGTTCCGGTTCTCTCTATTGTAATCGGGGAGGGCGGAAGCGGCGGTGCCCTTGCTATGGCGGTGGCCAATGAGGTGTGGATGATGGAAAACAGTGTATATTCCGTTCTGTCGCCGGAGGGCTTTGCCTCAATTCTGTGGAAGGACAGCAAAAAGGCTCCGGAAGCTGCCCGGGTAATGAAGATGACAGCAAAGGATTTGAAGGAGTTAAACTTGATTGAAAGAGTCATCCCGGAAAAAGAGCCGGCTACTCTGGATAATCTGAATTCTGTCGCGGCCAATATGGATGCAGCGATGAGAGAATTTTTCTCAAAGTATGGTGCTATGAGCGCGGATCAAGTCGCGGCCCATCGATATGAGAGATTTAGGAGAATGTAAAAAATGAGCAGATATCAGCCCCTTGTGATTGGGGATTTGGTAATAGACAGACCTGTTATACAGGGTGGAATGGGCGTAGGAATTAGTTTGTCCGGACTGGCAGGAGCGGTAGCGAAGGCCGGGGGCCTTGGGATTATTTCTACCGCCCAGATCGGGTTTCGGGAACCTGAATTTAAAGAGACGCCGGAACAGGCGAATCTGAAAGCTATCGGCAAAGAACTGAAAAAAGCAAGAGAGATTGCGGGAAAACAGACGTCAGAGGGAGGCCGCCCTGCAGTGGGATTTAATATCATGGTGGCGACAAAGAACTATGAGCATTATGTCCGTGCAGCCGTGGAGGCTGGGGCTGACATCATTATTTCCGGCGCAGGACTACCGATCCAGCTTCCGGACTACGTAAAGGGGAGTGCGACAAAAATCGCGCCGATCGTCTCATCTGCTAAATCGGCTTCTGTCATCTGCAGGATGTGGGACAGGAAATATCACTGCGCCCCGGATCTGGTGGTGATTGAGGGCCCCTTGGCGGGAGGTCATCTGGGATTTTCAAGGGATGATCTGACCAGCTATGGGGCAGACACCCCTCATGTATCGGAGACATACCAGTTAAGCCGGTACGATGAGGAGATTGGAAAAATCATCTCTGTCGTGCGGGAATATGAGAAAAAATATCAGAAAAAGATTCCGGTTGTCAGCGCTGGAGGCGTCTTTGACCGGAAGGATATGGAGCACCACATGGGGCTTGGTGTGGACGGCGTGCAGGTTGGAACTAGATTCGTTACCACAAAAGAGTGCGATGCGCCGGAAAACTACAAACAAGCGTATATCAACGCAGGCCAGGAAGATATTGTGATCGTTAAAAGCCCGGTGGGAATGCCTGGACGGGCCATTAAAAACTCATTTTTAGAGAGAGTGGCCGTTGAAAAAGAGAAAATTACTCATTGTTTTCAGTGCTTAGAGCACTGTGATCCCAAAACGATCCCTTACTGCATCACAAGGGCTCTGATTCGGGCCGCGGAGGGGGATATTGAAAATGCTCTTCTGTTCTGCGGTGCCAACGCATACCGGTGCAATAAGATCGAAACGGTAGATGAGATTATGGAAGAGTTTGTCGGCTGAAAGGCTTCAATGGGACAGGATAGATTGATCCTTGTATACAGACTATGGAAAAGCCAGATGTATCTGAACATTTTTCAGGTATGTCTGGCCTTTTTCTTTCATAAAAATAGAAAAAAAGGAAGGGCAGATCTCAGAATGATGAATGGTTTGTGGGCCGGCATGATGCTGGCCGGCATTATCTGGGCAATGTTTCACGGTACTCTGGCGGATGTGACGGATGGGGCGATTCAATCAGCGGGGGAGGCGGTTTCCCTGTGCATTACTATGCTGGGCGTTATGTCTCTGTGGACAGGAATCCTGGAGATCGGCAGCAGGGCGGGGCTTATCCAGCAGATGTGCCGGAAAATGAGACCAGTGATGAGGTTTTTGTTTCCCCGCCTTCCGGAAAATCACCCTGCCGCCAATTCTATCGCTGTCAATATGATTGCCAATATGCTGGGAATGGGGTGGGCGGCGACCCCTGCCGGCCTTCAGGCCATGAAAGAGCTGGAAGAGCTGGAGAAGACCCGAAGAGAGAATTCTATGAAAAAAGCCGTCCCAAAAGGAACGGCCAGCAATGAAATGTGCACCTTTTTGATTATCAATATTTCGTCGCTTCAGCTCATACCGGTGACGATGATTGCCTATCGGGCTCAATACGGCAGCACCGATCCGGCCGGAGTAGTAGGTCCTGCACTGGCAGCTACTATGATCAGCACAGCAGCCGGAGTAATATTCTGCAAAATTATGGACAGAAATACCGGATGAAACAGGTATTATTGAGGCGGCTGAAAATATTTTTTATATTCATCAGAAAAAAGACAGCCTCCCAGTCTTCGGATTCCGCCATACAGATGGCGCCTCATCAGCTCCTCTATTCCATCTGTATCTGTACACCTGTCATCAATCAGCTTCATCATCTGCCGGTGATCGCACAGGACGTCCGGCACATTTTTTGCCCCCACAATATCCAGACGGATAAATCGGGAATAATCTGCGTGGGGGGAAGTCAGCCTCTCCCATAAGAACATTTTTCCTGTAGAGCGAAACCACACTTCATGCATCAGCAGATCTTTGCCAAGAAAATCATTAATATCAAAAGTCTCCAGATCATCAGCCGCTTTCGCTGCTTCTTCCATAACACCCAGGCAATAGCGTACTTTTTCTATATCAGTAGGGGGACAAATCTGGATAAAATCCCGAAGGACCATGGTTTCTACTGCAACTCTTTCGTAGATAATCTGATTTACGATATCCAGATTAATGGCTGTGACGATTGTTCCCTTGTGAGGAATGATATCAACGAAGCGATTTTGCTGGAGACGCTGAAGAACGCTGCGGATGGGTGTTCGGGACACATGGAAGCGCTGGCAGAGACTGTTCTCGCTTAAAACATCTCCGGGTGCAATGTTTAAAGAAACGATTTCCGACTCTAAAATCTTATAAATATTCTCATTGGTTATGGATTGTTGTTCCATTAAAACCCTCCTAACCTTACTGAAACAAATCTTGAATACAAGATGCAAATAGATTCCCCATTTATTCATTATATCTTGTGACCGTTAAAATATCAATGATAATTTTCGATTTACCAGCAATCATTGTAAAAATCAGATAAACAGAAAGAAAATACAGCGTGGAAATTATAAAAATAGCCTAACAATATCGGATATAGTACTTGAAATCACATTAAAAATGTGTTAATATAATTTCAGAACTTGTATACAAGTTAAAAAATACACGGCATAATGGCTTGAAAAGACCAGATTATATACGGGATTTTTTTGATGTAGTATACAAGAAAAGTTCAGGACAGAGAGCCGATATAAAGGAGGAAAATTTTATGAAAAAGTCAATCGCAATGCTGCTGGCAGTGGCAATGACCGTGAGCTTAGCTGGATGCGGAGGCGGCCAGACAGAGACAGCAGGCGGTGCTGCTGAACAGACGGCAGCAGCCGCTGCGGATGCGGGCGGGACAGAAGCAGCTCAGCCGGCAGAGGGAGAAGATCCGTATGCTGATTTGGGAGATTTTACGATGATTGTAGGACATGCCCAGCCTGAGGGAAATCCCCGCTACACTTCCATGGAAAAATTTGCTGAAGATGTGGCGGAAAAAACCAATGGGCATGTGACAGTCGAGGTATTTGCCAATGGACAGCTTGGAACAGAGAAAGAGATGCTGGAGCAGGTGGTGGCCGGAACGGTACAGGGAATGCGAGGCGGCCAGTTTGACTTTAGCCCGAGACTTTTGATGTTTACCCTTCCTTTCCTGGCACAGACCCGTGAGCAGGTAACAGCTTTGTTAAACAGCGATCTGGCAAAGAAAGTATGTGAAGAGGCGGAAGCTGAGACCGGAACTGTCATTATCAACCTGTGTGATGCCGGAGGATGGAGACAGTTCTCCAACAGCAAGCATCCCATTACGAAACCCGAAGATCTGCAGGGATTGAAGATGCGTACCAACGGAATGAATACCATCGACAAGACTTTCATCGCATTGGGAGCTACGACAACGACCATCCCCTATTCTGATCTGTATATGGGCTTGAAGACCGGAGTTGCAGACGGGCAGGAAAATCCGTGGGTCAATGTAGAAGGCATGAAGTTCTATGAAGTGCAGCCATATTTTACAGAAGTAAATTACCAGTTCCACCCGGATCCATTTTATGTAAATGCTGCATGGTGGAATTCTCTTCCGGCTGAGTATCAGGATATCATTACGGAATGTGCAACAGATATGGGAACTTACAATGATCAGCTGATTGATGAGACCCAGGAAGCTGCAAGACAGGCTATTGTAGATGCTGGATGTGAGATTTACGTTCCTACAGAGGAAGAGCTTCAGGCATTTAAGGATGCGGTTCAGGTTGTATATGACCAGTGTATCGAGGAAGGAATCTTAACGGCTGAAGAGCTTCAGGAACTTCAGGATATCGTTGCAAACGCATCATAAGCTCGGAACAGAGCTCTGAAATCCAGAAAGGGGATGAGTACCATCGAAAAGCTGAAAAAAATTGGACAAAAACTGTTTGCCGTCTACTTTGGGATAGGGGTAGTGGCCATGGGTCTCCTGGCGGTGCTGGTTATATTTTCTGTTATTGCCCGCTATTTCTTCTCACTGAGCTGGAAACAATTGTCAGAATTTAATGTCACCCTGTTTGCCTTTACCACCTTCTGGGGAATGGGGATCAATATCCTGAAGGATGAACATGTTATTATTGATATTTTTTATGACAGAGTAAAACCTTCTTTAAAAAGGTGGCTGGCAGTGGTCAACTATGTGATTGTATTGATCGTTGATCTGGTCTTTACCTACCAGGGAATCCTGTATGTCGGGGTTGCGGGAAAGCAGATCAGCCAGGGAATGGAAATCCCTATGAAATATATGTATGGGATTATGCCGGTGTGCGGGGCTATCTGTGCCGTATGCATTCTTATTAAGATCGCAATACTGATAACAGAAGATGTCTCTTATTTCGAATCGAAAAATAAAGAGATGTATAAAAACAAACAAACGGCATAGAAGGGAGAAAATGAGATATGGCAATGTTAATTCTTTTGGTGCTGCTGATTTTCTTTGCAGTTTTGGGCGTGCCGCTTGCGTTTGCCATCGGTGCATCCTGCGTTACATACATCAGCACAAACGCACCTACTTTTATGTCCATGGTTCCTCAGCGTATCTGGAACGGTGTATTCAGCGAACTGATGATAGCGATGCCGCTGTTTATGCTGGCCGGAGAATTAATGAATACCGGAGGAATCACAAAGAGGATCATCAATTTCTGTCTTCAGATTTTAAAACCATTTCACGGGGGCCTGGGTGAGGTTAATATCGTAGCCTCTATGATATTCGGAGGAATTTCCGGTTCTTCTGTGGCAGATACATCGGCTCTGGGGAGCATCTTAATTCCGGCCATGGAAGACCTGGGTTACCCGAAGGATGCTTCTGCAGGGATTACAGTAGCTTCCTCCACCATGGGGATGATCATTCCGCCGTCCACGCCGATGATTGTTTATTCCATGATTTCCGGAGCTTCTGTGGGCGCGCTGTTTATGGCAGGCGCCGTTCCGGGGATCCTGATCGGCCTGACCCAGCTGGTCCTGGTATTCTGGATCAGCCATAAGAAACACTGGCATCCGGCCAGAACACCGTTTGTAGCGAAGGAATTTTTCAGCGCAGTTTTGTCCGGGATTCCGGCTCTGCTGATGCCGGTTTTCATCATCGTGTGCGTGTCCTTCGGGATCTGCACTGCTTCTGAGAGCGCCGGCGTTGCCGTACTGTATTCGATCCTGGTTGGATTTTTTATCTACCGGGAGCTTACCTGGAAGGATGTGTGGAACGCCCTGAAAAAGACTCTGATTTCCTCCTCCTCCATTATGATCATTATCGGGTTTACAACTATCTTCACATGGGTATTGACCATGCAGAGAGTCCCGGACACGGTAGCTGCTTTCTTCATGGGACTGAATATGCCTTCCTGGGGAATTGCGTTGATGTTCGATGTGATGATCCTGCTGATCGGCACCTTCATCGATGTGAGCCCGGCTATCCTTCTGCTGACGCCCATTATGCTTCCTGTTATGGAAAGCTATGGATTCTCAGCACTCCAGTTCGGAGCTATGATGATCACAGGGTTGGCCATCGGCCTGGTTACACCTCCTGTTGGCATGTGCCTGAATGCATGCAATAAGATCAATAAAATGCCGATTGTTGATATTTTTAAAGGGGCGCTGCCCTATATTACATGTAATGTGATCGTTCTGGTAGCGATCAGTCTGTGGGGACCTCTGACCACCTGGCTGCCTCAGATGCTGGGATACAGCCTGTAGTTAGATGGTTTAAAAAAGGAGAATGGGTATGACTTTAAAAGAAAAAATGAAAAAGGGGCCAGTGTTCGGTATGGCGTGCTTTACCGGGGCGACCTGCGTGATTGAAAATATTGCAATGTCTGGGTTGGATTTCATCTATCTGGATCTGGAGCATACGGACTGGATGCTGGGAGGGGATTTTGAGAAACAGATCATGGCGGCAAAACTCCATGACATAGCAGTCCTGGTGCGCATGGCCGATGATGATGAGGTGGCGATCCGGAAGGTTCTGGAATGGGGAGCTGACGGCGTTGTAATTCCCCACTGCAAGACCCGTGAGATGACCGAGAGATGTGTGGAAGCTGCAAAATTCTCGCCCATGGGGCGCAGAGGCGGAGAGAGCAATGTCCGGGCAGCCGGCTTTGGATACCATAATTTTGACTGGAATTCCTATATGGAACAGCAGAATCGGGATACTCTGGTCATCCCTATGGACGAAGACTATGAATTTACCGACAACATCGATGAGATCCTGTCAGTGGAGGGCGTAGATGCCGTGAACTTCGGGCCTATTGACTATGCTGTTTCCAAAGGGCTAAAAGTAGGATATTCCATGGGAGAAGAGGTAAAAGAGGCTTTTCGGACTCTGGTGGAAAAGGCAAAAGAAAAAGGAATTGGCGTGCTGGGCCCAGTCATCCCGCCTACAAAGGACAACCTGGAACATGCCATTGCAGAGGGATACAATATGATTATTGTAGGAAATGATATGTGGCACTTCCAGAAAGCATTAAAAGAGCTGGTAGCTGAAAGCATAGAACCGGTTCGGGGAAATTGAGTATTAAAGATAAGGGGCGGAGCCCTGCAGGTATAGTTGCCTGCGGGACTCCGCCTTTTTATATGAGAATATTACATTTTATTAATTACAGTTCTTTTATAAACATAGAATGCAATGACGGCAGTAATGGTTTCCGTGATCCAGAATGCATTCCAAACCCCTGAGGGCCCCCAGATGCGGCTCAGTAAAAATGCGACGGGGATAATGATAACGGTATACCGGAAAAGGGAGATGATGAAGGAAGGAGCTCCCTTTCCCAATCCCTCCAGAGCTCCGGAGGAGGTGACGGAGACAGAGGAGATAATAAAACCGCCGCTGATGATCCTGAGAGCGGCTGCCCCAGCAGATATAGTCTCCTGGTTGGAGGTGAAAAGGCTGATGAGCTGGCCGGGGAGAACCAGGCAGATGACTGTTCCCAAAATCATAATCACAGCGCACATACAGAGGGTAACATAGTAGATCTTTTTCACTCTCTTCTCCTCGCCGGCTCCGTAATTGTAGCCGATGATGGGCCTCATTCCCTGGATAATTCCATTGGCAGGGAGGTAGAGGAATGTCTGGAGCTTGTAATAGATTCCCAGGATCACGACATAGATCTGAGAGTACCCGGACAAAATCGCATTCAGGGTGGAGATCAGCAGGGAAGGAAGCGCCAGATTTAAAGTCGCCGGGATCCCGATGGAATACAATTTGAAATCCAGGGTTTTGTTTGCTTTCAGGTATTTCCGTCCAAGGCGTACGCGGATGGGAAACGCAATATAGACAACAAGGTAGATGGCTAGAGTCAGAACCTGGCCGATCCCGGTGGCCAAGGCGGCGCCCTCGATCCCCATCTCTGGGAAGGGGCCGATGCCGAAAATCAGAACCGGATCCAGGATAATATTGGCAATACATCCGCTCATCAGGGCTGTCATAGTAATTTTCATACTCCCCACTGCCTGGAATATTTTCTCAAAAGCAAGGCCCAGGGATATGATGACAGAAAAGGAAAAAGCGATGACAGAATAGCGGATGCCCAAATCGATTACCTGCTGATCTGAGGTAAACATTCTGAGAAAGTGCGGCATAATTGCAATACAGATGACAGTCATCAGAATACCGTGGACCAGAGAGAAAAACATCCCTCTGGTGGCGGCTGTATTTGCCTTGTCAAAGTCATTGGCTCCCAGATAGAAGGCGATGACAGCACTGATTCCAATGCCGAAGCCGATAGCGATAGCATTGATGAAATTCTGGACAGGATAAACCAGGGACAGAGCGGTCATGGCATTCTCGCTGATCTTTGCTACGAAAAAACTGTCTACAATATTATACAAAGAATTTACCAGCATAGAGATAACCATGGGGAGAGCCATGGATGTAATCAAAGGCAGGATTGGCTTTTCTCTCATAAATGTTTCATTCATGTATATTCCTCCAAATTTTATAAATATTGGCGGTGGATCCTGGCGCTGGGTCTGTCTTCAGCAGGGCTATTCATAAAAAAAGCCACACAATTGCCAAATGGCAATTGTGTGGCTAAAAACGGCTAACCCAGAAAAATCCACATCACATTTTACATATTTATTCTATAACATTGAACACGGAATTGTCAAGGCCTAAAAATTCTTTCATAGAAAAATATATACTGCTGCATGACCCCGGCGCAGCCCTTGTACCGGCTGAAGTAGTCCTGAATAATAGCCTGGTACAGCCGGCTTTTGGGAATTTTTTTGTAGCGCCTGGGATGCCTGGGATAATACTCTTTCATAAGGATTTTCTGTATCCAGGTATCAACAGGAAAAGCGTCAATGTGATGGAGGCCGAAGAGACAGATACAGTTTGCTACTTTCTCCCCTATGCCGTAAAATTGCCTGAGGTATCCCATGGCTGACGGGTAATCCAGGGCGGAAAGATAATTCAGGTCCAGAGCTCCGCAGCAGGCATCGGAGACGGTCTTTGCTATGTATTTTGCCCGATAGCCCAGCTTCAGATCCAGCAGATCCTGAAGGGAAGCGGTGGATAACTGCTCCGGATTGGGGAATGTATAAAAGATTTCGCCGTTCATTGTGGATAAAGGTGTTCCATAGAGGCGGCTGAGAGCTTCTACTGCCTGCCGGATGGCTGGGATAGTCTTTTGCTGGGAAATAATGAAGGTAATGATCATTTCCCACAGGTTCTGCCGGAGAATACGGATTCCTCTCCCAGCCTGCCCTGCGGCGATTAGGTAGGGGTCGTCGGGGCTGATGGAGGCGAGAAAGGCCTCATAATCGGTATCAAGATCAAAATAGGATTTCCAAAATGCAGAGTCCGTTTTTGGACAGAAAAAGGACAGTCTGGATATTCCGCTGCCTGCCGTCTCCTGCAGAATTTCCAGATAGTGATTTTGGCTGATAACAGAATAGCGGGATTCATGTTCTAAGTCTGACAGGGACAGTTTTTCTATTCGAAAACATTGGCCCGACAGGGCGATCTGCCGGATATCAAAGCAGCGGCTGTCTATAGTAAAAGCTGGTCTCATAAAAACCTCCTGATGTGATAGGCATAGATTACCGGAAAAATAAGAGGTTGTCAATCTGCTGCGGAATCCCCATTGATAATTTAGCCTGGCAGTGCATAAACTAAATAAAAGCCTGCTGGAGGCATAAGATTGGGTATTCTTTTGTTTTTATCCCAGGCAGCGGTTCCCCTGGTGATTTTTTATATTGTAGGATTTGGCATTCTGCAGAGACGGCCGGTACTGGATGATTTTCTGGATGGGGCCAAAAAGGGAATGGCTACAGTAGTTTCTGTAATGCCGACTCTGATAGGGCTGATGACGGCAGCAGGTGTCCTGAGGGCTTCCGGCTTTTTGGATTTTGTCAGCAGTCTGCTGGCTGTCCCTGCACAGCAGCTCCATATACCTGCACAGATTATCCCTGTGACATTGGTTCGTCTGGTGTCCAATGCTGCCGCCACCAGCCTGGTATTGGATATTTTTCAGTCTGCAGGGCCGGATTCTCTGGAAGGGATGATGGCTTCTATTTTGATGAGCAGCACGGAGACCGTTTTCTACTGTCTCAGCGTCTACTTTGGGGCAGCGAGGATATTAAAAACTCGATACGCTCTTTCTGGGGCTATGATCGCCACTGGAGCCGGCGTCTTGGCCAGTATTCTGATTGCAGGACAAGTGGCTGGAAAGTAGGGGTAAAAAAATCTTGAAAATCAAAGTATTTCTGATTATAATAGAGGATGCGGTTCGCGGTCTCTCCGCTCTGGATTTTTATTGTAAAAACACAAAAAAATCACAAGATTGTAAGAATTTTATAAGGAATAAAGAGATTGTTTTATAACAGGAAATCATATATAATCAGTAAGTAGCTTTTACCTGAGTGGTAGGAAAGGATAAAACGTGGATAGTTACGGGACTTTGAATGAGGCACTGGTGAGTTTGTTCAATGACGTTATGGATATTGAGCAAAAGGCTATTATCACGGAACAGTTCAAGGACATAACTAACAATGATATGCACGTTATCGATGCAATAGGGATAGGAACTCCTAAAAATATGTCAACGATTGCCAAGGAGCTGTCTGTCACGGTGGGCACTCTGACAATCGCGATGAACAGTCTGGTAAAGAAAGGTTATGTAACCAGGCAGAGGAGCAGCGAAGATAGAAGAGTCGTTTATATTTCCCTTTCTGACAAGGGGAGGAAGGCATATAAACACCACGCGGATTTCCACAGAAAAATGATTCAGGGCATTATGGAAGAACTGGATGAACAAGAATTGGAAGTTTTGGTAAAGGCAATTCATCACCTGGATAATTGGTTCCGGGAGGTACAACAGAAATAAAAGGAGGCAACAACAATTATGAAAAAGACGATTTTATGTATGGCAGCGGCACTGCTTGCAATCTCGCTGGCGGCATGTACGCCCACCACTGAGAAGCAGGCAGAAACGGCAGCTACTGCAGAGAGCGCTGCTCAGGGAGGCCAGCTGGTAGAAGGAAAGGTTCCGGGGCCGGAGGAAGTGACTATCTCCGTTTACAGCATCAATGATGATGGGACAGGTCTGGTTCAGAATATGGATTCTCTGGAAGAACTGACTGAGCAGGGGCTGGTAGATAAGCTGATCGAATACGGTACGCTGGATGAGGGAACCACGATTATCAGTTTCGATAAGGAGGGCACCTCTGCTGTCGTAAACCTCTCAGCAATCCCTGATTTCGATGGAGATCCATTTTACACAAAGGCAACTCTGGAAGCTCTGATCAATACCTTCATAGAGAACTATGAGCTGGAGCTGGTAAAGCTGCAGGTAAATGGAGAGGATGTGACATCTGACCTGATAGCAGCGGATGAAAATGGATATTCCACATATTTTAATGATTATGAGGAAATAACTGTAGAATAAAGCCCAAAAGAGAAAAAACTGGCCGGAAACCAAATAGTTTCCGGCCAGTTTTCTTCTTTCGCGGGAAACGGCCTTCCCGGTGAAGAACCAAGATTTCCGGCGGGGCCGCACTATCTTTTTCTTAGTCAATTCAGTCCCTGTGTCAAAAGCCAGGCTTCCATTCGGCTTCGGATCACAGAAAACGGTGCAGGCCCTATGTTCAGAAGGAACGCATGGAACTCTTTCGGATCAAATTGATCTCCCAGGGAAGTTTCTGCAAGCTCTCTCAATTCCAGAATCTCCATATATCCGGCGTAATATTTGACATAATAGCCAGGATTTTCGGTCAGCAGGCTGAAAATACTGTCCGTTATATCGGAGTTTTCTACATCATAGTAGCTGGACAGATAGTCGTAGACTTGCTCTTTAGTCCATCCAAAATAATTAATATTTAGATCCAGGACAGCGTTTAATCCGATGGAGGCTGAGAAATTATGCATGAACAGTCTGGAGGCATCGGGATCTGCTCCGTTGTCAAAGAGATAGGAGAGGCGTTCTGAATACAGCCCCCATCCTTCTGAGTACCCGTTAAAGGACAGAAGAAGGCGGATGGGATCTGGATCTGTATTGATAAAATATACATTTTGGTACAGATGCCCAGGATATCCCTCGTGGGCCAGAGTAGTAAACAGAGACTGGCTCAGAGACTGGTCATCATCCAGATTGAGATAAATCGTATTGGAACCGCATTGATCCAGAGGCGGCGTCAGGTACATGGCCGGGGACAGGATATCAGACAGCTCTGGATCCACATATTTGATAGAGCAGGTATGCTCTGGGATATCAGGAAATTCTTTTTGAATCTCCTGTCTCAGAAATTGAAGAATTTCGGAAGGATCTGTGGGGGAGAAGGAGATATCGTCCAGCTCATCCAGAAGTTCCGGCCGGCTTTGGATAATGAGAGACATGCCGGCGATATCATCGTTGACTGACTGTTCGATCGCATTTTTTAAGTCTGCTATGCTGGAATAAGATGTTCCGCTGTAGGAATGTACCAGATATTCATAGTAATCTTTTCCCTCAGGATAAGAACACAGTCCCCCCTCATACAGCCCGGTTCCTTTTAGTGATGTCAGCCCTTCTGCCAGATTCTCATAGGCAGGGATTACATTTTCCGCCAAAATGGACAGATTCTGCTGAATGTATCCCTCTTTTTCTTCATCTGTCAGATCTGGCATATCATCCAGGCGGCTGACAAAGGAAGTGTGCAGAATATGGTACTGAGGATCGATCATATAGGGTTGGCAGGATTCCACGATATGATCCACGGCTGAATCACTGCAGAACAGGCCAGCCTGAGAGCGTTCTTCTTCAAAGGCGAGAAGCTGGTCAAAATATTCATCTGTCTCAGCCAGAAGAGTCAGATAGTCGGTAATATCCTGACGGCTCCGAAAGGTATACTCTGCCAGCAGGACAGGCAGTTCTGCCTGAATTCCTGTATAAGGCATGAAAGGCGTGGCGTACAGCTCCAGCCCTTCCGCAGACAATTCCGTGTCCAGGTAGGCTTTCAGAATGTCCAGAGTGAGGCGCTGATCTTCTGTTAGAAGGGAAGGATTAAAGCTGTTGAGCTCTGTCCTGGCAGCCTTCATATCCATCAGATTTTTTTGGATCCCGGACAAGGTGGCATCTCCATATGTACAGGAATAATCCTGTATCCCATAAGAGGCGGGATCGGCCAGTGTAAAGTGGAGCGTCAGGAGAGAGCTGGTAACAGTATCATAAAAAAGCTGGCTGGTAAGCTCTTCAAAGCGGGACTGCTCCTGCAGCTCTCGTTCCTGGTACTGTTCGTAGCCGGGATCAGGCGGAACTTCTGTCTCGGCCGCGGAAGGCGGGGCAGAGTCTGCGGGAGAACAGCCGGTCAGAAATGATGCGGCAGCGATCACGGCAGAAAGAGCCAGAGCTGCTGTCTTTCCAGGGGCAAAAAAAAGGAAGCGCTTCATACAATATCCTCCATAAATGGGATCAACATACCAGATGATTCATGCTGACGATGAGCAAAAGGCAAGTTTTGTTTATTATATATTATATTTGAAATGATTACAATCATTCCGCGTCAGTCTTGACAAAACAGTAAGAAACAGGTAGACTAAAATTCAGGATTAAGAAAATGATGCTAAAAGCTAGGAAGAGGAGAGTATGCGGTGTCAGCCGCTTGCCAGAGAATCCCGGGAGCTGAGAAGGGAGAAGAGGCGGGCCGCAGAAGATGGCCTTGGAGCTTTGCAGCTGAGTACCGCAGAGAAAATGCGCATTAGGCTGCAGCGGTTTCACCCGTTATCGTGAGAGACTGTGACAGCAGTCCATGAGGCTTGTGCCGTGAGGTGCAGGTAAATTAAAGTGGTAACACGGGAAGTACCCCGTCTTTAAATTGATATTTAAAGGCGGCTTTTTTATTTCACGGAAATTTTGCTTCTCTGTTAAATAAAATGTTTTGCCGGAACCGCAGGGCTGACCGGCAAAGCAATGGTACTGCGGCCGCGAAGATGCAAAAAGAAAGTGAGGATGAACATGACTCAGAAAATCAGAAAACCCTATTATATCACAACGGCGATTGCCTATACCTCAGGGAAACCCCACATTGGCAATACTTATGAAGCTGTTCTGGCAGATGCCATTGCCCGTTATAAAAGAGAGCAGGGATACGATGTCTTTTTCCAGACCGGTACAGACGAGCATGGTCAGAAAATTGAGCTGAAGGCAGAGGAAGCAGGTGTTACCCCCCAGGAATTTGTTGACGGTGTTTCTTCCCAGATCCGCAGTATCTGGGATCTGATGAACACTTCCTACGATAAATTTATCCGGACCACGGACAAAGACCATGAGGCTCAGGTACAGAAAATTTTTAAAAAATTGTATGATCAGGGGGATATCTACAAAGGGTATTATGAAGGGCTGTATTGTACGCCCTGCGAAGCCTTCTTCACAGAGTCCCAGCTTGTGGACGGAAAATGTCCGGACTGCGGCCGGGAAGTACAGCCGGCAAAAGAAGAAGCGTACTTTTTCCGTATGAGCAAATATGCTCAGCGCCTCATTGACTATATTAATGCACATCCGGAATTTATTCAGCCGGTGTCCCGCAAAAACGAGATGATGAACAACTTCCTTTTGCCGGGGCTTCAGGATCTGTGCGTGTCCAGAACCTCATTTACATGGGGAATTCAGGTTCCTTTTGATCCCAAACATGTGATCTATGTTTGGCTGGATGCTCTGACAAACTATATTACTGGGATCGGCTATGACTGTGACGGCGACAGCACAGAGCAGTTTAAAAAATTCTGGCCTGCCGATCTCCATCTGATTGGGAAGGATATTATCCGTTTCCATACAATTTATTGGCCGATCTTTTTGATGGCTTTGGGTCTGCCTCTGCCCAAGCAGGTATTTGGCCATCCCTGGCTGCTTCAGGGAGATGGAAAGATGAGCAAATCCAAAGGCAACGTGCTTTACGCTGATACCCTGGTAGATTTCTTCGGCGTCGACGCAGTTCGCTATTTTGTCCTCCATGAGATGCCCTTTGACAATGATGGCGTGATCTCCTGGGAGCTGATGGTGGAGAGGCTGAATTCCGACCTGGCCAATATCCTGGGCAATCTGGTGAACCGCACCATTTCCATGACTAACAAATATTTTGGCGGAACTGTGGAGAAGACCGGTGTTTCGGAGGAAGTGGATGAGGATTTAAAGAATACAGTGCTGGATGCAGTGAAAAAAGTGGATGCGAAGATGGAGCAGCTTAGAGTGGCTGACGCTATCACAGAGACGTTTGGCATCTTCCGCCGGTGCAATAAGTACATTGATGAGACGATGCCGTGGAGTCTGGCAAAAGACGAGAGCAAAAAAGGCCGGCTGGCAGAAGTTCTGTATAATCTGACAGAGTCCATAACCATCGGCGCCTCTCTGCTGGCATCTTTTATGCCTGATACCTCAGCTAGAATTCTGTCGCAGCTCAATACAGAAAAGCGCGGCCTCGATCAGATGGATACCTTTGGACTTTACCCGTCAGGGAACAGGGTGACAGAAAAGCCGGAAATTCTGTTTGCCCGCATGGACATCAAGGAAGTTATGGAAAAAGTGGATGCTATGCACGAAGAAAAAGCTGAGAAAGAGAAGGCTCCGGAAAAGCAGGAGGAGAAGCCGGCGATTGATCTGGAGGCAAAACCAGAAATTACTTACGACGACTTTGCAAAGCTGCAGTTCCAGATAGGTGAGATTATTGCCTGCGAAGCAGTCAAAAAGTCCAAAAAACTGCTCTGCAGCCAGGTTAAGATTGGCTCTCAGGTGCGCCAGATTATCAGCGGAATTAAAGCTCACTATTCACCGGAAGAAATGGTAGGCAAAAAGGTTATGGTTGTGACAAATCTAAAGCCTGCAAAGCTGGCTGGCCTCATGTCAGAGGGGATGATCCTCTGCGCAGAGGATGCAGATGGGAATCTGTCTCTGATGACGCCGGAGAAGGATATGCCTGCAGGGGCGGAGATCTGTTAAACGAAAAATAGAATAGATATGCGGATCTTTTTAGAAAGCTGCCGTAAGGGCCATCAGGCCCTGGGGCAGCTTTCTTACTCCTGGTGGAAGAGACAGAGGGGCAATAGGCGTGTAATGTGGAGAAAAGATCACAAAATTTAGAGAAAAAAAGCATTAAAGTGGGGGATGCTTGCAAAATATTCCATTGTGGAGTATAGTAGGGCTAAAAGGAGAATGGCGAACGACCACAAGGAAAGCGAGGATCCGTATATGAGGAGACGCAGAAACTATGGCAGGAGATATCAGGGGAGAAGGACGAGTATCTGGACCGGGAACTTTTTAAAGATGATCGCGGTCATTGCGATGATGGCAGACCACATTGCGGTCGCTGTTCTGGAGCAGGGCATGTTGGAAGCCTGCTCCGGGGATGCAGCCGTATTTCAGCAGTTTATGGCTTCGGAAGAAGGAAGAACATTTTATATTGTTGACCGGCTCCTGCGGGCCTTCGGCAGAATTTCTTTTCCTATCATATGTTTTCTTCTGACGCAGGGTTTTTTTTACAGCCGGAACAGGAAAAATTATGTAGCCCGCCTAACGCTTGCAGCTTTGATTTCGGAACCGTTTTTTGATATAGCCATCTTTGGAAGCTGGTTTCATATTCAGTACCAGAATGTGCTGTTTACTTATGCAGCAGCCCTTCTGGTGCTGATGGGAATGGAGCGCTTTCGGAGACAGCCTATGGCGCAGATGCTGTCTATTCTGGCGGGCTGCGGGGTGACATGGCTGATCCGGAGCGATTTTTGGGTGATAGGGATCCTGCTCCCAGTGATTTTTTACTGGTTCCGGAACGAACCTCTTTTTATGGCTGTCGGCGGCGGAATCCTGTCGGCGGTGGACAGCGCGTATCTATATGGCTCTGCTGTGCTGGCATATATTCCGATTTTGCTGTATAATGGAAAACGGGGAAATTGGCATATAAAATATTTCTTTTATATCTTTTACCCCCTGCAGTTTCTGCTGCTTTATCTGGTGCGCCTGTGGCTGACACACGGCCAATGGTTTGCCGGATTTTTGGAAAAATCCATCCGCTGAAGGAGTTAAAAAATGATATTTGATACCCATGCCCATTACAATGATGAGGCTTTCGATGAAGACCGGGATGAGCTGCTGAAAAGCCTGCCTGAAAACGGAATTAAACTGGTGGTAAATGTAGGGGCGAATCTCTCTTCCACAGAAGAATCGATCGCCCTTGCAGAACAGTACGATTTTATATACGCGGCTGCCGGTGTCCATCCCAGTGACTCAGGAGAGCTGACAGAGGCCAATTTTCTATTGCTGGAGTCCATGGCATCCCATAAAAAGGTAAAAGCAATCGGGGAGATCGGCTTGGACTATTACTGGGATGAGCCAGACCGGGCGGTCCAGAAGGAATGGTTTGCCAGGCAGATCGCGCTGGCTAAAAAATGCGGGCTTCCTATTGTTGTCCACAGCCGGGATGCGGCGAAGGACACCCTTGATATCTTAAAGGCAGAGAAGGCGGATGAAGCGGGAGGTATCATCCACTGCTTTTCGTACGGAACTGAGATGGCCCGGGAATTTCTGAATTTGGGATTTTATCTGGGGATCGGCGGCGTGCTGACATTTAAAAATGCCAGGAAACTGAAGGAGGTAGCCGCCTATGCTCCGCTGGATAGAATTGTCCTGGAGACAGACTGTCCGTACATGGCCCCGGTGCCCAACAGAGGAAAGCGGAATTCATCTTTAAACCTTCCCTATGTTGCGGGGGAGCTGGGCCGGATCAAAGGGGTTGCTGAAGATGAGATTCAGCGGGCCACCTTTGAAAATGGCAGAAGATTGTACCGGATTTTGTAGTCAAAGTCTGCCGGAGGCAGATACAAAATAGATAGGAATGGGAAGACGATATGGAAAATAAATTAGGAAATCCTCAGAAAACGATTGAGATTATACAGAAATATCAGTTTGCATTTCAAAAAAAATTTGGACAGAATTTTTTGATTGACAGTCGTGTCCTGGATAAGATCATCGGGGCGGCAGAGATCACAGATGAAGATCTGGTTTTGGAAATCGGTCCGGGGATCGGTACTATGACACAGTATTTGGCAGAGCGGGCTAGACAGGTGGTTGCAGTGGAGATAGACAAGAATCTGATCCCTATCCTGAATGAGACTCTCGGAGATTTCCAGAATGTTGTCATCATTAATGAAGATATTTTGAAGCTGGATATCGGAGAACTGACAGAGATATACAATGGGGGAAGGCCGATTAAAGTTGTGGCAAATCTCCCCTACTATATTACGACCCCGATCATAATGGGGCTGTTTGAGAGCAATGTTCCCATTGCCAATATCACGGTGATGGTTCAGAAAGAGGTGGCAGAGCGTATGCAGGCTGGGCCTGGTACTAAGGATTACGGCGCTCTTTCTCTGGCTGTCCAATATTATGCCAACCCATATATTGTGGCGAATGTTCCGCCCAACTGTTTTATACCCCGCCCCAACGTAGGATCTGCAGTGATCCGCTTGACCCGGTATGAAAAACCGCCGGTAGACGTTGAAGATTCCGGGCTTATGTTCCGCCTGATCAGAGCGTCCTTTAACCAGAGGAGAAAGACTCTGCAGAACAGCCTGAACAATTCTCCTGATTTAACCTTTACAAAGGATCAGATCGCTGGAGCAATTTCCGCTCTGGGACTGCCTGCAGCGGTCCGGGGGGAGGCTTTGACTTTAGAGCAGTTTGCCAATTTGTCAAATATTTTGTGTAAGATAAAAGGATAGGAAAATAGATATTAGCAAAATGCATATAAAAAAGAAATAGAAATAAAGGATATTGACATATTCTACAAAAATGGTATAATGAGCCTATAAATGTAAACGTTTACTGTATACGTTTACATTTATAGGCTTAAATTTTCGATTGAAGGGGGATGAAAGAATGAATTACACAATAAAAGATATAGCCAAAATGGCCAATGTTTCGATCGCAACAGTTTCCAGAGTGATTAATGAGACTGGTTCTGTGTCAAAGAAAACAGAGAAAAAGATCAATGATATTATCAAAGAAATTCATTATGTCCCTAATAACGTAGCAAGAAGTTTAGTAAAGCAAAATTCAAAAACGATCGGTGTAGTCGTCGCTGATATTATGAACCCGTTTTACTCTGAAATCATCAGAGCTATCCAGGATCAGGCGGATATAGACGGATATTCTGTCATTAGCTGCAATTCAGACGAGGATATGGACAAAGAGAAGCAATGTATTCAGATGCTTTTAGAAAATCAAGTCAGCGGGATCATTTTTGCCGGAGGAAGAGGAAAGGGAGACTACTATAATGCCCATATAGTGGATCTGGCTCAGAAAGTGCCGGTAGTTTTGGCAGATGAATATCAAAGCGGAGATAATATTTACTCAATTGTATGCAATAAAAGTAAAGGAGCTTTTGAGGCGGTTTCTTACCTCATTGAATTAGGACATAAAAGGATAGCCATAATCAACGGCTACCAGGAATACAAACCAAGTATTGAAAAACTGAATGGCTATAAAAAAGCGCTGAAAGAAGCCGGTATACCATTTAAAGAAGAGTATGTTAAATACGGCGATTACCATGTAAATGGAGGAGAGAGAAATATAAAAGAGCTGATGACATTGGATGAGCCGCCGACAGCAGTTTTTACAGCCAATGATCTGATGGCAATGGGGGCAATTAAGGCATTAAAAGGCTTGGGGTACAGAGTTCCAGCTGACGTTTCGGTAATCGGTTTTGATGATATTATGATGAATGAATATACAATCCCTAATTTAACCAGTGTTAGGCAGGAGATGACAGCTCAGGGGCAGTTGGCGGTTCAAATTTTGCACCAGCTGTTTACAGGCGAGAAAAAACCTAAAAAAAAGTATACAATCGAGCCAGTTCTGAGCAAGAGGGATTCATGCAGGAGGTTAATATAGAAAACAGCAGGAAATAAATCAGTTTAATAAAGAAATCCCCATATAGGTATAACCGGACATTATAACCTATATGGAGACTCAAAAAATGCACTCACATTATAGCACATGACCTAAAATTAGTAAAGGCTGCTGTAAGAACCATTTTTTATTAGACTGTTTTATTAATAATAAAAAAGGAGAAGGTTTTTATGAAAAAAACGAGACAAATTGCAGCACTGAGTATGGCTGTCTCCATGATTCTCATGGGATGCCAAGGCACAGCAAACACAGAGACCACAGCAGGCGCAGCAACCTCGGCGCAGAATGCGGAAACAGAAAGTAGTGCATCCGACCAGACTTCAGGGGAAGCCGTTGAACTTACCATCTGGTTTGAAGGAGGAGATGCGAGACTTCCGTTTTTTGAAGCTGCAGAAGCGGAGATGCAGAAAGATTATCCAAATTACAGCATCAACTGCGTAACGTTTGACAACAGCACCTTTATGACAAAGGTATTGCAGGCCGTGACGGCTACCGGAGGGGTAGATCTGGTTTTCAATGATGCATCCAGAATTTTAGAGATTGACCAGCAGTCCAATTACGGCTTTGAGGATTTGAATAGTGTGCTGGAGAGCGATGAGAAAAAGGATCTGATTTCGGAAGGCGATATAAAACTTTCCAGCAGTGCAGGGAGATTGGTGGTTTACCCGGTTAATCGGACGATCGCCGGCCTGGGGGTAAAAACGGATGTTCCCGGAGTAGAGGTAAGCAAAGAAACAAGCCCGGAAACATGGGAAGAGTTTATTGAACTGGGAACAGCATATAAAAATGCGGGAATTAATGGATTTACCATGAGCCTCGGCGATGATCCGGGTCAGGCATTCAACTTGTTCCTGTGCGGTTCAGGAATGTCAGACGTATTTTTAAATGGCACTCCGGAGAGCCAGGTTGAAAAGAATAAGCAATATTTCGAGGATATTATCTCTGTCTATGCAGGAGAAAATGGATTCTGGGATAAGGATGCAACCAGCGAAGATTTTAGCGCTATGTATACGAAGATTCAGAGCGGAAGCGAAGGAATGTTCAGAGCAGGAAACTGGAATGTAGCTGGATGGGATGACCCGGAGAGCGGCGTCGGCGAGTATCAGGTAACAACATGGCCTTCGTTAGATGGGAGCGGAAACAGCGGTCTTGTTTTATTAAATACCCGCGGTTTTGGAGTTCCGCAGAATTCTGAAAACAAAGAGGCTGCCAAGATATTCTTAAAATATGTGCTGGCAGAGACCCCTCAGCTTAAGAGCTTTGAGACCATGGGATCCTGTATGGATCTTAATGTGGTAGATATGGACAGCCTAACTAAGAATCAGAAAATATTCTTTGATTCAGAGGTGCCTATGTACCCGATCGATAACTATGTAGCAGAAATTCCCTACTACAATGATATTTATGATGCATATGAAAAAGGATTGATCAATGCATTTAACTCTGCAACAACTGAGGAGATTACGCAGAATGTTGAAGCAATTCACTCTGCCATTAACGAAGTGATAGCAGAAAACAAGTAAGCTGAAAATAGGAAAGTGTGCTGCAGAGAGGAGGATAAAAAACTTTTTGCAGCACACTTTTTCTGCGTTATGAAAGGTTTGATCTATTATGAGAAAAAAAGGAAATGAAATCCGAAAATTTTGGAGTCTGTATGTATTCATCGGTATATTCGGTATATTATCCTTTGTTTTCGGGCTGTATCCGGTGCTGAAGAGCATAGCGCTGTCTTTTAATGAATCTTCGACAGTATTTACGAATCCCGAATTTGTCGGACTAAAGAATTATAGAGAAATTTTGCGGGATTCCTATTTTTGGGATTCTTTTAAAGTGACGATCTTTTTTACTTTCGTATCGGTTGTGCTGAATCTGGCTGTTGCGTTAATACTGGCACAGCTGCTGTCGTATAAGGGGTTAGGGCGCAGTGCTCTGATTTTTAAACTGTGCATATTCCTGCCGTTTATTGTCCCTGACGTTGTAGGCGCTTTGGTCTGGAAACAATTTTTTAATACAAACGGAGCCCTGAATCAGTTGCTGACATTGGCGGGGGCACAGCCCGTGAGCTGGCTGAATCAGCGGTCTACAGCGATAGGGGTTCTGGTTTTCGTAGAATTATGGAAACATGTGGGGCTGTATACGATTATTTTTCTGACGAACTACCAGCTGATTGATACTACGATGTATGAGGCGGCAGGGATAGACGGTGCCAACGCATGGCAGAGATACCGTTACATTACACTTCCCGCTCTCCGGCCGGCATTTATATTGAATGCGGTTTATGCCTTTATTCAGTTTATGAAGACGTATTCTGTCTCAAGGCTGATTACATTTGGCGGTCCTAATTATGCAACGAATTTTGTCTCTTATTACGCATATACGAAATATGAAAAAATGGATTTTGGAGGGGCCACGGCGATTGCCACTGTGCTGTTTGCCTTTATCATTGTCTTGACTTTAATATCAATGAAATTAGGAGGGGATGAAAATGAGAAATAAAAAGTGGGTGACAGCACTCGTCTATGTTATTCTGATCTGTGTCTCGTTTGTAATGGTCTATCCCTTTTTATGGATGCTGTCTGCCTCGTTTAAGACAAATGCTGATATTATCCAGAATCCATTGAATCTGCTGCCGCAGAAATGGACATTGGACGGCTACCGGGCAATTAAGACTATGAGCGGGTACTCGATTTGGCATTATTTAAAAAACAGTATTATCATCTCTGCCGGGACAACCGCCCTGGTAGTGGTATCAACGGCTATGGGAGGATATGCCCTTTACAGGAAAAGAGATCTGCCCTTATTTGGAATTTTAGAGAAATCGTTTATGATCAGCATGATGTACCCGGCGGTACTGCTCTTGATCCCATTATATGTAATCGTCATTGGAAGCAAGTTCCTGTATGGCACAGGTAATTATTTGGGGATTATTTTGGCTTCGTCCACAGGGGCATGGGGAGCCGCCCTGCCGTTTTTCTTATTTAAACAATTTTTTGCTTCCGTGCCGTATTCTTTGGTAGAGGCATCTACAATTGACGGAGCGACAGAACGGCAAATATTTTTCTGGGTAATGTGTCCGGTTATGAAACCAGTTATTTTGACAGCAACCCTGATTTCATTTTTAACGAGCTGGGGATTATGGATTCCTGTATTAATGCTGTCGAAAGATATGAGCACATATACGTTGGCCTCAATGCTGGTTAATATTAATTCAGAACTGGGAGTTGATTTATCGCAGACAGCGGCGCTTTCGACGGTCGTGACTCTCCCGGTAGTTCTGATCTTTCTTTTGACTCAAAGAAAAGTAATGGATGGAATCGCGGCAGGAAGCGTGAAAGGATAAAATATGGACATGGTAAATAAAATTGATGACAGCTTGAAGCGGGCAGAAAATTTTCTGCTGAATAAGGTCAATACAGACAGGCCGGGGATAAAGAAATGCAGTGAGTATCACGATATTGTGAAATACCCTGATATGTGTCTGCCGGCTACCTACAATGCCACACATGCTTTGATATTATTAGGTGCGTATAAAAATATAGAAGAATCTCTTCGGAGTTCGATCGCGGAGTATATCTGCTCCTATCAAATAGAATCCGGTGCATTTCGGTTCAAAAATATGAAGAATGATGAAATCTGGAAAGGGAGGGATTTAAATAACACTTGGCAGTATATTGATTTTCACGTTACAAATTACTGTATAGGAGCCCTAAAAAGTCTGGAAAAACCGTGGAGATATCCGCTGAATTTTATTCAGGAATGGACGGACCAGGAGAATTTAGAAAAATGGCTGGAGGACAGGGATTTAACAGATCCGTGGATGGAAGGAAATAATATTGTAAATCTTGCAAGTTTTTTGATCTGCACATTAGAAGGAAAGGAGGATCCGAAGCTGCAGGAATTGACAGATGTGCTTTTTGCGTGGCATGACCGGCACCAGGATCCGCAGACTGGTTTTTGGGGGACAAACCATCCTTTAAAACCGGCAGGAATTATGCAGGGAATGGCGGGGGCAGCCCACAACTTCCATCTGTATTATTACTATGACCGAGAAATTCCCTATTATAAAAAAATAGTAGATTACTGTTTGCAATTTATAAAGGGAGGGGTAAGAAGCGCATGCCTGGATATCGATGTGGTAGATATCCTGGCCAATATGTGGATATACGGTTACAGATCCGATGAAATATTGGAGAGCTTGGCAGAGTTCGGCCAAAAATTGATTTCGTTCCAAAATCAGGACGGCGGATTTGCAGATGAAAAGTCAAACGGCGTGAGAAGGATGGACGGCTGGGTAAAAGGGTATTTTGAGCCTCAGGGCCTCAGCAACTGTTTTGCAACTTGGTTCCGCTGTGCCTCTCTGGCAATGATTTCATATTTGCTGGATTCTGAAAAAGGAAGCCGTTTTAAATTTCGGAATACTGTAGGGATAGGATATTTCAACAAAAAATATTTAAGGGGAAATGATAATGAGCAAGATGCTTGAGGACTATGATCATCTGTTAAATATTCATTATGATAGAGATTATCAGATACCGTTTACTGGTTCGGAAAGCCACATTACGACAGCCGGGAGAAAAACAGAAAAGCTGGATGGTATTTGGAGATTTGCAGCAGATGTGTTTGATACCTTTATTCGAAAAAAATTTTTTGAGGAGATTAGTACAGACGAGAAAGGCCGGGATAAACCTGTCGATTTCGATTTCGATCAGTGGGAACAGGTAAAAGTTCCGTCTAACTGGAATCTGCAAAAAGAAAAATACTGGTTTTTTGAGGGGACAGGAATTTATACGAGAAAATTCAAATTTTGGAAGAAATCTCCTGACGAAAGGGTCTTCCTGCGGATTGGCGCTGCTAATTATGAGAGCAGAGTCTGGCTAAATGGCAAATTAATAGCACGGCATCGAGGGGGCTTTACACCGTATGCAGTAGAACTGACTGAATTGCTGAAAGAAGAAAACCGTCTTATTATAACTGTGAATAATCAGAGAAAATTAGAGCAGATTCCATCCATCAATTATGACTGGTTTAATTATGGGGGATTATTCCGAAGCATAGAATTAATCAGAGTTCCGCGGAGCTTTATCCGTGATTTCAGGATATCTTTGGCGCCTGATGGGTTGCGCGAATCTATACAGATTGCTGTCCTGACAGACGGTGCGAGGAAACTTGAATCTGTTCGGGTTGAGATCCCGGAACTGGAAATGGAAGAAGAATTCCCTGTGGAACCAGATGGATGGGCAAGAGGGACAATCAGGAGAAACGTACAGCTGTGGAGTCCGGACTGCCCGAAGCTGTACAAAGTGCGGGTATTTTACGGAGAAGACTGTGTGGAGGAAGAGATCGGATTCCGGGAAATCCAGACTTGCGGAAAAAAGATTCTTCTGAATGGAAAAGAGATTTTTTTAAAAGGCGTATGCTGCCATGAAGAAAGCCTTGAGAATGGAAGGGCCCTGACGGAAGAGGAACAGAAAAATATTCTGGCCGCTGCCAAGGGGATGGGATGCAATATTATCCGGCTGTCCCACTATCCTCACTCAGAAAGAATTTCGAAACTGGCTGATAAAATGGGGATTTTACTGTGGGAAGAAATCCCGGTATACTGGGCTTTGTGCTTTGACAATCCAGACACATACGATGATGCGGAAAACCAGCTGGAGGAAATGATAAAGAGAGATTATAACCGGGCGAGCGTGGTGATCTGGGGAATCGGCAATGAAAATCCAGATACAGATGAGCGGCTGGAGTTTATGAAGAAGTTAAACAGCAGATGCAAGACGCTGGATCAGACCCGCTTAACCGCCGCAGCGTGCCTGGTGAACATTGACGAGATGAAAATTATAGACCGGCTGTGCCAGTATGTCGATGTTGTTGCCATTAATGAATATTATGGTTGGTATTACCGCGATTATGAGGGCCTCCGGACGATATTTGAAAATTCAGATATTGGAAAACCGATTGTCATCTCTGAGACTGGGGCAGACAGCGTACAGGGCCATTTTGGTGATGACGAAGAATTGTTTACAGAAAACCATCAGGCAAAACTGTACCAAAAGCAGTTCGAGATTGCAGATTCACAGGTTTGCGGAATCTTTCCGTGGATTCTTTTTGATTTTCGATCCCCCGTCAGACTCAACCCGCTGCAGAATTCGTATAACAGGAAAGGTCTTATAGGGGCAGATAAGAACTATAAAAAGATGGCATACTATATCGTAAAAGATTACTACCAAAGAAAATAGGATAAACAGCGGTTAAAAGAAGCGGAGAGCCTCTCCAGAGAGCGGCCTCCGCTTTTTCACATCACAAGTCTTTGCAGCTTTAGAATTTAGAGAGAGCTGCCTCATCAGCAACCAGAGTCACATCAGGATGGAACTGAAGGATAGATGCCGGAACCTGAGGTGTGACAGGTCCATTTACAACCTGATAGAGAATATCGGCCTTGTCAGCTCCGGAAACCAGCATCAAAATCTTGCGGGCCCGCATGATAGTTCCGCAGCCCATGGTATATGCCTGGCGGGGAACATCATCTATAGAAGCAAAGAAACGCTTGTTCGCTTCGATGGTCATCTCGGTCAGATTGACGCAGTGGGTGATTTTATCAAACTGGTCATTGGGCTCATTAAATCCAATGTGTCCGTCATGGCCCAGACCCAGAAGCTGAAGATCTACGCCGCCTAACGATTGGATAACTTCTTCATAGCGGGCACATTCCGCATCTGCATCAGGATTCATGCCGTCAGGAATATTTGTATTGTTCATATCGATATTGACATGCTTAAAGAGATTGTTATACATAAAGTAGTAATAACTCTGGTCATTATCCTTGGGAAGCCCGCGGTATTCGTCCAGGTTGGCTGATTTTACCTGTGAAAAATCCAGATCTCCAGCATTATATGCTGCAATCAGATTCTTGTATGTACCGATCGGAGTAGATCCGGTAGCCAGCCCCAGAACGCAGTCCGGTTTGGTGATAATCTGTGCCGCAATAATGGCCGCTCCCTTACGGCTCATGGCATCGTAATCTTTCACTTTGTAAATTCTCATGTTATAACCCTCCATCTTTATTAGAATTTGGAAATCATCACCTATAGAATATCATTTTACAGACATAGTTTCAATGGGTATTTGCATAAATATAGACTAGAGGTGATTGCATGTCGAATTATCGGAGACTGATTTCTTATATTTATGAATATGAAGGGAAAGCCAAAGGAAGGAATGTGGGCTTTGCAAAGCTGGAATCCCGGGGGAGCCAGTGTAAAATCAGTGTGAATGTCAAAAAAATTTTTACAGGCGGAGATGCCGGTGTTTACCTGCTGATCCCTGGCGGGGAAATTCCCTTAGGAAAGATGTTTGTCAGAGGAGGAGCCGGAGAATTTAGAACGGCGGTACAGTCAGATGATATAGATGGAAATGGAAGCGAAATGGATCTGTGCTATGGTCTGACGATTCATGAGCCGGAGGAGAGCTGGCGTACATACCGGACAATCTGGGAGGATGAGGTCGCTTATGCTGCAGAAATCGAACTGTCAAGGGCAAGACCAAAGGAAGAAGTGTCGGTCGAAGAAAGTGCAAAAAAGATTATTCAGGAGATAGAGGAGGAGATTTCCGGTCAAGAAAAACGGACTTCTGAAGAAAAAACCAAAGCACCGGAAAGTGTTCCGGCTATTAAGGTAAAACCGCCTGCTGCGCTGAAAAATCCGGAGAACAGAAGACCGCCGGAGCCGGGACTGCCGCAAATGCCGCCGGAATCGGTGCCGCCTAAGCTGCCGGCAGCCCCTCCGGAGTTGACGCCGCCTCGGCCTCCGGAACCTGTCAGACCGGAGAAAGCGCCGGAACCCACCATTAGACCGGAGAAAATGCCGGAACCGCCAAGGCCGGAGATACCGGCTGCGCCAGAAGGTCCAGAGATACCGGCACAGCCGGTAAATTCGCCGGGGCCCATGCTGAAAGCGCCAGCTGCTCCGGCGCCATTATCCGTGGGAATTGGGAGAGACGAACTCCCAAGGGCGGGGATTCCGGGAGAGCTGGAAGGACTAAAGCTGGAAGAAGAGCCTGAGACAAACCCGGCAGCTGTGTGGAGCGCATTTGAAAAAACCTATCCGAAGATTCAGGCGTTTGACAGTGAACATGGATGCGTAATTTTGGTTATCAAGCCCCAGGATCTTGGCCTTCTGCCAAGGGAGGTTTGGGTTTATGGGAACAACAGTTTTCTGCTTCACGGCTATTACAGCTATCGGTATATTATCCTGGCCCGCCTGGAAAATCCCAATGGACGGCCAAGGTTTCTTTTGGGGATCCCAGGGCATTATTACAGCAATGAGAAATATATGGCATCCATGTTTGGATTTCCGAATTTTGTACTGTCAAAAAAACAGCCGGCCGGGGACGGCCGGTTTGGGTACTGGTATACAGACATACAGCTGGGCGGTTTAGAAATCAATGCCTCTTAACTCAACATGCCCTACATAAGGAGCCGTACAGTTTGCGAAGGCGTCCAGCTCTTCTTTGGAGAATCCAGAAAATTCTTTTACCGGAACTGCCTCAGATTCTTTGAAATTTTGGATAAAGTATCTGGGGCAGCCCTTAATCCAAGGGCCGATTTCTTTGAAATCTTCTATTGTATGGAGGCCCTTAACGGCGGTGGTGCGGAATTCGAATGGAACAGACCCGGAGAGCAGAAATTGCATACTTTCTTGAATCCGCTCAACTTGGATAGATGACAGTCCGGCAGCGGCAGCATAATGGCTGGGGCCGGATTTGATATCCATTGCAACATAGTCCAGAAGTCCTGACTGACACAGAGAAATGAGGCGGTCCGGCAGATAGCCGTTGGAATCCAGCTTGACTAAAAATCCCATTTCTTTGATGCTTCCGATAAAGTCAGGGAGGTCCGGCTGCAGGGTGGGTTCTCCCCCGGTAATGCAGACTCCCTCTAAAATTCCGCGGCGCTTTTTCAGGAAGGAAAGAATTTCCTCAGCTGTATAGTCTGCTTCTGCGTCAGGAAAAATGATCTCTGTATTTTGGCACCAGGGGCAGCGAAAATTGCAGCCGCCGGTAAAAATGGTAGCTGCCACATGGCCGGGGTAATCTAAAAGGGTCGTTTTCTGTAATCCGCAAATTTTCATCGATTCTCATTTCCTATCTGGTAAATTTCGTTTATAATAAATATTCAGACAAACATTCTGACGCTAAGTATAGCACATTCGGAAAGTCAGGTCTACATAAAAGATAAAAGAGGACACGTTTATGACCCAGGAAGAAAAGTATATGAGAGAGGCGATACGCCAGGCAAAAAAAGCGGAAACTTTGGGGGAGGTTCCTATAGGCTGCGTTATCGAGTATGAGGGAAAGATTATCGCCAGAGGGTACAACCGCAGGATGACGGATCACAGTGCCCTGGCTCACGCGGAGATCATAGCAATCAAAAAAGCCTGCAGAAAAATGGGGGACTGGAGGCTGGAAGGGTGTACACTTTATGTAACCTTGGAACCGTGCCCAATGTGTGCCGGGGCTATTGTACAAGCTCGGATTCCCAGAGTGGTGATGGGGTGCATGAACCCTAAGGCCGGCTGCGCTGGTTCCGTTTTGGATATGCTGCACGAAGAAGGATTTAATCATCAGGTGGAAACGGAGTGCGGCGTCCTGGGAGAAGAGTGCTCTCTGCTGATGAAGGATTTCTTCCGCAGGCTCAGAGAGAAAGGAAAACGGAAGGCAGAGGCGCCCTCGGCTTGACATTTTTGGAAAGGCCGTGTATACTAAATAAGCTATTGAAAAGATTGGAAACGTCAAAGAGCTTCCACGCAGCCGGGGAGATAGCGGTGCCCTATACCTGCAATCCGCTCTAGCAGGGGTGATATCTTGCCTCGGGCATTTTGCTGCAGAGCTGCCTCTTGTAAGTGGCGTTGATGTCTGGGTCTTACGCAACAGGAATCTGTGAACCGTGTCAGGGCAGGAATGCAGCAGCACTAAGCGGAAGCTCCTGTGTGCCGTAAGGCAGCCTGGGCTGAGCTAACTGCCTGAGTAACGTCTGTGGTTTGTGTTCAAAGCAAGATGCGTGGATTTTAAAATATGAAAAAAGCAAAACACTCTGACAGAAAACTGCCGGAGTGTTTTTTCTTTACAGGGAATTCGTGCTGAATTCCTACTTGCCCGCGCCTTTTGTTTGCTGTATAATTACAAAATGGGTATTCTATATCCATTCACCAAAAGTATAAAAGAGCGCTTAGAAAGTGAGGTCCAAAAGAAATGAGAAGAGTCGGAATCCTGACAAGCGGAGGCGATTGCCAAAGCCTGAATGCAACCATGCGCGGTGTGGCGAAGGCTTTATACAACTTGATTGAAGATGTTGAGATCGTAGGATTTGAGGAAGGATACAAGGGGCTGATGTATGCGGATTACCAAATTATGAAACCCAGTGATTTTTCCGGAATTCTCACTCGGGGAGGTACGATTCTTGGGACATCCAGACAGCCGTTTAAGCAGATGAGGGAGCCGGATGCCAATGGCCTGGATAAAGTGGAGGCCATGAAGCATACTTACAAAAAGCTGCGCCTGGAATGTCTGGTGGTTTTAGGAGGAAACGGCAGCCAGAAGACAGCAAACCTTCTGAGAGAAGAGGGGCTGAATATTGTTTCTCTTCCTAAAACAATAGACAATGACCTGTGGGGAACGGATATGACTTTTGGCTTTCAGAGCGCGGTTAATATTGCAACCAATGCCATTGACTGTATTCATACAACGGCCGCTTCCCACGGCAGAGTTTTTATTGTTGAGATTATGGGACACAAGGTCGGCTGGCTGACCTTACATGCAGGGATCGCTGGAGGGGCAGACATTATTCTGCTGCCGGAAATCCCTTATGATATCAATATTGTATGCGATGCTATCAAGAAGAGAGCCAGCTCCGGAAAGAGATTCTCGATCTTGGCGGTGGCAGAAGGTGCTATTTCCAAGGAAGATGCCAGCCTCTCCAAAAAGGAGCTGAAGGAGAAGAAAAAGAAAGGTTCTATGTATCCTTCGGTTGCCTATGAGATCGGCGCAAAGATTGCTGAAGTAACCGGCCAGGAAGTTCGGGTGACCGTTCCGGGGCATATGCAGCGGGGCGGTGAGCCATGTCCATATGACAGGGTCCTGTCTACCAGATTGGGGGCAGCGGCGGCTCTGCTGATCAAAAATAAAGAGTACGGTTATATGGTAGCTGTAAAAAACAACGAAATTACCAAGGTTCCGCTGGCAGATGTGGCCGGGAAACTGAAGTATGTCGATCCCAAATGTTCCATGATCCGGGAGGCTAAGCTGGTAGGAATCAGCTTCGGAGATGAATAACCATTAAGAATAGGGGCGGCTTGCTATGTCTTATACTGCATTATACCGAAAATGGAGACCGGCAACCTTTGACGAGGTAAAGGGCCAGGATCATATAGTGACAACGCTGAGAAACCAGATGCTTTCAGGGAGGATTGGCCATGCTTATCTTTTCTGCGGTACCAGGGGTACTGGAAAAACCAGTATCGCAAAAATTTTTGCCAGGGCAGTCAATTGTGAGCATCCGGTGAATGGGAGTCCCTGCAATCAGTGTCCATCCTGCCGCAGTATATTGGAAGGTTCTTCCATGAACGTGGTGGAAATTGACGCAGCGTCCAACAATGGCGTAGAGAATATCCGGGAAATCCGGGAACAGGTTCAGTATCCGCCGACAGACGGAACATACAGGGTTTATATTATAGATGAGGTGCATATGCTCTCCATCGGTGCGTTTAATGCCCTGTTAAAGACTCTTGAGGAGCCGCCGTCATATGTAATTTTTATTTTGGCGACTACGGAAGTCCACAAGATTCCTATCACAATTCTGTCCCGGTGCCAGAGGTATGATTTTAAGAGGATTTCGCTTGAAACCATAGCCGGAAGACTGAAAGAACTGACGGATGCTGAGCATATTGACATCGAAGAGAAAGCCCTGCGATATGTGGCAAAGGCGGCCGATGGCTCTATGCGGGACGCCCTGAGCCTTTTGGATCAGTGTGCGGCGTTCCATTTTGGCCAGACATTGACATATGATAATGTCCTGGATGTTTTGGGGGCAGTTGACACCAGCGTTTTCAGCAGAATGTTTCGGGCGGTGTGTGAGAAGAGAACCAGGGACTGCATTGCTGAGCTGGAGGAACTGGTAATACAGGGCCGGGAAATGGGGCAGTTTGTGACAGACTTTATCTGGTACATGAGAAACCTTCTTCTGCTCCAAAGCGCGGAGGACGGAGAAAGCCTGCTGGACATGTCGGAGGAGAATCTTCGGCAGTTAAAGGAGGACGCCAAATTAACCAACAGCGACACTCTGATGAGATATATCCGAATTTTTTCTGACTTGTCCAATCAGATCCGGTTTGCCGCCCAAAAGCGGGTACTGGTGGAGGTCGCCTTTATAAAACTGGCGAATCCGGTGATGGAGACAAATCTGGATTCCATTCTCCAGCGTTTAACTCAACTGGAAAACCAGGCGGCGGAAGGCGCCTTCGCAAAGCGGGAAGATGTTCCGGCTGGACCGTCTATGCCTGGAGCGGCGGCAGAGGAAACTGTTTCGGTTAAGGCTGCGCCGCCCCCGGAAAAAGTGGCAATATCTCAGGCACAAATGGAAGATCTGACGCTTATCCGCAATGAATGGGGAAAGATTGTCCGGGAGATGGGTATGTCGATCCGGCCAAGTTTCCGGGATACAGTGGTTGAGCCCAGCGGCGACAGCTGCCTTTGCATTGTATTTACCAATGCTTCCAACTATGCTATCGGCAGCCGGCCGAGTGTTCTGGGAGAGTTGGAGCGCCATATCGAAGCTGTATATGGGAAAAAGCTCTATTTGAAAGCAAGACTCTCCGGTACGGGGGAGCGGCTTGATACGATTTATGTCAGCGAAGAAGAGCTGAGAAATAAAATTAATATGGATATAACAATAGAAGACGAAATAGATTAAAAATCAGGAGGACAGATACCATGGCAAAACGTGGTGGATTTCCGGGTGGAATGCCCGGCAATATGAATAATTTAATGAAACAGGCCCAGAGAATGCAGCGCCAGATAGAGGAAGCTGCAAAGGCACTGGAGGAGAAGGAATATACGGCATCAGCTGGAGGAGGAGCCGTTACGGTGACGGTATCCGGAAAAAAAGAAGTGACGGCGGTAAAACTTTCCGAGGAAGTAGTAGATCCTGATGATATTGAAATGCTGGAAGATCTGATTGTAGCGGCGACCAATGAAGCCTTCAGACAGATGGAAGCTGATTCCACGGAGACGATGTCAAAGCTCACAGGAGGAATCGGCGGCCTTGGCGGAGGATTTCCCTTCTAATGGATTACTATAGCAGTCAGATTACAAAATTGATTGAAGAATTGTCCAAGCTGCCGGGGATCGGCGCTAAATCAGCACAGAGGCTGGCTTTTCACATTATCAATATGCCGAGAGAGCAGGTGGACCGTCTGGCTCAGGCGATGACGGAAGCCAGGAATAATATTCGCTATTGCAAAGAGTGTTATACTTTGACAGATCAGGAACGCTGCCCGATTTGCAGCAATCCCAGCCGGGACCATGGGGTTATCATGGTAGTGGAAAACCCCAGGGATCTGGCAGCTTATGAGAAAACCGGAAAGTATGACGGGGTTTATCATGTTCTCCATGGAGCCATTTCGCCGATGCTGGGGATCGGACCTAATGATATCAAGCTGAAAGAATTAATGCAGCGGTTACAGGCGGATATAAAAGAAGTGATTATCGCGACAAATTCCAGCCTGGAGGGGGAGACTACAGCTATGTATATCAGCAAGCTGATCAAACCGACAGGAATTAAAGTCAGCCGGATTGCCAGTGGAGTGCCGGTGGGGGGAGATCTGGAATATATCGATGAAGTCACGCTCCTTCGGGCATTAGAAGGCAGGGTGGAACTGTAACGGAAGAAAGAAAAGCGTTAGGAGATGCATAGAGATGGATAAATATGAGTTTAACATCAAAGTGGAGCAGTTAAAAAAGCTCGTCAATAAGGGGGATTATGAGACAGCAATGAAAATTGCTGATACCATCGACTGGAGAAGAGTGCGGAATGCAAATCTGCTGTCTTTGGTATCTTCTGTGTATGAAAAAAACCATGAATACCACGAGGCAAAAGAAATTCTTTTAATCGCGTTTGAGCGCGCCCCTATTGGAAAAAGGCTGCTGTACAAGCTGACCCAGTTAGCGCTGAAAGAAGGAGAAATTTCGGAGGCAGAGGCTTACTACCGGGAGTTTTGTTCCATGGCAGAGGACGATTCCAGGCAGTATATTCTGCGCTATCTAATATTAAAGGCAAAGCACGCTTCCACAGAGCAGCTGATCAATGCCTTGGAAAATTATACCAGCCTGGAGCTGGACGAAAAATGGCTTTACCAGCTTGCGGAGCTTTACAGCGAAGCAGGCCGGGAAACAGAATGTGTCCAGACTTGTGATAAAATTATGCTGATGTTTGGGTTGGGGCAATATGTGGATAAAGCGATGGAATTAAAGCTCCAGTACGCACCTCTCTCCCGTTACCAGATGGATCTGGTTGAAAACAGAGATAAATATGAAGAAAAGCTGAAGGCGGTGGAAGAAGGGCGTTATACCACGGATACCGATCCTGCTGAGGATGACCGCAGCCGCTATGATTCTGGCTATAGCCAGGAATCTCAGGATTATAACCAGGAACCGGACGGATACTACCAGGAAGAGGCGGCTTACACCCAGGAGGAACCGGAGTATGGGCAGGAGGAGCCTGCTTACGGCGATTATGACAGTCAGGAAGAGGATCGGGCATATGCTGAGACAGCGGCAGCCAGGGAGCCGGAGGAGCGGGGATACCGCCAGGCGGCACCGGTATACCGGAATGATGTTCCCGTAACCTCCGCCGGGAGGATGCGCCCAGAGGAGGATCTGAGAGTTCAGATGAAAGAGGCTGAGGTGGAAGAACACTTGGCACAGGAGATGTCAAAACTTTCCATGGATGACTACCATGAAGGCAAGGAGGACCAGGAAACTGCTGATAAAACGAGAGTCATTAGAAATATTCGTGAACTCCAGGAAGCAAGAGAGGCATACAGAAAGGAAGAGAGGGAACAGCCGGAGAGAAGCCGGGTGGACCGCATGACTCACCGCAATCATCTGATAATTGAGGCGGAATCTCCGGAAGAAGGTCTTGAGGAAGCAATCAGCGCGTTAAAGAAAATACACCATGAGCTGGGAACTAAAAATCCTGTGGCTAAAATTGCGGGAGAAAAATTAAATTCCAAAGGGCTCTTAAATCTTGCGGATAAGCTGGCTGGAAAAGATCTGATTATTGAGGGGGCGGCAGATATGAATGACCGTCTTGCAGACGAACTAAACCAGCTTATGGCTTATGATGAGACGGGCATCATTGTCGTGCTGATTGACAGTCCGGAGAGGCTGGAAGAGCTTTATCAGCAGCATCCTGCCCTGGCTTCCCATTTTGAGTGGATAAATAATGAACCAGCCTACGAGGAAGAGAACATCCCGGATTCACGCCCTGTAAGAATGATAAAGCCTAAGAGAGATCCGGAGCCTGAACCGATTCAGGAGGAAGAAACCGTTTACCAGGAGGAAGAAGAACCGGAGCCGGAAGTGGTAGACGGATCTTATGTGGAAGAAGAGACAGAAGAGCTTCCGCCGGATGAGGAGCAGCCTTATGAGGATTCTTACCAGGAAGAAGATACATACCAGGAGGGCGAAGCCTATGAGGATGACGGGGATGTCTATGGTGACGAGGATACAGAGGAGCCAGAATATGAGGGCGGAGAGACAGATTCTGAGCCGGAAGAAGAAATGACCATAGATGAATTCGCACATTATGCGACTCAGTATGCAAGCCAGATTGACTGCAGCATCACCGGAAAAAGCATGCTGGCGCTGTATGAGCGAATTGAGATTATGGAGGAAGATAATATTCCGCTGACGAAAGCCAACGCAGAAGCTCTCATTGAAGAGGCTGCTGACAAAGCAGAGAAGCCTTCTCTGGGGAAGATGATAAAGGGAGTATTTTCCTCGAAGTATGATAAAGATGGACTGCTGATCTTAAAAGAGGAGCACTTTATTTAAATTTAGGGCCAGTCTGCAAGGGCGCTGCGGATATGCCGAGCTGACGAATCAAAAATGATGACAGGTTGTTAAAAATATGAAAGAGATAAAATTAATTTCACTGGATCTAGACGGTACGCTGCTGAACAGCAGAAAATCGATTTCAAAACGCAACATAGAGGCGCTGAAGGCATGTTCGCACAGGGGAATTGAGATTGTTCCGACAACAGGGCGAACGGTTGACGGAATCCCTTCGCTTATACGGGAGCTGCCAGGTGTCCATTACGCGATTACGACAAACGGGGCAGTGGTTGCTGACCTGAGAAATGATAAAATTTTAGACAAAAGGACTCTGGACTGGGAAAAAGCAGTGGAACTGCTGGAATTTGTGGACACTTATCCTATCATGTATGATCCATATATTAACGGAAGAGGAATTTCGGAATCAAAATTTTTTGATCATATGGATCAGTACGGAATACCGGAAGAGATACAGAAACTGGTTTTCGTCACTCGGGATGTGGTCCCTAACATCATTGAATATGTAAAGAAAAAGAGGTGCCCCATCGAAAAAATAAATCTCTTTTTTAAAGAGCCGGCACTTCGCAGCCAGATGAGAGAAGATTTGGGAAAATTTTCTGGTATTCTCATCACCTCATCTATGCCGTTTAACCTGGAAATTAATCATCCGGATGCCACAAAAGGAAAGGGAATTCTGAGGCTGGCATCTATCCTGGGCTTGGAAAAGTCCCAGACAATGGCCTTTGGAGATGGAGAGAACGATCTGTCGATGATTCAAGAGGCAGAAATTGGTGTGGCGATGGGAAATGGAATACAAAGCCTGAAGGACGCTGCAGACTACGTAACGCAGTCTAATGATGAGGATGGGGTAGCAGCAGCGATCGAACACTTTATATTAGGACAGAGGTAACATGGAATTTTTTCAAGAGAATTGGCTGCCGGTATTGGTGGCTGTCTATCTGGCCGGTATGGTGCTGTATGGCCATTACCGGGGATTTATTCGCTTGGCAGTATCTTTGACGGCTCTGATTGTCACATTGGTGCTGGTAAGGCTCGCTTTGCCGCATGTGACGGACTACATCCAACAGAACACATCCATCGCTGAAAACGTGAAAGAAAGTGTCATGGAAGCTGTCGGCCTGGATAAGGAGATTCCTGCTGATGAAGATGGAGTTCTGGCAGATGACCAGATAATAGGACAGCTGAATCTTCCGGAGAGCATCAAAAAAGAATTAATCAACAGTAATGACGGTGAGATTTACCAGCTTTTCGGGGCAGAAGCCCTGGCCAGCTATATCGGAGATTATCTGTCGCATACGATCATTCAGGGAGCCGCCTTTATTATTTTATTTGCGGTCGTCTTTATTGTAATTCAAATAGCGGTGAGATGGCTGGATTTAATAGCAAAGCTGCCTGTGCTGCATGGGATTAATCAGTTGGCAGGAGCGGTGCTTGGCGGTATCTTGGGGCTTCTCTATTTTTGGGTAGCCTGTATGGTCCTTGGAGCATTTTCGGGAACAGATATCGGAGGCCTAATGCTAAGGCAGATTGAAGGATGCGGCTGGCTGTATGCCCTCTATCACAACAACCTTCTGGGCGCATTTGTTTTGGGAATTGTCAGAGGGATATTTTAAAGAACAGCGATGTTTTATATTTGTAAGCACTTTGGCGGGACAAAATGTCCCGCCTTTTTTCTTTTGGAAAAAGAAAGCAGATCAAGGCATTTTTTCCGAAATGTGTTTCTTGTCACAATAATTACTGCAATTACAACAATATTTTCGCGAACGTAAAAAAAGGAAACCACAAAATATAGACAAACCAAGAAAAATAAAGCATATATTGTGGGTAAAAAAATTGTTTTGAAAAAAAGAAAAATTCTATTGACAATAGCTGGAATCCGTGTTATAGTTAAGCTCCACCGGTAAGCAAGTGGAAATCTTAGAAAAGATTTAAAAAAGATGAAAAAAGTTGTTGACAAACGGCGAGAGATGAGATATAATAAACAAGCTGTCGCCGAGAGGGAACAGCGAAACGGACCTTGAGAATTGAAGATCGAACAATACACAGACCCTGAAATT